>CAYTBT010000019.1:0-56510 GCA_964436125.1 uncultured Saprospiraceae bacterium | reverse complement strand
CCCCTAATATAGGGAAAATCATGTCACATTTTTAAACGTTTTGGACAGGTGTGATATTTGATATGTGTGGGCAATGTATATGTGCTTTATGCATGAAAAGGCGAAGGAGTATTTATAATTAAAACTCTGTAATTATGAAAGCTAATAATACTCAGTTCAATGAAATTTTCCTTTCATTCTTAATGTTTCTTCTGACTTTACCGACATCCAATGGCAAGTCGATGGACAATTCAGATGTGTAGGCACCGATGGAATCTGTGATTCTATTATGATAATACCGCTACATTCACAGACAATCACTGCTGAATTGACAAATATTGATGGCTGTACTGCCACTGCCAGTGTCAAGGTGCAAGTTGAAATTAATAGAAACGTTTACACTCCTAATGCTTTCAGCCCCAATAATGACGGGGTTAATGATGTGTGGATTATCGGTGCGGGACCACAGGTAAAAGCTATTGCTGATCTAGGTATTTTTAATCGCTATGGCGATCGTATCTTCTTTCTTAAAAAACAAGAAATCAATCGAGAGCTGAAGGTATGGGATGGAACTTTTAAAGGTCAAGCACTGAGTCAAGGTGTCTTTATGTATCGAATGACAGTAATTTATGAAGATGGTAAAAAACATGAGCGAAAAGGAAGTATAACATTGCTGAGATAAATCATTGTATCTATGGAATCCTGATTTAATGACCATTCAATAGAACTAGTTATATAAGCTTTGTCGAATTAGCAGTTGAGCCGATTCTCATTGTTCTGCTGATGTGCTCACGCCTTCACGCCTTCACGACTTTACGACTTAACAACTTTACAACTTTACAACTTTACAACTTTACAACCTTACAACTTTACAACTTTACAACTTTACAACCTTACGACTTTACAACTTTACGACTTAACAACTTTACGACTTTACAACTTAACAACTTTACGACTTTACAACTCCACAACTTTACGACTATACAACCTTACGACTTTACAACTTTACAACTTTACAACTTTACAACCTTACAACTTTACAACTTTACGACTTTACAACTTAACAACTTTACGACTTTACAACTTTACAACCTTACGACTTTACAACTTTACAACTCCACAACATTACAGCTTCACAAAATTCTCCATATTTTTTACCTTTGGTTTCTCATAAAAAATAAAGCATCAGAAATGAAATTATCAACACTACTCGGATTCTTATTGATACCGATACTCACATTTGCGCAAGCGAATAATAAAATTGATAAAGAAATACGCCAGGCATTCCACTCCAAAGAACGCGTACACGTCCTCATTGAATTCTACGGGCAGCCACAGTTGTCCATGGATCTCAGAAAAATGTCCAAAGTGGGGAAAGCAAGATTTATGTACAATGCCTTGACGACAGTCGCACAATCAAGTCAAAAGAGAATAAAATCCTATCTGCAATCGCAAGCAATCCCCCACAGGGATTTTTATATTGTAAACGCAATAAGTGCTGTTGTAAATAAGAGTGAAGCAGTTCACATCACGGCTTACCCGGAAGTAAAAAGAATCATGCCCGATTTCAAGCAAGAGAATGACCTCGCACTCGACAATACTGTCATCTCGGGCTCAAGACCTCAATTAAGAGCTGAATATACCTATGGACTCGACATGATAGCGGTTCCTGAATTCTGGGAAGAAACTCATGCACGCGGTGGAGGTGTTGTCATTGCCGGGCAAGATACCGGATACGACTGGACGCATCCGGCATTGCGACCTGCTTATCGGGGGACATTGAGTGATACGAGTGCAGATCACAACTACAACTGGCACGATGCAATCCATGAATCATTTGACACAAGTCGTGCCAATCCCTGTGGTTACAATCTCACTGCACCATGTGATGACCATGGGCATGGAACACATACCATGGGAACTATGATAGGTCAAGATGTCAGCGACAGAATATTTGGGATTGCTCCTGAAGCCGAGTGGATCGGATGTAGAAATATGGAAGGCGGCATCGGACGGCCTTCAACTTATCTCGAGTGCTTTCAATTCTTCCTCGCTCCCACCGACTTGTCGGGAGAAAATCCCAAACCGAAACTTGCACCGGATATCATAAATAATTCATGGGCTTGCACACTAGGTGAAGGCTGCAACAAATCCAATTTTGAGCTCCTTGAACAAGCTGTCAACAACTTGACCAATGCAGGTGTGCTCGTCGTCGTATCGGCAGGCAATGAAGGTCCATTCTGTGCATCAGTTAAAACCCCGGCTGCAATCTATGAAAATAGTTTCAGCATAGGTGCTGTCGCAGAAGATAGCATCGTTGCAAGATTCAGTAGCCGTGGACCTGTTACCGTGGACAGTTCATTCAGAGTAAAACCCAATGTCGTAGCACCGGGCGTAAGAGTGTATTCTTCTTATCCGGGAAATAGCTATCGCCAATCCAGCGGCACGAGCATGGCCGGCCCTCATGTTGCCGGAATGGCAGCATTATTATTATCTGCATATCCTACCCTTAAAGGGAAGCCTTACCGGATTATGAATATCATCCAGCAATCCGCTATCCCACTATTGCCTGACACACTTTCTTGCTACACGGATTCAATCCCCAATAATATCTGGGGATATGGCCTTATAAATGCCATGACAGCCAAGCTCTACATTGACTCTATGAGCACAAATTCAACGGTGGATTATACAGAGATGGATGTTCATGTTTACCCAAGCGTAACAAGCTCAACAATCCACTTTGAAAGGGATTATACAAGTGAAGTTACTGAATTGCATATATGGAATAGTGCCGGGCAATTAATCTATAAGGAGAGCTTTAAGGGAGCTTCCTTTTCTATCCATGTAGATAACTTCATGCAAGGAACCTATTTTTATCGCCTGAGAGACTCAGATCAATTTTATGCAGGAAAATTTATAAAGATGTAGCTGCAGTGGTACATCCTATGCATTTTATCATAAATAATATTACGATGAGCTTTCTAGTCTAGCCTACATTATCATCAACGGGTAAGGATTCTTCAGAATCATCTGTTTTATTCCCTTCGCCGTTTTGGGATTGAGTCGTTTTATTCTTGGCAATACCTTTATTGTGAATACCTTCCTCCGCAAGTTCATGAGGCGTCTTATCGTCAAATGGCCTTGGTCCGATTAATTTAATTACATCGGATTTGACAAGTACCTCTTTATCCAGTAGTTGTTGAGCAAGGATTTCCAGTTCCTCTCGCCTTTCCATCAAGAGTTCTTTAGCTCGATCGTACTGCTCAATAACAAGCTTTCTCACAGCCTTATCGATCATCGATGAAGTCTCTTCAGAGTAAGGTTTCTGGAATTGATCTTGAGAAAGTCCATGGAAGGAAACTTGTCCTACATCTTTATCCATTCCATAGATGACAACCATTGAGTAGGCCATCTTGGTCACTTGATCGAGATCGTTCTGCGCTCCAGTAGATATTTTGCCAAAAATAATCTCCTCTGCAGCACGACCACCGAATGTCATGCACATTCTGTCAAGCAACTGTTCTTTTCTCGTGATGTATTCTTCCTTGGGTAGATATTGCGCATAACCTAGTGTCCCTATTCCGCGAGGAACTATTGTTACTTTAACAAGTGGAGAGGCATGCTCGAGGAACCAGCCACATATCGCGTGTCCTGCTTCGTGATAAGCGATAATCTCCTTCTCTTTGGGAGAGATAAACTTGTTCTTCTTCTCCAGCCCGCCGATAACTCTGTCAAGAGCATAGTTAAAGTCATCCATATCAACGCATTTTTTATTGCGTCGAGCAGCGATGAGAGCAGCCTCATTACAGACATTGGCAATATCCGCACCGGCAAATCCGGGCGTCATCTCTGCCAATACTTGTGTATCTAAGCTTTCACAAGTTTTAATATCTTTCAAGTGTACTTTAAAAATTCCGACGCGTCCTTTTAAATCCGGTCGATCAATACCTATCTGTCGATCAAATCTTCCCGGCCTCATTAAAGCCTTGTCTAATACGTCCGGCCTATTGGTTGCAGCCATCAGGATAACGCCTTTATCCGTAGAAAATCCATCCATCTCAACGAGAAGCTGATTCAAAGTATTCTCCCTTTCATCGTTCCCTCCGGTCATGCTATTTCTTCCGCGCGTTCTACCGATGGCATCAATCTCGTCAATAAAGATGATACATGGTGCTTTTTCTCGTGCTGTTTTAAATAAATCTCGTACACGCGATGCCCCTACACCGACAAACATTTCTACAAAATCAGAACCAGATATCGAGAAAAAAGGCACATTGGCCTCACCGGCAACTGCCTTTGCCAATAGTGTTTTACCTGTCCCCGGAGGGCCGACAAGAAGCACACCCTTGGGGATTTTACCTCCCAGCGCTGTATATTTTGTCGGATTCTTCAGAAATGAAACGATTTCCATCACTTCTTCCTTAGCCTCATCCAGTCCCGCTACGTCTTCAAATGTTACTTTAACCTTAGTATCATTGTCAAATAGAGTCGCCTTACTCTTCCCAATATTAAATATCTGTGAGCCCGGACCTCCTTTACCACCACTCATGCGACGGAAGAGGAATAACCATATACCTACAAATAAAGCTATAGGAATTACCCAGCTCAAGATAGGACCTATCCAATTCTGTTGCTCGACATATTGTGGTTCGATCTGTCGAGACTCGGGCAATTGCTGGTTAAGTTCATTTAAGCGCTTGGCAAATACCTCCAGGGAGCCGATATTGAAACTGTAATTGGCTTGTCGGTTACCGAAGCTCGTCCGATTGGCATCCTTATACTTGGCTTCATTGAGCGCATCCTGTTTCAGATATACTTGTGCGTATTTCTGGTTTACGATCTCAAGCTTCTGAATATCCCCTGCGCGAGCAATTTTCTCAAAGCGCGACATCGTAATCGGCTTATTGTCAAACGTTCCTGACCCGAATAGGTTAAAAACGATAAAGACAAGAATAATTATGCCATAAATCCATAAGGAGCTAAAATTAAAATTACTCTTAGGCTTTTTATTCTGTCCTTTTTTTCCTCCCGTACTACTACTCATTCAATTATTTATATTTTCTTCTCTTGTGTATATAGAACTATCTGACAATGCTTTACTCATCCGTATGCATAACTATCTGCGCATCGCCCCACAACTCGTCGAGTTCATAAAAATCTCTTGCCGTAGGATGAAATATATGTACCACCACGTTAAAATAATCTATCAATACCCAGTTTTTATTCTCTTGACCTTCAATATGAACGGGTCTTGTCCCCGTTTCTTCTTTCACATATTCTTCAATCCGCTCCGATATAGCCTGTATCTTCCTACGCGATTCCCCACTGCAGATTACAAAGTAACTTGCAGGAGCATCATTTAACTCGCGTAAGTCCAGTGATACGATCCGCTTCCCTTGCACATCTTGAATAGCATTTATAATAGCCTCAACTAGTGCGTCTGTCACAATTATATCGGGTTGAATGACTTTCTTCTCGCTCTGAATATTTCTGAATTTTTAATGAAAAAATACCTTCTGATAATACTTTATCCCTTATTATTGTTGCCTATGCAAGTAAATAAAAACAAAGATACTCGCAGTAGCTTACATTTAAAAGATAACGTAGGAAATATCGGAAATGTTTTAATCCATAAACCTACTTTAGCTTCCACAAATGTCTATGCTCATAATCTGCTTACCGCAAATACTCCGCCAAAGGATGGAACGGTTATATTTACAGACTATCAGGCAGACGGAATCGGACAGCTTGGCAGTTCATGGTACACCGAGGCTCATAAAGCAGTTACTATGTCAGTCATCTTGTTCCCGTCCTTCCTCTCCCCGCTGAAACACTTTTACCTTACGATTGCCGTAAGTCTTGCAGTACACAGAATATCGATTTACTATGCTGAAAATTTAAATCCCACGATTAAATGGCCCAATGATATCCTTCTCGACCGCAGAAAACTCTGTGGCATACTATTAAAGACCAGTATAAAGAAGCGCCATTTTTCATCATTAGTCATAGGTATCGGCTTAAACATCTTTCCATTTGATGTGATTCCCGATACACCCTACGATATCGCCTTCCTCGATGAAGGGGAAAAAAAATTGCCGCCTTTAGATTTATTGGTATTACAATTGTGCAATGAACTCAATTATTACTACAATAAATTAAAAGCAGAGAAATACGCTGAATTACTCGATGAGTACTACATAAATATGTTTAGATTTAATAAACTCAGTTCATTTTACGATCGCAATACAGGACAGACTTTTAAGGGCACGATCAATGGAATAAATCACCGTGGTGACCTCCTCATTAAAACAAATCAAGGGCAAAAAGCTTATGCTGTAAAGAGTATTAAATATCTCATCAATGATTAATAAAAGAATAAGCATTATCGCCATCGGTGACGAACTCCTCATCGGCCAAGTAAAGGATACCAATACCTCGTGGCTCATACGTTTACTGGCTTCGGATGCTTGTGAAGTCAACCATACCCGGATTATCAGAGATAATCAGAGCGACATCGTAAAAGCTCTCACAGACATCTCCGGCGATTCGGGTATTATTATAGTAACCGGCGGACTGGGTCCTACCGAAGATGACCGTACCAAGGCAACTCTCGCAGAGCATTTACAGCTAAAAATGTCATTTAATAAGCAACAATGGGAACACATAAAGCAGACATACGCAGGTAGAGAGCATAAAATCAGTGCGCTACACAAACATCAATCTATCCTCCCTGAAGGAGTGTCTCTCCTCGACAATCCGGAAGGAACAGCTATGGGAATAAGCTACAGAAACGAGCGCAATGCTTTTATTTTACTCCCGGGTGTACCGAGTGAAATGAAAGCAATAATGCTCCGAGGAGGCGGACGCGATTTAATCCATAAATGGACTGCAGGACCTTCCATAATCCACAAGACATTTGCCACAATAGGAAAATCTGAAACTTGGATTGCTCAGAAAGTAAAGGAGATTGCAGAGGCAAAGCCACCGGAGATGGAAATCGCATTCCTCCCTTCAGCTTCTCAAGTGAAGGTAAGGCTTACGTATCGGGACAATAAAAGTACAGCACTTGAGGAAATGGAGGCATTTGCCGAAAGGCTGAGGAATCAATTAACTGAAGTTATCTATGCTGAAGAGGACATAGGCATCGAGGAAGTAATAGCGCGACTACTTAAAGAAAAAAATAAACAATTGGTAACTGCTGAAAGTTGCACAGGTGGATATCTAGCGCATTTATTGACAAGTCATCCGGGAGCGTCAGCTTATTATAAAGGTTCAGTCATTGCATATAGCAATGAGCTAAAAGAGCAATTATTGCAAGTAAAATCGACTAGTATTCAGCAATATGGAGCAGTCTCGGAACAGGTAGTGCAAGAAATGGCAATGAACGCATGTCGCATATTAAATGCCGATTATGCGATCGCCCTTTCCGGAATAGCGGGACCGAGTGGCGGAACAGAGGAAAAACCGGTGGGCACAATCTGGATTGCTGTAGCAGATAGAAAAGGTAAATATCGGACAGAACGCTTAAATTTAACGCATAATCGCAGTAAAAATATCATTCTTTCATCGAGTTTATCCCTTAAACTCTTAAGAAAATTTTTATTGGCTTGAATTATCGTTATTTTTGCAGTCTTATTTTGACATAAAGAATTAACATAATATACACCATGGCTCAAGTAGAATTGATCATGCCTAAAATGGGCGAAAGTATTATCGAAGCAACCATCCTTAATTGGGTAAAAAACGTGGGCGACCATGTTGAGGTTGATGAAACGGTATTGGAAATTGCAACCGACAAGGTGGATTCTGAGGTTCCCAGCCCCGTTGAAGGCACTATAGTTAAACTTCTCTACGATGTTGAGGATGTTGTTGAAATCGGAAAACCCATTGCCATTATTGAAACTGAAGGAGACGCAGCAGGCACCGGTTCCATTTCCACAGACCAAAACAATTCTACGGAGGAAGAACAAGAAGATCAACAAGAAAGCGAAGCTTCTTTTCAGAAACAAGAGCCTGTAGCTGCGAAAAAAATTCCAGATATCAGCAAGAATACAGGAACTCAGGTAGGTGTTCCATCGCAATCTGATCGCTTCTACTCCCCTCTCGTGAGAAATATAGCTCAAGCTGAAGGAATAAGTCAGGCAGAGCTGGACAGTATTGCAGGTACAGGAATGAATGATAGAGTAACGAAGTCGGACATTCTAGCTTACCTAGAATCAAGAGACACAAAAACTGCAAGCACTACTCCTAAAGCTGCTACTGTATCCACATCAAAAGTTGCGTCAAAGAAAAGCTCAGGAAAAGCAGTTCAAGATGAAGAAATCGTCCTTAAAGAAGGAGAAGAAATCATCGAAATGGGCAGAATGCGTAAACTTATTGCCGATCACATGGTCACCAGTAAGCATACCTCACCTCACGTCACATCATTTGTGGAAGCTGATGTTACCAATCTCGTTCAATGGAGAGAGAAAAATAAAAAACCATTTATCGCCAAGTATGGAGAGAACATCACCTACACCCCTTTATTTATGGAGGCAATCGTAAAAGGAATCCGCGATTTCCCCGGTGTAAATGTAAGTGTCAAGGGTGACAAAATCATCATGAAACACTACGTAAATCTCGGAATGGCAGTTGCACGGCCTGATGGCAACCTTATCGTTCCCGTCATCCACGATGCAGATGAGTTAAATCTCCTCGGGCTTACGAGAAGGGTTAATGACCTTGCGGACAGGGCGAGAAATGATCAATTGAAGCCTGCAGAAATCCAGGGAGGCACCTTCACATTGACCAATGTCGGAGGATTTGGCAATGTTATGGGCACACCGATTATTAATCAACCTCAAGTAGCAATTCTAGCAACAGGGACAATTAAGAAAAAGCCTGCAGTTATCGAAACTGAAAACGGAGATACGATCGGAATACGACATAAAATGTTCCTTTCCCTCTCATACGATCACCGCGTTGTCGATGGAATGATGGGAGGTTCATTCTTGCGTAGAGTAGCCGATTATCTCGAGGCATTTGATGAAGAAAGAACGATTTAACTCAGCGGAATGAAATACTTCATAACTTGTATCGTAGGACTTTTATGCCTGGGGGCGTCTATGGATAGTATTGCACAGAATACGATCATGGACTTGAAGGATATGGGAGATCGAGCTTATGAAGAAGGGAAATATCGCAAAGCGGTGCGTTACCTTGAGGAATTTGACCAGTACAAACCCCAGAATCTGGACGTACTCAGAGAGCTTGGTATCTCTTACTACCATGTAAACCGGCTTGCCGATGCCTTAAAATCTCTCTTGCTTGTCGTGAACTACGACAGGCATCCCGACGAGCTCCTGTATTTTTATATCGCACGTACTTATCACGGACTTGAGCAATTTAATAAAGCTGCAGAATACTATAAAAAGTATATTGTGCAAGGATCTGATGAGAAACTCATTGAGGCAAGTAAAGCGCATCTGATAAGATGTGGCAATGCAAGAAAAATCATCAATTACGACAGTCGGGCTTATGTCGATAATATGGGAAGTAAAGTGAACTCCATATTTGACGAGTTTTACCCTGTTGTGAGCAAGAGTTCCTCCTATAAATTATACTTTTCGGCCGAGACGATACCCGATTCTATGCAAGAAGAGGTTAAGTCCTATGAACAACAACCGACGGACATCTATACTATTCAAGTAGCTCAAGGCATCTGGCAGAATAAGTGCTTTATGAATCCCCGGTTGAATACAGACGATTCGGAAATACTATACGGCTTCTCACCGAGTGGGCAGGTGGCGTATTATTTTACCGGGAAGGATCGGTACTTTGGATATTTATGTACGGATACCTTCGGCATACAAGCTAAGGAATTTAAAAACATCGTACATCTACCGGCCGATCCGATGTACGGAGATCAGGATTTTCAGATTCTCAATGACTCCACGATAGTATTTGCCTCGATCAGAGATGGCGGATATGGTGGCTACGATTTATACATAATGCATAAGACAGGTGACAGCTGGTCGATTCCACGTAACCTGGGTCCTACAATAAACAGCCCGTACAACGAGCGCAGCCCGTACATTTCCAGTGATTTCCTCACAATAATCTTCAGCAGCGATAGGCCCAATAGCCTCGGTGCTTATGATTTCTTTACTGCTGAGTGGAATGATGAAAGCAGAAGGTACATAAATGTCGAAAATATGGGGGCTCCTTTAAATAGCGCCGGAAACGATATACATTTTGCCATGTCGATAGACCGAGTAACCTGCTTCTTCAGTTCCGATAGGAAATCAGGCTATGGTGGCTACGATTTATATACAGGCTATTTAAAAAAGCAACTATCGGCAACACAGATTCCCTTCCCGGCCGTCGTTTCTCATGTTATTCAAGGCCCTATCGAAACAAATAATCCAGACAGAATTACTATGGAGCCACGCGATGTGAGCATTTCCTCAGTTATGTATTCCGATGGAAATGTCATGCGTCCTTCCACGATAAAAGAATACGATAAGATAGCAGACTTAATGCATACATATCCGGCAATCAAGTTGCGGATTCAAGTGTTCTCAAGCACCGATCTCAAGAAAGCTCTCGACCTCTATTTTAGTGTCAAAACCGGAGAACAGATAGCCAATTATCTGAAAAATAAGGGTATTGATGGCAATCGCATACAGATTACCGGCTGTGGATCAGCCTATCCACTTGCAGTCTCCAGGTATATCGGAGGTGGCCATATCCCTAAAGGAGTTAATACGCGCGTTGACTTTTACTTTACCGATACAGAGATGTATCCACTCACAATAACATATAAATTACCGAAAATTCCACCGGATGCCGATCAGACAGCATTTAAAATCTTCAATAGCTATAATTCAGGCTTATCTTTCCGCGTGCAGGTCGCCTCAGTAGGTCAGAAATACTCTTCGCCACTTATTGAAGAAGGAGAAAATGTCTTGATCCATAAGCTCGGTGATTCCGGACTATACAAGTACACGATGGGCTTGTTTACGCGCTATGACAAAGCACTTCAGTATCGCGATAAAATCAGAGCGATGGGAATTGACGGCGCTTTTATCGTTCCATATATTCATGGGATGCGTCTGACACATGATGAACTAAAAGCATCCGTCAACGAGTATCCTGAATTGAAAGCATACCTCGGTACGGGTGATGAATAATACTTACAGATATGAAAAAAATTAAATTCCTTAAAGAAAGTCTTAACCATTTTAAGACAGTAGGCACCTTGACAAGAAGTTCGAGATTCGTCTGCAAGAAAATGGCTGACCAAGTGGACTATAAAAATGCAAAGTTCCTCGTAGAACTCGGTGCAGGTGATGGTGTGATAACCAATTTCATCCTAGAACGTATGTCACCGGATGCTAGGCTCATGACATTTGAAGTGAATCCTACTTTCTGTGAAACCTTGCGCGCAATAGATGATGACAGGCTTATTGTCATTGAAGATACCGCAGAAAAATTGCCGGAATATATGGAAAAACACGACTTCCCGATATTGGATACCGTGATATCTGCAATTCCATTTATTGTTGTCCCCGATGAAATTCGGTATCTGATTATTGAACTATGCCGAGATAATATGCGAGACAATGCCCCTTATGTCCAGATTCACTACTCCCCTACGATGAAGAAGCTCTATAAAAGCATATTTGGAAATGTCGATGTAAATTTCGTTCCCTTGAATGTGCCGCCGGCATTTGTCCTCGTGAGTCGACGCGATCCCACGCACCTTACAACGGAATAAGGTGATCCCGCAAATCGGCAATTGCATCGGTCCGACCATAGACATAATACATTCCACCTCCACCTGCACCGCAGAGTTTAAAATAAAACTCACCACTAGAAAGACCACGGCGCCACAACTTATCAATCGACTCAATAATCATCGGTTGCATAAACTCATATTCCATCCTACTTATTTCCCGGAAATGCGTCAGAAGATCAACATCGCTGCTCAGGTATGCCTCAATAGCAGCTGCAACATGCTCCTTCATCGGAACAAGAAAATCACGATTAAATGCGGTCTCAGCTGATTTCTCCGTAAAAAATTCAATAAAAGACTGGCTCAACCTCGCTTTCCCGCTATCATACATAAACAATTGCCATTCCCCGAAGTCCTTCGCCCCTTGCTTGCCTAGTACCGTAATTTTATGCTCGCCGATATGAAGCGGTTGATTTATCAAGGAAACAAGAGGGTCAGTCCCTGAGCTCGACCCGTGATAATAGCTCTCCATAAGCCCCAATTCTTCTTTTAACTCCACATAACTTTTTTCCTCATAGCTTCCGCAAATGCTATCATAAATCGCAGCAGTTATCGCTCCTGAAGAGCCCAATCCATAGCCGATGGGAATATTGCAATCTAGTCCGTGGCGCTCTTCCTTAAGATCTTCCAGCCGCGAATAATCCAGAAATGCATATTCCTTCTCCTCGAGATAAGTATAATAATCTGAAAGTAAATCATAATTCCTCTCATCATGAGCCCATCTAGCAGAAAAACTCGGGTATGGCATGGCTAGAGCCGTGCCCCCTGCTCCCACAGTATACTCTCCGAAGAGAATTATCTTAGCCGGATATTTGCGTTTTTTTAATTCCATATACTTCCATTCTCCCATAATCTCATTAATGCACTCGCTAAGCTATAAAATATTTTGCTTCCGCAAATCATTAGAAATTTAGAAATCTAAAAACTTAGGAAAGTTCATATTCTCTTGACTGGTGCCGGCTTCACCGGAGTAGCTAGGCAGCTACGCTGCAGTCGGAAGGCGTAAAGGTGCAAAATTGCAGATGCGCTAATTCGCAAATTCGCGATAATAAAGAGAGCAACAAGCACGTAGGTTCGCACGGCCCTTCGACGACGCTAGGAACCACCGTGCGAACCGATACCCAAAAATTCATTGACCTGATTCCTGGTCCCTGCCTCCTACTTCCTGACCCCTGATCCCTGATCCCTGATCCCTGACCCCTGATCCCTTCATACCCCACAAGCTTTCTCAGCCTTATCCTTAGCCTCAACAAAAGCGCATTTAGATAAAAGGATCTAATTAAGTAGATTTGCAACTATTTCCGCCGAGTCATGCTTATCTGCTATGGGAATACCGGCAAATAATACTTTGAACAGAAAAAAGGAGCAATCGCAGTGAGTGACTTACAGAATCTCTTACAACATTATGAAAACAAATCTCCGGTTATAGCCGAGTTTATTGAAGCACTGAAACAGGATAGCCTGCGATCAATATACCTAAAAAACTGGGCCGGTTCACAGCTTGCATTTCTTCTGGAAGGGCTCTGTGCGCAGATAAATGAACGTCAGCTTTATCTGGCCGGAGACAAAGAAGAAGCTGCCTTCATATATAATACCCTAGAAAACATCAGTCGGCGCAACAACATCCTCTTTTTCCCTGATTCATTTAAGCGGCCCCAGAACTATACCGGACTGAATCAGAATAGCATATTACATCGTACCGAAACAATCACACGGCTGACCAGAGAGCAAGCATCCGGAGAAATCATCATCAGCTATCCAGAAGCTATTTATGAAAAAATCGTAAGCCCTCAGGCAATCGAGTCCAATCGTCTAAATATCATCAAGGGAGAAGATATTGATTATGACAAGCTCATTGACACCTTATATGAATATGGCTTTACACGAGAAGACTTTGTTTATGAACCGGGACAATATTCCATCCGCGGAGGAATAATCGATATCTTCAGTTTTGGGCACTCGTGGCCCTATAGAATAGAATTATTTGATGAAGAAATAGAAAGTATCAGGACATTCGATCCGGTAAGCCAATTGTCGAGAAAAGAAATTGCAGAACTCACCATAATCCCCAATGTCAATACAGAGTTCCGGGATGACGAGAAAATATCTTTCCTCCGTCTATTTGACGCAAGTGACCTCATCTGGCTTTCCGACCCATTGTCATTGAAGGATAGGCTGGAAAGATGTTCGGAATCTTTTCATCGAAAATTGAAAGAACCCAAAGTTGACAATAATGAGGAACTCAATGCCATTCTAAACGAAGAATCTGTAGTTGATATAGCTGATTTTATGGCACAACTCGAGGAAATGCGTATGGTATTTCTCAGATTGAACCATTCCATCGAGCACAAAATCAGAGAAATTGACTGCCATGCCAGCCCCCAGCCTTCTTTTAACAAGAATTTCAAGCTTCTCATCGAGGCCTTGAATAAAAATACGGAAGAAGGTATTGAGAACTATATCTTCTCCGGAAATAAAAAGCAGATTGAGCGACTAATAGCAATATGTGACGACCTCAGAGCCAATGTCAGATTCACCCCGATTTACACGGCTATTCACGAGGGCTTTACCGACTATGGTACGCGTCAAGCTTGCTTTACCGATCATCAGATTTTCAATAGATTTCACCGTTATTCTTTACGGAAAGGCTTTTCCAAGGACAGAGCATTGTCCTTAAAAATGCTCCGTGAGTTACAACCGGGTAACTTCGTCACACATATCGATCACGGAGTAGGAAAATTTTCGGGATTGGAGAAGATCGATATTAATGGCCATGTCCAGGAATCCGTCCGCCTCATCTACAAGAACTCGGATGTCCTTTATGTCTCCATTCATTCGCTACACAAGATTTCCAAGTATGTAGGAAAAGATGGAAAAGCGCCGAAACTAAGCAAATTGGGTTCCGACACATGGAAACGATTAAAGCGTAAAACCAAGAGAAAGGTCAAGGAAATTGCCGGTGAGCTCATTAAACTCTATGCCAAACGTCGTATATCGGAGGGCATTTCTTATCCGGCTGATGGTTATATGCAGAATGAGCTCGAAGCCTCTTTCATCTATGAAGATACTCCGGACCAATTAAAAGCTACACAAGAAGTAAAGGCAGACTTGCAGAAGAAATATCCGATGGATAGATTGATCTGTGGGGATGCCGGATTCGGCAAAACTGAGGTTGCCGTACGCGCCGCATTTAAAGTTGTACTGGGAGGAAAACAAATAGCAATGCTCGTTCCCACAACAATACTGGCACTGCAACATTACAGGACTTTTAAAGATAGGCTAAGTGAATTTGGGGTAGAGATTGATTATATTAATCGATTCAGGACGAGTGCCGAGAAAAAAGAAATCTACGCGCGCTTAAAAGCAGGGAAAATTGATATTATCATAGGTACACATGCCCTCTTAAACAAGCGCGTCGGGTTTAAAGACCTCGGCCTGCTGATTATTGATGAGGAACAGAAATTCGGCGTAACAGCCAAGGAAAAACTCCGCAGCCTGAAAGTGAATGTCGATACGCTTACAATGACCGCGACACCGATACCTCGGACATTGCAATTTGCCTTAATGTCGGCACGAGACCTCTCTATCATGAGTACACCACCACCCAATCGGCGGCCTATCCACACAGAAATACGGACCTTTAACAGGGAATTGATTAAGGAGGCCATCTATTACGAAATTAATCGCGGTGGCCAAGTATTCTTTGTGCACAACAGGGTAAAATCCCTTCCGGAAATGGCTGCTCTGGTCAAGCGCTTGTGCCCGGACCTGGATATTGCTATGGCACATGGACAGATGGAAGCCAAAAGTCTGGAAAAAACACTGACAGATTTTATCGACGGTAGCCATGACGTTCTCGTGTGTACCAATATCATTGAAACAGGTCTCGACATCCCCAATGCCAATACCATGATTATCAATAATGCCCATCACTATGGCTTAAGTGACCTTCATCAGCTCCGCGGCCGTGTCGGTCGATCCAATCGCAAGGCATATTGCTATCTTTTCTGCCCTCCTTTCTCTTCCTTAACTGAAGATGCCAAGAAAAGGCTTAAGACACTGGAAGAATTCTCTGAGCTGGGAGATGGTTTTAATATTGCTATGCGCGACCTCGATATCCGTGGAGCAGGCAATTTACTCGGTGCAGAGCAATCCGGTTTCATCGCCGATATCGGTTACCAGACATATACCAAAATCCTAGAGGAAGCAATACAAGAATTAAAAGAAAAAGAATTCAAAGATATATTCAAAGAAGATCTGCAGAAACAAAAGCATTTTATCCAAGATGTCACGATCGATGTAGATTCACCACTACATATTCCCGATGATTATATTACCAATATCCAGGAGCGACTGAGTTTATACACGCAACTGAATAATATTACGGATGAGGAAGGCATCGAGAAATTTGCGAAAGCTTTAAAAGATAGATTTGGACCTATTCCGGAAGAAGTAGAGTATCTCTTCAATGGCCTACGCTTGCGCTGGCTCGCCAAGGATATGGGACTAGAACGGATATCTTTCAAGAACCACAAACTGCGCTGCTATTTTGTCCTTAACCCACAATCAGCCTATTATGAAAGTCCGATATTCAAGAAAATCCTTGATTTTATATCGCAATCGGGCATTCAGCATGGTTTTACCATAAAACAAAGCAGGAATCACCTTATCTTAGTAAAAGATAATGTTTTAAATATTCTTGCAGCCTTGAAGTCACTGGAATATATTTACCGGGGCACAATTGCAAGTGAAGAAAACAAAGAGAATTAAACTATGCACGGAAACTTCCTGAACGACCAAGTATTCATTGATACGCTTCCGCAAATTGAAGAAGTAGAATTTCTGCCACTAGAATCTTCCTACCGATATGTCCTGCTATTCCGGGCACTGATAATGACCGGTTTTCTTTTTCTTGCGTACACGATGTACTTAACCTTCTCTTTTAACTGGGGCTTTTATTATCTTGTTATAGGCTATGGTATTGTCCTCCTCTATGGCATTATTGCACTCATTCTGCGTTATATGGGCTTTAACCGCAAGGCTTATGCGGTGAGGAATCGAGATATCATCTATAGAACAGGGCTATTATGGAAGACTGAAACCGTAGTGCCTTTTTCTCGGATTCAACACTGCGAGATAAAACAAGGGCCGGTGGACAGTCTTCTCGATTTATCGCGGCTCAAGGTTTATACTGCGGGGAGCTCGGGAAGTGACCTAGTTATCCCCGGATTATTGCCTGAAGAAGCAGCGCGTATCAGAAAGTTCATCATTCAGAAAACGGGACTTAATGAGGAAGAGTAATTCAGACGTATTTCTGACGGATCAACGGCAATCGCCCTATGCACTTGTTTTTATTGCGGGTCAATCACTACGTCAAATTGTCGGGATGTTCTGGCCCCTACTCCTCGTGTATTTTCTCGGTAGGTCCTCAAGTTGGTCGGATTATTACTTTATTCTGATAGGAGGAATATCAATTATTTTGTCCCTTGGCCTAGGAATTCTGAAATACTGGCGATACACATTCCATATTGAAGCAGATGAAATCATAATTTCCAAGGGCGTTTTTAAGCGCTCCAGAGTTTCAATTCCATTTGATCGCATTCAAGTTGTCCGGATCAATGAAAATATCATTCACCGCGTAACGCACACGCGAGGACTTACGATTGATACGGCCGGAAGCGGGGCAGATGAACTTAAGATATTGGCATTGGATGAAGGGGATGCACAAGCACTGAGGGAAATACTTATGGACCATGCAATTGATAATGAAAAGCTTATCGCAGAAGCATTTGACGGAAGTCATATACAAGAAGTAGAGACTATTTTACAGCATAATTTTCTGGATACGCTCCGTATAGGTCTTACGCAGAATCACCTGAAGTCAGCGGGCTATATTGCTGCCTTCTTTGCATTTATTTTTTCTCAGGCACTTGACATTCTCGGAGACAGAGTGCTTGACACAGCAATTGAAAATTATCAATCCATATTTGCCTCTGACCTTTTTATCACTTTATATCTCTTCATTGCCATTATCATCGTCAGCCTTATCATAAGTCTCGTGCTTGCTTTTCTACGGTATTTCAGGCTCAATGTCAGATATGATGGCACCTATCTCCGGGTTATATCCGGTCTTTTTAATCGCCAGGAACAAGCTGTAAAAAGTCAACGTATCCAATTATACACTGAGGAAAGCAATCCCTTGAGGAAGCTTATTGACATCATAAGTATCAATATTCAACAACCAGTTTCTTCCGATGAAATGTTGAAAAAATCTATTTCTATTCCCGGCATAAGAAGTGCTGAACTGGACACTTTCAGGTCATTTGCTTTACAGCAAACGGACTTTCTCAATCCGATTGCCATCAAATCCCGTTCCGTAATAAAATATCGTCGCTTTTTCTTCATCGCTGTCATTCCTGCAGTACTTTTTTCAGCAGTAGCTTATTATTTCAGTGGATTAATAGGCCTTATTCCTCTGATAGCTATTCCTCTTCTTTACTTTCTGATTCATCTCTGGTATAAAAAATTGAATCTAGAAATCTGTGAAGACCACATTATTCGACACGGAGGCATGATCAACACGACAAAAATATTCACCGATTATCCCAAGATTCAAAATGTCATGATCACCCAGACGCCATACCAATCGAGGAAAGAACTCTGTAGTATCGTGATATTTACTGCCGGTGGCCATATTTCTTATCCTTATATAGGCTACGATGAAGGTGTTAAACTCAGAGATTATCTCATTTATCGGCTTGAGGCCAGTAAAAAGGAGTGGATGTAAAGATTTTCCCTGTGCCCTCTCCCATTCTTTCCGGCAAGAGGGACCGTGGAATAGGCGGCTCTCCTCACAAACTATAAGGTGCAGGATGAAAATGCTCAGAAATCATCAATTATCCGTAAATTAGGGCCACAAAATATAAAACACCAACATATTATGCACAACTTTGAAATTACATATACCGGGGGATTAAGAACAGAAGCCGTACACCTCAAGTCCGGAGTACAGATAATCACCGACGCGCCTACGGACAATCATGGCAAAGGTGAAGCTTTCTCTCCTACTGACCTTGCCTCCACATCTCTTGCAGCTTGTATGCTCACGATTATGGGTATTTCGGGTGAAGAGCATGGATTTTCAGTGAAAGGAGCCAAAGCCGAGGTGACTAAGATTATGGCTTCCAATCCACGGAGAATAAGCGAAATCAAGATTAAACTCCTTTTTCCTCCCAATGATTATAGTGACAAGCACAAGAAAATCATTAAACATATTTCACGTACCTGTCCTGTTGCATTAAGTCTGAGTAAAGACCTTAAACAATCTATAGAGCTTATTTTTTAGGAGGCAGGAAGCAGGATATCAGGAGTCAGAAATCAGTAGTCAATTTCCTACTCAGCGAGTAGCTAAGTAGTGGTGTAGCCACTCACTTACGACTTACGCCTTCACGCCTTCACAACTTCACGACTTCACGACTTCACAACCTAAAACCACAGCGCTTCAATCCCTAGGCCGAGCTGCCACACAAGTGTTACAGTGATAAGGAATGGATAAAGCAATTTTCTGACAAAAAAGTATAGCCGTGGTTTATTCACCTGAATGCCGCAAGCTTCTAGAGCAAATGAATAGATGGTATCCTCGCCATTGTGCTTTAAGTCATGTGCATCATTCACGAGACATCGACCGAATATCATAAATTGAATCATTACCAGGAGGTACACCGGTACAATGAGATACCAGGAGACGAGAAATGGCGCAACCCATGAAAGTGCTGTAATGATGAGGTGAAAGACAAGAATTATAGTTTTCCAGTAGCTGGTAGTTGATTCAATATTCTCCATAATACGAGTTTTAATTTAATAGAAATAAGGCGTATTTAATGCGCTTTCCGTTTTCAAGATGCATTTTCTCATAAAATGTTTTAATCTCCAGCTCCCTCATTAATTCGCCATCAGTATGATATATATCGTCGTTCTTCTCGATTAATTGTAGCGGCTCATAAAATTCCGGTACCAAACAAGAATAAGCATACAAGGAATCGCTATCCGTTTTCAAGTGGATCTTGCCACCTTTCTTCAATACCTTCCTATATCTCTCGAGAAAGGCAGGACTGGTCAAGCGATTATTCTCATCCCTATCCTTGGGAAAGGGATCGGGAAATGTAATCCATATCTCATCGACCTCACCCTTTTCAAAAAATTCTGTAATCAACTCAATCCGCGTCCTTAAAAAAGCGGCATTACTCAATTGTTGCTCTTTTACGCGTCGAGCGCCTCGCCACATCCTTGCCCCCTTGATATCAATACCGATAAAATTTCTTTCAGGAAAACTCGCAGCCAGTCCCACCGTGTATTCGCCTTTTCCACAAGCTAGTTCCAGCGTGATAGGATTCTTATTTTTAAAATGTACCTCTTGCCATAAACCTCGGAGTTCCACTTCTCGTTTATCCTTAGTAATTAATTGCGGCTTCTTGAAAGAAAAATTTTGATACACATGATCAAATTCATACATTTCCGCAAATTTCTGTAATTTGTTCTTGCTCATAACAGCACTTATAATCAATGATACGTTTACAATATTAACTAAAATATCTTAATCTATGAAAAGCTTCATAAGCACATGCCTCTTTTTCTGCCTGACACTATCCATACAAGCACAATACGGATCTTACTTTGGATTCAGTGGTGGCGCGACATATAGCGCATTTCAAGATGTAGGCATCCGCGCCAATGAATCGAGAAGTCCCGATTTTGGCCTCTTTTTTACGGCAATTTATGGCTATCAACTTACCGATTTTTTTGGTTTTGAGACCGGCTTACAATACACTGCCAAGGGAGGCAATCTGCATTACAAAGGCGATTCTAAGGTCGTCCTCCACAGCCGCAACCGCGATCTTATCCTCACAGGAACCCGTACCATGGAAAGGAATATCGAATTTCACTCTTTAACCATCCCTCTTCAAGCTACTTTTCATCCATTGAGATGGCTTCAAGTAGGTGTCGGTGCTTATGCCGGTCTGGGAATAAGCTCAAGTATGAACGGCTACTTCGAAATTACGGACGCACATACAGTGAATCAGACACCGCTCAGAAATCCATATAGAATAAACCTCGTCGGCTCATATTTTACCGACGACCGCGGCCCGCAACCACCGGAACCCGGAGAAACTCTTCAGCAATTTTCTCTCGAAGGCGAGCTTATTTCACATCCGCTTACCGCCGGTCCTTATTATGAACATGGCCCCGAAACTGCGAGATATATCAATCGATTTGAAGCCGGTCTTTTCGGCTCGATGGAATTTGAGTTGAAGAACGGATTTGCTATCGGTTCATCCCTCAATTATCAACTCACCCCGTTCACCAATCCCGATGGAGAGCTCAACTATCAGAAATTGGATGAAAATGGAAATTTCCTTACGGCGGATGAAAGTAAACGCTTGTGGAATGCGACTTTATATATCTCCTTAACTTTCTAGTGCTTCCGCAAATCTCTAATTCCGATGCTCTAATTGCACAGGATTTGTTGATACCACATAGGAATCGACTCGGCTTGTTTATCCCTGAATATGCCGTACGGAGAGTGCCGTAGGTATCATAAAACAGCCTTATTGCGCGTATGTTAATACTTTAATTCGATAGGTAGTTGTCGGCCTTCCTCTGCAGCTTTTTTGTCCTGTCTGTATCCTTGGATGATGCCGACCACAAGGCCTATGGGTAAACCAAATCCTATAAAAGTCATATCGTGAAACAGGAGGCCCAGCACTATTCCGACCGGCACACCGATTCCCGCAAGTCCCATCATAAGCCAGTGATTTCTATAGTAATGCACAGGCACAATCTGCATCTTTTTCTCCGTCATAGAGACGATTTTATCCTGTGCCTCTTTAATAGCTTTTTTCAAGGGCTTTTTCTCATTCCCCACGGCATTCAATCGCTCAATTTCTTCATTTATATACTGAACGAGTTCCTCCGGCAGCTCCCTTTTCCGCAGTTCATCCACAATCGCCTGAATCTGTGCATAAGCGCCGCTCAACTTCTTCTTTTCGGCGATTTCCTTCCGCTCTTTCAAGGGCAATAATTTCATGCGTTAAGATTTTATATTCCTATTTTCTATTCATTCTTCCTTCTGCCTTTCGGCAAATGCCTTTCCTAGTTTCTATTATACCGAATTCCTCTATAAACGGTGGAATCATAGCTCATTTTGCCCCAAGGAAGTGCTTTCTCAAGCTTCAATGCACTATGCTTCTCCACCTCAGCTTGCTACAGTGTATCATCAGAAAGAAAATAAACCATGAGCCATTGGATTTACCGGCCGACAGCACAAACAGCAATAAAAAAGCCGATGTGACACATAGGATTATGCATTCAACATCGGCAATAAATCGTTGCGACATTTGCGTAAGCTAATGCTTCCACTTTATGCGTAAAGCAATCATGGCTATGCGCAATTCAAGTGCAATTATCCGCTTACAATTTCTGGGCAACCCGTGGAGCGGCATTCAAGATCTCCTCAGAAGCCTGCTCCTCGTACTTCTTGAAATTCTCAGCAAATGCCTTGGCGAGTTCCTCCGCTTTTTTGTCATAAGCGGCTTTATCGGACCAGGTATTTCTCGGGTCAAGCACTTCAGAAGGCACACCCGGCACCTCAAGCGGCATTTCAAGGCCAAATATCTCATGCTTTTTATACTCGACATTATCGAGCTGCTTATTCAATGCGGCGGTAACCATTGCTCGCGTATAAGGCAGGTCCATTCTGTGACCAATACCATAAGGGCCGGCTGTCCAGCCTGTATTCACGAGCCATACATCGGTGTTGTGCTTCTCCATGCGCTCACCGAGCAACTCCGCATAACGCGTCGGATGCAAGGGGATAAACGGCTCGGCAAAGCAAGTTGAAAATGTCACTTGCGGTTCCGTTACACCGGTTTCCGTTCCGGCAACCTTAGCGGTATATCCGGAGATGAAGTGATACATAGCCTGTCCTTTATTGAGCTTGGAAATCGGAGGCAAGACACCGAATGCATCACAAGTCAGTAAGAAAATATTCTTGGGGTGTCCGGCTTGTGACACGGGCAGTGCGTTCTCAATATGATATATCGGATAAGAAACGCGGATATTTTTAGTAATACTCTCATCGGAATAATCCGGTGACCGCGTACCTTCAACAAAGTGCATGTTCTCGAGAATAGCACCGTGTTTAATTGCGTGGTATATCTGTGGTTCCTTTTCCGGTGTAAGGTCAATGGTCTTGGCATAGCAGCCGCCTTCAAAGTTGAATACTCCATTTTCAGACCAGCCATGTTCATCATCGCCGATAAGGGCCCGCTGTGGATCGGCCGATAAAGTTGTTTTACCGGTTCCCGACAAGCCAAAGAAGATTGCCGTGCCATTTTTGTCATCGGTATTGGCACTGCAGTGCATTGTCATCACATTGTGAAAGGTGGGCAAGATAAAGTTCAAGGCAGAAAAAATCCCTTTTTTAATCTCGCCTGTGTATGCCGTTCCACCGATAAGTACTGTCTTCTTCCCAAAATTCAAGATGGCAAAATTCCCTTGCCTCGTTCCATCGGTAAGTGGATCGGCGAGGAATCCGGGAGCACAGATAATGTTCCATTCCGGCTCAAATGTCTGTATTTCTTCATCGGTCAAGCGCATAAACATATTATACCCAAATAGGTTGCTCCATGGGTATTCTGTCACGAGCCTCAAGTTGAGGCGATAATCCTTATCGGCGCAGGCATAAGCGTCTCGGACATAGACCTCTTTTCCTTTCAGATAATTGCACATTTTTTGCTGCAATTGATCAAAGTGTTCCTGACTGAATGGCATATTTATGTGGTTCCAATCCACCGTGTTTTCGGTAACTGAATCCTTGACGATGAATCGATCCTTGGGTGAACGGCCGGTAAATTCACCGGTTTCAACGAGAATTGCCCCGTTGTCGGCTAGTTGAGCCATTCCTTGTTCAATGGATTCCTCCATAAGGTCTTCCGGCAATGCGTTCCAGTATTCTGAAGCAGCGCCGGTTAGGCCTAAATAATCCAGATTTGCTTGTGGATTTTTCTTTCCTTTAACCTTCATGATAATATTTTAAATTGACGTTTTTTTGCTTAGCAATGCAAAGGTACTACTATACGTGAAAGAGCGAAAAAAATACCTTATTGTTTTCTACTTTTTCGACGATGAGTGTCTATATTTCCCGCAGTTTATGCTGTTTATCTTGTTCAATATTCCTGCTTCATGGCATCGATGGCTTAATCTTGAGGTACGAGAGGCAACTGAATGGTAAAAGTTGTTCCTTTGCCTGCCTTGGAGTCTTTGACATAGATCTTGCCATTGTGATAATTGTTGACAATACGCTTGGAGAGAGACAAGCCGAGTCCCCAGCCGCGTTTCTTGGTAGAATAGCCGGGTTTGAAGACCGCTTTGCGTTTATCACTCGGAATTCCTTTGCCGGTATCACTTATGTTGATGTATGCTTTGTTGTTTTTGATGGCAATCTGCCCGCTGATCTCGCCTTTGCCGTCGAGGGCATCCAAGGCATTGCGTATCAGATTCTCTATCACCCACTCAAATAGGGACGCATTGGCCATGACGTAAATAGGCGGGGAATCTTCCGCTTGCGTAAAGTCAAAAGAAACTTTCCGCGGAGCTCGTTTTTTCATGTATTCTGCGGACTCGCAGAGGAGATCTACGATATTGGTGCGTTCCAGTTCAGGCTTGGAGCCTATTCTGGAAAATCGTTGGGAGATTAAATCGAGGCGATTCACATCTTTCTGCATTTCGTCGATCAGCTCAATGGAAGCATCATTGTCCTCATTCCTTGCTTTGAAAAGTTCAATCCAGGCGATTAAGGATGAAATAGGCGTACCGAGTTGATGTGCGGTTTCCTTGGCAAGGCCGGCCCATACTTGATTCTGTTCACTTTTCCGTATGCCTGAAAACACGAGAAAACTGATGAGTAGAAAACAAGCCAGGAGTAAGATCTGTACAATCGGAAAATAAGTCAAGAGTGTGTAGGCATAAGAATTATCATAATAAATATACGATGCGTAGCCGGATGCGCGTACGGGTGGATAGCCATTTTTCTTAATCTCCTCTAGTTGCTTCTGAAGAAACTCAATGTCATCATTTTTATCTCCATAATTATAGCCTTCTTGTACTCGTCCCATTCCGTCAACCAGGATTATCGGTATCCCCGTATGCATGATTTTCTCAATGAGCTGCTGTTCCAGGGCGACATCTGCATCAAGTGGAGCGCGATTGAGGGACTCAAAAGACATGGCAAATATCTGTACTTTATTCTTTTCCCCTTCGGCAAGTTTCTGCGCCAGGAAATTGGTATAAAAGATGGAGATAATAACGATTATTAAACCGCTTACCACCAAGATTATTTTCCAACGTACCGAGCGCTGTATATAATTCATATTTCTCTCCTTCTCTCTATTTTCTCGTCCTTAGACTGCCGTATTAACGTAATGTCTATCGCATAATTGCTATTGTACTTCACAATTGCAGACTTCTTTACTTTGCGACAAGATAATTATGTCTAGCTTATTTCCCACATCCTCAAGCCAATAAATAAGTAGATTCAATCCGTAATATTCATTCGATTCTCCCCTATTCATCCCAATACCTCTCACAACAGATCTTTCTTATGAATATCGGATTAAATACATGTTCTTGTTTAAGCTTAGAATGCTCAACTGTGTCACAAAGGTATAAATTTCATTGTATCGTTGTTATCTGCACACTATACGTCGCCTAGTCCATCCTGATCACTTTCTTTATGCTCCCCCTTTCTCCACCTTCACCTGAATAGGAAAATACAAGAATAAGAATGCGCATAAATACAGTAATCGCATCAACATAGAACACAAGTAAAAATATATTGCACAGCTATGAGTATCTTTAATTGTATCAACATTGCGCAAAATGTATATACTACAATCAGTCGTAATAAATAAACACAGAATGCGCAATGCGTAAATAATATATACACAATTTATATTTAAAAGTATGGTTCAAGTCTAATAATAGTTGTAGGAAGATTAGGATGGAATCGGGAAAAGTGGTATTATTGTGTGTATGCAAGATGTGTGTTATGCAAAAACCAAATTCCGTTCTACTTAAAAAGTATTGTATTAAAATAAAGAATGTAAATTTGTAAGTATGACGGAGAAAAGTCTATACATAATTGCGGGCTGCAACGGAGCAGGAAAAACTACCGCTTCGTTTACTATTTTACCGGAAATTATAGATTGTCAAGAATTTGTAAATGCTGACGAAATAGCTAGAGGAATCTCACCTTTTCAACCTGAAAAAGTGGCTTTTGAAGCAGGACGAATAATGCTCAATAGAATTAATGAACTCATTGGAAAAGGCGAAACATTTGCTTTTGAAACTACTTTAGCTACCAAAAGTCATATTCATAAAATTAGACAAGCAAAACAGAGGGGTTACAGCACGACACTCTTATTCTTTTGGCTAGAGAGTATTGAATTAGCAAAAGAAAGGGTTAGAATAAGAGTAAAAGAAGGCGGTCACAACATTAGGCCTAAAGTAATCGAAAGGAGATACAACAGAGGCATCAAAAATTTATTTGATATATTTATACCTGAGGTAAACGGATTATTAATAATAGACAATTCTTCTCTTGAACCTGAACTAATTGCGAAAAAGAGTGAGGAAAATGGATTAGAAATGATTAATGAAGTAAAATTTCAACAAATAAAGAGATATTATGAAAACTACAAATAAGCAAAACGAACTGTTCGATAAAATAATTAAAGGGCTTGAAAAAGTCCGTGAAAACTTAATCGTTTTTAAAAGGCAAAAACAGTCTGAAATTGTAATAATGAAAGACGGAAAAATAATAAAGATAAAGCCCAAATAATGCACAATCACGCAACAACTAGCGTTTCGTTGCGCCCGCAGGGTGAACAATGAAACGCCCTGTTGGACGGAACCTCTACAAGGTGACTCCTATGGAATTATCAATATGTACCTTTGGGGATTTAAGCGGAATAGATACCGCTTGTGAAGAGGAATAAGAGGATAGAATGTCTTTAAACCGGATTTTTATCCTTATTTCAGCTCCCGACTGCTTCCAAAAGAAACTTCCAACTAAAATTTTACTATTTTTGATGAATGAGTAAAATAGAACTATACAAATTATCAAATGGAGAAACGCATATTGAAGTACGATTTGAGAAAGAATCGGTTTGGCTTTCATTGAATCAAATCGCAGAGCTTTTTGGACGTGATAAATCTGTGATTTCCCGTCATTTAAAGAAAATATACGAACAAGAGGAACTTGACTACGAGTCAACTGTTGCAAAAAATGCAACAGTTCAAACGGAAGGAAAACGAAAGGTTGAAAGATTAATTGAATTCTACAATCTTGATGCAATTATTTCGGTTGGATACAGAGTGAACTCAAAGCAGGGAACCCAATTCAGGGTTTGGGCAACACAACGATTAAAGGATTATTTGATTCAAGGCTATTCCATCAACCAAAAACGGTTGTCAGAATTAAATCAGGTAATCAAAATCATTGAAAAATCAGAAGAAAAACAACTGACAGATGAATCAAAAGGGCTTCTCAGCATATTAAAAAACTACACTAAAAGCTTTATCCTCTTAAACCATTATGATAGTCAATCATTGAATTTAAAAGAGCTTAATGAAAATATAACTTATGAAATTGAATACGGGGAAGCGGTCGATGGAATAAACCAACTCAGAAGAGAATTGATTGCAAAAAAAGAAGCTACAGACCTATTCGGAAAACAAAAGGACAACAGCTTCTCGGGGATTTTAAAAAATGTTACCCAAACTTTTGGTGGAAAATATTTGTATCCCACTATTGAAGAACAAGCTTCTAACCTACTCTACTTTGTAATTAAGAACCATCCTTTTACAGACGGAAACAAACGAATTGGAGCCTTTTTATTCGTATGGTTCTTGGAAAGGAACAAACATCTTTTAAAAGAAAACGGAGATTTAAAAATAAACGAGAATGCTTTAACTGCAATAGCTTTATTGGTAGCTCAAAGCAACCCGAAAGAGAAAGAATTAATGATAAAACTAATTTGTAACCTGATAAAATAAAGGACATTGCCAGCGGGCAACAACCTGCTTTCCCTCCCACCCCAGACCGCACAATGAACCGCCCTGTCAGACAGAACCGACAAGGTGAACATAAGGACTTATCAATATGCACCTCTGAGTGAGAAAAGTGGAATAGATGCTGCCTGTTAAGAGGAATAAGAAGAAAGAATGTCTATCTATTAAACGGCCTGGCAAATGAGCGGCTAAAAACCTTCGATTGAAAGTTTTTTGTTAAATTTACGGTCGTCTTGTCTTCAGCTGATAACTAGTGGTACAATCTGTTGCCACTACGACAAGCTGGTCAGACCTTGTTCAAGATGCAAAACAATAGTTACGACAGTACAATTAGTAAGTAGAATATGAGCAATTACACACAGAACATAAAGTCTTATAAGATTATATATCCACAGATATATTCTTACGAGCTCCCTAATCGCCGCGAAAATGAAGGTTCACAAAAAATTGGCTATACTGAAAGGAAAAATGTAGATGATAGGATAAAAGAACAAGTTAGAACAGCTGCTTTTAAAGAAGTTTACAATAAACTCTGGAGCGCACCCGCTTTTTTTGAAGGGAATAAAGATGATTTTAGAGATAGTGCTTTCCATCAATTCCTCGTAAAGCAAGGTATTGATAAAAGAGATGATCTTGGAACTGAATGGTTTTACTTTAACGGATTTCCTGAAAAATCGAAGAAACTATTTGATTTATTCAGAGAAAAAGGATTTTCTGCCCTACAAGATGATAGCGGCAAGATAGATTATACACTGCGTTTTGAACAAGAAGAAGCGGTAACTAAAGCACTCGAATATTTCCAAAACACTGAAAATGGGGAATTCCTCTGGAACTGTAAGCCGCGTTTCGGGAAAACACTTTCCGCCTATGATTTAGCCAAACGATTAAACGCTCAGAAAGTTTTAATCGTTACCAACCGGCCCGCTATCGCCAATTCCTGGTTTGATGATTTTAATAAGTTCATCGATGGATATTATTTTATATCCGAGACTTCATCATTAAGAAATAGAGCTACTATCACAAGGGAACAATATGTAGAACATATCAATCATTCAGACAAAAAGTCCTTTATTACTTTTCTTTCCTTGCAGGACTTAAAAGGCTCTAAATACTTTGGTGGAGATTATGATAAATTGCGCTGGGTAGCCGACCTGGAATGGGACCTGCTCATTATTGACGAAGCTCACGAAGGAGTGGATACACAAAGAACCGATGCCGCATTTAATGTCGTTAAGCGTAAGCATACACTCCACCTATCCGGAACGCCTTTTAAAGCTTTGGCAAATGAAAAATTCCCTAAGGAGGCCATTTACAACTGGACTTATCTGGATGAACAACAAATCAAAAAAGTTGAAATTGAAGAAGATGAAACAGGCCCCCATACAGATCTTCCTGAAATGAAATTGTTTACTTATCGGATCTCACAAATGATTACCGATCAAGTAAATGAAGGAATTGACATTGATGATGAGAACTATGATTATGCATTTGATTTAAACGAGTTTTTTAGAGCAAAAAGTGGAAAATTCGTACACGAGGACGAGGTAAAGGATTTTTTATATAATCTTACGACAAATAAAAAATATCCATTCTCCACTCCTGAGCTTAGAGAAGAATTAAGACACACATTCTGGTATGTAGGCAATCGTGTAGCATCTGTAAAAGCGCTCGCAAGATTGCTTAGGAAAGACCCTGTATTTAAAGATTATAAAATAATTATTGCTGCTGGTGATGGCAGAAGCTTTGAGGAAGAAGAAAAGAACTTTAAAGCAAACGAGAAATCTTTTGATAGAGTACAAAAGGCTATTGCCGAGAACGATAAAACCATTACCCTCTCCTGTGGTCAATTGACTACCGGTGTTACTATCAAAGAATGGACGGCCGTACTGATGCTTAGCGATATTAAATCGCCTTCTTTATATATGCAAGCTGCTTTTCGTGCTCAAAATCCGCACAAAAGACCGATAAATGGCGATTGGCAGACCAAAAAGTCCGCCTATCTGTTTGATTTTGCTCCGACACGCGTCCTCGAAATCTATGACGAATTTGCCAACGGCTTAAACCCCAAAGCGGTAAGTGGGGAAATTACCGAAAAGGAAAGAGAGGAAAACATAAGCGAATTGCTCAACTTCTTTCCGGTCATATCTGAAGATGTGAATGGCGAAATGGTTGAACTGGATGCTGAAAAGGTATTGACCTTCCCCAATGCATTGGCAGCCACAGAGATTGTAAATGCACGTTTTATGACCAACCTTCTTTTTAAAGATACCTTTAAAGGCGTCTTTAATTTCCCGAAGGAGATTGAAGATATTCTCGAGAAAATGCCGGAAGAAAAGAATAAGAGGGTCAGAAAAACAAAGAAAAAGCTTAATCTTGATGAGGGTAAAGATCTAAGCAAAAACAAGACTAAAAAAATCAATGAGAATACCGATATTATTCTCGGCCGTAAGATTTACAAATCCAACACTGAACGAGTGGTCGATAAATTGCTCAATAAGAATGAAGAACAAATTGAGGCAAACGATTTAGCGGACGATGTTTTAGAAGTTGCAGAACCGCTAATTGCCAAGTACAAAGAGGTCTATAAAACTACTAAAGCCGAGACGAAGGAGGTTGCCAAGCAATTGAAAAAAACAGTAAAAGAGGCTGCCGAAGAATACAATAGCGCCAAGATTAAAGACGCTTAAGGCTTGAAACAAAAACTCATCGATGCCATTGAGGTAGATTTTGTACAAGACAGAGTGGAAGAAAAGGAAGAGAAAAAAGTTCAAAAAGTCAAAAAGACGAAGGAGGAAGAAATCAGAGACCGATTGCGCTCCTTTACCCGCACTATTCCGATGTTTATCATGGCCAATGATTCTAAAGAGGAGATTACCATTGACAATTTTGACGACGAAATTGACGAGGCTGACTTTATTGAACTGACCAGCATTACTAAAGAAGAATTTCACAAACTCCGCGATGGTTTTGACTATGAAGAAGACGGTGAAAGAAAAACCTTTGACGGGGTGTTTAATAAATACCGATTTAATGCTGCTATTGCAGAATTCAAACAGAAAAAGGAAGAATTATCCGACTATTTTACCGTAGAGGAAGATATTTTTGAATACATCCCCAACCAAAAGACCAATCAGATCTTTACACCCAAAAAGGTAGTGCAAATGATGGTCAACCAACTGGAAGAATACGACCCGAGTTTATTTACCAGAACCGACAGTACTTTTATAGACCTGTATATGAAGTCGGGGATGTATATCACGGAGATTGTCAAAAAACTCTTCCACAATACCCGAAAACATTATGCCAGCGATGAAGCCTGCCTGAAACACATTTTTGAAAACCAGGTGTATGGGCTTTCGCCCACGCCTATTTTGCAGGGCATCACCCAATCCTACATTTTTGGCTTCGATACAGAGCATAACATTTCCCGCAAGAATTTTGTGCAACACGACCTTACACCCGAGGCCAAAGCAGGCACAGCCAAAGAAAAATTACAAAAACTTTTTAATCTAAATAAAGATATGAAATTTGATGCAGTGGTGGGAAATCCACCTTATCAAGACCAAACTATTGGAAAGAGTACGCAAATGCCTCCTATTTATCATCTTTTTATAGACTCTTCCTATACTCTTTCCGATATCGTTTGCTTAATATCACCAGCGAGATTCTTATTTAATGCTGGGGCGACACCTAAAGCTTGGAACAGAAAAATGTTATCAGACAAACATTTAAAAGTGACCTATTTTGAGCAAGATAGCGCTACAGTGTTTCCCAATACTGATATAAAAGGAGGTGTGGCGGTAACAATAAGAGATAAAAATAAAGATTTTGGAGCAATTGGAACATTTACCAGTTATACAGAATTGAATTCCATATTAAAAAAAGTAGTCAGCAAAACTGATAGATTTTTATCAGAAATTATTTATTCAGCATTTAGTTATCAGTTTGATAAAACTATTCATATAGAGCATCCTGAAGTAGAAAGCAAATTAAGTAAAGGTCATAAGAATGATATTTCAACAAATATTTTTGATGTCCTTCCTGAAATATTCACTAAAGAAAAACCAAAATCAGGTGGAATTTACATCCAATTTTATGGCCTATCTAAAACTAATAGAGAATATCGTTGGGTTAAAAGGAGGTATGTCAGAAATCACCCAAATTTAGACAAATATAAAGTTTGGGTACCAAAAGCAAATGGCAGTGGATTTTTAGGAGAAGTACTCTCAACCCCTATAATAGGTAAGCCATTTATTGGGACAACACATTCTTTTATATCGATAGGTGCTTTTGATAATAAAAAGCCAGTTGAAAATGTTTTAAAATACATTAAGACAAAATTTGCAAGAGCTATGCTTGGTACCTTAAAAATTACACAAGATAACCCGCCAGCAAAATGGGCAAAAGTTCCCCTTCAAGATTTCACCTCCACCTCCGACATCGACTGGTCTCAATCCATTCCGGAAATCGATCAACAGTTGTATAAAAAATATGATTTAAGCGAGGAGGAAATTGATTTTATAGAAAGTATGATAAAGCCGATGGAGTAAAACGATAAGAAATGGCTTTAAAAAACACATTTAAACAAGATTTTGAGTCGATTCTTCGGCTGATCACCGAAGCTCGAAACCGGGCTTATCGTAAGGTGAATAGTGAATTGGTGCTCTTGTATTATAGTGTAGGAAAAGAAGTTTCCAATAAAGTAAATACAGGTGTTTGGGGCGAAAGTACTGTTCAGCAATTAGCTGATTTTATACAATCAAAAGCTCCCGGTCTTTCGGGTTTCAATCGTAGAGGTTTATACCGTATGAAACAGTTTTTTGAGGTTTATTCTGATCCTCAATTTACATCAACGACAATAAACCTCTTGCAACATAATAAAAACCGGTTTGAACCAATTATGTCGGCATTGCCGACACAATTAAGCAAGGTCAAAGCAAAAGTGTCGGCAGTGCCGACACTTTTAAGCAACCCTGCCGTATTTCAACAGAATTTTTTAGAAAATGTAGTTGTAAAAATTACTTGGTCCAATCATTTGGAAATATTGTCGGGAACAAAAACTGTCGAAGAAAAGCTCTTCTATTTACAGGCTTGCATAACGGAAAAGTGGAGTATGCGTGAATTACGCAGACAGATTCAAACCGCCACTTATGAACGAACCATGCTTTCCAAACAAACGGTGTCTCCAACAGCTAAACAAATTTCAAAAGACGTTTTTAAAGACCCTTATATCTTTGAGTTTTTAGATATTCCTGAGCTACATTCTGAAAAGGATTTAGAAAAAGCTATTACCCTCAATTTGCAAAAATTTATTTTAGAAATTGGTAAAAGTTTCACCTATATGGGCGAACAATACCGCATACAAGTTGGCAATAAAGACTACCATACCGATTTGCTTTTTTACCATAGAGATTTACAATGTTTGGTGATGTTTGAACTGAAAATAGAAGAATTCAAACCGGAATTTATCGGTAAACTCAATTTTTATTTAGAAGCATTGGACAGAAATGTAAAACGACCACATGAAAATCCAAGTATCGGTATTTTACTGTGTAAAGAAAAAGACAACGAAGTGGTGGAATATGCCATGGCACGAAACATAAGTCCTGCCATTGTAGCTGAATACGAGACAAAATTAATTGACAAGAGAATATTGACTCAAAAATTACATCAGTTAGGAGAAATATTAAGCAAAACAAGAGAAGATGATGATTTTGAACAAGAATAAAAAGGGGGGTAAATTTTAGAGTAGAGTATTTATGGCGAAATCGCCACAATTAAAGTGGATAAATAATAACCTCGCCATTATCTCGCCAAATGAATATGCGAAATTTATTGAGAAAAATGAATTACTTAAGGAAATGATGAATATTTTCAGTCAGCGAAATAGAAAAAAATCAGTTGTTCGACATTTTCGAATAACTACACAACAAGAAGAAGATTTTAAAACGATTATTTTTAGACCAATCACCGTAGGAGTTAATGAAGTTGACCCCACAAGTACCCCACAAGTACCGCAGGAGTACCGTAGAAGTACCGCAGGAGTTCAAAATCTATTGAAAGTCCTTAACATTACGGAAATGAGTCGAAAGGAATTACAACAATCTTTAGGTTTAAAACATGAAGGGAATTTCAGGGAAAACTATTTAGAGCCAGCCATAGAACTTGGCTTAATAGAAATGAAATATCCGGATAGTCCTAATCACCCAAGACAGAAATACTTGGTGACAAAGAAAGGGAAAGAATTGTTGGATAATTTGGAAAATGACAAATGATTAACACAGAAAAACATAGCCAGCGCATTGACATCAGAGAAGACTATCTCCTACAACAAGATGCGCTTCTCGACATCCTGTTACAAGATAAAACTACCGGCAAGAGAATTATATGGGCCACTGATTCCTATGAGCAGGAAGGGAAAAGCTTTGCACCACATAAACCCATTGCTATAAATATGGTAACAGGAAAGTATGGAACTTTAATACAACCGAGAGCAGCTAAAAGTAAAGAAGAACAGCTTATAAGAACCCGAGATAAAGCAGAAGTGTTTACCCCACTTTCTATCGTTAAAAAGATGAACAAAGCCAGCGATCCTATAAAAAGAGTCACTAAAAAGAGGTGGAAAGAATATGTAGCTTTATTAAAACTTGAAATCACCTGCGGTGAAGCGCCTTTTATCGTATCGCGATACGATCCGGTTTCCGATAAAAGAGAATTATTACCCTTAAAAAAACGCGTGGGTTTCTTAGATAAAAAGCTAAGAATAGTCTCAAAATATTGTGATACAAAAGAAAAGTGGATTAAATGGGCAATAATTGCTTTACAAAGCTCTTATGGCTACGAGTGGCAAGGTGATAGTTTATTAATCGCGCGGGAGAATCTTCTTTACACTTTTATTGATTATTACCGCGATAAATTTAAGGAGTACCCGAGCAAAGGACTCCAAAAGGAAATAGCAGAAATCATCACCTGGAATATCTTCCAGATGGACGGCCTGAAATATGTCATCCCGATGAGTTGTAAACCAGAAAAAGTGATTATTAAAGGAGAAACAACACTATTTGGCAAAGAAGACGACCAAATCATAGAAAAACCTTGTGAAGGCTGCAAGAATAACAAGGCTAAAAAGCACAATGGCACTTATGTAAAAGTGATGGATTGGAAGGAAGGGAAAGTGATAAGGTTTGTGGATATTTTAGGATGACTCGTCCTAAAATAGGTTTACACAATCAGCTCCTTTCCCTTCGTAAGGATGACTGAATGAAGTCTCGGCGTGTCCGAGACCAATGGTCGTAAATCGACCATTGATGAAGGAACCGAGAGCTCCTGCTCGAGGATAAAGGGGGATAGGGTGCAAAGGCTTACCGAGCCTTTTCTACCGGTTCAAGGGATCGCTAAGCTTGAAATGCGTAGCATAGAGAGATTGGTGAGCCCGGTGAATTCTTGAAGGAAAACTTCGGCTTCACAATCTTTCCGACATTCTGCGAATGTCTCCTTAGCTTATGAATCCTTCGTTAAGGGCACTATTCCCCATTAACCATTAGCCAAATAATACGACCTCTCCGAGGTCGGTCTTCTTGTGAACAAAAATGCTAACCTAATCTGACCTCTCCGAGGTCAGGGGTCAGGAATCAGGTCAATGAATTTTTGAGTGGTTGATTGCGTGTTTTGTGTTTTTTGGGTATCGGTCCACACGGTGGTTCCTGAGCGGCGTCGAAGTGCCGTGCGAACCGAAAACAAACTGACTCGTCCTAAAATAGGTTTACACAATCAGCTCCTTTCCCTTCGTAAGGATGACTGAATGAAGTCTCGGCGTGTCCGAGACCAATGGTCGTAAATCGACCATTGATGAAGAAACCGAGAGCTCCTGCTCGAGGATAAAGGGGGATAGGGTGCGTAGCATAGAGAGATTGGTGAGCCCGGTGAATTCTTGAAGGAAAACTTCGGCTTCACAATCTTTCCGACATTCTGCGAATGTCTCCTTAGCTTGTGAATCCTTCGTTAAAACCTTAGATTCATACCTGACCGTCCTAGGAGGAAGCCCTTTTCCTTAGTATCTATAATTGTGGGCAAGCTAGGATGATATCGAGGATTCGTAAGCCAATGAATTTTGACTCGAAGAGTCGAAAGAATGGATTGCGAAGCCGGTATATGTGTGCTCTAGGAAAGCAAAGGAGAAAACCCCGGCCAATATCCAAATCACCCCTTATAAAACGGCAACTTCACTCGTTCCAATGGAAAGACTTTCTTCCGCACTTGTACGGATAAATCATCCTTCATTGCATCTGTCTGTACATAGCCCATTCCGATGGGTTGTTCAAGGCAAGGTGATTGCGTTCCGGAGGTAACAACGCCGACTTCTTCACCGGCTGCATTCACAATCGGATAGCCTTGACGTGGTACGCGGCGCGTGTCGAGGGTAAAGCCTATGAGCTTCCGTTCAACACCCTTTTTCTTTTGCTTTTTTAAGTAGTCCTTGCCGAGGAAATCGCCTTTTTTAAACTTCGTAATCCAGCCGAGTCCGGCTTCCAATGTCGAGGTCTCGTCATTGATCTCATGTCCGTAGAGACAAAATCCCATTTCAAGGCGCAAGGTGTCGCGCGCTCCGAGTCCGGCCGGCAATAGTCCCCTATCTTTTCCTGCTTCCATCAATGCATCCCACAATTCTTGTGCTCCGTCATTGTCCAGATATAATTCATAACCACCGGAACCCGTATAACCCGTTCCTGAAATAAGTACATTTTCAATTCCGGCGACCTTACCGTAAGTAAAGTGGTAAAACTTAATGGCACCGATATCGGTATCCGTTAATTCACGGAGGATTTCATCGGCATGTGGACCTTGCAGGGCAAATAATGCTGTCTGATCAGAGATGTTTTTCATGTTCACATCACCGGCCTTATGTTCCTGAAGCCAGTTCCAATCCTTCTCAATATTGGAGGCATTGACGACGAGCATAAATGCTTTGCCATCACCTTCATATTTCGCTTCGTCCAGCCTGTAGATGATCAAATCATCAACGATACCGCCTTCCGGAGTAGGAAAACAGGAATATTGAGCCTGTCCAATGGCAATTTTGGCGACATTATTGGAAGTTACGGAGTTGAGAAATGCTTCTGCATCGGCTCCGGTTACAATAAATTCGCCCATGTGTGACACATCGAAGAGTCCCGCTGCTTTCCGCACTGCCAGATGTTCTTCCGTGATTGAGGAATACTGTACCGGCATAAGAAAGCCACCGAATTCCACCATCTTTGCTCCGAGTTCAACATGTGTGTCGTATAATACCGTCTTTTTCATATTTCTTAGTTTATAATCTTCATTGAATTTACCTGTGCTCCCACATAAGCACCTTGAATATTTTCCAAGCCGGAAATCACCTTCCCGAATATCGTATAACGTCCATTCAGGTGCGGCGTTGCCTTAAATGTAATAAACCACTGACTGGATTCCGTATCTCTTCCGGCCGATGCCATGCCTACCCAGCCGCCGCTGTCGTAATACACTTGCGGTGTCTCCGTGCGCAACATAAAATCGAGACTTCCATAGCCGTCACCTCGCGGACAACCATCTTGTATGACAAATTGTGGAACGACCCGATGGATAAATTTGTCCTTATAATAGCCTTTCTCAATCAATTCAAGCGTGCTTATCACCGTAAACGGTGCCAGCTGAGGATACAGCTCAACCTTCATGTCGCCAAATTCCGTCGAAATCAGAATCTGTATGCTGTCCTCCAGATTGCGTATCTCCTCCACCGAAATTTCCTTGATATACTTGTCTCTCGAGGGAATTTCTTGTCCCAGTTGCCGGCATATATCTGCATAAGCTTCCCAGCTATTGGGGAGTTTCAATTTTTTCTTGGCTACTTTCATGGATGCCTTCAATCGCTCAAAGTCAATCTGGTCGGCTACATGAATCAGCTCATAAATCAAGCCGTCATCCGCACGTTCACGCAGTGCCTTATTAAATGCGGTGTAAATATCATCCTTGACATCATCCGCTCGGGAACGGTATTGGCGTCGGAGATGAGGGGACAGAAGAATCTCGATAAGCCCTTTTGCGGAAGCTGTACGGACAACAGCCTCATCACTTTCCAGACCTTGATCGATGAGCAATTCATAATTGGAGACATCCTCTGCGAGCGCGGTGTAATAAGCCGCTATGGCATAGGCATTTTCCGTGTTCTCCATCTCACGCATAATCCGATTCCTCAAGGTGCGCTTGGTCACGGCATAATAGAAGGGCAATTTATTGATTATGATCCGGTAAAGCTTAGCTTTCGCAAATGGCGAGTCGGTCTTGTCCACTAGGTCCTGAAAATGCTGCACATCGTCCATCCTGCCCTTTTTCAAGAGTATATCGAGCGCAATGACGCGCAACTGTGGATTATCCTGCAATATCATGCTATCAAGTGTCTTGCGGATAGCGCTATAAGGATGAGCTGCAAGTACTTTCAATGCGGTCGCCTGAATAGCCGGATCGGAGAAACTCGAGAGAATTGTGAGCAGATAATCACGGACCTCTTTCCCCTGAAATTTGCCCAGCAATCTGATATAAGCAAGCTTTAATTCCTTATCATCCGTCGTGCGTATCAAGCGCTCAAATGTATAGAGTTTATCATCGAGTTTTATCGTATGCGATCGATGCGCAATCTCACAAGCGAGCATTCTTACGTGGGGAGGAAAATTGGCATTCAGCAGGACTCTTTTCACGAGTTTATCGGCATCGGATGAGTAAATATCACGCAGCTGAAATTGAAGAATCCCCCGCATCAAGCCGGTGTATAAAGCCGTATCCGTAGATCTGAACGTTTTGATGGAAGTGAAGAGATTGAGTTCTTTTTTGCCACCGGTCTTCCCTACTGCTTCTAGAATTGTGCTATTGAGTTTATTCTTGAGACCGAGGCTGTCATTATTGTCAAAGTGCTCGATGAGAGCGGTGACATTGGACTTGATGTGGAACTGCCCGAGTGCGAATGCCGCAGCGCGCCCCACCTTGATATTCTCATCACCTAGTAGTTGTATCAATGAATCGCTGACCGTTGAATCCGTGTAAGATTGAAATGCAAAAGCTGCATAATAGCGATATGTGGGATCCGGCGAAGAGAAATACGGCAATATACTGTCGGTGAGCTGCTTATTCTGAAAGTACAATATCCGCGCTACCAGACTATCACTGAAATCCTGCCTCAGCTCATATTGCTTTTCTCCTTCCTCAACCGGGACACAAGCCGCCCACACCGCAAGAACAAGTGCGATGAAACAGTACAATATGTGTCTTTCCTTGCGCAATCTGTGCTGTATCATTCAGTGAATTTCATCATCGAAATTAATTGCGTACAAAGTAAAGAGGAAAAAGGAAGAATAGGAAATATTTGAAGAGTATTATGTCGTTTCATTCATTTGTTCAGCCTGTACCAATAGTAGAAATCCCGGAAATTGAGTACAATATATGATCCATTGAGTATGCGATATCCATGCACTTCCCATTTTCAAATAGCTAATTTGCCTGATTATCGTGCAGTATTTCCCGGAAGTTATCCGCATCGAGCTCAGTGATGCTGTATTTCAAGGTGCAACTGAATACTTCACTGACATTCTGTATAACTTTCTCGTGTACGCCGGGAGTCAAATCACTTATAGGCAATGATTTTATCGTTTCGGATCGCAGGAAGTCATGATCCATAAATACTATCCTTAACATCTCCTCTGGATCAAATTGAAACAAGCCCTTCACCGCTTGCATATTGCCTTTATTCTGTGCGTAATCAGTATCATACAACACCCGGAATGGACTCTCAAATCGAATAAACAGATCTCCCAGGCCATAGCCGGAATTATGCTTAGCGGAACTAAACAAGCCAAAATTTACATCCATCTCGCTTACATCGACATTAAGGCCACTCAACTCAAAGTGAAAAAGGCGCAATTGTGGCTGCGTAAAGCTGATACTATCTTCATAAACAAGCTTAAATGTATCCATAAATTCGCTTTTCATTGCAATCTGATAAGTGTAGGTACCGGAGCCCGGCGGTACAAGGATACTCGTATATGGCAAGGCAAATTTTATTGTGCAATACTTTTCTCGGGGAATCCACAATGCATAAACATCTTGTGAATATTGCGCACCCTCGTGGCATAAACTCAAGCGCAATTCTACTCCGGTCGTATTATATTGTGCATTCTCCGGCCGTCCATCATCCGGATTCAGTTGTGCGGTTCCTATAAAAATAAGCTCGTCTTCATTCCTTTTCACAAGCATTTCAGAAAAACGCAACTCTTTCACCATTTCCTTCATGAAAGTATCTATTGCGGCAGAAAGCTTCGCTTCCAAGCTCAATGGCACCCGATAAATCAGGCTTACATCGCTATATGGATCCGAAAGAATGAGCTCTAGAGAATAATCTCTTTCACCCGGAATAAAGGAATTTACAGGAATATTCACGGTCAGATCTTCTTCATAATTTCCCTCTGCATCCGTATGAATATAGAGTGCTGATGCTTGTGTATTTTCTAGTATTGGAAATTGGTAATTACCTCGTTCGTAGAGTATATAGCTCACGCTCAAATGTCCGTATTGATCATAATTCTCATCATGGGATAACACTTCAAGTTCTACTTCCACTTCATCATAAAACAGCTCTTGCTCAATTATACTGAATTGCATATTCTTGAATATTGCATCCGACTGATCAATCTGGCATGAAGAGACCGCAGGAATTGCACACATTATGAATAGAACACAAATTCCGGGGAATAACCGTGTATGGACAAGGAGCTTCATAAATTAAGGCAAGCATATCGCCTCTTTATTTTTCTCCTGTAATATAATGATATTGTAGGAAATGGATAAAAACACTAGGAAAAAAGAACAAAAGATGATCGCAGGGACATCAGATCCACATCCTAAACCCACTCTATGCTAAATTATAGAGAATTAAGTCAATGAAATCCATCCACAGGCTTCAATCTATCGCGATTCACTCCTCCTCCGTCCTGCCCTCCGACATTGATGCGCTACCTGAATAATCTATATTGCTTTTCAGTACTCTTCCTTCATCAACAGTACGCCCGAGATAAACGAGCTTATAACCATCACCTAAAATCTCCACATTATGGCTATTTGAAGGAATAATACTCAGCTTGCCTTCCTTATCCTTGACAAATAATGGGATAATATCATCGTGGGTCTTGGCAATTTCTATCATGCCGAGGTAATGTTCTCGGGAATTTATCCTTAATTCGTGAATATAAGGATATTTCCGAGCTACTTCAATAAGCTTAAAATAATCGACAGTATAGGAGAAAAGGCCTTCTCTGGGATTATTCTCCGGATCCGCAATTTCCTCGGGGGAAACAAGTCGGAAGGTTCCTCTTTCTCCAAAGTGTTTCTTGAAGCGTTTAATTGCGGTTTCATTGATGTCCGGATTATCCGTAAGTGCCATAATATAGCCGATATCACTCACGGCGAGATTATCGTCCAGATCATCGGAAAATATGCTTGTTTCATAAGCCTCAAGGCCGGCATCCTTAGCTCTTTTGATGTTTTTGTGATTGGTGTCGATGAGAACGACGTGCCTGTCATTTTCCTGTAGATAAGTAGCGATCAAGCGCGAGACATGAGAAGCACCTACAATCAAGATTCCGCCCGGCTTATTCAGGAAGACACCGAGCAACTTAGAAACCCATCGCGCGGTTGTTGCATTGAGAATAACGGTGCCCAGAACGACCATAAATACCAGTGGCGTGATGTATTCGGCACCCGGAACGCCTATTTGCGAAAGCTTAATCCCAAATAAAGACGACACACCGGCAGCAACAATACCCCGTGGACCGACCCAGGTAATAAAGAGTTTTTCTTTAAAGGTCAGCGGTGAATTTATGCCGCTTAAGAACACGCCTAGTGGTCGGATAACAAAGACGAGAATGGCAAATAAGATCAAGGCTTGCCAGCTGTAGATCAGTTGAAGCTGCTCGACATCAATATTGGCAGCAAGGAGGATAAACAGGATTGATACGAGGAGGACACTCAAGGATTCCTTGAAGTAGTGCATCTCCTCAAAGTTGGGCAAATCCATATTGCCGATCATCATTCCCATTACGACAACGGCAATAAGGCCACTTTCCTCCGCAAGAAAATTGGAGAGTACAAATACCGTTATCACCATGGCAAGGGTAAATATATTCATGAGGAACTTGGGCACCAGGTTTTTCCGGATACAATACGAGAGCCCATGTGCAAATGCGTCACCGAAAGCAAAGCCGACAACGAGTATTTCACCGAACGAAATGATGGTTTCAACGGTCGTGAATTGCCCCTTGGTAGAAGAAATGACATTAAAGACAAGTACCGCTGCTACCGCTCCTATGGGATCGATGATTATGCCTTCCCATCTCAAGACGGCTGATACATCTTTCTTCAATGGAATATGCCGGAGTATAGGTCGGATTACCGTAGGTCCTGTTACAACGACTAGCGAGGCAAATAAAAAGGAGACTCCCCAACTTAAATCAAAGAGATAATGTGCTGCTATTCCGGAGCCGATAAAGGATATTAAAACTCCGATGGTGATAAGACGGAAAACCACTTTACTGACGTTCAACACTTCAGCCCTGCGCAAGGTCATACCGCCTTCAAAGAGAATAATACTGACGGCAAGTGAGACAAAATAAAACATCTTTTCACCCGGGAAAATACCGTTGAGCCCATTCCACATAGGCTCAATCAATTTATCTCCATCCGGTGTTATAAAGGTAGAATATGGACCTAGTGCCAAGCCTATGAGAATAAGCGGCAATATCGCCGGTATTTTTATCTTATTGGCAAGCCATTGTGCTAATACACCAAAAATTACAAGTCCTGCAAGTTCAAACATTGGAATCGTTTTACTACTTCTATCTTAAGTTTATATATACTTGTCCCCCTTAAAATTGTCCTATTTTCTCTTTCCCGGAATTTAAATGTAGAAAATACAATAATTTTATCCAAATAAGCTTTCGCTAGGAAGGGATTCTCATCTTGACATTTACCCATCTACTTCTTCTAAACAGCAGAAAAGCCTGGGCCTATTATGGAGTTTTCACGGAATATATTGTACTTTTGGGCTTCACTAAGCGGATAAAATAAAGTAATATGATATTCATAGAAAACGAAGGCAACAATAACCCACATCTTAATCTGGCACTTGAAGAATATGCTGTAAGAAATTTTAAAGACGGCACAGATTATCTCCTATTTTATATAAATCAACCATCGATCATCATCGGTAGGCATCAGAATACACTTGAAGAAATCAATAAGGAATACGTCGATGAACACGATATTAAGGTCGTGAGACGGGTTTCCGGTGGTGGAGCAGTATATCACGACTTTGGGAACCTGAATTTCAGCTTTATGACTGATTACAATATCAAGAATTTAAACAACTTCCGCAAATTCACCGCACCGGTAATCAAGGTGCTCAATAAGATCGGCGTACCCGCAGAACTCAAGGGGAGAAATGATATTGTCGTAAATGATCGGAAAATCTCCGGGAATGCTCAATTCTCAACAGGCCAGCGCATGCTCAGTCACGGAACACTCCTCTACAATAGCGAGATGAGCGAGGTTGCCAATGCCTTAAATGTCAAAATGAGCAAGATTCAATCCAAAGGACATAAATCTGTCCGCAGCCGCGTCGCCAATATCAGTGAATTCCTCGACAATCCGATGTCCACGGAAGAATTTCGTTCTGCCATACTCCACGGACTCTATGAAGATAGAGATGACTTTGAAACATATCATCTCACGGAAGATGAATGGAAAGCAGTTCACGACTTAAAAGCAGAGAAATACGATCAATGGGACTGGAACTACGGACACTCACCGAAGTTCAATATCCACAGGACAAAGCGATTTCCGGTCGGAGAAATCGATCTGCGTATCTATGCAGAAAAAGGTCGCATAACAAGCTTCAAGATTTATGGAGACTTCTTTAATGCCAAGCCTATCAGCGATATTGAAGATCTTATGGTCGGTCTCCGTTATGAAAAAGCTGATATCATCGATGCGCTTAATGGTATTGAAATCAAGGAATACTTCGGTGAGCTACCTAAGGAGGACTTCATCAATCTGGTCTATGGGGAAGATGAAGAGGGATAAGCGTTCTATTCAGCCCATTTCATAGATTTACACAAGGACATGAATCAACCGCACTCTGAAAAAGAAGTGCAGAAAAGTGAATTGCATTCATTGAAGAATTGCGTGGCACTACATTAAGATTGCTAGAACAGATTTCTATATTTGCAGCATGAATGGCAAGAAAGCACAAAGTGGCCGCTCGCTACTCGGACTCATTCTCATCCTGGGGAGCATGATGGCCATAGGTCCATTGAGCATAGACATGTATCTTCCGGCTTTCAGTGCGATGGAAGCTGATCTGAACACTACGTCTGCCTTAATCGGATATACACTTACCGCATATTTATTTGGAATTGGAGTCGGTCAGATAGTTTTAGGTCCATTCACCGATCGATTTGGGCGGAAGCCTCCCACGCAGATTGGCCTTATTGTATTCTGTCTTTCAGCGCTCGGTATAGGACTTGCGTCAAATGTCTATCAGATTATCGGTTTACGTGTCTTGATGGCCTTCGGCGCTTGCGTAGGGATTATCACGAGTAAGGCAATAGTCCGTGACCTCTTTGCACCGCAACAGATGGCACGGGTTTTCTCAATGCTGATGCTAGTGATGGGAATTGCACCGATACTTGCACCGACCATAGGCGGATATTTTGTGGCTCATTTTGGCTGGCGTTTTCTCTTTTATTTCCTCACGGCTTATTCCTTTCTCATCATCATATCCATAAGTCTGTTTCTCAAGGAAAGTAAAACGCCCGACAAGTCGATTCAACTGAAGCCAAAAGCGATATTCAGCGATTATAAAAAGGTCTTTTTCAACCGCAATTTCTTGTTTTATAGCTTTGCCAGTTCCCTGCTTTATTCAGGCTTATTTGCCTATATTTCCGGTGCTTCCTTTATCTATGTGGACATGTTTCACTTCACAGCAAAGACATTCGGATGGGCATTCGGCGCCAATGCCGCCGGCTATATCCTCGGTGCGCAATTAAATAATTATGTACTCAAGAAATATATGCCTGCAGATATCAGTAGAGTTGTCACGCTCATTCAAGCATGCATAGCTATTCTTATGCTCATCACCTTATTTATTCCCGGCATTAAACTATATGGACTTGTTATCGGAATATGGCTCTTTCTTTTCAGCCTTGGTTTCATCACGCCCAATACAACCACTGAAGCCCTTGCACCTTTTAACAAACTTGCAGGATCGGCTTCAGCTCTTATCGGAGGGATGCAGATGGGATTCGGAGCGATTGTATCGGCACTAGTCAGTTATACCTTGTCCGATTCTATTCTTCCCATAGCGCTGGCAACAGCTTTCTGTTCATTAAGTGGAGCTATTCTTTTACAGATTGAATATCGCACGCGGAAGGAAGCAGGCGATAGATTGAAAGGAGAAAACCCGGCGATATAACTTATTTCCATTGTCGCCAAAACATACAATGTTGCATAATTCACATAAATCCGTCATTCACTATCGTAAATATAGACGGTACTTCTGTACATCGGACTTAAGGTGGGAAACAATGTACCGGGCAGATAAAAATGCTTCAAACATGACAAATAAACAAATACAAATCCCCTATAATTGTCGGACATTTTCTTACATTGGCAGCTCATTATAAAAAGCAGTAAATAGACATAAATGGCAACAGATAAAATATTAATCGCCGGCGGCGGTGGTCAACTTGGCTCAGTACTTACCAAGGCCTTGAGCAATAAGTACGGCTCAGAAAACGTCATTGTGACCGACATTAAAGAGCTTCACCTACCGGATAATCCCTGTGAAATCCTCAATGTCCTCGACTATGATAAAATGGTCGATATTATTAAAAAATATGATGTAAATAAGGTATTTCACCTTGCCGCCATCCTGTCAGCCAATGGAGAGAAGGCCGTAGCAAAGACAAGGAAAGTCAATTCTGACGGGTATTTTAATATTCTTGAAGCTTGTGTTGAGTGCAATGTTGAACAGGTTTTTTATCCGAGCTCGATCGGGGTATTCGGGCCGGATGTCCCCAAGCAAGCACCGCAAAATACCGCATTAAATCCCACAACCGTTTATGGAATAACAAAGGTAGAAGGTGAAAAATGGTCAAATTATTTTCACAAGCGCTACAATCTCGATGTCCGTAGTGTCCGCTTCCCCGGCGTCATCGGTTATCAGAGTTTGCCCGGCGGCGGGACAACCGACTATGCCGTTACTATATTCCACAGTGCGATAAAAGGTGAAAAATTTACCTGCTTCTTGAAAGAAGACGAGCAGCTCCCGATGATTTATATGGACGACGCAATACGTGCCGTCCTTGAACTCATGGATGCCGATACAGCCGATATCCACACAAGAACCTCCTATAATCTCTCCGGTTTAAGTTTTTCTCCCGCTGAAATTACGAAAGAAATCAAAAAACACATACCTTCCTTTGAGATTGAATATGTGCCGGACAACAGACAGCAAATCGCAGCCTCCTGGCCCGATTCAATCCTAGACACCGAGGCGAGAAATGACTGGAACTGGAAACCGGAATACGCTCTCTCTCAGCTAGTCGAAGATATGATAAAACATTTATCAAAAAATAATTAAAAGCACAAGATATGTTTCAGAATGTAAGAAATGAAATCCGCAATGAACTCGACAATCTCCGGGAAGAAGGCTTATACAAGTCAGAACGGATAATTATCAGTCCTCAATCGGCAGAAATACGGACAGACAAAGGTCTTGAAGTCTTAAATTTCTGTGCTAATAATTACCTTGGACTCAGTTCTCATCCCGAGGCGGTTCAAGCTGCCAAGGATACCATAGACACGCACGGTTACGGTATGTCTTCAGTCAGATTCATCTGTGGGACACAAGATATTCACAAGGAACTAGAACACAAAATTGCAGACTTTGTCGGACAGGAGGATGCCATCCTGTATGCAGCTGCATTCGACGCCAATGGCGGACTCTTTGAGCCGCTTTTAACCAAGGAGGATGCGATTATTTCAGACAGCTTGAATCACGCGTCTATCATCGATGGCATACGTCTATGCAAGGCGGCTCGATACCGCTACAAAAATAATGATATGGCTGATCTTGAAGATAAACTCAAGGAAGCACAAGGTGCGCGTCGCCGACTTATCGCTACGGATGGCGTATTTTCCATGGATGGGTATATCGCACAGCTGGACAAAATATGTGACCTCGCAGAAAAGTACGATGCGATGGTAATGGTGGATGACTGCCACGCTACGGGATTCGTCGGAAAAACCGGTCGTGGTACACCGGAATATTGTGGGGTCAGAGATCGCGTAGATATTATCACAGGAACATTCGGGAAGGCACTCGGTGGTGCATCAGGTGGTTTTACCGCAGCAAGAAAGGAAATTGTTGCTCTGTTAAGGCAGAAATCCCGTCCATATCTCTTTTCCAATACGCTCGCACCTTCCATCGTCGGTGCTTCAATTAAAGTGCTCGATATCCTTTCTTCTTCGACTGATTTGCGGGATAAGCTCGAGGCAAATGCCCTTCAGTTCAGAAATGGTATGAAGGAAGCCGGATTTGATATACTCGATGGCACACACCCGATCGTTCCGGTAATGCTGTATGACGCACCACTTAGCCAGAAATTTGCAGATAAGTTGCTAGATAAAGGCATCTATGTTATTGGGTTTTTCTATCCCGTTGTACCGAAAGGTCAAGCTCGGATCCGCGTGCAATTGTCTGCCGGACACAGTGCAGAACAGATTGATAAGGCGATTAAGGCATTTACTGAAGTAGGCAATGAACTCGGTGTTATCTAGCCTGCTTTATCCCGGGTATTCCTTACTGTAAGTTCCGGGTCTCCGGGCTTAGAATTATTAGAAATTTATTGTGGGAATAAATCATGTTCTTGAGGGAAATAGCGTTATCCTTGTAACCATAAGAATTGTATCTGTATTTTTATACAGTGGGAGAAGAGAGACTATAGCTTATATTCCTCATCATAAAAAAGGTGTTTATTCATGGAGGAAGCTCCGGGAATTGAATAATTTTTCCTTAAGCTATTGTATGTGGGGTAAATGTCATAAAATAGCCAAACATATTTATATATTTGCGAAAGCAAATGGTTCAAACAGAAAAATTTTAAGACAGTGCTTTATAAAAGATTAGTGATGAAAAAGTTTCAATATTTTCAATACCTCATGTTCTTCATTCTTCTTCTCGGTCTATCCTCTTGCGCCAATGAACCTCAAGCGGCAACGGCTCAGGAGGGCGCGGACAAGATCGTTCCGGGACAGAAGCAGAGTGAAGAGAGTATTCTGCGTCATCCGATCAGAAATGACGGAACCATAGACAGCAGTCAGTTGCCTATCATTACATTTGAAGAGGAAGTATATGATTTTGGCGTCGCTGAAGAAGGATCGATCATAAGGCATTCATATAAATTTACCAATACCGGCCAGGCGCCACTCTTGATATCCTATGCGCGATCAACTTGTGGGTGCACAGTGCCGGAATGGCCTCAAGAGCCGATAGCGCCGGGTGAATCGGGGCAAATAAGTGTAAAATTTGATGCGACCAACCGCGTCGGACGACAGAGTAAACCGATCACTATCATAAGCAATACAATACCTAATAAAACTGTTATCAAGCTCATCGGAAGAACAGTTGCAAAGGAAGAAAATAACTGAATAAATAGATAAGTATGATATTTTTAGCAGGATTATCCAATATATTGATGACTTCATGGCCTCTGCTTGCCATGATTCCTATCTTTTACTTCTTGATTTATCGCCCTCAAGCCAAGAAACAGAAAAAGCAAAGGAATTTTATGAATGACCTTGCCAAAGGGGATGAAGTCGTTACGGCAAGTGGAATTATAGGCCGCATCAACAAAGTAGAAGATTCTACGGTCAAAATCCAAGTTGACAATAAGCTTTTCATCACCGTAACAAAAGGCTCTATCTCTCAGGAAATGACAGAAAACCATTTAAAGAAAAATGAGTGATCGGAATATCCTCTTTAACATTTCAGATCGAGCCGTCCTCATCATAAGTATGGTGCTTGCTGTATTATTTTGGTTTCTTAACCGTATGTCGGAGAGTTACAGCATGGAAATTGCAATCCCGGTTGTCTATGAGCAACCGGATTCTATGGCATTCTCCGCTCCACCGATTAAATCCGTGGTTTATGTCGTCAATTCCAAAGGGTGGAAATTACTCGGTATAAGTAAAGAAAAAATTGAAACAGATACTATCCACATTGCCCTCGACAAGTCGAGGCAACAGACAATATCGCAGTCGCAACTGCACCGTTATGTCAACGATGGCCCACTGGGAAAACTCGATATAATTGACACGCGTCCGGAGAATATTAAGATTAAACAAGAGGCTGCTGTGTACAAAAAAGTACCTGTAATGCTCTTTCTTTCCGTAGATTTTAAGCCTAATTATAATATCGTAGGACAAATGAAGCTTTCTCCCGACTCTATCTGGATTAAAGGGCCTGCTTCCGATGTTAAAAATATCACCCGTTGGGAAGCGGATAGTGTTTCTTATACCGCACTGAAGGATACTGTTCAACAAGTTATTTCCCTTGTTAAACCGCGTTCTCGTGTCGTAAGCCTCAGCAGAAAACAGGTTAAACTCATTATCCCGATAGAACAATATACAGAAAACACCTTATATGCTCCCGTACAGATAATTAATAAAAAGGACTCCTCCATTCAAGTATTTCCTAATCAGATAAGACTTAAATTCAAGGTTCCTATCTCAAAGTTCAATAGCGTAAGTAAAGAAGACTTTAAAATAACTGTCGATGCCTCCAGTAAAATTATCGAGAATAATAAATTACTCGTAAATATCACACAGAAAAGCCCATGGATCAAGGATCTCGATTATGAACCTAAGCTTGTCGAGTTCTTTATTAAATCAGGAAGTGGCTCTCCACACAATCAATCGAAGCCCGGCATCAACTGATTTAAGCTTCTTGCTTTCAACTATGCTGACATTTTTACCGGTATCCGGAATAAGAATTCCGCCCAGATCTTAAGCGTATTTTATCTTATGTCAGGCCTCCTTGAATCCTGTACTGAAAATTCAATCCGGGTGAAATAGAGCTATTGCTTATTGCGGGACAACTCATCTTATTTTTATAATTATCAGCCAGGTTTAACACTCTCCTATTGCAATTGACTAGAAACATAGGATGAATATTTATTTAATCACTTCCCTCAAGATGCGCATAAAAGACCTAGCTTCAAACTTTTGATGATATTGAATGAAAGCTGCTGGATAGGCATTCCTTGCATTGTCGATTATAAACACAACGCAAGTAGTTTATATCCTCCAAAATCGGTGTACCTTATAAGCATAAACTATAGACAATAATTCAGGCTCTGTGCTGAAGCGATTCACTTCCCAAAATGTAATGGACAGTCATAACATCAAGGTGGCAATACAATTAAAAAAGGTCAAGATGCACATTCAACATCTCGACCTTTCCTAAAATAAACTTATGGCTTTATAATGAATTAAAAGAACTTAGATCGATAATCGACAATTTCCGCATTCTCTTTCATACTATTCATTAAACCTTGTCCCACCGTTCCTTGCAATCGCTGGGTTATCGTCTTTCTCAATGCCGGGATATTTCCAGGTGTCGTGAGGGTATTCTTAGAAAGGAGTTTCACCATATAAACACCGTTATTCCCTACAATTGGTTCTGATACGCTACCTTGGTCAAGCGTAAATGCTTCAGCAATCAAGTCTGGCTCATTTCCTAATCCCGGAGCAGAATTACTTGCAAGGGTCACTTGTTTTACGGTATCGATTTCTGTAGCATATTGGCTTGCAACAGCATTCATATCCATTGAGGCCAATCTCTCTTTCAGCATCTCCCCTTTCTTCTCTTTTTTCAAGATAGGAACAATAATGTCACGAGCAGCTTCTACAGTCGGCAAGCCGGCCGGAATAACACTTTTCAAGCCTACGATAAGCAAGGCAGAATTGTAATATAGAGTCGGATGACCTTTAACGAAGATATCAGAGGACACCTCACCTACTTCGGTACCGCTTTCATAAAGCCATTTAACAATTGAACGGCTCAGATCACTATCATTTAAGTCATTAATCACATAGCTATTCACCGTTAATGGCCCAGTCTTTTGCAATTCCTTACTCCCCGGATATTCTGTTAAAGCTTTTTCTAGTTCACTCAGTGTTCTATTCTGAGAAACAAGCTCAAGAGCAAAGTCATAAACCTCATTCTGAGTTTTTTCACTAGGGATAATCGGCGATCTAATTATAGCAAGTTGAACCCCGGTGCTATTGGTCTCATATACTTTGTCGAGTATTTCCACCAGATGTACACCTTGGCTCGTCTGAAATACCATATAATCCCCCACATCGCCTTCATAAAATACGCGGTAGGAAAATTGTGGTATCATCTGAGTGCGTGAAAATGTTCCCAGGTCTCCGCCTTTAGTTCTTGTGCCATCTTGTCCATATTGCAATGCAAGGGAATCAAAATTAGCTTCTCCATTGATGAGGAGATTTTTCAGACTATCAAGCAATTGAGTAGCTTGCGCGACTGCATCCGGCTGTTGCGGGCTTGCCATCCTTATGATGTGTCGTGCATGTACTGAGTCAGGAACAGTCATCTTCCCCACGACTTTCACTACTTCGTAGTTTACCCCATTCTGATAAGGTCCATACATAGCCCCTACAGGCATATTAAATACAGTGTCCGGTATTCCGGCAGGCATTTCTTTCTCTGTAGCATAAATATTAATGTAAACTCCACCATTATTTACCGCATATAATGAATCATTTCTCGCTTCCGCAAATGCGCTTTTCTTCGCCTCCAATGCATCGAATATCGCTGCGCTATCTTCAGAAGTCGCCTTCACTTCAAGAGATAGATACTCTCCCACTCGAGTTTCTTCATCATTCCTGTAGATATCTGCATGCTTTTCCAGATATGCCTTAATCTCCTCATTACTTACCGACACTTCTCCATCTTGCACTTCAGCAAATGGCACCTTCACATACGCAAGCTCAGCCGTCTGTGCTTTCCAGTCGTTCTGCTGCTCTACGTACCAGGTAGGTATATACATTCCTTGTGCAACTAAACCGGTCAGCTTAGTCTGTAATCTAAGCTTGATGATTTCCTTCTCTTGGTATGCCCAGAAAGGCCGGATATTTGCCGGAAGTGAACCAGATTCAATCCCTTGCTTTATGTTGTTTAATTGAACTCGATCAACTTGCCCCGTCTGTGGGTTCATAAAACGCTGCCTTATTACCGGAGAAAGTCTGTTGCCAAATTCAAGGTCAAGCAACTCATCCTTACTCACCGTAAGACCAAGCGCTGATGCCTCTTCATTAAGCAGTTCCTTTTCTATAAAATAATTCCACAAGAATTCTCGCGTATTATAAATATCATTCTGACTCCCGCTATACAATACCTGCTCCGTCGTCTGATATTCCCTGTAATCGATTTCCTTTCCATTTACCGAGCCCATATTAAACTGGTCTCCGCCTCCCATATTCTGAGAACCGCTGATATCCATTACAATAAATGCTGCAAGAGCAACACCCAGCAACACAATAAGTATCCAGCTATTCTTCCTAATAGTGCCTATTAACGCCATTTATATTAATTTAATTTTAATATATTGTTAATTGATTCTGACAAGATTAAATAAATCACCTATTCTAATCTATTGAAATAATTGTGCAAAAGTAAAGGTATTAATTCGGTTTAGCAAATAATATTTCTTGTTAAATTATCATCAGCCATTCTTTTTGGCAACATCGGACTGAAATTATACCCTAGTACAGTGTTGCCGGAACAGTACTCTGTCTAAACGCCTGTACGATAGAAGCCGGAAAAATTATCGATTTTCCGCACGCAGTAGCCAGGAACAAGCTGTTCCGAAAAAAAATCATAAAAACTGCCCTTCAAAAGCCTGTAAAAAAGAGAATTTCTTTATTACTTTGCGCTGCATTTTAAACAGAATTCCGGAAGTGCCGTTAAGGAAGTAGCAGAGCTTTATTCATCGTTGAACAATCTCGATTAAGTATTGCGAGAAGGCATTTGTGAAAGCTAATGAAGGAATAAGGGCATGCAAGAAATTAAATCATAGAACAGATATAAAGAAGATAAAATGGACTCGCTGAAGCAGAAATTTTACGAAAAATCTCAAGCAGTAGGAAAAGAGCTGGGAAAATTTGCCAAGGAAAATGGCGACAAGGAAGTAGATACGGTATCCTTAAAGCAAGTACTGGGAGGAATGCGTGGTGTGAAAAGTATGATGTGGCAGACATCGGCACTTGATCCGATAAAAGGAATACGATTCCGCGGATATAGTATTCCGGAAATCAGAGAATTACTTCCCAAGGGGCCTAATGGCAAGGAACCACTGCCGGAGGGTTTATTCTGGCTTATGCTTGTTGATGAAATTCCCACTGAAGAACAAGTAAAATGGCTGTCGGATCAATGGAAGAATAGATCCAATGTTCCTGAGCATGTCTTCAAGGTTCTCGAGGCACTCCCTGAAGACACGCACCCGATGACACAGTTTACCGTTGCGATTAATACGATGCAGACATCTAGTGTATTTGCGCGGCGTTATGCGGAAGGGATGAATAAAACTGAGTATTGGGATGCGACCTATGAAGATGCGATGAATTTAATCGCGCGATTACCTCGGGTAGCGGCTTATATTTATAGAAAGACCTATCACGGCGGGGAACATATTTCACAGGACATGTCGCTTGACTGGGCAGGCAACTTTGCTCACATGCTCGGTATTCCGGGAGAAGATTTTAAGAGCCTTATGCGGCTTTACCTTACAATCCACGCAGATCATGAAGGTGGAAATGCCTCCGCACATACTACACATTTAGTAGGCTCTGCATTGAGTGATGCCTATCTATCACTAGCCGGTGGTATGAATGCACTGGCTGGGCCACTACATGGACTTGCCAATCAAGAAGTCATTAAATGGATTTTCAGAATGGTGGAAGCACTGGGTACAACAAAACCTACCAAGCAACAGATTGCAGATTATGTCAACAGCACTATTGCCCGTGGTAGAGTAATCCCAGGATATGGTCACGCTGTTTTACGGCAACCGGATCCACGCTTTATTGCTCAGAAGAACTTTGCAGAGAAATATATCGGCCATAATGACGATTATATCAATATTGTATGGGAACTATTTGAGGTCGTGCCTGATATTTTAAAATCACTAGGCAAAGTAAAAAATCCATGGCCCAATGTCGATGCGCATTCCGGTGCGATTCTCGTCCATTATGGCCTGAAGGAATATAGCTTCTATACCGTACTATTCGGTGTGTCCAGAGCAATGGGTGTCCTTGCTTCTCTATGCTGGTCAAGAGCGCTAGGATTCCCACTTGAACGCCCGAAGTCGGTGACATTTGACTGGATTAAAGAAAATGTATGAGAGTTCAGAGGGTAAAATCCGGTACTTGTGCTTAAAAAGCCGGATTGATCCGAGATAAACGCTCTTTAATTGAAATTATCGCTTACTTTAAAGGAAATAGCGTACATAAGCCCCGGAAAAGGAAAATTTTCCTTACCTTGGTAAGCATCTTAAATTGTTTCTCAATCAAAGGAATTAAAATATGAATATACCTGAAAATTTAAGCTACACCAAGGAGCATGAATGGGTTAAGCTCGACGGTGATATCGCAACTATAGGCATTACTGATTATGCTCAGAGTGAACTAGGCGAGCTCGTTTATATCGAAGTTGATACCCTCGACGAGACACTGGATGTAAACGAGGTTTTTGGTACTGTTGAAGCTGTAAAAACAACATCAGAGCTTTTCATGCCATTATCCGGCGAGATTATTGAATTCAATGAAGCCATCGATGAAGATGAAGGGGATAATCCGGGTTTATTAAACAGCGATCCTTATGGAGAAGGATGGATTATTAAAATCCGCATCTCGGATGAGACAGAAATTGAGGAGCTCCTCAGCGCCGAAGACTATAAGAGCTTAATCGAGTAGCCCTCATCTACTTTTATGAGCTATTCATAGCTTACGCAAATCCAGAATTTGAAGTCACTGAAGAAAAAGAAGCTACTTTTCTCTTATGGGAGCGTAATATGGGTTCTCCTCATCGGATTATTATCCCTTATCCCCTCTTCCAATATTCCCCGAATGGGTTTCATTGAAAATATTCAGATAGATAAAGTCGTTCATATAGCTATGTACTTTATCTTTGTCGTCATAATAGTATCGCTATGGCACTTTAAGAAAGTACGTTTATCGCGATGGCGCATGGTAGCACTAGCAGTATTCTGCCTTGCATACAGCATTTTGCTAGAAGCAATGCAATACGCAATGCATGCCGGAAGACATTTTGACTTCTATGACATCATTGCCAATTTTCTCGGAATACTCTTGGGCTTTCTTGTTTTTAATACACTCTTAAAAAAGATCAGATTTTGGGAATTGAATTAAGTGGCGGTCAGATTATCATAGCATATCTAGGGATTGCTCTTATCCTCCTGTTTCTGATATGGTATATGCGGAGATACATAAAGAAAGAATCGCTGAAAGACTTATCCGCACAGCGTATAAAAGATCGGCATCTTAGTCGGGTAAAGTCGCGGACAAAATATCCCGAGGTTGATGCCTTCTCCTATTCCGGCTCTTTCTTAAAAGTAGGCTTTGTCGTTTCTCTCCTTATATGTATTCTCGCATTCAGCTATACGAGTTCAAGCGACTATAGCAATGCTTCCTCCATGCAAGGTCAAGAAATTGCTATCCCGGAAGAATTGTTAATTACCCCACCACGGACGATGCCTCAATCTTCTCCACCTCCACCGCCTCCACCACCGACGATAAAAGAAGTTGACTTAAATGAGCTTGTCGATAATGAAGAACTTATCCGGGATAAGACAATAAAGGATGAAACCACTCTTCTCGATGATGCAGAATCGCTCTTAAAAGGTGAGAAAAATCCGACGCCTTCCACTGATAAGCCGACTAAGGTCTTTCGCCAAGTTGAGCAGATGCCCCGTTTCCCCGGCTGTGAGGATATAGCCGGTGATAATGACAGTAAATATCGTTGTTCACAGAGAGAGCTAAGCCGATTCATCTCAAGAAATCTCACTTATCCCCTCGCTGCAAAAAGGAAGCATATAGAAGGTACCGTATATATACACTTTGTTGTCACAGAAACAGGCAAAATCGCCGACATTAAGATTATAAAGGATCCGGGAGCTGGATTGGGCAAGGAAGCCAAGCGCGTTATTGAGCTTATGAATAAGCGTAACATCCGATGGATACCGGGTAGTAGACATGGAAAACCGGTTGCAGTCATGTTCAACCTACCTATAAAGTTCCAGCTGGATAGACGCTGACCAGACTTCATTCCACTATACTCCGCCAGGGATTGTTGTGCCAGATGAAAAGTCAAAAAGAATACACTTGTGTGAGATACTACTATTACCCAAATCATGCATTAGAAATTGAAGATAAGCACAAAAGCCTTTGAATACAAGCA
>CAYTBT010000018.1:0-57002 GCA_964436125.1 uncultured Saprospiraceae bacterium | reverse complement strand
CTCATATATATACGCAATAATACCACTTTCCTCTTTACTATCCTAATTTTCCTACAACTATTATGGGGCATGATCTACAAAGTTTTATAGAACTTGCGCATAAAGTATTGACGCAATGCGCATATTTTGTATATTCGCTGTTGCGTATTTTTTATATAATTGCATAGTGATGAAATTTTCTGACAAGTTTAATGCGGATAAATATACTTTTGAAGCCGGTATACATAAGGGGAAAAATGTAATCTGGATTCAGTTTCCTTATGACCGGGAGTTGATTAGGCACCTGAAAAAGTTTGCGAAAGCTACATGGAGTAGCTCGGAAAAATGCTGGTATGTACCGGACACTGCGTTTTACCGGAAACGCTTTAATATGGGGCTGTCGTATTTCAGTTTACAGAATGTCAGCAAAATACATGCGATTAATCAACCGGAATTGAAACGCTATGTCGAGCAACTACAGCTGATGGGCTATAGTGATAACACTATCCGCACTTATGTCAATGAATTTATACAGCTTCTCAAGCTTATTAAAGGTGTTGATGTGAAGAGTCTGGATGCGGAAAAACTGCGTGCTTACCTACTCTATTGCAAAAATGTGTTAAAACTTTCTGAAGCTACTCTGCATAGTCGGATTAATGCCTTGAAGTTTTATTATGAAAAGGTATTGGGGAAGCAAAAGCTCTTTGTAAATATTCCTCGACCAAAGAAACCGAGCAAGCTTCCCAAGTCCCTTTCTATCCGGGAGATTAAGCGCATGTTTAAGACCATCGAGAATAAGAAGCATAAGTTGTTGATGAAATTGTGCTATGGAATGGGGCTCCGGGTAAGCGAAGTAGTAAATATAAAAATCTCCGATATTGATAGTGATCGTATGCAGGTTCTCATAAGGCAAGGGAAAGGGAAAAAGGACCGGTACGCCGTTCTTCCTGAATCTGTCCTTGATGAACTCAGAGAATATTATACAGAATATAAGCCTACAGACTATCTATTTGAAGGTCAATACGGAGGGCAATATTCCAAAAGAAGTGTCCAACAGGTTTTTAAAACAGCTATGAAAAAAGCCCGCATAAAGAAAAAGGTCGGTATTCATAGTCTACGCCATTCTTATGCTACGCATCTGATTGAACAGGGAACGGATATTCGATTTGTGCAAGATTTACTGGGGCATAAGAATATTAAAACGACAATGCTTTATACCCATCTCAGCGATGCGGCTAAGCGAAAAATTAAGAGTCCATTGGACTTTATGTAAAGGTATTCGCCTCGTGTTGCTCAATGGAATCAAGGTCCAGCAGGAAGCTTTAATCACGAGGACCATTTCTGGACTGGAGAAATTTAAGTTATAAATCCCCTCTAGGACCTTTCATTCTGAATGCATCACGAATTCTGTAATCAATAAAAAATATCGATTTCATCCATCTCGATAAGCTTAAAGAGGCAGTCAGCAGCCGCCTTGACATCTGCATCGGCACGATTGACATTTTCATACTTGGTACCGAATACTTTCTGGTGGAGTTCTTGAAGCGTAGGCCATTTATACCGGCCATCTTTGCCCGGAAGCTTGCAGAAATAAGTACTTTCCTTCATAATGCAGTATTTTTCCAGCTGAAAAAGCCGGTTTTCAATGCCTGCACGATAAAAAGCAGCCGCTAATACATTAAAATTGAAACGCATATTGAAGGCAAATAAATAATTGCTCTCATCGATTACCTCCTGAAATTCGGCTAGAATTTCTTTAACAGGCCTTCCTTCTTCATCGATCATCTGTTGATCTATGCCTGATAATCTAGCCGTTTCATAGGGGAGTTCCATACCCATCAAGTCCACGAGATCACTCCCTTCATCGAGGAGATTATATTCATCGTCATACTGTCGGTAGGCAAGGTGGATCATGCGCGGCCAATTAAAAGTGTCCGTGTGCGGCGCATTCCACCGTTTAGGCTTGCCTATAGCTGAACAATCAAAGACGAGATATCTATCCTTATTCATATTCGACCGTTTCCTCCTCCTGGAATTGCGCAAGTATCGTATTGGCGAGCTCAAATGTGCCCGGATGTATAGCACGCGCTATAAGCATTTCTCCATTATCGACCTCAGGATTCCTGTATGCTGCATGCGCTTGAAAATTATTCCCTTTCGGTTCACAGAAAACCCCCAGAGGAAGTTCATAGGTGCCGCCGAGCGTCCTGAGGATGCTGCGTTCGACATTGGTGAGTTCAGCGACGTCTTTTTGGTGTACCTTGGCAAGGATTTTCTTCGTTTTCTTGTCACTACGCCGACATTGATAGGCGAGTACACCTTGTGCCGGAGCGGGGATGAATTCCCGTGGACTGAGCACGCGCATGGATATATCATCGTCCTTAAAGCCTATTCTGTCTAGTTCAGCTTTCGCAAATATTACGGCGTCATATTGCCCGGCCTTTAACTGACTTATGCGCTCCGGGATCTCTCCGGAAATATCCGAGACTTGCACCTCGTCAAAATAATGCCGGAGCAATGCCTTGATCCGCGGTGAAGAAGTACCGATCCGTATATCTTTATTCAATACCAATGGTCCTTTCTCGAGAATCGACGTATCCGTGGCGAGCAGCACATCTTCCGGTGCCGCTCGTTCTGATAAGCCCGCAATCTGAAGCCCTTCTACCTTGCCCGTCGGAATATCCGTCATAGAATATACGGCAGCATCAATGATTTCTTCCCTTAGGGCATCTTCAAGAATAGAGACATATAAACATTTTCCACTCGGATCTCTCTGAGTCAATATGGGCTTATTTCCCTCGTCTATGTGAACTAATCTGGATTCAAATCCAATATCTTCAAGTCTTTTATGTAAATACTCTGCGCGATTATGCACGAGTTTATTATCTATTGTTCCTATCTTTATCATAATGTAAACATAATACATTTCAACTATACGAGCGATAAAGAACTTAAGTTTTCATAACAGTATGTAGGATTTTTTACTTTTGTGACATGAATATTACAACAGGACGTATTGCCGCACTCCTCGGAGGAGAATTAATCGGGGACGAAAATGCACTTATAACACATCCCGGCAAGATTGAACAAGCCGGTAAAGGTGCAATCACCTTCCTCGCCAATCCCAAGTATCTTCACCATTTAAAAGATACGGAGGCCACCGCTATCCTTATCGACAAGAAACTTCAGCTTGAAGACGAGACGAATGCTACGCTTATCAGAGTAGATAATGTCTATCTCGCCTTGAGCAAATTGCTCGAGAGCATGAATATCGGACCGCAATACCCGGAAGGGATTTCAGACACAGCGATCATCGCAGAAAATGTCGTACTCGGCAATGAGGTAGCGATAGGCGAGGGCACTGTCATTGAAAAAGATGTCGTGATAGGTGAAGGCACCCGCATATTTGCGCAAGCTTATATAGGAAAAGGTGTACACCTAGGAAAAAATTGCACGATTTTCCCCGGTGTTAAAATACATCACAATAGCGAACTAGGCGATAATTGTGTGATTCAGAGCAATGCGGTGATAGGCTCGGATGGATTTGGTTATGCGCCGGATAGTGAGGGGCGATATCACAAGATTCCACAGATCGGAAATGTGGTGCTAGAGGATAATGTGGAGATAGGTGCATGTACGGTTGTTGATCGTGCAACAATGGGCTCAACGCTTATCGCCACAGGCACAAAGCTCGATAACCTCATTCAGATAGCACATAATGTGCGGATAGGTTCAGATACTGTGATAGCAGCTCAGGCAGGCGTCGCAGGTTCTGCTACCCTGGGGAATAAGGCAGTGATCGGTGGGCAAGTAGGGATTGCCGGGCATATTTACGTAGCTGATAAGACGATGATTCAAGCGCAGTCAGGCATAGCGTCAAGTATAGAAAAGGAAGGAGCCAAAAAGTATGGTTCACCTGCTTTGGATTACGGAAATTATTTAAGATCTTATGCCGTGTTTAAAGAGCTTCCTGATTTATTGAAAGAAATCCGTACCTTGAGAAATGAAATCGAGAAGTTGAAGAGAGGAGAGGGAAAGGACTGAGTCAATAGCAAATAGGTTAATTTATGAAACAGAATACAATCGCAGGGGAAATTGAATTTGAAGGTATCGGCCTCCATACAGGGGAGATTACACATGTAGTCTTGAAACCGGCTCCGGTGAATCATGGATACCAGTTTAAGCGGGTTGATGTCGATGGACAACCGCGGATAAAAGCAGATGTGCATAAAGTGGATTTTACAGAAAGAGGGACGCGCTTATCTCAGAACGGTGTAGGAGTGTCAACAGTCGAGCATCTTCTGGGGAGCTTTTATGGGCTGGGGATAGATAATGTGCTTATTGAACTGGATAATCAGGAGGTGCCTATTCTGGATGGGAGCGCACGTTTCTATGTGCAACAGATTAAAGAGGTGGGTATTGAGGAGCAGAAGGAAGACAAAGATTACGTCGTCATAAAAGAGACTATCAGACACTATGACCCGGAAACCGGTTCAGAGATAATTATCACACCCGCCGATACGCTGGATGTCAAGGTGATGATTGACTTTGATTCAAGTGTTCTGAATACGCAGCATGCACAGTATAATAGTAAGGTGGACTTTGCTACGGAGATCGCTCCCGCTAGGACATTTGTCTTTCTTCACGAGATCGAGGGACTTATAGCCAAGGGACTTATCAAAGGCGGCGACCTGGATAATGCTGTCGTGCTCGTCGAGGAACTTATTTCTGAAGAGAAAAGAAAAAAACTCGCCCGGCTCCTTGATAAGGACGATATCGCAATCGACGAGACAGGAGTATTGAATACTTCGGAACTGCGCTTCCCCAATGAGCCGGCGCGACACAAGTTGCTGGACGTTCTCGGAGATTTATCGCTTCTCGGCAAGCCGATAAAAGGCCGTATTCATGCTTATAAGCCCGGACACAAGATAAATGTGGGCTTTACACATGAATTGAGGAAAGTGTATATGAAACAGCGCAAATTAAAGGGGAAGCCGGATTATAATCCCATTTCCAAGCCCCTTTATAGCGTAGCTGATATTACTGAACTCTTGCCACATCGCTATCCCTTTCTACTCGTGGATAAGGTGATTGAACTTTCCGAAGAACATGTTGTGGGAGTGAAAAATATCTCCTTTGATCAGTATCCATTTCAGGGACATTTTCCGGGTAATCCCGTTTTTCCCGGTGTGCTACAGATAGAGGCGATGGCACAGACAGGTGGAATTCTTGCCTTGAATCTCGTCGATGATCCACATGGATGGGATACTTATTTTATGAAAATCGATAATGTCCGCTTTAAGCAAAAAGTCGTTCCGGGCGATACCTTAATCATTAAAATGGATTTATTGAGCCCGGTACGCCGCGGAATTTGCCACATGTTTGGTCGTGCCTATGTCGGCGACAAGATCGTGTCCGAAGGTGAACTATACGCACAGATTGTTAAGCGAGACGAAGAATAAACATGCTAATAAAGGTAGAAAATCTCACTAAGCGGTACCAATATCGACCGGTTTTCAACTCGCTGAACCTGACAATTGAAGCAGGACAACACGTCGCAGTTACAGGCTCCAATGGCTCCGGTAAATCGACCTTTCTCAAGATCGTATCCGGCTTCTTGACCCCTTCTGAAGGAAATGTAAGGTACTTTATAGAAAATCAGGAGATAAAACGACACGATATCTGGAAATACCTCGCTTTTACTGCCCCCTATATTGATCTTATGCCGAGTTTTACGGTCAGGGAATATGTCAACTTTCAATCTAAATTACGACCGCTGAGAAGTGGCTATGATCTCGATAGCTTCCTTGAACTCGTCCGCCTCGATAAACATAGTAATAAAAGCATTGATAACTTATCTAGTGGAATGCGACAACGCCTGAAACTCGGCTTGTGTATGATTACAGAATCACAACTCCTTATCTTGGATGAACCGGGAACAACACTTGATGAGGATAACCATGCCTGGTTTATTCAATGCATGCAATTCCCCGACATCCTGCAACAGACTTGCCTTATTGCCAGCAATGAAAAGAAGGACCTTGTTACCTGTGAACGAGAGATAAGTATGCAGTGAATGAATAAATCCCGGCTCCATCGTATTTCTCATAAACTCAGTAGTCAATCACCTTGAATTGTATAGGAAATGCTTATTCCTCTTCATCTAGAACTAGTGAAAGAGAAAGGCTTTTAATGCGCTTCTTCAAGCTGAGGAGTTTATTTTTTAATTTTCTCTTCTGCTTTAAGCGGATAGATTGCTTATGGAGTTCATTGCGCGCACCATCGATAGTGAAACCACGTTCTTTGACAAGGTGGTAGACAAGATTGAGCTGTTTTATCGTCTTGGGGGTAAATCTCCTGTCACCTTTGGCATTCTTGTGCGGTTTTATATTACTGAACTCCTTCTCCCAATATCGTATGAGTGAAGTGGAGACGTCAAACATTTCCGCAACTTCTCCTATTGTGTAATACCGTTTTGTCAGTTCTTGTGTGTTTACCATGATATCAAGGCTAAGATATTAAGAATCTTTTAATTTATAAGTGCTAAGGAAAGAAAAATGAAGTAAACTGTTGTAATGACTTGTATGTCAGAAGTATAAATTAAACAGTTAAAAGTATATAATAAAGGGAATTGTGCGTATTTGTAAGTCTTGAACACAATGAAACACCCAGTAATATTGCCAATTTATGAACGATAAGATTGGCTCGCTAGCAGAGCTCTCGATAATCTTTACGGAATGCATTGTGCATTGAAAGACGGAATTTAAGGCACTTGAGAAAATGAATGATGAGGTAAGTGTGTCGGAATATTAGTTTTCGGTGCTCTTATCCTTCAGTTGAGCTTGAAATTCCTGACTCGGAAGGTGAATGCCACATTCTGATTTACTTGTAGATTTCCAGCGACCATCTCTGTTATGTTCGCCGACTTTGACAGGAGACGTGCAAGGAATGCAGCCGATGCTAGGATATCCGCGGTCGTGAAGTGGATTATACGGTAGCTTGTACAGTTTAATGTAATCCCAGATTTTATCTGCCGTCCAGTGTGCAAGTGGATTTACTTTTAAGACTTCATTGACGGGATCGATTTCAAAGATTTCTGTGTCTTTTCTCGCCGCTGATTGATCCCTGCGGATACCGGTTATCCATGCAGATTTGTCGGAGAGGAAGTCCTGTAACGGTTTAACTTTACGGATGTAGCAACATTGATCCGGATTTTTCTCCCAGAGTTTATCACCGTATTTTGAAGCTTGTTCTTGTAGTGATAGTTCCGGCTTAAGCTGAATAATGTTTAGCTTGAAGCGCTCTTGCAATTGCTTGCAGAGTTCATAAGTTTCGGGAAATAATTGATCGGTATCCAGATAAAAAATCGGAATATCCAATCCCAGATAATGTATGCGATGAATCAAGCATATTCCCGATGGCCCGAATCCCGTTCCCATGACGAGCTTTGCTCCGTGTTCTTGATATGCCCATTGTATAATATCGTCCGGATAGGCACTATGGAAACGCAGCAGGAGTTTTTGAATATCTTCAAGTGTATATGAAAGATTATTTGCTGTAGATTTATAGCGATGCGCATCCATTAACATGAAAATTCAATGTAAATAGCACAAGGAGATTGAGCTCCGTAAATTAATCAAATGATTGATTAGGTATCTTGGAAACACGGACGAGTTCAGCATACTCTTCCGGTGAAAGCCCATCCATTACATAATTGATAGGATTAACCGGCTTGCCATTTATCCTTACTTCATAATGAACATGGGGGCCGGTACTAGAACCCGTGTTGCCTACAAGACCTATTTTCTGACCGCGTTTCACTTCCTGTCCTTCCTTTACGTCAATTTCTGACATGTGTCCATATAAAGTCGTATATCCAAATCCATGATCGATAAGGACGTGCTTCCCATATCCCGTACTAGAATAAGTGATTCTCTTCACTACACCATCCGCAGTGGAGTGGATAATTGTACCGATGGGACAAGTGAAATCTATGCCGGTATGCATTTTTCTTATGTGCTGAATTGGGTGAATCCTCATACCGAATCCACTTAAAAGCTTCACGTCATACTTTAATGCACTCGCTTTAACCGGCTTTATGGAAGGTGTATGAGCTAGCTTTTCTTGTTTTTGCTGTGCAAGTGCCTGGACTTCTTCAAGTACCTTGGATTGAAGAACAAATTGCCGTTCAAGCTTGGAAACCTTCTTGTCAACTTGATTGATCAACTCTTCACCATCACTGAATTCCAGAGTTTCATGACCACCGATACCACCATTCCAGAGACCGTCATCAATCGGCTCCATCCCAAACATAATTTTATAAACACTCTCGTCTCGCTTCCGGATATTGGTGAGTACCTTGGACATTAAGCCTACCTGATCATTCAAGGCGTGGTATTTAAGCTCCATCTGTGCAAGTTCTTGTTTCAGAGCTTGTTCTTCTTGCGATGGAAATATCCGGTTCAGATAGTAAAATAATCCTACGCCTATCATTATCGCAAGGATTCCCATGCCCACAAGACGCAAAAAAATGGATTTATTACTCTTCTTATACTCTTCATACTTGAGCGTCCTTGGGTTGTATATATATTTTTTCTTCATATAATCGGAATAAATGGAAGTCCTACTAAATCTTTAATGCTATATTTTGCTTGATGCAACAAAAGTAATGTATGGGAACGGATATCCCAAATAGAATACTAAAAATTTGCTTCCGCAAATATCAGCAAGCCTTGGATATGTAATTTCCTGATAATTAGTAATTAATTTATATTATGATTATATGTAATGTATAAATAATTGATTTTCTGTTTATTTATATTTATTGTAATAATCACTTAGAGCCAAATTTAATACTGTTCCTTCTGCCTTGTGTTAACATCTTGTAAACAATTCTATGCTCCTTATCTCAGAGCTTATATTTATGATAGAATATTGTTTAAGCAGCAGTTCTATTGTGTATGCCTACTGTCAATAGTGCGTTAAAGCCTGTGATTTAAAGTCTAAGGAACGGCTATTCATAATTCATATTGTCACGAGAGTATAAAAATCTTCCTCAGTATTCAATTTTGCCCGCTTTATTCATGTACAGCAATTTCAGGAAGCTTATTTATGGCATAAATAAGGATTATACCACGGTCCTGATACTTAATCACTTGAATCTATAGAAAGAAATGCCCTTAAATAATCCAGAATAAGTTAAAGCAATGATAGAGAAGAGAGTAGAAAAATCTTGAATGATAAATTTTAGATTGTTGGATTAAGGAGACATAAGCTAGGGAGAGGCAGATTATCGGGGAAATGAATTCAGAAGGACAATCTGTATAGTTTCATGTGAATAATATGGCATATACCGTGAAAAAAATTACTTTTGTGTGAAATATAAGACCTATGACAGCACGAGAAATACGGCAGAAGTTTTTAGAATACTTTGATGAGCATGAACATAAGATTGTTCCCTCGGCTCCGATTGTAGTGAAGGATGATCCCACATTAATGTTTGTTAATGCAGGCATGAATCAGTTCAAGGATATTTTCCTGGGGAATGAGAAGGCGAGTGATCCACGTGTAGCAGACACACAGAAATGTTTACGCGTTTCCGGAAAGCATAATGATCTGGAAGAGGTGGGAAAGGACAGCTACCACCACACGATGTTTGAGATGCTGGGAAACTGGTCCTTTGGGGATTATTTTAAGGAAGAAGCGATAGCTTATGCCTGGGAATTACTGACAGGAGTCTATAAACTAGATCCTTCGAGGATATACGTGACGGTATTTGAAGGAGATGCAGAAGATGGGACGGTACGAGATAATGAAGCGGCGGAGATTTGGAAGAAATATTTGTCGGGAGACAGGATTATAGATGGGAATAAGAAAGATAATTTCTGGGAAATGGGCGACACCGGTCCATGTGGACCATGTTCTGAAATCCACGTTGATATACGGTCGGATTCGGAGCGGGACAAGCTCGATGGAAAGGAGCTAGTGAATAAAGATCATCCACTTGTCATTGAAATATGGAATCTGGTTTTTATTCAATTCAGGAGAAAGGCAGATGGGGGACTCGTTGAGCTTCCGGCAAAGCATGTCGATACGGGCATGGGACTTGAGAGGCTGGTAATGGTAGTGCAAGGGAAGGCGAGCAATTATGAAACTGACTTATTCAGTCCGTTTATCCGATTTATAGAAGATATAACCGGCATTCGGTATGAGAACTCTTATAATTCTGATGCATATTCAGATATTGCGATGCGCGTAGTAGTCGATCATCTCAGAGCTGTTGTATTTACGATTGCCGACGGAGAACTTCCATCCAATACGGGTCCGGGATACGTCATTCGCCGGATCTTGCGTCGTGCTGTACGGTATTATTATTCATATCTCGATATGCAAGAACCTCTGTTATACCGGATGGTGGATTTAATGATCGAGAATTATGGAGATTTGTTTCCGGAAGTAGGCAAGCAAAGGGATTTCATCACTAAGGTAATCCACGAGGAAGAGAAGAACTTTTTAACTACGCTGTCCGGTGGCTTAAACAAGCTTCAGAGTCTTCAATTGAAGCCGGGTGATACACTTGACGGGAAAACCGCTTTTTTGCTCTACGATACCTATGGATTTCCACTGGACTTAAGCCAGTTAATCGGTGCAGAAGAAGGCTGGAAAGTCGATGAGAAGGGATTTGCGGAAGCTTTACAAGCACAGAAAAGTCGCTCGAGAAAGGATGCAGAGAAAGAACAAGGTGACTGGGTGATTTTATCGGAAGACACAGCTACTGAATTTGTCGGCTATGATTCTGATTCGGTCCGTGGAACACTGATTTCAAAATACAGGACTGTAAGTTCCAAGGGGAAGGAAAGTTATGAGCTCGTCTTGCAAGAAACACCATTTTATCCGGAAGGAGGTGGACAAGTAGGAGATACCGGTTATCTTCTTGTCGGAGAGGAAAAGATCCCTGTGCTTGATACGAGAAAAGAGAATAAGCTCATTATACACAAGGTGAAGAAGCTGCCGGAAAGCCCTAGCGCTGAAGTGCATGCTTTTATCGATGTCGAGCGGCGGAAATTGACAGAAAATAATCATTCTGCAACGCACCTGCTCCACGCTGCTTTACGTGAAGTTCTGGGTGAACATGTTCAGCAGAAAGGATCGCTGGTGAGGCCGGATTATCTGAGATTTGATTTTTCTCATTTTCAGGCGCTTACCGAGGCAGAGCTGAAGAGAGTGGAAGCGATTGTCAATAAGAAGATCCGCACTAATATCCACAAAGTTGAAGACAGGGAAATTCCTATTGAAGCTGCCAAAGAGGCCGGAGCGATGATGCTCTTCGGTGAAAAATATGGCGATAAGGTGCGGATGATTACATTTGACGAGACTTATTCACGAGAATTATGCGGTGGATGCCACGTAGAATATACCGGCAATATAGGTCTGTTTAAAATTATCTCGGAATCTTCGGTGTCTGCCGGAGTGAGGAGAATTGAAGCACTTACGGCTGATGCCGCTGAAGAATTTATCGATGGTAAGCTCCATGAGCTGGAAGAAATTAAAGCACAATTAAAGGCACCGCAACATACGATTGATGCGCTGAAGTCCCTGCAAGAATCGCATAAAGATTTAAAGAATCAGTTACAAAAGCTTGAAAACCGGCAAGTGCAAGCATTGAAAGAAGCCTTAAGGCAAGAAATTCTGCATGGGGATGAATTTAATTACCTGAGCAAGGTAGTTCAAGTGCCCAATGGCGATGCATTGAAAGGCCTTGTATTTGAGTTATTGAGAAATGAAGATAAGCTTGTTGTGGTGCTGGGTGCAGATATTGACGGAAAAGCAAGGCTTATCGTAGCAATGGATAAATCACTTCCGGATAAATTATCCATGTCAGCCGGTGAAGTTATTAAATCAATGTCTTCTCATATCAAAGGAGGCGGTGGAGGTCAAGCGGCATTTGCGAGTGCAGGTGGAGCGGATCCATCGGGTCTTCAAGTAGCAATAGAGGAAGCAGATAAATACTTTGACCCAAAGGGATAAGCAGATGAATTATTTTCCTATTATTCTTTTCGGTGGCTTGGTATTAATTGCAATAGGGTTTAATGTTTACTTCAGGATCAAGGTAGTGAAATTGTATAAACAGCTCCTGAAGCACCGGATTGAAGTGAAGACGAAGCACATTTTCAGCAGAAAACAGCGAGAAGCTGATTTATATCCGCGATATGAGCGCTATCGTGAACTTATTGAGAAGTATTGTAGTAGTATTACTTCATCCTTGAAGGTCGCTGCAGGGATATTTGTCATCATTCTCCTCATCGGATTTATCATGAATTACTCATAAGAAATGAAATACACAATACAGTTTATCGTACTAGTTGCCATGGCTTGCATAGTAGGAAGTTCATGCGTACCACAAGGAGAAGCGGAGATCCCGTCTTACCTGCTTATTGATACGGTATTGCTATCGACACAAGCACATCAAGGGACAGAATCGGCACGATTTCCATTTGTATGGCTCTATGTGGATAATGATTTCCTCGGTGGTTATCCTGTAGGGCATCGGATACCTATTCTCAAGGATGGCAAAGTGGAAATTGAACTCAATCCCGGCATGTACACCAATGGTCAGGTCTCGCGTACCGATGTGTATTATGCGATTAAACCTTATGAAGAAATGGTCGAATTGCAGCGAGGAGAAGTAAGCCATCTTACACCGACCTTTAATTATGAAGAAGAACTACAATTTTCCCTTGTGGATGACTTTGAGGCGGGTACGGCATTTAGGTTTGATATAGATAATAACAAGGATACGTATATGCAGCGTGTCAGTGATGCTCCATTTGAAGGGAATTATTCCGGAAAGCTCAGCGTGAATCCCATTGATAATGTGAATGCTGTAACGATGGTGAATTCTGTGGTACAATTCTCCAAGAAAGGGAAGGCGTTTATGTTCATCGAAATGAATTATAAATGTAATACAGAACTTCTTGTAGGCATCATGGGAGTTGATGATAGTGGGCAGAAGTACAATATTCAGAAAATTATATTAAAGCCACGAGATACGTACAGGAAGATATATCTCGATATCACGGAGGATATTGTCGCGGCACGTGCGGCTTCAGTTGCGGTTTATTTTCTAGTTCAATATAACGAGCGTTATGACAATGAAGATCAAGCGGCCTATATTGACAATGTCAAAGTGGTTAATTATTGATGAAACGGAGTAAACGCATAGACTTATTTGTTTACATCGCTTTTGATTTCTTGATGGCATCACTAGCATGGGCAATCTTTTATGCTTTCCGCAAATGGATAGAGACAGGCGAGTGGCTCACGGGAATGTTTGATGATCCTAAGTTCTATCAAGCAATTGTATTTATTCCACTTGCATGGCTTTTATTTTATGCGATATTCGACTCATATCGCGATCTGTATCGCATGAGTAGGTTGCGTGTACTGTCAGAGACTTTTTTCTTGTCACTTGCCGGAGTTATAGGAATATATTTTATCTTTTTGCACGATGATTATACTTCAGCGATCATCAATCCGATATTCTCAGTCCTTGTACTATTTGCACTGCATTTCATCTTGACAGCACTTGCAAGAATGATTCTGTTGACGCGAGCAACGCGACGGCTTAAGGAAGGCAAGGTAGCATTCAATACATTAATCATAGGAGGGAATCAGAAAGCAGTAAGCTTGTTCAAGGAAATTAATGAAATGCCCAAGAAGCTCGGCCATAGATTTATAGGTTTTATCGATACCAATGGCTCGAGTCAAAATGCGCTTGCGGACAGCCTTCGGAATCTCGGGCATATCAGTGATATAGGACAGGTAATTGAAGAAAAAGAGATCGAAGAGGTTATCGTGGCAATAGAAACTTCAGAGCACGACAAATTAAAGGGCATATTTGACACCTTATTTGATTATGACCACAGTGTCCTTATCAAGATTATTCCTGACATGTATGATATATTGCTTGGGTCGGTCAATATGAATCACGTGTATGGAGCCGCGCTGATAGAAATACGACGGGACCTATTGCCACGCTGGCAGCAGATTCTGAAGCGGATCTTCGATGTAGTCGCCAGTTTTATTGCTCTGATTATTCTGTCCCCCTTATATCTGTATATTGCTATACGGGTTAAGTTGTCCTCGCCCGGGCCGATATTTTACACGCAAGACCGCATCGGAATCCATGGGAAACCATTTAAAATAATAAAATTCCGATCGATGTACGTCGGTGCAGAAAAAAATGGCCCACAACTCTCCAATGATGATGACGATCGCTGTACGCCATGGGGAAAAATAATGCGGAAATGGCGCCTCGATGAGCTTCCGCAAATGTTTAATGTATTAAAAGGCGATATGTCCATAGTAGGACCTCGACCGGAAAGAAAATACTACATCGATTTAATCATGGAGCAAGCACCACACTATAAACATCTCTTGAAGGTAAGGCCGGGCATTACTTCTTGGGGACAAGTGAAATACGGTTACGCTTCCAATGTCGATGAAATGCTTCAACGCTTAAAATTTGACATTCTTTACATCGAGAATATGTCGCTTGCACTTGATATTAAAATCCTCTTCTATACGATTCTTGTGGTTATCCAAGGGAAAGGGAAGTAAAAGACCGGTAGAAGCTTGGTGTTGCTCGCAGCAGCAACTCGTAGCTTCTTTGACAAGAAGGCATTTAGTTAAGCTGGTTCTGGCTTGCCGAAACTACCTCCGGTCATCTTTTTATCCTGCGCACCTTCGGTGCATTACACACTTTGTGCATTAAATCTATCGACAATGTAAAAGTTTACCTCCCATTTTGATCGGTATTGACTGGGAGGATATTTACCAAATGCAATCTAAACCTTCTCAATCACTATTGCGGACGCTCCACCACCACCATTACAGATTGCAGCACAGCCGTATTTACCTCCTTTTACATTAAGTACATTATTTAAAGTCGTAAGAATACGTGCACCGGATGCTCCTAGTGGATGTCCGAGAGCGACAGAACCACCGAATACATTCACTTTATCATTGGGGAGATTTAATCGTTTCATAAATGCGAGTGCTACTACGGCAAATGCTTCATTTACTTCGTAGAAGTCGATATCATCCGCTGATAAGCCGGCTTTTTCAAGTGCGATAGGTGCTGTTATCGCCGGTGTTGTCGGGAACTTCATCGGCTCTTGTGCACCATCTGCAAAGCTCAATATTAATGCTTCCGGCTCAAGTCCGAGTTCTTTTACCTTGGATTCGCTAGCGAGGACGATGGCTGATGCTCCGTCATTAATCGTCGATGAGCTTGCCGCTGTAACTGTACCATCTTTACTGAAAACCGGCCTTAATTGCGGTATTTTATCAAATTTAACCCGGCTAAATTCTTCATCGGTGTCAACAATCTTGGGATCTCCTTTCCGCTGCGGCACGGAAACGGGAATTATGGTGTTTTTAAAATATCCTCTTTCCGAGCTATCGGAAGCGCGTTGATATGATTGAATAGTATATTTATCTTGCTCTTCTCTCGTTATCCCTTCAGCTTCAGCTGTTTTATCTGCGGCTACGCCCATCGCCACGTTGTCATAGGGGTCCCGCAGTCCATCTTTCTCGAGGCCATCGATGAATTTTCCTCCACCGTATTTATAGCCCCATCGCGCTTTAGGAACATAGTAAGGGATATTGGACATGCTTTCCATACCGCCGGCCATGACAATATCATTCTGTCCGAGCATAATGGATTGTGCACCGAGCATAACCGCCTTCATGCCTGATGAACACACTTTATTAACGGTAGTACAAGGCACGGAGTGGGGAATACCTGCACCGAGACTAGCTTGCTTGGCAGGTGCCTGGCCGAGATTGGCAGAAACGACATTCCCAAAGAATACTTCATCGAGTACATCGCCGGAAATATTGGCTTTTTTCAGTGCGCCTTTCATAGCTACAGAACCTAGTTCAGTTGCGGCTATTGAAGACAATGCACCACCGAAGCTACCGATCGGTGTTCTTACTGTTGAGAGAATATATACTTTTTCCATGGTTATAAATTTGTATGATTGTGATTAAAAGATATTTGCGTAAGCTTAATAAATAATAAAATACGGATTAAAAGGCATAGTTCAAGATCTATTCAGATGAAAATCTATGGGTCAGGTGCGCCGAAATCAGAAGAAAGTCTGCTGAAACTTCGCCTTGGCGCGGAGCATCGGCGATACGCGGAACCGTTCTTCGTGATAAAATTCATACAACTGATCGAGTTGTTCAACAACGGTATCAATGCCCAGTTCATCCGCCCAATGGAGAAGTCCCTTGGGGTAATTGACACCTTTGGTCATTGCGGTTTCAATATCTTCCTCATTGGCGATATTGTAGTACAGGGCATCGGCTGCTTCATTGATAAGCATGATGATAATGCGCGTAAATATATTCTCGAGTGTCCCCTCATCGGCAGTAGGCGCGGGCTTTACATCGCTCTCGGAATAATCGTAAAAACCACGTCCAGTTTTCTTGCCGAGCCAGCCGGCATCCACAAGTCGCTTCTGCGCAAATGAAGGTTTATAGCGCGGTTCTTGATAGAAGGCATTGTAAATGATATTGGTGACCTTGAAATTAATATCATTTCCGATATAATCCATCAGGGTAAAAGGCCCCATTTTAAATCCGCCTACGGAAGTCATGGCGTAATCAATATCAGCCGGTTCCGCAATCCCTTCATCGTAGAGGCGGAGGGCTTCGCTGTAAAAGGGTCTTGCGATACGATTTACGATAAAGCCGGGCGTATCTTTTGCTATAACAGGGAATTTCTGCCAGTTTCGGATGAGGTGAGAAGCTTTGCTCAAGGTCGCGTCTCTCGTCTGCGCAGCCGGAATGAGCTCCACGAGTTGCATTAAAGGAGCGGGATTGAAAAAGTGCATTCCGAGGATATTTTCCGGATTCTCGCATGCACTTGCGATTGCGGTAATGGAAAGCGAAGAGGTATTGGAAGCAAGGATTGTTCCGCTATCTGTAATTTCTTCAAGCAATTGAAAAATAGTGCGTTTAACCTCGATATCTTCAACTATCGCTTCAATGATAAGTTGACAGGCTCCGAGGTCGCCGATATTCTCGACAAATATTATCCTGCTTAGGATAAGTTGTACATCTTCATCTTGCATCCTTCCTTTTTCAACCTGTCTGTTGAGGATGTGGCGCAGAAATTCGGCAGCTTCATTGATCGCTTCTTTATTTTTATCGTAGATAAGTACTTTATGGCCGTGTGTAGCCGCAACCTGAGCAATACCTCTGCCCATGGAGCCGACTCCCACGACGCCTATTGTCCATTCGTTCATTTTCCTGTAAATTTTGGATTTCTTTTTTCAATAAATGCCTTTGTTCCCTCGGCGTAATCCTGTGTGCTTGCCGCTTCTGCCTGCAATTGTTCTTCAAGGAATAATTGATCTTCCAGGCTGTTATGTTCCGATGCATTGAGCGCCCGCTTAGTGAGACCGAGAGCTTTGGTAGGCATCTGTGCTACTTGACTTGCCAGGTCTCTTGAAGCTTCCGCAAATAGCTCGTCTGCATATACTTTATAGATCATTCCCATCTGTTCTGCATCGCTTGCGTCAACCTTGTCCCCCAGCATCATTAAAGCAGAAGCTTTCTGCCTCCCGATTAAACGCGGTAGCGTATATGTTCCGCCACTGTCAGGAATAAGCCCTATTTTACTGAAGGCCTGAATAAAAGAGGCTGAATCAGCAGCGAGTACAATATCCGCTGCAAGTGCAATATTGGCTCCCGCGCCGGCTGCTACACCGTTCACAGCAGCGATAACCGGCTTTTCAATTGTCCTTATGAGCCTGATTATCGGGTTGTAATGCTCGGAAACGATCTTCTCAAGCGCAATTCCCGAGCTTTCATCTGTTGCTTCAACGAGATCTTGCCCCGCACAGAATGCTTTCCCCTTTCCTGTTATGTAGATGCATCTGATATTTTCATCATCGGCACAATTGATTAACGCTTCCTGAAAGGCAAGCGCCATCTCTCTGACGATACTATTGTATTTCTTTGGGCGATTTAAGGTGATAATGCCTACGCCATCTTCCTTTTCAAAGTTTATGTGTTCACTCATTTGTTTTCTCTTCGTATGAGCTGCGAAGGTATAAAATGCTTGTGGTATAGGCAATTCCTATGTCAGTAAGTTGAGTAATATGTCCGTAATTTTACATACTGAGGCCAATCTATGATTGTAGTAAAGGTGTGAAGTCGTGAAGTTGAAGGGTTGAAGAGTTGAAGGATTGAAGCAATCCATAATCCATCATTCCGCCTCGGCGGATTAGGTCGAACTATCTCGCTCAGCAAGCTGAGCTCGTAGTCTCGCCTTGAGTCATCATCCATAACTTTTCTTAGCCTCCGCCTCAGTCTCAGCCTCAGCCTTAACCTCAGCCTCAACCTCAGCCTCAGTCAATATCACGCCTACGGCGGAGCCATTAGCCATTAGCTGTTGGCCATTGGCTGGGTTGGGAAAATGGTTTAAGTGTTTCAATTTTGATGAAGAAGATAGCTGTATTTCAATGAACAATGAGCAATGGACAATGAACAATGAGCAATGGACAATGAGCAATTAGCTGATTACCGATTACCGGACTTACGACTTACGACTTACGACTTACGCCTGCGGCGAAGCCGCCTCAGCCTCAGCCTCAATCTCAGCCTCAGTCAATATCACGCCTACGGCGGAGCCATTAGCCATTAGCTGTTGGCCATTGGCTGGGTTGGGAAAATGGTTTAAGTGTTTCAATTTTGATGAAGAAGATAGCTGTATTTCAATGTACAATGAGCAATGGACAATGAGCAATTAGCCGATTACCGATTACCGGACTTACGACTTACGACTTACGCCTGCGGCGAAGCCGCCTCAACCTCAGCCATTGGGTAGGGCAATTTGACTACTATCCGACTTGTTTTTAGTATTTAATGGGCGATAAAGAAGAGTAGGCCGAGTAAAATTAAGATAATGCCGGAAATAATTCCCGATGTATGCTCAATTTTATGCCAGTTTAACCTAGATATACCTTTCAGCGAGAGAAAAACCCATAGAAGCATTCCGACGATTGAAAATACGAGGTAAATCAAGGATACATAAAGAACAGATTCCCAGCCCAATGCTCCGGCTTGTAAATAAATGCCTTCGATTTCTAGACAAGGGGAGAAAAACATCGCAGTAGCGAGCCCGATGATGAGGGTTTTATCCGATTTTTCACTGTATAAGCTCCGCTGTGTGTTTAAATGAAAGTGTTTATGTCTATAATGTTGTACAATAAACCATATTCCTATGCCTATGAGAATAAGCGGTGCAATAACATAAGTAAAGTGATGGATAGTTTCTCCGAGGGTAAGGCCCAGTAGCGCAATTACGACACCTACTAGGATCGTACTCAAGGTGTGTGCAAGAGCTGCAATGCCCGTAATTCTCAATATCTTGGTGCTGGACCAGTTTCTGTTTTTTCCTACGGTAACAATGGGCAGCCAATGATTGGGAAGGAGGCCATGTAATACACTTATGATAAGACTGCCTAGTACGAGATTTGTCATGCTGCTTAATTGGATATTGCAATGTAATATTTATTTTACTTTCATTGTTGTATTTAGGAGTAAAAAGATAGGAAGAGTCCATTGTGTCGCTTGTGAGGATGGTAATGAAATACTGTGGCACATTGACTTGTGTTGTAGATATGATAGTCAGCCTATATTTCGGTCAATCAGATTGGACTGTAATTCCGGAAGCCTTGAAGCTATGTGGTATATAGGATTTATTTCCAACCGGTAGACTTTTCTTCAATTATATAGAAAAAACCATAATTTGTAAATTAAGAGCAGAAGTTTTTGTAAATTTATTGCATCTTAAGTAACAAAGGATTGATAATATCGGGACATGAAACAAAATTTAGACATACAGAAACTAGCTGCTTTCCTCATCGTAATCGCTTTGCTTATATACTTTGCTATAGTGGGAAAGTTTCTACTTCAGCCAGTGTTCTTCGGCGTGTTTTTCATGTTTATTATGAAGCCATTATGTGACAAATTTGAGAGACTTGTCAAGAGCAAATTATTGGCAATTATCCTTTCTTTCATTATTACAATTATTCCGATAGGAGGCATTATATGGGTGTTCTGGATTCAAGCAACAAGTATCTTCAGGAATCTGGATTCACTTGGGCAACGCCTGCAAGTTGCATTGATAAGTATTGTAAATAATCTTTCGGCCTATGTACCTATTGCGCGAGAGGACATTATAACAGCAATAGAGAACAATATCAGCACGATAATAAATTCATCTATTTCAGTAATAACGACAGGCTTGAATTCCTCGACCTATGCGATAGCGACGGTATTACTGGCTTTGTTGTACACCTTTTTCTTGCTGTATTATCGACAGGCGATTAAAGAGTTTTTCATAATTCAGAGCGTTAAGTCCAAGCAAGACAATATGCGCCAGACTCTCCAGGAAATACAAGAAGTTATTATGAAATACTGCTACGGTATGCTTATCGTTATCGGTATTTTAAGTGTCTTAAACAGTCTTGGATTATTTATTATAGGGATCAATTATCCGATTTTCTGGGGATTGCTGGCAGCATGTCTCGCTATCATCCCATTTGTCGGTACGACGCTCGGAGGATTCCTGCCATTTATTTATGCAATTGCGACAACCTCAACCTTATGGCAGCCGGTTGCTGTTGTGATATGGTATGCTTCCATACAGCAGATTGAAGGGAATTTCATCACCCCCAATGTCGTGGGCTCATCCATAAAGATAAATCCGATGGTCGCCATAATGTCTATGATCATCGGCGGTGCATTATGGGGTATTTCCGGATTGATTCTTGCCTTACCTGCAACGGCAATAATCCGACTTATCATGGATAAGATTGATCCATTGAAGACGGTGAGTTTATTAATGAGCGATGGTTTATCGCATCGAGCTTCAGATTTCAAGGAGAAATACGATAATGATGCGTATAGAATACCATCGATGTTTAAATACTATGCCTCACCGGCACAAGAAGACGAGGAAGAATAGAAAATATGGCTTATGTCTTGCGTTTCTTCTTATGCGCAGCAGGAAACAAGACATTATTCAAGATAAGTCGATAGCCGGGAGAATTTGGATGCAGACTGAGATCAGTAGGTGGATCTCCGACGCGATGTTGATAATCCTCCGGATCGTGGCCGGCATAAAAGGTCCATGTGCCTCTACCATAAGTCCCGTGAATGTATCGCACTTCCCCGGCAGCTTTATTTTCACCGAGGATAATGACATTGGACTTTACGTAATCATCGACATAAGAAGTGGTCTGTCCCATAAAGCCTTTTATGGTACGAGTATGATTTTGCGTAAGCATCGTAGGAATCGGATCCCACTTGGCCGAGAAGTCAAATAACTGAAAGTAATCCTGATCGGGACTTACTTGCCTGTGAATATTGTCAATGCTCGAATATTCATAGACCATCGGATTTTTAACAAGCGTAAAATTCTCAAATGCAAAGGTGTTGCTGAAATCTAGTTTGTCATCGGCATGCGGAGCGATGGGATCACCATCAAATATCTCCGGTACAATATCTACATTGGCAGCAGCGAGTGCAATATCATAAGTATCGGTTGCAGAACACATAGCAAACATAAAGCCACCGCCAGCGACGTATTCTTTTATTTTCTGGACAACAGCGAGTTTTAAGTCCGATACCTTACTGAATCCCAGTGAAGCAGCGAGTTCTTCCATCCTTTTTACATTGTCTTGATACCATTTAGTCGTTCCGTATGAACGGTAAAACTTTCCATACTGACCGGTAAAGTCCTCGTGGTGCAGGTGTAGCCAGTCATATTGAGCAAGTTTATCTTCAATCACATCTCTGTCATAAATTGTTTCATAAGGAATCTCGGCATAAGTTAAAGCTAGGGTAACCGCATCATCCCAAGGTTGAATGCGCTCTCCACGTGCATTATGACTAGGTGTGTACACCGCGATCTTGGGAGCAACTTCAAGTTTGATTGCCTCCTGATTTATCTCGGGATTGGCAATTTCTTGTCTTATCCGGGTGAACTGTGCATTGGAGATGGTCTTATAGCTTACGTTACGCACAATGCATTCCTTCTCAAATTCTTGTGTGTATTGAAAAGCAAAGCTTCCTCCTCGATAATTCAATAGCCACCATCCCTCATAGCCCTCAGCAAGCACATCATACATTATGCCATAGGCCTTTAAATGGTCGGTTTGCTCAAGGTCCATCGGAATGAAGATGTATGAAGCCCGGAGGGAAAATGTGCAGATTAATGCTGTCAATAATATAGTTAACTTGCGTAACATAGGTTCCTTTGTTTAATATTCGTCATATCCAGAACGTGAAAATAAAATAAATATTGAATTTCATTGTTTAAAGTCCGGGGCAGAAAAAGTTGAATCGGCCACAAGCTATAGATTAAGTTCCGAGGCTTATGAATAAAGCTTGTTAAAACTATAATTTCCCTATGAAAATTGCATCTTTGCACGAGGAAAATAAAATATGAACTTGGACTTCTTACAATTGGACTATTCACCATGGCTTCTCCTGGCTTGTGTACTACTAGGAATAGCTTATGCTGTTTTCTTTTACTACCGTTCACATCTGAGAGAATTCAATAGCCGGTGGAAAATTATCGGGCTGGCATTGATACGTGGCTTTGTAGTCGCGGTACTTGCATTTTTACTTCTCGGTCCGGTGATAAGGTATTTTGAGACACATACGGAAGAACCGCGACTTGTTGTTGCAATTGACAATTCACAATCTATGATTGCGCCTGAAGTGGCGGATTCTACATCAGTCACGCAGCGGATAAGGGCTATTATGCAGAAGCTGAATGCGCAATTTAAGCTTGATATCCTATATTTTACCGATGAAGTTACAACTTCGGGAAGGCTCGACTTTGATGGTACGACGACGGATATAGATGCCGCTCTGACTTACGTCAAATCTCGCTACGAAGGCATTCCACTCGCCGGGATTGTGCTTATGACGGATGGGATTTATAATCGAGGGGCCAATCCAATTTATGATATTCCCGGGTTAAAATCGCCTATTTATCCGGTGCCATTTGGGGATACGACACAGAAAAGTGATATTAAAATAGCCCAAGTCCTCCACAATAAGATTGCCTATCTCGGAGATAAATTTCCGATTGAAGTTGATGTGCTCGGAGAGAAAATGAGAGCCGGCCAAGAGCTGATCCAACTCTATGAGATCAATGCAGAAGGAAAAAGAAAGCTTCTTACACAGAAAAAACTCAATTTACACGATGGTATCTTCTTTCAGACGGTTGAATTTCAAGCGATAGCCGATGAAGTGGGCGTCCAGCATCTCCGGGTAGTCGTACCACCGGTAGCAGGGGAAATTACAGAGGCAAATAACTACCGCGATATTTTTATCGATGTCATTGATTCTCGACAGAAAATAGCTATAATAGCATCGGCACCTCATCCTGATATCGGCGCATTATATGCCGCATTGAAAACATTTAAGAATTATGAGGTTGATAGATTTATTCTCCCCGAGAAGCCCGACTTATTGAGCACCTACGATCTGCTTATCCTACATCAGGTTCCGTCGGTGCGAGGGAGTGCTGTTGACCTGATACAATCAATCAAGAAGAAGAAACTTCCGGTGTTGTGGATAGTCGGATCACAGACCGACTTAAAACGCTTGAATGCCCATGAGAATATTGTACAGATTCATGAGCTGAGCAGGAAAGGGGATAAAGCTCAAGCTTATGCTGATCCATCATTCAATTATTTTAAGCTCGAAGAACAGTTTAAGGAATCGATAGAAATATTTCCTCCCCTTGATGTTCCTTATGCAAAATATGAGCTCGGTTCCGGTTCTCAGATGCTCTTGAAACAGAAAATAGGAGAGATTGAGACGGAGAAACCTTTAATTATTGTCAGAGATTATAATAATAGGAAATCGGCTTTGATTACCGGAGAGGGACTCTGGAGGTGGAAGGGATTTGATTATATGGAAAATTCAGCGAATACGCTCTTTGATAACTTTATTTCACAGCTCGTAAAGTATCTCGGGACAAGTAAAGATCTCCGGCGCTTCAGAGTAGATTCAGAAAAGCGCATATATGATGAAAATGAGCCCGTACGCTTTTCGGCAAGCATATATAATGATGCCTATCAATTTTCAGTTGAACCGACTATCACTCTTACGATAAGATCGGAGGGGAAGCAGTATGATTACACCTTTACGCCCATGAAGAGCAACTATAGCCTTGATGCGGGATTTTTTAAACCCGGAACCTATAGATGGGAAGCCGAAGCGACATTTGACGGAAGTCATTATACGGAACATGGGCAATTCACGGTTAAACAAGTGCAGAGGGAATATCTGAACCTCCAGGCAGATTATGCACTCTTAAATGAACTTGCGGATAAGTCCGGTGGAGCCCTGTGGGACGGTAGAAATCTCGATGAAAATATCAATGCTTTAAAAGCATCTCCTTATGCCAATGAAGTGCAATATAGCTCTGAGAAAAACCAGCCGCTGATTTCTATTGAGTGGATAGGTGGTCTCCTTGCTTTACTCCTGCTCCTTGAATGGCTTTTCCGCCGTTTAATGGGCGATTATTGATATTTCAAGCGCCAAAAGCATAATATTCTGTTAAGATATTGAATTAAAGCGGTAAATAATCTGAACTTCGCACTTGATTTCTTAGATTTGTTATAGATAAGGATAATTCCGATGGGCGGGACCTATACGGAAGATTTTAAATTCATTCATTTTCAAATCAATATTTTACTTTATGAAAAGAATAATACTCTTAATGGCTTGCGTAGCCACCATGTTTCTCGGAACACAGCTATATGGACAAGATGGCGTGGAAAGAGAGCTCATAACAGATTTCCAATCAGGAACTTTCCCGGATAATTTCACCGTCATCGATCGCGACGGCAATCAACCGGGAGCAGGTTTACAGACATCTAACTGGGTATTGACTACCTTTACAGGAGGAACGGATGTTTTTGCAATATCCAATTCATGGTTCAGCCCTCCGGGACAAGCTGATGACTGGATGATAATTCAAGATGTTGTTGTTGATTCAGCCGGCTTGAAGACCTTCTTCACATTTGACGGATATTCTTATAATCCCAATTATCTGGAGAGATTGCAAATACTAGTTGATCCGGATAATAGTGCAGAGCCGGACAGCTTTGAACTCGTACAGACATTTGATCCGCTTACGAGTGAGTTTTATGCTGAACATGTTGCTGATATAACAAAATATCAAGGAGATACTATTTCAATCGCCGTGCGATACAACAGTAATGATAAGTACTATGTCATCATCGATAATCTCGGTCTTATGACATTGAATAATGTGCTGGGTGCAGAAATCTCCAATGCAGCGAATGATTTATACATAGTAGAAGGTGATCCTGTCTTTTATAAGTTTAATCTGAAGAACCTCGGTGCCGAGACGATTGAATCTTTAACGGTTTCATTGAAGTCAGGCGAGGATTCAACAGAACTTGAACTCAGTGATGTCGGACTAGGAACGTATGAGAAGATAGCGAAAGGTCTTGAAATACCTGCCGAATTAATCAAAACTCCGGGTATGGAAATTTCAGTTGACGTGACGCATATCAATGGGCAGGCAGTGGATTTTGATGCTACTACAATTGCATATTCCGTCGTCGCCGAGGAAGATGTTGCTGAAAAGCTTGCTTTAAGTGAGATGTTTACCTCAAGTTCTTGCCCACCTTGTAAGCCGGGTAACGCTAAGTTCCAGACCATTATCAATAATAATATCGATCAGGATGTACACTACATCAAATTCCAAGAGGATTTTCCAGGAAATGGTGATCCATATTGTACTGATGAGACTGTTAACCGAAGATTGTATTACGGTGTGAATGCCGTGCCTAATCTCCGTGTAGATGGTAGTGTTTATGTGATTAATCCCAATAGTATGAACGCCGCAAGTTATAAGATGGCATTAAACAGCCCGGGATTTGTTGATTTTGAGAATGTAGAATATGAAGTAGATAGCCATACAGTTACGGTTACCGGTACCTATACGGTATTGTCCAAGGTGCTTCCCAATACGAGATTAATGGCTGCTATCGTCGAGGATACAACCTATAAGAATGCTACAACCAATGGCGAGACTGTTTTCTATCATGTTGTGAAGAAGTTGATCGGTGGTAATGAAGGAATTGATATCACGTCGGTTCCTGTGCTTGAGCCACAAGAATTTGAATTGTCTTATACCTTTAATGGTGAATACAGACTTCCACCAAATGGTCTTGAAGCTAATCGTATCGATAATGCTACTGAACATTCCGTTGAGGAATTCTCCGACTTGAATGTAAGTTTGTGGGTGGAAAATAAAGATGTTCAGTTTATCTTGAATAGTGTGAATGCAGAATTACTCGATCCTACATCGACCAATTTTGCTGATTTACTCATCAACGAGATGACTGTTTATCCACAACCTGCATATAGCAATGCACAGGTAGAAATTAATCTGGAGAAAAATATTCAAGCTGAAATTTCTATCGTTAACATGAGCGGACAGAAAGTTCAGTCTGTATTTAATGGTACTTTACATACGGGAAACAATACCTTCTCTGCAGATGTAACTGACTTGCCTGCAGGACGATATATCCTTGAATTGCGTGGGGAAAACCTCTATAAAGGTGTTCCTGTAATCGTAGTTCACTAGAGTGTAATATTTTAAGAGATTGGGCGATTGTGTGGTATAATCCGCCCAATCTCTTAAATTTATCTTAAAATGTGAGCTTTTGCTTGCATAAGTGCATTATAATATGTACATTACAAATAAAAATGCTTATGAGATATAATTATACTTTACTTGGACTGGTACTTTTCTTCATTTGCGGAAGCTTACAAGCACAACTTGTTCCTGTTCCACTAGATGTAGAGCATGCAACACAGGTTGTTGAATTCAATACCGATGGTGAAAAAGTTGACTTTTATCAGAAAAACTATGTTTATAGCACGCTAGGTGATAGCATGGGTATCACGTGGGTGAAAATCATCCATTCTTCCAGTAACAGAGGCTGGGGATTTCAGGTCTGCGATAAGAATCTATGTTACCTTCCATCAATATCAACGAGAGATTTTAAAATGAGTCCTTATGATACGAGTGAAATGACTGTTCACATGCGTACCAGAGGAAATGATGGAGATTCTGCCGTTATTTATGTGAAACTATTCAGAAATGATATCGACAATAGTGATTCTATGTATATCAAGGTGAAATTTGTTGCACAATCGCCGACTGCTATAGGATATGCAGAGGTAGAGAGAACAGATGTCAGCATATTTCCCAATCCGGCAACGCGTTACATCACAATAAAATCGCCTTCTCATATAGGAAATGTTTTTGTGTACGATCTGCTCGGCAGACAAGTCAAGAAGGACAACCTGAATGGAAAGCACGCAGGAGTAGTTTCACTGGATAAGTTAAGAGCAGGAACCTATTTTGTCACCGTATTTTCAACAAGTGGTAAAAGGCTGAAGACGATACGCATGATTAAACAAACAATGGGATCCTAAAAAATTGAGGTCTATACAAGACCTTCAAATGAAAATGATTTAAAGAAAAGAGAGCCGAAGGCTCTCTTTTTTATTTCCCTTATTCTCGATATACACTAGGTGAATAAAGTACAGAAGGCAAAGGAAGAATAAGTACCTTTGTCAGAGATTATGAAGATATTTCAACGTTTTATGTCCGGCGATAGCAACACGCGAGCGCTACAACTGAGCGGGATGGTACGCTTCGCATGCGTATTCTTGCAAGGTGTCGTACTTGTAAAACTCGGTGTATCTCATGAATTAATCGGTCTCATCGAGATGCTGTTCTTTCTTTCGGAATTCTCGCGGTACTTCATCTTAAATGGGACAAAGACTGCGGCATTTGCTTGGAAGGGGAATACAGGAGGGACAACGAGGTCGCGGCTCTATGCCATTCACGTATTTGCTCTTATCTCAGTGCTCGTGCTCGTATTATCCTACTACATTGCAGCCGGTGATGTCGGATATGACATTGAACGATTGTTCCTCCTTGCAGGATTTACCTATTTTATGATAACCGCGGAGCAATACGATTGGATATTTCTTGAGTTACAGCGCCGATTCTACTTACTGCCATACTCAATTATAGTATATGGATTACAAGCGCTTATCGTATGTCTGAGTATTTATTACGGGACGATAAACCTGATGCTGGGCTTGTTGACCTTACTTTATTTTATCCGCACGTTTCACTTACATCGCTTATTGAAGAATGAAAAATACTCGCGTGCAATAATGCTTTCCTTTGCTGCAGTTGTAACACCTATAGCTGCACAGACCGTTGTAAATGGCATCATGCCCTTTATAGACTTGTGGGTAGTGGAATATAGATTTGACGATGCAACATTTCTTTATTTTAAGTATGGAGCGAGGCAATTCCCCGTATTTATGATTCTACTTGCAGGTCTAAGACAAGGTTTATTAGCTGGCTTGAAGCATAAATCCTTGGAAGAGAAAGCCCTTGCAATACGCAAGGAAATTAAAACACATACATTGATTATCTTCCTTCCGGCTATCCTCCTTATGTTGATAAGTCCACTTCTGTACCCCCTTGTGTATGATGGAGATTTCCTGATCTCAGCATTTATTTTTAACACTTATCTATTGATTTTAATCTTCCATGTTTTTATCATTCAGGTATTTTTTTTCTTGGAGAACAAAGAATGGGTGCTATTCAGGTTTTCTATCGCGGAGGCACTTCTCAATCTTATCTTGAGTATCTTGCTTTCGCAAATGTACGGCCTCTTCGGTATTGTGTGGGCAACAGTCATTGCCAATGTTTTTATGAAGGCGCTGCAATTTGTTTGGATTAGACGTAATCTGGCGCTGGAAATGCGCGATCTGCTCCCAATAAAACGATATGCCTTGTATTCTCTCGGCTTGATCATTGCTTTCTGTGCTTCTATTTATATCTATGGCTGATACTCGTAGAATTATCTAGAAATAGTTCATTGTTCAAGTGAAGAAGTAAGGAATTCTGCAAATATACTCCGGACTAATACTCAATCGGGAAACGGCTCCGATTCTATACCTTATTGCGGATAGTAAATGATTTTCTGTCGGTACATAAGCCAATTGTCTTCAGAGTCAAATGTTAAATAGTATATACCTGCCGGTAGTGTAAGTGCTTTAATTGCTCCGATATGCTGAGCTCGTAACTCTTCGGTAAAAATGAGGCGGCCGGTAGCATCATACAAGCATAACCTGCCGGAAAGGACTCTGTCTTTTACCTGAGATTGCAGGTAGATTGTACTCGACTCAATATAGGTATAAAGTGTATTTGATTCTGTTAATTTGCTATGACTACAAGGGAGATTCCGGGTAAATCCCGGATAATATGAAGTAATTGTTGCTCTCATACGGTCCACTTGACCCTCAGTAAACATAAGCATGCAATTGTCGGGCACATATCCCATGTAATTGAAGTATAAATCCGGTGAACCACAGCTTTCTACTTTATTGCAGAAATAATCCGGGCCATACTGTGTCGGTGTATCCTGGACATAGTCGCCACCATCACAACCGATATCTGTTCCCCAGAGATGATATAATCCGAGGTAATGACCGACCTCATGGACAATGGTTAAGCCTTTTCCATGTGTAGATTGATCACCGATAGTATTCAAGTCAAGCATTACCCCTTCCTCCTCCGGGTAATGTGGCTCTGTGGGGATTGTGCCGCGCCCGAGAATATCACCCATTTCGCAGATCCAGATGTTGAGATAACGATCCGTATCCCAGGCATTCTGTCCTCCGAATCTCTCGTAATATGCAGCTATTCTATTCTGGGAGATATATTGAATGCCGATGTTTTTACGGATTGTCTGACTGCGTATAATGCCACTCGTCAGCCCACCTATCGTTGTTTCCGTCGCAAGACAAAACCGGATATTGGGTCGTCCGATACGATATTCTTTATCACCGAGATGGAGAGTTCTTCTTGCTTGCTCTTTACTGAATGCCTTATTTAAAATGTCGAGCTGTCGAAGGAGGAGAGAAGTAGGAAGGTTCTGTTCTTCTGTGCGATAGATCAGATGAAAAACAACGGGAATATATATGGTTTTATTCCGTAAGGTCACCGGAAAGCTCAACTCTGAAAGCGGTACAGGACGAGACAACTTCTCATTATTTTGTTGTAGAAAAGGCAATTGAGATTCGGCAATGCTGCGATTACCACAGATTTTTTGCCCCTTTACAGGATGGTAGCTTAAAATGAAGATGCATAGAAGCAGGCATAATAAGGATGTATGCTTTGTCCGGAAGTCGCTTATATGTTTATTGGTTTTCATTAGGGAAATGTAACATAGGGCTTTTTCTATAGCTATTCAATGAATTTGTCCAATTATTTATGAATTCCGGAGCACATCGCACGCTGGTTAAAATTCTATTGTAATCTATGCAGTACACATTTCAAGAAATTAAGCAATGCTGAATGAATTTAAATCATTTATTTCAGTTTATGCCTTTTTAAACATACCGCATAGTTCAACCTTATTTTCCATCGACTAATTTCAGTAGCTCATGAAGGTCGGGTGACAAGATAATTTCAGTTCTTCTGTTTAACGCTTTGTGTTCCGGAGAATCATTGGGGGCGACCGGAGCATAGAAAGCTCTGCCGGAAGCCGTAATACGCGTCGGATCTACGCCGCTATCTTGAAGAACTTTAACGACAGACAATGCGCGTTCAGTGCTCAATTCCCAGTTTCTGGATATTGATCCGTCACTATCTGTATGTCCTTCGACTTCAATATTGAGTTTCTGATGTTTCTTTAAGACTTCGGCGAGTTTTTGTATTGCTTGGATACCTTTGGGGTCAATTCTGTCACTCCCCTTGGCAAATAGGAGGTTCTGACTTAAAGAAACATAGATTTTACCATTTTTTTGTTCTACGGTTAAATCTTCCTTAGGAAAGCCGAGCAGGGCATCGGAAATCTGGTTCTTAACACCGAGTAACTTGGAGCGTTGTGCCTGAAGTTGTTTCTCGAGCTTTGTAATTCTCGCTTCCCTTATCTCTAAGCTATCTTGTAATGTGCCGAGATTATTACGTTCAGCTTTCAGTTCAAGGGATAGCTCTTGTAATCGTTCCTCTTTTTCTCTTAAAGCTTCCTGCTTATTGAGGATTTCAGCAGTAAGGTCGGCTTTCTCTTCTGAGGAAATTTTGACGAGTGCCTTATTTTTCTCAAGAAGTGCATCGTAATCACCTTGCAAAGCATTGAAGGTATTCATGAGATTACTATACTTTGAAGAAAGGGACTTAAGGTTTTTATGTTCAGCTTGAAAATCTTTTTGAAGCGCCGCATATTTCCTTTGGAGATCCTGATAATCTGCTTCTACTTCTTGCAGTCTGAGAACTTCATTCTCAAGACGCATCTTGGATCCTTCCAGTGTAGAATATTTCTTTTTACTTACGCAAGCACCGAGCCCTATGCTTATGCAGATTATTACGACAAACCATTGCTTCATGAGTATTAAATTACTTTGGTTTACTTATTACAGATTTTAATTGCTTTTCTTCCCGGAATGTTTAAAGGGTGATTTGTGATTTGTAAAGTTAGAGCTCAGCCATAGCCGCCTTCGGCGGAGCCATTAGCTTTTGGCCATTAGCCATTGGCTGAGATGGGAAAATGGTTTAAGTGTTTCAATTTTGATGAAGTAGAAGATGTAATCCATAATCCATAATCCATCATTCATAACCATTCTCAGCCTCAACCTCAACCTTAGCCTCAACCTCAGCCTCAGCCTTAGCCTCAGCCTCAACCTCAGCCTCAGCCTTAGCCTCATTTCCCAATACAGAACTCACTGAAAATTTTGTCGAGCAAGTCATCGGTCTGAATCTCACCGAGAATTTCATTCAGTGCAATGGACGCATGCCGTATGTCGATTGCGATGAGATCGCTAGGAATTCCACTTTCAAGCCCGTGAAGCGCTCGTTCAAGATTATTGCGCGCCTTGATAAAAGCGTGGTGGTGGCGAGCATTGGAGACGACGGTATCCGCGTCGTGAAATCTATTTTCCTGTACCTTATTTGACAACCAAGTAGTCAATGTATCGAGATGTTCATCGCGCTTGGCTGAAATGCTCACAACATCAATATCTTCTATGGCATCTGATATTTTTTCTTGAATATTATTTACGCTCTGAGCTTCGCTCAGGAGATCTACTTTATTCAATAATAAGAGTAGTTTCTGCTGTGGTTTCAATACGAGCGATTCTACTCTTGCACGGATATTTTCAATGGAATCCCTGATGTCGTCGAGAAAGAGTAGGAGAGAGGCCTCGGAAATTTTCTTATGTGTGCGCTCGATACCGATAGCCTCAAGTGTATCCTGCGTCTCGCGTATGCCTGCAGTATCGATAAAACGATAAAGCACTCCGTCGATATGCATTGTATCTTCAATCACATCGCGCGTTGTCCCTGCAATGTCAGAAACGATTGCCCTATCATCGCGCAGCAAATGATTAAGCAAGGTGGATTTGCCGGCATTCGGTGGTCCGATAAGGGCAACAGGAATTCCTTTTTTAATGATATTTCCATAGCGAAATGAGTCGATGAAATAGCCAATTTTATCCAGGATTGTGTTCAACAGATCTTTTAATTCCTGCCTTTCGGCAAATTCCACGTCTTCTTCACCGAAATCATTCTCGAGCTCCAGTAAACTGGCAAATCGAATAAGATCGTCGCGCAATTCCTTAATATCGGAAGAGTAATTCCCTCTGAGCTGGTTCATGGCAAGGTCGTGCTGACTTTCTGATTCAGAAGCGATAATATCTGCCACCGCCTCAGCTTGTGAAAGATCCATTTTGCCGTTAAAATATGCACGCAAAGTAAATTCTCCCGCTTCTGCCATCCGAGCTCCGTTTTCTAGGAGGATAGTCAAAAGGCGATTGACAATATAGGGCGATGCATGGCAAGAAATCTCAATACTGTCTTCTCCGGTATATGAACGCGGATTTCTGAATACACTGACGAGTACTTCATCAAGTACTTTCCCTCCATCTAGAACTTTCCCAAAATGCAACGTGTGTGAATCAGCAGAACTTAAGTCTGATCCCTTGAAAATTGATTGCATGATAGGTATAGCCTCTGCACCACTCATACGCAGAACGCTTATGGCACCTTGTCCTTGAGGAGTCGCCCTCGCCACTATTGTATCAGTATTTCCGTGCGTAATCATAAAAGGCATGATTTAATTAAAGTCAGAAAGAGCATTTGCGTAAGCTTATAAATGCCGAAACAATTGATGATGTTCACAAGTGACTACGACTTACGCCAGAAATAAGGCATAAAGAGTATCAAAACTGTAAAAATCTCGAGACGACCGACGATCATGATGGCTCCCAGAAAAGCTTTGGCATTCAAGGGCATCCAAGCATAGTTATCAACCGGACCTACAGCACCTATTCCTGGGCCGACATTACTTAATGCGGTAATGGTTGCGCCCATTGAAGTGACAAAATCAATGCCCATTGCCATGAGGACAAGCGAGCCTATGAAGAAAATGCCGATGTAGAGAACGAGAAATACCTGAACGCGGGATATAATGGAATTGGGAACAATTTTTCCGTTCATATATAAGGGAATAATAGCACGTGGGTGAAGGAGCTTCTTGAATTCATTCCGCACATTGCTGAAAAAGATAAAATGACGCACCATCTTGATTCCGCCTGAGGTTGATCCTGACGATCCGCCCACAAATAACAAGAGGAATGAAAGGAAAAGGAGTATCGGCCCCCATGCGGTATAATCTGCAGAAACAAAGCCGGTTGTCGAGATGATAGAAATGACTTGAAATGCACTTGCCCTGAAACTTTCTTCAAGGTCGTAAGTGCCTTGAAAATACAGATTAGCCGTAAAAATAAGGGAAAAGCCCATGAGGACGATGAAAAAGGTCTTGAACTCATCATTGCGGAAGATACGTCCAATCTTGAATTTTAAACCGAAGTATAAAAGGCTGAAATTAACGCTGGCAATAAACATAAAGAGAATCAATATGTATTGAATGAGGCCTGAATAATCAGCAATACTTGTATTCTTGGTAGAGAATCCACCGGTGGACATACATGCATAAGCGTGATTTATTGCGTCAAAAAAGGTCATGCCCGAAGCCCATAACAGGAAGATAAGTACGATGGTAAGCCCTACATAAATAAGCCACAGACGCTTAGCTGTAGCAGATATCTTAGGGTGAATTTTACTTGATTTAATGCCGGGCGCTTCTGCGACAAAGAGCTCATTTCCACCGATACCGAGGAGTGGGAATATGGCTACGGTAAGGATAACTACACCCATACCGCCGATCCACTGCGTAAGACTCCTCCAGTACAGGATTCCTGCAGGAGTAGATTCTACATCGGTGAGAATGGAAGAGCCGGTTGAGGTCAATCCCGATGCAGCTTCAAAGAAGGCATCAGCAAAGTGCGTACAGGTGCCGCTGAGGAGATAGGGCAGGGTGCTGAAAACTGAAATAACAAACCAGCCCATCGCAACGATGATGTATGCTTCTCGTTTACTGACTGAAGTCTCTTGACGGAATTTATATAACCATAAAAGGCCTCCGCTTCCTATTGTTATTAATCCGGAGTAAAAAATAGGCATGATATCGCCACTCTGAAAATACAATGAAAATGGTAAACTCGTCCACATGAATATGCCGAGAACCATAAGCATCACGCCTAATACTCTGGATATGGGATGAAGGTTTACCATTATCTGAAGATGCTTTCTATGTTTTCAAGTGCTTCCGACATTGCAAATACGATGACCTTATCATCGAGTTGCATCTGAAATTCCCCGTGTGGTATATGGGATTTATTATCGCGTATAACTGCTGCTATCATGCTCTTCTTGGGGAGTTTTAAATCCCGTATCGGCTTTCTTACCAGCCTACTTTCCTTCTGAATGACATATTCGATGATTTCACCATCTACTCCATGGAAACTCGTGATAGCTTCAATTTTACCTTTGCGTACAAATTGAGAGATGCGATTGGCGGCCATGAGTTTCTTATTAATTAAAGTATCGACACCGATATTCTGAGATAAAATAGTGTAATCAACATTATCCACACATGCAATTGTCTTATAAACCCCATTTTCTCGAGCAAGAAGGCTAGTTAAAATATTGGCTTCATTGCTATCTGTCATTGCGATGACCGCATCCATCGAGGAGATATCCTCACTGATTAAGAGATCGAGATTGGTCGGGTCCCCGTGAATGATTAAAGTTTTCCGGAGATGCTGCGCCATTTCTTGTGCCTGTATTTTGTCCTCTAGGATGAGCTTAAGCTTATAATCTCCTTGTATTTCTATAGCGGCTTGCTTGCAGATGTCATTGCCACCGAGAATCATCACATTTTTAATCTCTTTGTGCTCCTTTCCGATAAAATCTAGCAAAGCAGGAATCTTCTGCGTCCGGGTGATAAGAAAAAGGTGATCATTGTGCCTGAGAGTGGTATTTCCTCTGGGGATGATTGTTTCTTTCCCGCGGAGGATGACAATCGGACGGAAAGTAATATTTTCCTCTGAAGTTCCGACATCAACGATTGTGCGATTGAGTATATGAGTCCCTCGATCAACAGTCAAACCGATTATAGAAATCTCATCGTCCGGAAAATCAAATATATCGATGAGTGCCTCGTGTTTTATCAAGCGATAAATTTCATGTGAAGCAATCATTGTCGGCGACATCAAGGTATCAATGCCAAGCTCACGGAAATTATCCTTCTCTCGATCTGTGAGGTATTCCGGATTTTCCACACGTGCGATAGTCTGTGAAGCACCCATTTTCTTCCCGAGGATAGCGGTCATAAGGTTGGTCTTTTCCGAGGTAGTGACAGCGAGAAGCAGATCAGAAGAAGCAACATTGGCCTCGTCGAGGATCGAAAGCGAAGCAGAATCACCTTTAACCGTGTTGATGTCAAGCTTTTCTCCAGCATAATCGAGGGTGTCACTATTGAGATCTATGATGGTTATTGCGTGCCGCTGTTTCGTCAATAATTCAGCAATATGAAATCCCATATCTCCTGCTCCTGCTATGATAATCTTCATACTATCTTATGATTGCTTATACTTTATTCTGCTTTCCCTGCATTTTTCATTTTACAGATACAAGTATCGGAAAGAAAAACACGATTTACAAATGTAAGCCCAATCTCATTGCGTTTACAAGCTTATTTAATCCGGGATAAATTGAAAGAATTATTTCAGGTAAATCACAGAAGAATACGCTTTCTGCGACAGAACTTTGTATATTAGTGTCCATGAAAGTATTAATGGTTTGTCTGGGAAATATCTGCCGTTCTCCGATGGCAGAAGGCCTTTTAAGAGCCAAGGTGAGGGAGAATAATCTAGACTGGGAGATCGATTCTTGTGGTACTGGTAACTATCATGTCGGTGAAGCGCCGGATAGGAGAGCACAAGAAATGATGATGATCAAAGGCTATAGTATTGCCGGTCATCGCGCACAGCAATTGACAGCCGATCTGATATCGAAATTTGATAAGATTTACTGTATGGATGAACAGAATTACAAGAACGCAATTTCATTAGCTTCCGCAAATGATAGAGCGAAAATATCCCTCCTCCTGGAAGAACTTCCCGATGGTGATTATTCTGAAGTGCCGGATCCGTATTTCAACAATCAATTTTACCTGGTCTATAATCTCCTGGATGAAGTAACCGATAAGATTGTTGAGAAATATCAGTAAAGTAGAATGATGTGTGCTCGCATATTTTTTCTATCGAGCAAGGTATGCGAGGAAGGAGCAATTCCCATTGATAAAATCTCATAGATTTACCCTTGCTGAATTGCTACCCTCGCCACACTCGCCTTTAATAACCTGACTTTAATTTTTATATATGACCGGGCTGTCTGTATTATAAAAGAAAAATGCCCATTTATCTGCTTGTTCCTGGATTATCATATCTGTCGGCTTACCGGCACCATGACCTGCATTGGTCGCTATTCTTATCAGAACTGGATTGTCTCCGGCTTGACATTCTTGAAGCCTTGCGGCAAATTTAAACGAGTGCGCAGGCACGACACGATCGTCGTGATCGCCCGTCGTCACCATTGTCGCAGGATATTCAACACCTTTTTTCAGGTTGTGATATGGAGAATAGCCATAGAGATACTTGAACATCTCCGGGCTATCGTCCGATGTTCCGTAATCCGATGCCCATCCTGCCCCGGCGGTAAATTTGTGATAACGGAGCATATCAAGTACACCTACTGCCGGTAGAGCTACTTGCATAAGATCGGGCCTCTGGGTCATCGTCGCACCTACAAGTAAACCGCCATTGGAACCGCCGGAGATACCGAGTTTTTCCGATGAGGTGTATTTCTTGTCGATGAGATATTCAGCTGCGGCGATAAAATCATCAAATACATTCTGCTTATCCATTTTCGTTCCCGCTTGATGCCAGTCCTCGCCGTATTCACCACCGCCGCGGATATTTGCGACAGCATAAATACCACCATTCTCAAGTAAAATAATATTGGAGGTAGAGAAACTCGGGGTAAGACTTATGTTAAATCCACCGTAGCCATACAAGATTGTCGGATTGGTCCCATCCATCTTAAGGCCTTTCTTATAGGTGATAAACATGGGAACCTTAGTGCCGTCCTTTGATGTGTAGAATACTTGTTCTGTCGTGTATTTATCGGAGTCAAAGTTTACTCCCGATTCTTTATATACCGTGGATGATCCCGTCGGAATATTGTACTTGAAAATTGTCGTAGGATAAATATAGCTCCGGAAACTGTAATAAATAACACTATCTTGATTACGACCACCGAATCCACCTACTGTACCTATTCCCGGCAGTTCAATTTCATGCTCCATATTCCCTTGCAGATCGTATTGAAAAACAGAATGATGTGCATCTTGCATATAAATTGCAAATATCTTCCCGCCGGCTGTGCCTACATTCAGCACATTTTCTGTTTCCGGTATTAAATCCTGCCAGTTCTCCGGCTTGAGCTTGTCGATTGTGCATGTGACGACCTTTCCATTGGGAGCATCTTTATTTGTTTTGATATAGAGCGTATCTCCTACAGAGTGGAAAATGTAAGAATCAGAATCAAATCCCTTTATTATAGGCACTATTTTACTATTTGGCTTCCGCAAATCCTTTATATACAGCTCATTGCCCGTTGTTGACTGTGCTGCCCAGATAACGAGATAATTACCATCCTCAGTTACATCGCCGCTGATATAACGCCTCGGTGTTTCATTGCCACCGAATATCAACTTGTCCTCCTCTTGTTCTGTGCCGAGTTTATGGAAATAAAGCTTATGCTTATTTGTAATACCGGATAATTTACTCCCTGCATCCGGCTTATCATAACTACTGTAATAAAAACCTTCATTTCCGCGCCAGGACAATACGGAAAATTTAATATCGACAAGTGTGTCGCCGAGGATCTCTTTTGTTTCTGCATCCATAACAATGACTTTCCGCCAGTCACTGCCTCCGATAGAAATCTGATAGGCAAGGAGGCTTCCATCATCGGTAAAACTGATTCCGGCTAGTGATGTCGTGCCATCTTCGGAGAATTTATTGGGGTTGAGAAATACTTCCGGTGTTCCGTCCTCACCTTTCTGTCTGTAGAGAACGCTCTGATCTTGAAGCCCGTCGTTTTTATAAAAATAAGTGTAATCACCGCGGACGAATGGTGCTGAATATCTCTCGTAATTCCAGAGTTCAGTAAGTCTTGATTTTATTGCATCTCTGAAAGGAATCTGTGCGAGGTATCCATAAGTTGCCTCGTTCTCGCGCTTAACCCATTCAGCTGTTTCGGCTGACATATCATCTTCCAGCCACCGATATGGATCCGGGACTTCAGTGCCGAAATACGTATCGACGACCGATGTGTCTTTTCTCGTATCGGGATAATCAACTTGGATAGTGGGATAATTCATAACAGTGCTCGTTTTATTTTTCTTCACATCACATGAAATAAAGCTTAACAGAGCACAAATAACGATTAAATAACTATAACGCATAAAAAATAGCTTAAGCAATGATCAATAGGTTTACGTATATGGATTTCTTTAATATAATCATTCCAATGATTGAAAATAGGATATCCTATAAATAATCTAAGTGTATCCTTATGATAAAGTTCATGAAGGAGTAGAATTGTCGAGGACTTGCTGAGGATATGCTATTTGCCTTATAAGAAATCAACATCAGGTGCATAGGGGTATCGCATAAGAAAGTGCACGGCCTTGTCGATACTATAACCTTCATACACGATTCTGTATAACATATCGGTAATAGGGACGTGGATGTCATAATATTTGCCTAGTTGTTGCGCAATTCTCAATGTACGCACACCTTCTGCAACTTCACTCATCGATTCAATAATATCGGAAAGATTTTCACCTGCAGCAAGGCGCATTCCCACGGAGTAGTTTCTACTTTTATCGCTGGTTGCCGTAGCAATAAGATCGCCGATACCTGCTGTACCGAGGAAAGCACGACTATCAGCACCCATAGCCTTGCCAAAATAGATCATTTCTCTCAAGCCACGAGTAATCAACATAGCTTGGATATTCTTTCCCATGCCTCGACCTCCGAGTATACCGGAACCGAGGGCAATGATATTTTTTAATGCACCGGCGATTTCAGCACCTATGATATCATGGGAACCGAAGACAAAGAATTTATTGCTGTCGAGCGCGTCTTGGCTTAATTTAATGACCTCATCATACTTGCTGGCGACAACGGTGGCGGTAGGATGGCCATCGATGATTTCTTTTGCAAGATTGGGGCCGGCAAGGCAGCCGACACGACGCACGATAGTATCTTCCGTGATGACTTCACTCATAGTGCGGATATTTTCTCGAGAGATCTGGGTGTGGGCTAGGTCTACTTCCTTTACGCCCTTCAGGTCAAATCCCTTGGTGCAATGAACGAGGATATGTTCCGGTCGGAATGCGCCCTTGAAATCATGGATCATTGAAGCAAATGAACGTGAGGGCACCGCCAAAAATATCAGTGTACATGTCCGGCATAGTTCATCAATGTCTGACGTGGATACGATCGATGCACTCAATTCAATTCCGCGATTGCGATGATGCGTGTTTATTTCATTGCGTACTTCTTCACGTCTAGCATAGAGGAGAACTTTATTATGTATGCTTAATAAACGTGCAATGGTCGTCCCAAATGAGCCTGACCCTATCACGCCTATTATTTTCCTTTCCTCTTCCATGTGCGCAATTTAAGACCTATATTGAAAATTCCATGGAGTAAATTGTGTTCCGTAGTTTCTAGTCCTTATAGTGAATCAATTTTTGTTGCGCTTATCTTGCTGTTCTTTCATTACATCTTCTAGACGTTGTTGCCACTTGCTCTTGGGCTTGTTTTTCTTCTTTTCTTTATTTCTGGCAAGTTTTTTCTGAATCTTATCATCGTGGAGTATAAACTCCTTGGTGACAACAGTCTGTGTGATATTTGTCAGATTGGAGAAGAGGAGATAACAAGTTAATCCCGCCGCATAACTATTCAAGAAAAAGAGGAACATCACCGGCATGAGGTATTGCATGTAACGCATTAATTTCATATTGGCTCCGCCGGCACCTGCTGCCGCTCCATTCATTGCCGGATTCAACTTCATATTATAATGCGTATAACCCAATAATGAGAGAGCCCATAACAAGGTAAATAAACTCACGTGCGATCCGTAGAATGGTATGTGGAAGGGCAACTGGAAAAAGACATCGTAAGAGGAGAGGTCATTGGCCCAGAGGAAGCTAGCTTGCCGGAATTCTATCGAAGCTGGGAAAAATCGATATAAAGCAAACCATATCGGCATCTGTATCACCATCGGCAGGCACCCTCCCAGCGGACTGACTCCATATTCTCGATAGAGTTTCATCGTCTCCATCTGTGTAGCTTGCTGGTCATCCTTAAACTTATCTTTTATTTTCTGTATCTGTGGCTTTAAACCTGCCATCATCGTCTGAGACTTCAGCATCTTATAGGTCAATGGGTAAAGACACAATTTTACAAATACGGTAAGAATAATTATGGCAAGTCCCATATTTCCCACAAGACCGTAAAGGAAATTGAATAAAGGCCTGATTACCCAGCGGTTAATCGTACCGAAAATACTCCATCCAAATGGCACAATATCAGATATATCATTGCCCAATGTTGTTAAGCGGTCAAAATCATTGGGGCCGACATACAATTGCATGTCAAATCTCTCCGAAGCCGGATTCTCAATTTTGAAACTTACCTCAGCAGTGGCATATACAAGGCTGGAATCTCCCTCAGGAGCCGGCTCTACAGTAAATTCTGAGCTGGGGAAAGACGACTCGCCGATTAAGGTGGAATTGAAAAACTGATTGGAAAAACTGAACCATTTAATCGGTGATTTCAGCGATTGCTCATCTGATCTGCTTGCAGATAAATAGGTCGGATCTTCTTCATTTTCCTTATAGTATATCGTCGTATAATACTTTTCATACGATCTACTCTTCTCTAGAGATGGAAGGTAGTTCTGCCAGAGAAATTGAACGGTATTCCCTCTGCTTAAGCCACCGGCATCGGTAAATTGTATATCGTAATCAAGTAAATAAGCATCCGATAAGTCGTAAACCTGTGCAAATGTTCCTCCATTGGGTAATGCAGCGGTGAATTTAATCCTCTGACCGTCTTGCTCAGCTTTAAACGTTAATTGTGAGGTCCTTACAGGGCTTTTTCCCGGTCCTTGTGGGATGATGTAGTTCCACTTGTTCCGCGTGTCGCGCATTAAATACAATGGGGACTTCACACCTGCATCTCCTTTCCCTGCCTCGACTGCTTGATAACCTTTTAATCGCACTCCGGTGATACGGCCACCTTTGTTGGAAAAGGTGATTTTTAATTTGTCGTTCTCTAGCGTAAATGTCTTTTCCGGAATGTCGGATTGTATGGAATTTGCTTCCGCAAATGACGAATCACTCGACAGTGAATCGCTGATTCCTATGGTACTAGGTGCCAGACTGTCCGCCTCGGTATTTAAATCTGCCTGTGCGGCTGCTATGGAATCCTTTACCCTCTGCTGTTCAGCCAGTTCTTCTTGGCTGGGAGCAGTATTGGTAATCCATACATACAGCAAGGCAAATATTATGATAAATCCTATCAGTGATTTTGTATCCATATAATCCACTACTATTTTATACTTCCAGAATGAGTGTCGAGCACCTGTTGTGAATTCAAGCGCAAATGTACAATTTTGTCAGCTTCTTTTAAGGAATAATTTGCTAGAAATCCTATATTGTACGACGAATGCTTGTTCCCGGCGTTCCTATCCCTTTACTTTCTCTATAGATTTACTGCTTTCTGTGTATTGTAGCCAGAATTACGGGAAGAATCGCGAGGCCGGAGGAGACTGACTATAAGATATGCTGTCGAGTAAAAATATAGGGGAAAATGCTAGCAGTTTAGGTATTGTCTGATGATGCATGCTTTGAAATTATCGGTGATAATCCTATCTTTCAGGGCTCGATAGCATGGAGCCAAATGCTGCAGTTTTATTATTTTTTAATCAACTTATTGGGTAAAGAAGAGAGAAATTATAAGTCGCTGATATGGATGCAATAGAATATGACAAGGAACTCGATGAAGCCTATAAAAAGACTATCTATGTTATAGATGAACCAAGCTATAGTTTACGGTGGAACAAGCTCAATCAGAGCTGGAATAATTTCTGTATGCGGCATAGTATTCTGTATTATGCTATCATAACGCCTTATAATCCCGGAAGTAAACAACTTTCCAAAGCAGAAAATATAAGCAGGCTTCATCAATTTATGCAAGAAGTACAAGCTGAAGAAGGACAATTTTACTTCAGCAGAGGTATTGATCCATCCGGTATGTGGGAAGCAGAAAGGGGACTTGTTCTTGTCAATGAATCTCCTGAGCGGTGCATGGAATATGCGAGGAAATACGAGCAGAATGCATTTGTTGACGCAAGACTTAATGAAGCGCTGAGACTCAATTGGTTGTCAAAGGGTGATTTTATGTAGGCCTATATGCTTCATTGAAGAAATAGGAGAGGACATATTATTGCTTATAGAGAAATGGTAATTCATTGATTCGTGAGAATAAGCTGTGGAAAGAATCCAGGATGATTGATATAACAGTCGGGGAGAATCAGCTAGGAGCAATAGAATCAGAGGATTCAGGCATTTGCGTAAGCTAATAGGATTGAATAATGAAAGAGAGGAGAGGATAATTTGAGCGAAAGCTTGAAAATAAGTATCTTTGAGGCTCAATAAACTAGAAGGAAGAAATCGATATGTTTGAAAGTCTTAATGAAAGGTTGGAAGGTGCGTTTAAAAGCCTGAAAGGGGAAGCGAAGCTGACTGAGGTTAATATAGCAAAGTCCATTAAGGAGATACGTCGTGCACTTGTTGCGGCCGATGTGAATTATAAGATTGCAAAAGAGTTCACGGCTACAGTAAAGGAAAAAGCTCTCGGAGAGAAGAATAAATTAAGCAAGGTGAAGCCGGGTGAATTGATGGTGAAAATCGTCCAGGATGAGCTCGTAGAGTTGATGGGCGGGGATTCAGCCGAGATAGATATTTCCGGGAATCCGGGCATTGTTCTTGTTGCCGGTTTACAAGGATCGGGTAAGACTACTTTCTCCGGCAAGCTAGCTTATCGCTTGAAAAATACCAAGAGAAAGAAGCCGCTTCTCGTAGCCTGCGACGTGTATCGGCCGGCTGCAATCGATCAATTGACGGTAATTGCGGATCAAGTAGGTGTTGATATATATAAAGAACCGGGCAATAAAAACGCTGTAGAAATAGCTCAGAATGCAATCCAATACGCACGCGAAAATAAGATTGATGTCGTTATCGTGGATACCGCCGGACGTACCTCAATAGATGAGGTGATGATGGAGGAAATCAGCGACTTAAAAACTTCATTGAATCCGTCTGAAACCTTATTTGTCGTTGATTCCATGACAGGACAAGATGCAGTAAATACAGCAGCCGCTTTTAATGACAAAATTAACTACGATGGCGTTGTATTGACCAAGCTCGATGGTGATACGCGTGGTGGTGCGGCTTTGTCAATCAAATATACGGTCGGCAAACCGATTAAGTTTATTTCTCAAGGGGAGAAAATGGATACATTGGATGTGTTTCATCCGGATAGGATGGCTCAACGTATCCTGGGAATGGGTGATATTGTATCCTTCGTAGAGAAAGCGCAGGAACAATTTGATGAAAAGGAAGCTAAGAAGCTTGAGAAAAAGATTAAGAAAAATAAGTTTGACTTCGATGACTTTCTTGTGCAACTCAACCAGATCAGGAAGATGGGAGATCTGAAAGGGCTTATGAGTATGATCCCGGGGATGGGTAAATTGACCAAGAACCTGGATATCGATGACTCGGCATTTGATAGTGTAGAGTCGATGATTCAGTCTATGACGCCCTATGAACGCGCCAATCCCAAAGCCTTGAACATGAGTCGTAAACGTCGTATAGCCAAAGGATCCGGGCATAATATGCATGAGGTAAATAGATTTATCAAGCAATTTCACCAGATGAGGAAAATGATGCATTCCATGAGTAAATCCAAGGGGATGGGAGCTCTTATGAATCAGATGGGCGGTGGAAAAGGCGGCTTCCCTTTTTGAAGGGAATAATATGTTTACTTCTTAAAGAATCGCCTATTTTTTCAATGCTTTTATGGAATAATCAACTTTTATTGCATTAAAAAATGGTCTGATTTGTGATTATTGTAAAGTTTGTTTACATTAGGTGCAAATAATAAAATATGCCTTATGAAACGAATTTTACTACTACTTAGTTTTACTTTTTTATTCCTTATAGGAAACCACCTTACGACAAATGCACAGTTGCCTGACGGCTCTACAGCGCCTAATTGGACACTGACGGATTTAAGTGGAAATACGCATCAATTGTACGATATCCTTGATAATGGATATACGGTGTACATCGATGTATTTGCGACATGGTGTGGGCCGTGCTGGGCTTACCATCAGACGCATGCCTTTCGGGATCTCTACAATGAATATGGCCCCGGAGGGACCAATGATGTCCGAGTCTTCGGGATAGAAGCGGATATGTCAACAAATGAAGCTTGCATATACGGACCGACAAACTGTAATGGCAACACGCAAGGAAACTGGAAAGCCGGGGTTCCTTATCCGATTATCAATATTACCTCGAGCAATGGACCATCTTTTCCATCCGATTATCAGATTGCCTATTATCCTACAATTTATGTTATCTGCCCCAGCAGAACAATATACGAGGCGGGTCAGGTACCGAAAAGTGTCCTGGCGAAATATATTAATTCATGTTCATTTGAATTGGAGAGTATAACGGGAAGCACAGTACCTTGCTTTGAGTCAAATAATGGTACGGTTGATCTGGAATTAACTGGCGGAAGCACGCCGATACAATACACATGGAGCAATGGTGAAACAACGGAAGACTTATCTGGTGTGGCACCGGGAACCTATTCTGTAACGGCGACAGAAAGTATGGGCGTTCAAGTAACTGCTTCAGCTACCGTTCACGGACCGAGCAGTCCTGTAAGCGTACACCTGGTCAATAAAGTGGATGTGAATTGTAACGGTGCCGCAGACGGAAGCATCGAAGTAGCCGCCAATGGCGGTACAGCGGGGTACACCTATGCATGGGACAATGGTGATACAGGTCCGCTTATTCAGAACTTATCCGGTGGCAGTTATACCGTCACGGTTACTGATGCCAATGGATGTAGCAAGACATTTACGGAAAGTATTACTGAACCTCCGGCACTTGTTCTGGACCATCAAAGTATTCCGGTTATCTGTGAGAATAATGATGGTCAGATTGATGTCTATGCAACTGGTGGCGTATCTCCTTACACCTATGATATCGGTAATGGACCACAGGGCTCCAAGCATTTTTCAGGTCTTTCATCAGGCACTTATACAGTAACGGTAACTGATGATCATGGCTGTACTGCAGAACAATCCATTTTTGTCGATGAAATCGCACCACCGACGGTTATATTGCCGCAAGGACCACTTGAAATGCCTTGTGATGGTTCTACGATGTTCATCGATGCATCACAATCTTCAGACGATCCGGGTTTCTTCTTCGTCTGGTCAACACAAGATGGTGAAATTGTTTCCGGAGAGAATTCATTGATAGTTGAAATAGGAAAGTCGGGAACTTATACATTAACTATAACGGATGCCAATACGGACTGCTCACGCTCAGCGACGATAAGCGTTATACCTGCAAGCAATGTACCGGTTGCAGACGCTGGAGCAGATAAGAAATTGAAATGTAATGTTACGCAAATTACCCTGGATGGCTCAGGTTCAAGTTCCGGAAGTGAGTTTTCATATCAATGGACGACAAGTAATGGACATATTGTGTCCGGTGCGACTACGCTTAAACCTACTGTTGATGCCATAGGAGATTATAAACTTGAAGTAACAAATACCACTTCAGGTTGTTCTGCATCTTCTATGACGGCTGTAACGGCAGATAAAAGCTTACCTCATATTGAGACAAGTTCATCGGGAAACATTACCTGTAATTCCGGTGAAGTTACACTTGATGGTACAGGGTCTGACTCCGGAGCTGACATTGTAGTCCACTGGTATGGTCCTGCAGGAAATGTGATAAGTGATACTTATACTGCAACGGTTACTGCTGCAGGTACATATAAATTTGTCGTTGAAAACACGGCAAATGGCTGCTCCGTAAGCGAGAAAGTAATTGTTGCCAATAATACAGATGCACCGGTTATTAAATTACAATTACCGGATACATTGACCTGTAATAAGACTAGTGTCCGTATTACAAGCAATGGATCTGATTCTGGCCCGGATTTTCAATATACCTGGAGTACTGTTACAGGAAATATTGTAGGCGATGTGCATGCGTCTAGTGTGTCAGTAGATGCACCGGGTACGTACTACTTGAATATTCATAATACTGCTACAGGTTGTAGTGCGGTTGATACCGTTGAGGTAATCGAGTATATTAATACACCGGTTGCTGGATATACGCAGAATGTCGATGGTCTGACTGTTGAGTTTAAGGAAGATGCCCAAGGAGATCCACAAGCATATTTATGGGACTTCGGTGATGGATCAACATCCACCAAGGCAAATCCTACGCACACGTATGCGAGTGATAATACCTACGAAGTATGCTTGACAATTGAAAATGAATGTGGAACAGATAAAGTGTGTAAAAGCATAGCTGTCACCAAACATCAAATTGTCGTTTCAGCACAAGTTATTAACGTTAATTGTTACGGCGGCAATGACGGAGAGATACATCTTACAATTCAAGGTGGCTCAGCCGGCTACACTTATGAGTGGAGCAATGGCATGACTACCAAGGATGTTGAAGGTTTATCTGCGGGGGAATATTCTGTAGTAATTACTAGCCCAAGTGGCATTTCCACCACACAGCATTACACGGTCATTGAACCTGCACAACTTAATTTGACTTCCGGAGTTACTGATGTGACTTGTTATGGTGGTAGTGATGGCCTTGTGACGACAGATGTCGGCGGTGGGACAGCACCATATAGTTATCTATGGAATAACGGCTCTACGGATTCTATTTTAATCGATGTGGAATCAGGTGAGTATATTGTTACGATAACAGACAGCCATGGCTGCGAGAGGGTATTTGATAGTATTTATGTAAATCAACCGGAACAACTTAGCTTAACGGCAACAGTTACGGATGTGAGTTGCTATGAAAGTAATGATGGACTTGTTTCCGCAGAGGTTTTCGGAGGTACTGCACCGTATAGTTATGCATGGAGCAATGGTTCTGTAGATACGGTACTTGTTAATGTTCCTGCAGGAGAATATATGGTGACAATAACAGATAGCCATGGATGTGAAAGAGCATTTGATGATATTCAGGTTACACAGCCTGATGAACTTGATGTTGAAGACCTGGAAGTCCTTGAGAGTGCCGGCAATAGCTCGATTTCTTTAACTGTGGTAGGTGGCACGAATCCATATTCTTATCTATGGAGCAATGGCGCTACGACAGAAGACATCAGTGGATTGGCAGATGGTGATTATTCACTTGAAGTAACAGATGCACATGGATGTGTTAAAGAGTTTGGGCCGTATAGCATTGTGACGACGAGCATTAATACCATTGATGGACTTACGCAGTTCACAGCATATCCCAATCCTGTGAATGATGTCCTCCGCGTTCTTATTAATACTAACTCCGATAAAGAAATGGATATTGAGCTAGTTAATAATCTCGGGGAAATTGTTTATCACAAGCATGTGACCGGAACTGATATTGAGCAGGATATTTATGTATCTCACTTGAGTTCAGGTGTGTATTTCATCCGGTTAAAAACAGCGGATGGATTAGCTACTAAATCAGTGTTGATTCATCATTAATTGATGGAATTTTATTGAAGCTTAAATGAAGAGCGAGGAAGGAATTTCTCGCTCTTTTTTTGTGGTGTGCCGTGCATGGCAATTAACTAGGTGGTGAAAGTCCACCATGGGGCTATGTAATCGCCAACCATTAGCTGAAGGCAAGAGTGTCCACTGCGACGTGGAATCTGAAGGAGCCGCCTGAGATGGACTAAAGACCGAGCTCCTGCGAGTGGAGTATAGTAAAACCTTTGAATACAAGCACCAGTACGATGGATTACGCCCTTCGATCGTGCCGATTCTCGGCATTTCACGGGCTTACCTGAATTTGGGTTTTCACCATGACTGAGATAGCCCGGCAAGCCAGAATCAGCTTGTCTGAATGTAGTCTCGGCTTCGCAGAGACTACATTCAGACATATTTCTACCGTGCGCGCCTCTTGCGTATTGTATGTATTGGGTAATAAGGCATTGTGTAGCTTTGTTACCAATTCTTTAATTCAATTTGTGTAAGCTATATATCTGTCAAATGTCAGGTCAATAAATAGGATGAGGTAAATGTATCCAACGATATAGCGATGGCGTATCTTCTTCACTCGATAAATATTGCCATATATAGATTCTTGTCTTAAGATGAAAAAGGACTTACTTAATGATAAGTATAAGAATCTAAGATTGATATATCCCCGGAATAGGTCCGTGTAACACCGTCTTTAAATAGAATTTTTGCCGTAAAGACAAATACACCGGGGTTTAAGCTATTCCCTTTAAAAGTTCCATTCCATCCCAGCGCCGAGGCATTATCGACAATAGGAATGTCACTCGCTTTCCAGATAACTGAACCCCATCGATTATAAATGGCGAAGTTGATTATTTTCTCGGCACTAGAGCCGGTATAAATTTTAAATACCTCATTGACACCATCACCATTGGGTGTGAAAGCTGTAGGAATATAAACGTCCCTGGATTTATCGACGTGAACATCTACGGTAGCTTCAGCAGTACAACCATTTTCATCCTTTACAGTAAAAGTGAGAGTTGTACTTGAAATCGGAAGGATTGAAACATTTTTACAAGTGCTGCAATCAACGTATTCAGGCGGCATCCAAGCATATTCTGAGATAGGTGCTGTAGCATTGCTTATAGTAGGATTCAGAGAAAGGCTATCACCGAGATCCACTTCAACCTGACCAGGGAGACCTATAATTATCTCCGGCGGTTGATTAATGGTAAAAGTTGAGCTAGAAGAACAACCTTTCTCATCGAAAACGGATACCGTATAACTCCCTGCAGGCAATAGGATACTGCCGGGAACGGGAAATTCCTGGTCGTTGATAACTGCTATATACGGGGTGCCATTACCACCTGTTGCACTGAGGACAGAAATTTCTGCTTCATCACCGTAGCAGGTAGGATTCACAATATCGTCCATAGTGAAGCTGATAGGTGGAGGAGTATTTAATGTCGTACTGATTGTGTCCGTACAGCCTTTTTTATCTGTAACAGTAATTGCATAGTTCCCCTGGGCAAGTGAGGAGGCAATTGCAGTAGTACTAGAGCCGCGGGACCAATTAAAGACGAAGTCTCCATTGCCACCGGTAACACCCAATTCTATATAGCCGTCCTGTTCCCCTGCACAACTTATGTGCGATAGAGAATCTATGGAAAGTTCAAGTACGTCAGGTTCTCCTAGAGTAACAACAGTATCAAGAACACAACCTTTTCCATCGGTAATTGTAACCGCATAATCACCGGCGGTTAAATTTGTCAAGCTGGAATCAATACTTTGATCTTCCCATAAGTAAATATAAGAACCTGTGCCTCCTGTTCCTTCGATTGTGATTTTTCCATCGGAATCACCATTACAGGTAGGGGGTATAGAGTCAATGTAATTAAAGCTGATCGGCTCAGGAGATGGAATTGTTACGTAAAAGGAATCGGTACAAGTACCATCAGATACTATGAGGAGATTTTTCCCCGCACAAAGCGCAGTATTTAACTGCCCGAAATGATTATTTCCCCAGGTATATGTGTAGGTATTGGAAACTCCGCCGCTCGCTACAGCCGTAGCACGGCCATCACAGGTATTATAGCATGATGTAGCTTTAATATTATCAAATTCTACTGTAATTTTAGGTGGTTCAGTAATCGTAAACTGCGCGACAAAAGGTCCACATCCGGCGTCATCTGTTACAGATACGGTATAAGTGCCTGCTCCCACACCTGATAGTGTAGATGAGTTCGCTGCTCCTGGTTCTGACCACTTAAAAGTATAGGGTGGAGTTCCGCCTTCCATTTCCAATTGAATTGAACCCGTATTTCTTCCGGTACATGTAGGATTGACAATAACTATAGATGCAGTATCAATCGGATCAGGATTGCCTAAATGAACAACTTGGTTAGTGGCACAGCCTTTCTCATCAACGACATAAACAATGTAATTCCCTGAACAAAGTCCCGTTGCTGTCTGTCCATGTATGGTGTCATTTGTTATTGCATTAACCCAATAATACTCCGCGATAGGATTGGGGCCGGGCGTCGCTTGTACAGTGAGCTCTCCGTCACATCCTCCTGAGCAGGAGATAGAAACAGAATCAATCTGTGTAATTACCGGCGCTTCAGCTGAAGTAATTTGAAATGTTTTTTCGAGTGTACAATTATTTTCATCTGTTATCGTAACACTATAGTTTCCCGGAGGCAAATCCCATATAGAATCAGCTGCGGAAGGGAATAATCCACCGGCCCAGTCAAAGGTGAGTTCACCTGTGCCACCTGAGGCATGAAGTGCAATGTATCCTTGAAATCCCGGTTCACATAAATCATTCTGGACCTGTGGCGAAATGATAATTTCTTCCGGTTGTATTACAGTGACTATTGTATCAAAACTACATTCTGATTGATCGCCGAGTATGATATGATATTTGCCGCCAGGCACTGTAAAATCAATTTCATCAAAGGCGTTTTGTGTGAAATCATAGGAAGAATTGACCCCTTTGACTCTTACAGTATAAGGTGTCTGTACATTTCCTCCCGTCACCCCGGGTTCTATATGGAGTTGACCTAGCTCACCGTAACAGCTCGGACTTGTAATGACAAGGTTTTTAAAATATAATTTTCTATCGCTATCGATAAAAAAGGAATCTTGTGATGGACAAGCATTCTTATCGGTAATCGTCAAGGTGTACCATCCGTATGGTAGGTTGCTGAGCCGTAAGGTATCGGTTGTTACTTGTGAATCGTCCTCCAGGGTAAAGGTGTATTCGTTGCCATTTAATGGTACTCCACCGGCTGCGGTAATCACTGCGGATCCTGTGGTGTCATCCTGGCAGGCAACATTCTCAGAAGAAACGGTTAACACAATATCTTCATATCCTAGCGCTCTTGCAGAATCAACTGCACAGCCATATTTATCTGTTACGGTAACAGAATAATTTCCGGCAGCAAGGTCGTCGATGGATGTAACATTAAAATCACCTGTTGACCATTGAATAGCATAGGGTTGTACGGCTTGGATATTGTTGAGGCTTATTTTTCCATCATCTTCTCCATGACATGATGGATTATAGACAGTCACGAGAAATTCCGGATGAGGCTGGACGGAATTTACGACGAGTTTATCGGTGTATGTCAGATTGTTTTTATCAGTGATTGTGACAGTATAAGTGTCATAGTCAAGCCCGCTGGCGGTGTATGAGCCACCGTCGTTATTGATTGTACCGGTGCCGGAATCGCCGATATTGTCTGCTACCCAGGCCACAGCATACGGCGGAGTGCCGTTATAGGCGGTGATAGTAAATGTGCCATCATGTGGTGGACCTTGCGCTGTTCCACAGGATGTCCAGGAAAAAATAAGATCGCTTCCCGCTACTATTTCCACAAAGCCTTCATCGACTATTACACCCATTTCTTCTAGGGTTTCTGTCCTCGTGGCTTCGATATATGTGGGTTTATTTACGAGAATTAAAGGGCTGATATCGCCGATCTTGGCGGTGGAAGCTACTTCAAATTTAAATTCGATGATTGCTGTGCCATCGGGAAGTGTGATGGGTTTTGTCTGTGGCATAAGCGTTGTTGCCCAGGTAAAAGAGGCTTTCCCTTTTAACTGATTGACGCTGACACCTGAAATTGACTTATCTTTTGGAATATCAAAATTGGCCGTATCGATAAACTCGATTACATTGGGATTGTATTGCATCGTAAAGCTAAGAGTGGCAAGTGAATCGAAGTTTTTTACTCGTATCGGAAAAGTGAATGTTTCTCCGAGTTCTACTTGAAGCTCCGGTAAAATTATTTTGAGCGTGTTGCAATCCAATGTCAGTGGGATTGTCTGTACGCATGATTTTCCATCTTTGATGGTTACCATATATTTTCCGCCTAGTGGAACCGTGAAATTGACGGTGTCGCCATTTCCATAGTTCATGCCCTGAAGGCTACCGAGAATATTGGAATTATTGGCTGATACAATGCTTATATCGTAATGTGCGGCCGGGTCGTATTCCGGTAATCCACCCGTAATGACAAAGGAGCCTGAGCATGGGCCGTTACCACTATTATTATACGTGAAATCACTGATTTCAAATGGATTGAGATATGTTACTTCGATGGCTTGGTCAATACGGACATTGACGCAAGGCCCCTTGTTATTGGCTCCATCGACTTCATAAGCGGCGTGTTCAACTCCGTTATTCACATCGAGTTTATCAAATGTTATCGGAGCAAACCACCAGGTGCCGGGAGCACCATGATTAAAGTTCTGATTAAGGTAACCATTGTTATTGAGCATTATATCGCCTTCGGTGCCATCTACGATAACCCAGAATTCACTAGGTGCCGGTGGCATAGGGTCATTTTCCTGACAGGGATCAGAGGCAATATCGGAGAGATTAGTGCCATCTACTGTCGGCGAGCAAGTGTATATGCCATAACCAATTCCCGGTGTGGTTCCCGGCTTGGGATCTCCCTTGAGGACGGCATCTCGATTGTGTATTAATGGAACGCGATCTTGTGCGCATAAAAATATACGGTTTTTATTTATGTGGTTGCTCTGTGTTGTGTTTTTATAATTCCCTAGGTGAAAAGTACCGGCATCTTGTTCACCTTCCGGACAAGTTATCAAAACTCCGCGATTTTTTGCCGCATTATCAGGGTATATAACTTTGGTCGGAACCTGTGCATATCCGATCGTTGAAATACTGAAAATCAGGGTGCAAAGTATAAAATATTTCCTCATAATTGTCTTTAAAATGGTCTCTTTATGCGCTTGCGCAAAAGTACATAAGAATGCGATTCTTTTCTATGTTTTTATAGATTCTCTCCCTTAAATGATAGTTTTTATACCCTTAACGCTGTATGAGGAAGGCATTATTATATATTATTTTATCATTATGTGACAAAATGATGAAATATGTGCCCGGTGTGAGAAGTGATGTGAGTATTGTAATCCTTTTATTATGTACTTGATAGGGAATATGTATTTTCTCACCATGGATGTTTACAATTTTAAGTCTGTATCCTATTCTGTCTGATAAATTATATTGCACATTGTCATCGAGAAAAAGGTGAAGTTTATCATCGGCGGGATTGGGAAATAGCGAAAAGTGCTTTTGGTCGATATAGTTAATAGAAGTCCTATTGTCAATTTTGAAATTAGTAATCTTGATGCAGGCGTTTTGATCGAGGACAATAACACTGTAATTGCCTGCTGAAAGGTGGATAAATGTATCATTTTTTATCGGAGGAACTGTTGACCAGGTGATCTCGTAAGGTGGAGTCCCACCAGAAATATTTATGCTTGCCGATCCGAGTTCATTGCTTGTCTCATCCTCTGTTAAAACTGTCACCATCAAGGAGTCCGGCTGGGGAAGAAAAATGCTATCGCGGAGCCTACACATTGCTGAATCTACAACTTCGTATGTGTAAAAGCCGGATTTTAAGGTATCCATGCTCCATGTGCTGTCAATTCCTTCCCAGGCGTATGATTGGATGCCTGCGATAGAAAAAAGTGAGTCAAACGAGACGCTTCCGTCATCACTACCATAACAGGAGGGTGGAATCATTGTAATAGATTGTACAACAGGTCCGCCGATACTGTCTATGTAATAACTTTTACTATATGAACAGCCATGGGCATCAGTCAAACTAAGCTCATAAGAGCCGGCAGTTAAGTTCTGGATTCGCGGAGTAGTATCGCCCGTGCTCCACAGCCATTTGACGGCAGTCGTAGTATCGCCATCGAGCATTGCGTACAAGTCGATATAGCCTGTAGGCGCATTGTAGCAACCTGCATCTTGAATACTATCGATGTGGATTGAAGGGAATTGCGGTTCTCCGACGTTAATCGTGGTATCGATCGTGCAGGAAAAATTATTTGTAATTTTTATTGTATAAGCTCCGGCTACCAGGCTATCGAGTCTATATAATGAATCATTGATAATTGCGATATTTACAGGCGGATTTACGTTCACGGTAAATGAATCTGACTTTTCTCCGGAGAGATGTTGTATGTGGAAGTCAATTTTACCTTCAGCAATTCCCGGGCATCGGAGGTCTTGTACGGTATCGATAATCAACTCATATTCCATGCCCGGCTCAATGGTGAAACAAGTGTCCGACTTGCAGCCGCTATCGTCGGTGACGGTGAGACAGTAAATACCGGGTCCAAGGTTATCTCTGTGGGATGCAACTGTTCCATCGGCCCAGGTGAATGTGTAAAATGAGCCCAAGCCTCCGGTTGCTTTTACATCGAGTATTCCATTGGATTTTCCCAGGCAAGTCTCGTGTTTTATCGTGTCGAGGTCGATATCTATAAATGTCGGCATTGTAACGGTGAATTGAAGAGTCTTTCCGCAGGATAAGGAATCATTTTCATAATCTAAGAATAAGGTATATGTGCCTTCCGGCAAATTTTCAATTTTAATAAGGCTATCAGTCTGCGATATTGTTCCTAGATCGGGAACAAGAGTAGGAATAAGTCTGGAACTTAATTGTCCTGTATCGATTGCAGTGAGAATGTATCCACCGAGAGTGCCATCACATCCTACATTCAGCTTTGTCGAATCGAGAATCTGAATTCCATGTTCAAGTCCTATATGAATGGAATAGGTGAAACTACAGAGCATGCTGTCTATGATGGTAAGCCGGTGCGTGCCGGCACTGAGATTTGAAGCGGAAAAACTTCTTGCCTGCACGGCAGGAAAGGTATCTAGAATAAATGTATATGTCGAGTCTGCATAGGGAATGCCTTGAATTACTTGTGCATTTATACTGCCATCGGCAATTGATTGACAGCTTGCCGGAGAATGGCTGATATGAATCTTTGGGGCGGGTGTTTCCAGGGTGAAAAGCTCCTCGTAAATGCAGCCTAACTTGTCTTCTATCCGGATGTAGTATGCACCATTGCCGATGTGGGTGAGTGCGGGGCTCAATATGTCAAATGTTGACCAGGTAAATACGTATGGTTCTACGCCACCTGCAATATGGTTAATGCGCGCTGAACCGTTATTAGTATTGGCGCAGGATGGCTGAACCAACTCCAGATCTAGCTCCCATTCTCCGGTTCTTGACATACTTATGGTATCAATGATCTCTTGCTGAGCGGCATCTCTGATACGTATTTCATAGCTTCCCGGTGAAAGGGAATCAAGTTGTGTGATGCTGCCATTTCCTATGATGTATAAGGTAGAACTCTGACTATTCAGTGGTCGGAAGGATAGGCTCATAGGTTCCACTCCGCCGAATGCTTTGATTTTTATTTCTCCATTGGGATTGATAAGCTTGGTCGGGCTACAACTATGTGTGTACATGTGTAAGCCTAGGGGATTCTTAATTTTATTCAAGGTTTTCCCGGCTATGACGGTGCGGAATAAACCTTGCCCATAAGCGTCAATTTCTCTATCGTAGTCTGAAATATTTAGAGGAACTTTCTTTGATGGCTCGCCGATGGCGGTATATTGAATAGTAAAAAGACTGCTTGAGTCGGGAAGGCTGATCCCACCGGTAATCGGATCGACAAATGAGAGTACTAGCAAGCCTTGATCCGTTCTGGACAAGCCTATATCAACAAGCTTGATTTTTGATGCGGGGTTGATTGCAAGGATACTGTCAAATGCTAGTTGATGTGGATCCCAATTTATTGAAAATTGCAATGCTTCTATCTTCTGGTAATTATTTACCCGGATGGGAACTTCTACCTTTTCCTGTGAAATTGCCTCAAATTGTTCCGGATAAATATATAAAGTATCGGGAAGTTGAGCCTGTAACAGAAATCCCAATAACAAAAATATAAGTGTGCTGAAATGCCTCATACGGTGTTAAATCAGTTTATATTATCAAGTGTTTATTGCAGTTTTGGTTTCTATGTTATCAAATGTAAAGCTTTATTTTCAATTCAACACAAAAGAATTAAAGCTAAAACAAGATGTAAATCTGTGTGAAATTTACCGGGACACATGCTGAACAATGAATTTTGTTGGGTCTATGATAAAACGTGTGGAATTGAAAATGACAGCTTTCCACATTTATAG
>CAYTBT010000017.1:0-58985 GCA_964436125.1 uncultured Saprospiraceae bacterium | reverse complement strand
GACCATTGATTCCGACAAGGCGGAATTTCTTTCGGTCATATCAATGGAAAAGTGGTAAAAGAAAAAATGGGTGTCCCAATGGTGAAAACAGGAGAGAGTTTCGCCCCTATTCCATCGACATAAGCTCATATAACTACTCCGCAGCTACAAGCAACTTTGCTTCTTTTATCAGACTCAACGGAAGTAGGACTTTAATCTGGCTTGAATCTTTTAAATCAATTTTAAAATGAATATAGTCAAATGCCCTCCCAAATGTCGTCTGCTTTATGCCATATCCCAGGATGCTCGACTTGTTTAATCGTATTCTTCCGCTGAAGGTCGGTATTTCTATCCGTTCATCACACACTTGTATTCCTTTACGAAATCGGAAGTAAGCATATAATTGCCATAGATAAGCAGTGATAAAAACCATTAATATTATCACCCAAAAATAATCCAATGTGGTGAGGCCTTGATTTCCCTTGCTTAAGGATGAGGAAAACCACAATAACAAGCGCACTGAAGATGAGATTAAAAATCTGAGCAGTTTAATAGGATTTAAACATAATGTACTTTTAATTCTGAGCCTCTGTGTTCCTTAAAGAGAAGTAAATTTAAGCTTTCTTATATCAATCATCACCATTCTCAGAGATAAAGGCAATATTCCTTGTCAGACCACTATATTTCGTCCTTTTAACGGCTGATTTCCTGAATATCTCACGGAATTCTTCCTCGCTGATGTTCTCCCAGTCTTCTTTCTCGTAGGTCAATAAATCGGGATGCGGCTCAAAGTTTTCCTCATCGTGCGGTGTTGAAAATTTATTCCATGGGCAGACTTCCTGGCAGATATCACAGCCGAATATCCAGTCTTCCATCTTCCCTTCAAATTCCTCCGGCAATTCTTCACCCTTGTACTCAATAGTTGCATAAGAAATACACTGAGAAGCATTGAGCTTATAGCCTTCAATATCAATAGCATCTGTCGGGCAAGCATCGATACAACGCGTACAACGACCACAATAGTCGTGCATTTCATTATTTTCATCGGAAGGCAGCTCGATGTCGATGATAAGCGAGGCAATAAAAAAATAGGAACCGCGCTTGGGATGAATGAGCAAGGTATTTTTGCCTCGCCAGCCGAGTCCTGCTTTCACCGCCCAAGCCTTTTCCAGCACTGGCGCAGAATCGGTAAATACGCGGCCCGTAACACCGTATTCTTCATTGAGATAATTGTAAATCTTATAGAGTTTCTTTTTCAATACTTGATGATAATCCTTCCCATAAGCATATCGTGATATTTTATACGTTCCGTGAACTTGTTCCTTCTCGGGATAATAGTTATAGGTAAAAAGCACAAGAGACTTAGCCCCTTCAACGAGCTCACGCGGATCGGTTCGCTTAGTAAAATGGTTTTCCATATAACCCATTTTCCCATGTCGTCCTTGCTTGAGCCACTCGCGCAATCGCTTCCGGTCTTCGGTCAATGCATCCGCCCTGGCGACAGCCATATCGGTAAAACCGGCTTCCATCGCCATCCCTCTGATTTCGCGTTTTATATTGACTGGATTCATTTCCTCTTCATTATTAAACAAATGCTCAATGCAAGATAGTCCATTATAATATGTATTCCTCTTATAATTTTAAGTTTTTCTTAAAAATATTATTTATTAATTGAAAAAGATTTATCTTGCAGGCACATTCAGTAAATAAAATTAAAAAAATGACAGACAGACAGACAGACAGACAGACAGACAGACAGACAGACAGAATAATAAGATTAGTCTATAGTTGTTTCTTCATTCTCACTATAATGTCCTGCCATCAAGATAAAATATTATTACCTACTGACCAAAAAACATCAATCCGTTCTCAAGTAAAAGTTCCTACAATAGTTCCCAAAAGACAAATAAGCTTAGGGAATGAAATTAATAGCCCTCTTGAAGTTGGCAATCTTAACCAAGCTGCACAAGAACTTGGTTTATCTCAAGTTTTTACCGCTACACATTATACAGTAAAATTTACACCACAAGACATTGTGGAGTATCAAGCTATTCTATCGGATACCAATTTTATGACCTTCAATTTTCCACTAGACCATACAATTGATACTTTTGGAACTTATTATTATAATAGATCTGATATTAGTGATATTACTCCTTTATGGGCACAGGTTAAAGCAAGTACCGACTTAAGTTCCTATACCTATACTATAAAGAAACGATTCAACTTAAATGTAACAGATACTATAATATTAAAACAAGCATTTAAAGATGCCAGAATAGATACCACCAAAATTTATGGTTATATTGCACCTGGCCCGCTCACAGGAGGTGGAGGAGGTGGCACCACAAGACATAATGCGTGTGGATGTCCGATTTCATCAAATGTAAAACATCCGGGTGGTTGTGTCAGAGTTGAAGATAATGAGAGGGGTATGGATGGTGTAAGACACATGAAACTAGCCTGGATTTCAAACTTTGTATATAATGTTTTAGGAGTTATTAGATTTACAGAGACTACTGATCAAGGTTGCTTTGAATTTGAGAATATATATAACGAACGTGGAAAAGCTATAATTGTAGGTTTTTTCAGTAATAATCATACGCGTATAGCTCGTCCACTAACAGCAATAAGATATATAGCTAAATTTTCCGGATCTCCTTATAACAACATTAAGATAAACTTTAATAACCCTGGGGATAACGAGAGTGATGAACATATTTACTGGAGTGCAGCTACAGTTTTAAATGGTGTCGCCGAGGTCAGAGAAAATGCTAGTCATTTCGGTGGCACTATCAGTAATAATCTGCTGGTATGGATAACACCTAAAAAAAGTTGGGGCTCATTTGCCTTAAATGCTCAGCATATTCCCAGTGTCTTTTTGGGTGGAGTTTTTACCGCGTTAGGCTACCAAAGTGTTTTTGCTCCTTTAGTAGCTTATATTGAATTTTTGACATTTGGCTTTATAGATGAAATGATTGTGAGATTCTTTCCGGACATTTTTATCGATGCAACTTCAAGTAATTCACTGGTAATTAAAAATAATGTTTATCATGAATTATCACACAATATGCATTTCAATGAAGTCGGGGATTTTTATTGGTTAGATCTAATTGAAGCTGAAATAAAAGCAGGTGGGCATGGAGATAATAGTACTCAAGAACCGGATGCAGGACTGATAGGAATCTGTGAGTCATGGGCTGATCATGCAGGATATACAATCGCTCAATTGGAATATCCAACAGTAGGGACAAATATAGATTACTATTATGAAGTATTAGAAGAATTAAGATTAGAAGGAGAAAATTATGGAACACCTTTAACCCATATACCAGTTGGCATTTATTTTGATTTAACTGATGATGGTACTTATGGTCAAGAAGATCCTGAAGTAATCGATAATGTGCAGGGATTTACCGATCAACAGATTTTTGATCAATTAAAAAGTTCGGTTAAATCTCCGCAGGATTTTATTAACGAGTTTAAAGAAAACGAAGTGAGTGACCCACAAGTAGAAGCAGATATTAATATACTTTATTCAAGCTACCAATAAGATGAAAAAGCTAAGTTTAATTATTTTTCTCTTTTTGTATTATTTGTTCTATTGTTCATGTGAACGCTTTCAAATTTGTAAGCTAAATGATTTTTCAATCCCTGTAAAGATAAGTCCCATGAAGGACACCTTCCATTTAGGTGATACCATGCATGTCCATATTGAATTTCCGCGTTTATATAGAGAAAACAATACAGTAAACCGATTATCAGTTGAGAATTTATTTTTTTCACACGTTGTAGGCTTTATTAAAGATACAACCTATTTAATTGAAACCGCTTTAAAAAACTCAAAGGTGATTGTTGATACTTCTAGATTCAATGTTTTTAAACGTCAATTTAATGTTAGTGGTGATTACAGTATATTAGGGTATATTAAGCGTACTCAAGAAAAATATATTGTTGACTATGCATATACTTTAAATGATACCGGATGGGTAAATTCTCGCTTTTTTTATTTTGAACTTCCTGATTATATAGAGTTTGATAATGGCTGTAGAACTGATCTACCTGTATTCAATTTAGTAATTCCTCCCGGGGAAGATGATAATTATGATTTATGGAAATCTGAAAATAACCCTATGTATATAAAATATAAATATGATGAGGATAATTATCAAACTAGATATAAATCAAGAGCTTCTTATACGTTTTATGTTGTGGAGTAACATTATTATTGATATAAGCGGTGGAATATTTTATGCAAAATCAAATTAATGAAATTGTAATTTCCCTACAATTTAAGCTGCTGTAATCAACTATCCATCTCCATCCTTATCTCTCAACCTCATTTTTCGCGACTTTCGACTTGGCGGCTTCACAACTTTACGGCTTTACAATAGGTGTTGCCACATATTTGCGTAAGCTAAAAAATCTATTTCCGTATTCACTGATAAACCATTGATGCAAGCATTCAGTTAATTTGTATATTTAGCCACGAAAGACAATTATACAAGATGACGAAACTTATCAGTCCGGAGATACGGAGCCTACATGACAACCTGGCGGAGATTATCGGGCAGCTGCATCAGTTGACGCTGAAGATTAAGAATGAGGAGCTGCAGCAGACGATGAATGACCTGCGGAGTCGCATCAGTGACCCGTTTATGTTTGTCATCGTGGGTGAGGTGAAGGCCGGCAAGTCCTCTTTTATCAATGCCCTGCTCGAGGCGGATACCGAGATTACGGCGACCGGCGTTGCGCCCACGACCGATTCTATTCATCAGATTGTCTATGGTGAGCAGGAGGAGACGCTCGAGATCAACGAGCACCTGAAGAAGATTTATCGGCCGATTCCCATTCTCGAGGACATCGCTATCGTCGACACGCCCGGCACCAATACCATTGTCGAGCATCATCAGGAAATTACTGAGCGATTTATCCCCATGTCTGACCTCGTCGTCTTTGTCTTTGATGCCAAGAATCCCTATCGCAAGTCGGCCTGGGATTTCTTTGAATTTATTCAGGAGGAATGGCGGAAGAAAATCATATTCGTCCTGCAGCAGAAGGACTTGTTGAGTAATGAAGACTTGCAGATTAATATCGATGGTCTTGCTACTCATGCTTCCGCAAATGGTATTCCGGAGCCTAAAATCTTTGCCGTAAGTGCCAAGGATGAGCTCGCCGGGAAAGATAATACGGGCTTCGATGAACTGCGCAAGTGGATAGCTGCAAATATCACCGGTGGACAAGCTCCTTATCTGAAACTGGAGAATATCTTATCCATCAGCCGGACGATGCTGGAAAAAATCAGTCATGGGATTGACGACAGAAAGAAACAACTCGAGGTCGATATCGCCTTCCGTGAACGCATCGCTCACACATTGAACGAGCAGGAAGAAAAATCGCGGAATTCCGTCACTAAGCTCGTCAAGAATCTCGTTGATGGCTACAAACGCATCGCACTGGAAAAGCGCAATGACATCAGTGATGACCTCGGATTTTTTACGGTTATCAGCAGGTCATTTGCCTCCATTTTTTCCAAGAAATCGTCACCAAAAGAGCAATTAAAAAATCATCTTGATGACCTGGAATTAAAACTGAAAAACTTCTGGGCCGAGAAGCTCGATGACGGTGTCACCGATCTTGCGGATAATATCAAGCACATGACGATGAATGTAGAACGCGAGCTTGAAAAAAGCGAGACGATTCTCAAGAACGATCATGAGATATTCAGTAATATAGCCAAAAAACGGAATGCTGTTCTTGAAGAACTACGCGATACTTTTCAGACCTTCCGCTCTGAGTCGGAAAACTTCATCGATAGCTCCATCGTCAATCACTCTAAGCAGATAGCCACCAATGTAACCGCGGGCTCCGGTCTTGCAGTTGTAGGAATTATCCTCGCAGTAGTGACGAAGATTACGGTATTCGATATTACGGGTGGCATTCTCACTACGCTCGGCGTCGCACTTGCCGGTGTCACCTTGAGCATCCGCAAGAATAAAATTATGAAGACCTATGATCAGGAGATTGACAAAGGTGAAGAAAAATTAAAAGAGGAACTCACAGATACCTTAAATCACTATATTAAAACAATCAAACAACGAATTGAGGGAAATTTTGAAATATTTGAAGAACATATTGAACGCGAGAAAGAAGCCGTTGAAAAACTCACTACACAGAGTGAGAACTTAAAGAAAGGCATGCATACTATTCAAGCACAGATTGAGGATGCCAAACCGATAAAAACGTAAACATAAAATGTATAAAATCATGAAAAACGGACTATTTGCAGGCATATTGGCTCTAGTATTCATCATTCCTATAGCCTGTAACTACAATTCTTCTACACAGCAAGATGCCAAAAATAAAGATGATGTTGCTATTCTGCCCTTAAACATTGTAAAAGACAGTATTGTCCTCTGGCATCCTGACTGTAAGGATAAAAAGTCCCCGGAAAATTGTACTTATATCAGCTTTAACAAGGTAGAGATAAAAACAGTGAATGATAGTACTCTTGAAGATCTCAGTAAGGCAATAAATAATGCAATAATAGATATAATCTCTTCCAATATTGTTGAAAAGTCATTTACCGATATTGATTCTATCAGTAAAGTTTTCTTTGACGACTGGTCTGAATATAATACAGCGATGCAACCGAGGAAGGCATTCGCCTGGAAAATTTCAATTTCCGGGAATGGCGAGACGGTAGGAGATTCCCTATTATCCTACCACATTCAATCCTATAGCTTTACTGGAGGCGCGCATGGATATGCATACACGCATTACCTTACTTATAATTTACACACACAAGAAGCGGTTGATCCATTAGCCGGAGTTGATACAGTCAGTTTTTTAAACGTTGCAGAGCAATTTTTCCGTAAAGCTGTCGGCATTTCGGCTAGCGCGGATCTCGAGGCAGAAGGCTTTTTCTTTAATCAGGGCAAATTCCATTTGCCGGCTGAAATAGGCTTGAACAAGGATGGTTATGTCCTCTATTATAATGACTATGAGATAAGACCGCATTCTGAAGGCCCATTGAAACTTGTTGTCCCTTATGAGGCTGTAGAGCTCTTGCTGCAATCAAATTAATAAGGTAACAAAACCCTTTAATCGACAATGAAAAGGCTCCGATAGCACCTTTTACTGAAAAAAATCAGCATAGATGTCTTTAATCTGTATAATCGATTTTAAGTCGTGTAATCAAGTTTAAACGAGTGCTTGAACCATGCTTTACGCAAAATATATCATCAAATATCCACTTACAAAATATGCCTCTGCATTATACAAGATTCTCAATGTCGATTATAGCACCATTGTATTCGCTTTTCAATCTGTCGATTAATTTACCTACGCTAGGAATGTCGTGAATTTCAGTCACACCTTGGCCGGCAGACCAGATATCTTTCCAGGCCTTTGCTTCGGTATCATAAAGTTTTTCGAGACCACCATTGCCGGAGGATTCTGAGGTAAAACCGGCATTTTCCATTGATTTCTTCAGGAAATTCCCATGAACACCGCTCACAGCATCAGTATAAAGTACGTCATCGATTCCTGATTGAAGGATCATTGTTTTATATGCATCCGGAGCTGCGCATTCTTTAGTTGCAATAAATCTCGTTCCCATATAGGCAAAGTCCGCACCGATAATCTGCGCTGCAAGTATTTCATTTCCTCGATTTATGCTTCCTGCGAGAATAAGGGCACCGTCATAAAACTGTTTAACTTCAGAAACAAGAGAAAATGGATTGGCAAGGCCGGCATGTCCACCTGCTCCTGCTGCTACGCAGATTATGCCATCCACACCGGCCTCCGCGGCTTTTTCCGCATGCCTTTTCTTAATTATATCATGTAGGACAATACCACCATAACTATGCACGACATCTACGACATCTTTTACCGCACCGAGGGAAGTGATGACAATGGGAACCTGATATTTGACGCAAGTCTTAAGATCGGCTTGGAGGCGGGAATTGGTCCGATGCACGATGAGGTTTACGGCATAAGGTGCTGCCTTCTTGCCAGTCTCTTTCTCCCATTCTTTCAGTTCGTCGGTAATTCCCTTCAACATTCCTTCAAATGCTTCATTACTCCTTCCATTAAGTGCCGGAAATGAACCCACGATGCCATTCTTACAACATGCTATCACCAGTTCTTCCCTGGATATGATAAACATCGGAGCTGCTATGAGCGGAAGTTCCAGTCGCTCTTTTAAATCTTGTATTGTCATATAGCAAAATAAACATATTCTATGCACTAGAGTTGAAAATTCATGTTTTTTATTCTCAATGCTTATAAATGAAATTATTATTCCGGAATTTCGGGATACTGAAAGAGCCCTTGAAGCCTCTGTTGTATAATTATCATAATGTAGAAAACGCAAGTAGCAGAAAGCTTGACAGCTCAATTCAATACAGGCATGTAGTTTCTTTTCACTGCGTGCATTCAGGAGGATACAGGATGTGATTTAAGTAGAATTTCATATATTGAGTTAAATCTATTGAATTAAGTTTACAAGAATTATGCGTATTATAGCTGTTGAAGAGCCTAAACACATCGAGCAATTTCTGGAACTTCCTGCAAAGATTAATAAGGATAATCCAGAATGGATCAGGCCTCTCGATAAAGATATAGAAGAAGTATTTGACGAAAGTCAGAATAAACTTTTCCGCAAAGATGGAAATGAGTGTAAGCGATGGCTTCTTCTCGATGACTTTGATGAGCCGATCGGCCGAGTGGCGACAATGGTAAATTCTAAGTACAGGAATCCAGGGGACACGCAGAGGACAGGAGGGATAGGCTTCTTTGAATGTATTGATGACCAGGAAGCAGCCGACTATATCTTTGATTTCAGCAAAAAATGGCTTCAGGACCGCGGAATGGAGGCTATGGATGGTCCGATAAACTTCGGAGAACGCGATAAATGGTGGGGGCTCGTAGTTGAAGGTTTTTACGAGCCACTATACTGTATGAATTACAATCCACCTTATTATCAGAAGCTCTTTGAAAACTATGGCTTCAAACTTTTCTTTGACCAGTTATGCTACGCTCTGGATGTGAATAAAAGACTTCAAGAAAAACATTATATACGACATGCAGAACTCGCTAAGAATCCCGATTTCCACTCGGAGCATCTTAAAAAGAAGAATATCGAGAAATACGCGAGGGATTTCAGCACAGTATATAATAAAGCCTGGGCAAGTCATCATGGAAATAAGACTATAGAGTATCCCGTTGCTCTCAAATTATTTAAGTCGATGAAGCCGGTTATTGATGAAAAAGTTATCTGGTTTATTTATCACAAGAATGAACCGATAGGCCTCTGGGTTAATATTCCTGATCTCAATCAGTGGTTTAAGCATCTCAATGGAAAATTTGGATGGTGGCAAAAGCTACGCTTTTTGTGGATAAAGATGATGCGGAAAAATAAAAGATTTGTAGGTATAGTTTTCGGTATTGTACCAGAGTTTCAGGGCATAGGTGCAGATTCTTATATGATCCTGGAAGGCGCCCATGTCATCCAGGGAGAGCACCTTTACGACGATTATGAAATGCAATGGATAGGCGACTTTAATCCCAAGATGGTCAATGTAGCCGAGTCATTGGGCACGCATATCAGCCGTCGTTTAAGGACTTATCGCTATCTATTTGACCGAGAAAAAGAATATAAACGACATCCAATGCTCTGAAAAGATCGTGGATTTCTCTCATAGAATAGGTTCTCTCCTATTTTATCCCGGGAACCTGTGATACGCCTCTGACGCAATGCGTGACATGGGTCATATCCATCTCCGCACATTTTCTCTGTAGTCAATATATTCCTCACCGAAGTTTTCAGTTAAAATCCGCTCTTCCGGCATTATCTGTAGTCGCGCAACAACTAAAACGAATGTTATCAGGAATACAGCTGAAATAATATTGCCAAGATATATTGACCACGCAATCAGGCCCAGGAGCAGACCGAGATACATCGGATTTCTACTTAAGCTGTACACTCCCGTAGTCACTAGCGTCCTCGTAGCCTCAGGTTTATGTGGGTCGATAGTCGTAACTGCCTTCCTGAAGCTTAATATGCCACTTATCCCGAAGTATGCAGCGCCCATTAAGATCAGCATTATCACAATCTTACTTCCAGGAATATGATAGGTTAAGCTCGGCACCAGCTCTGCTACTCCCCACATCGCGAGGACATGCAAGATAAATATTACCGGTGGATGGAGCTTTAATTCTAGTGATTCCATAGGTTAAAACAACACATATAAAGTCGCTTCCGTTCTACGACAGCACATAAAGTCGGCTAGAAAGCATTTCACCACGTCAAATCTTCGTAAAATTCCATATTTCACTTTATAAAGCTGAAGAATGAAGTACATTTGCGGAAGCACAAAAGGCAATAATATTTTATTGATTATACGTAATGTTTGCAATATTTCTATCACTACATTCCTGGATTCGGTGGCTGGTACTCGTGTGCTTGTTCACATCCATCATCAGAGCTTATCAAGGCTGGCTTGGGCAGAGAAAATTCCTCCGCTTTGATAAAATATTGCGTATTCTCACCATAATAACACTCTACACACAATTAATTGTCGGTTACTTTCTCTATTTCCACAGTCCGCTCGTCGATTACTTTTTACACCACTTCAGCGAGGCCGTGCACATGCGCGATATTCGGTTTTTTGGATTGGAACATGTCACCATGATGACATTGGCAATACTGCTGATAAGTGTAGAGGCATACATATCATCACGCAAGAAAACAGATAAGGGGAAATTTCAGATTCTGGCAATATTTTATACGATTGCTCTGCTTATGATTCTGGCATCGATTCCATGGTCATTTTCCCCTTTCACGGCCAGGCCCGAGTTCCGTCCACTACCTTTTTGATGCAATAAATCGGCCCTTATTCTCTTATTTATTCCTGAAAATAGCAGCTGATTAGTCAGCGCTTATAATGTTATTTACAATGTTTCAGCGAGAAATAGTATCTTTGTAAGCTAGAATAAAAACGTAGAGCCCGGGTGGCGGAACTGGTAGACGCGCTGTGTTCAGGACGCAGTGCCTTAATGGCGTGAAGGTTCGAATCCTTTCCCGGGCACTTTTTCAATCTCCCTTTTAATAAATTAGCTTACGCAAATGTCCGTATTGAACAAGCTCAAGGCATTCAGCATTCTGTAAGAAACTGATTTTATCATGAAACGCGTAGTTGTAGGTTTATCCGGTGGTGTCGATTCAAGTGTGGCTGCATATCTCCTCAAGGAACAGGGATATGAAGTCATCGCTATGTTTATGCGCAACTGGCACAACGACGATGTCATCAAATCAGAAGAATGTGCCTGGATTGAAGATTCCACTGATGCTCTCGCCGTTGCAGAGCATCTCGGAATCCCGTATTACGTCATAGATTTAAGTAAGGAATACAAGGAGAGGATTGTGGATTACATGTTTGCAGAATATGAGAAAGGAAGGACACCCAATCCCGATGTACTCTGCAACAGAGAGATAAAATTTGATGTATTCTTGAAAGCGGCAATGGAACTCAATGCCGATTATGTTGCAACAGGTCATTATTGTAGGAAAAAGATCGATAAAAATGGGAATTATCGCCTTATTGCAGGGAAAGATCCCAATAAGGACCAATCGTATTTCCTCTGTCAAGTAAATCAAGAACAACTTGCCAGGGCAATCTTCCCTATCGGCTCTCTATTGAAATCGGAGGTGCGAGAGATTGCCAGGAAAGCCGGCATTCCTACTGCTGAAAAGAAGGATTCTCAAGGTTTATGCTTTATAGGCAAAGTGGATTTACCCACTTTTCTCCAGCAACAACTTCAAGCGATGAAAGGCGATGTCATTGAAATTCCTGCGGAATTAAGCAGATTAATGGACTATCATGCGATCCCGACAACGATAGAGCACGTAGAAGCACTAGCGGAGCCATTTTCATTCCATAGAGATGAAGGAATAAAAGTAGCAGAACATCGCGGTGCCCATTTTTACACAATTGGTCAGAGAAAAGGACTCCATATCGGTGGGCGACCTCATCCCTCTTATGTCCTCCAGACCGACACGGACACCAATGTTGTTTACTCAGGTCAGCTTGCAAGCCATCCTGGATTAAACCGATATGCATTAAAGGTCAATCCGGAAGAAATTCATTACGTGAATCCGGAATATACATTAAACATTGATGATTCCTACAGGATGAAGGCACGGATCAGGTATCGACAGGAATTACAAGATGCTACAATTCTGAGAAAAGAAGATGGTCTTTATGTCCTATTCGACAAGCTGCAACGCGGTATAGCGTCCGGGCAATTTGTTGCCTGGTATAAAGACACTGAACTTGTCGGATCCGGCGTTATTGCCTGAAAGCACATCCGCTTATATTTTCCCGGCTGATTCACGAGCTAGCTTATACTTCTTTCCCCTTGTTCAGGAGATATTTCAATTCATATACCGTGAACCAGAGATAAGAGAAAAAGAAAGGTAGTAGTATAAATTGACTTATAGTCTCATTGGATTTAATATACCAGATAACGAGAAAAGGCGACATGATAAGTTTAAGAATCATCATTGCAAGTATGGCATTGCCGAAGAGTATCTTATTGGGCTTATCGTAGGTGTAATAGCCCACAAGCATCGTAAGCAAAGCGATGATATAAAAAATCAGAAAGGCATATACCGAAAACAAATAAATTGCTTCCAGATGAAAAATGGCAAGGCTCGCAAATAGCAGCGCAGCTCCGAGAACCGCCCACAGATGAAATTGCACAAACGCATTCTTCATTTCTTTGTGAGATTATATATCATAGAAATCATAAAAGCAAGTAAAATAAAGACAATCACTCCGGCTGTCCAGTAGGGCTTTACGGTTCCCATTTTGTCGTCAATCCAATCTCCTATAAAATATCCAATAAGAATAAGTCCGAGTAATTGAAATGCAAGTCCGGAATATTTCAGATAAGAGCGCATTTTATCCTTATCTACAAGGGGTTTCTTGTCCTTCTCCCCGCTCATGCAGTTTCTTTCTTTCCTTTGGTACTTTGCCGGCTCGATTTATCTCCACTTTCATTTCCATCAACTTTCCCAAATGATTTTCCACCCATCCGACAATGGACATTAAACACCGCACCGGATTCTACGACGAGCTTTTCAGTAGTAATCTGCCCATTAATCTGTGCTGTCTTTTTCACATCAAGAACCTGCTTCACATAGAGATCGCCCTCAAACTGTCCTTGCACAACAGCGTCATCACAAGTTACTTCACCTTGGAGTGAACCGGTTTCACCGAGGATGAATCTTCCACTGCAGTTCAAGGAACCTATTAAGGTGCCATCGATGCGGATATCACTCTCGCACTCAATATCTCCGTGGACCTCGGTGCCATTTACAATGCTATTTAAGGCACCATTAGGCGTCACAGGTGCTTTTTTCTTGCGTTTATTATCATCAGAATTACCAAACATTGCCATATAGAAGTTCAATTGAATTAAGCCAAATTTACACAAAATTACGGAAAACGATGGTCCGACTATTGTAATAGCTTCCGTATATCATTCACAGGAAGGCATAATTATAGTAAATCAGGCAAAACATATAGATTCTACCAAGATTCTATTGTCCAAGCTCTCTCTAGCTAGAAGCTAGGGCAATATACACCTCTTCTTTCCGGACCACATATAATATACATCATTGATAATTCAAAGGCTCCATTACCACCTGTCCCTTTATTGAGTGAAGACACATTGGCGTCATAGCTGAATCCTATTTTAAACTGATTGTACTGGAAACGGACAGAACCTATCATCGCATCCATTCCTAGTGAATAATCTTCCACCATCTCGTTATCGGAATTCAAGCTGTAATCATAGTTATTTACAAGTCTTGTCCATATTCCTATCTGAAAATTCTGCGTCTGATATCTCTGACTACCGATATCAAATCTCAGCGCCGTTCCCCCATTCAACTGCCATGATGGTCCTTGCATAAAACTTACGATACCGGGAACGAGTGAAACATTATCGCTGAGCGGAAATTCTCCACCTGCGTGGATGGTATATTTGCTGTAAAGCAATACTGAAGCAGCTTGACCATTATCCGCAGCGAAACTCTGATTAGGCTTGTTGATGTGTGAATACACACCACCGATGTAAAATGACCCTCCATTATGCCAGTTGATAAACCACAATAAACCAGCTCCGATATCACCGTAGAAAATACTCTGATCACCGAACATTGTTTCTCCATTGGGAATATTGGCAGCAAATCCACCTCTTCCATCGTGCTGAATCGGAAATCTCAACTCATCCAATGCGAAGAAGCGATTACCATAGCCGGCTTCTACGCCGAATACAAGATAATGAGAGTACTCGCGATTTCCTCCGAGATACTTAGAAAATGAACCGGATAATTTCACCATTGCTGTGGTAAACCGAGATGCTCCGGCTTTATCCCCAAACAAATTGGCTCCCAATCCCCAGTAATCGCGACGGAATGCTGTAAATTTCCTATCATAACTCGCTGCTATCGTATTGTAGGCATAATTCTTGGCTACACCTGCCCATTGATTGCGATAATTGACTGAAAATCGTTGCGTACAGTCGAGCACGCCGGTCATAGCCGGATTCAATGTCAATGGCGACATATAGAATTGCGAGAAGTGAATATCTTGAGAATATACTCTATTCCCCACTCCTATTATTAAAAATGCTACTACAGTGTAAATAAATTTCTTCATATTTAAGCACTCTCCTTTTTAATTAACTACTGAAAGTCCTACTTTTTTAATACCAGAACTTCCTTCGGATAAATCTCTTATTGAACAGAGCTAGTTCCTCTTTTAAACGCTGCTTTCCCTGCCATAATTTATATTTTCGATCACCACAGCTTTTTAAGTCATCGAATATTGCACAATATAAAACATATTTTGAAAACATTCATCTTTCTGTCATTTCTCTGTGAATTTATCCGGCATATTGCGTGAATCTGAACCTGGAATTCCGATAAGTTAAATGCAGTAAGTACAAGGAAAAACTCTTAAAATTATTGTTAACACGCACGTAGTTCTCCTGACTATACCACTATCTTAGAGTAATTAAGGTTCTGAATCAGATCAAAGCGATAAGAACATGAATTTCCATCATCGCTGATGAAGTGATTTCATACAATCCTTGCATTAGGTCCTATTGCAGGAAGACTAGCTGTTCAGGCTATCCGTTTTTAAAAGGATGAACGAGGAGTCCATTTTTCATCCGTGGTTCAATATAAGTACTCTTCGGTGGCAAGACAAGTCCCTGATCGGAACAATATTTAAATTGTTCTTTATTTATAGGATACAGATAGAAAGCTACATCCTCGCTGAATTCCGTTTCCCTTTCTACACCTTTTATTCCCAGGTCTCCCTGAATGTATTTAATTCTGCTATCTTTTCTCACGTCGTGTATCCCGCATATTTCCTGACAGATAAATTTATTAAACACATCCGGAATAAGCGTAAATTCCGATGGATAATCCTTCAGTATTTCATCCTTCCATAACAGTGAATAGCTTTCTCCTCTCACTGTCATTACCATTTCAGTAGGTGCTTGCGGCAAGCGGACGGTCGTAATGGGTTCTATATCACATATTGCAGAAAGACGAGCAATAATCATAGCCGGTGTAAGCTCACTGAGAATTGAAATAATTCTATTGAATTCACGGATATGTAGCTGTTCAAGATGAAAGAACCCACAATAAAGCCGGTCAAATTTTAAGCCCTTCTTCTTGTGTACCGCCATTTTATATAATCTATCCGTAACCGCAGTCCGATGATGACCATCAGCAATATATGTATGTTGAACTTGCTCATCAAAGAGCGCAATCAACTCCTGAATTTCACCTTTATCACTGATTTTCCAGAAACGATGTCGTGCTTCCTCTATATCAAACTCAACTTCAAGAAAGACCTCCTTGTCCCTTTTATGGTACACAAGAGCCTGTTCAAGTTCTTCCGAATACGTATGAGAGAGTAAGATAGGCTTAATCATCGCCTTCCTATCAAGTAGGAGGTCAATAAACTTCTGCTCTTTCTGAGCTAGAGTATTTTCATGGATAAGGATATTATCCTGCCTGTATTCATTAATATCAAGGCAGCCCAGAATCCCGAGATAAGTGTATTCCTTATCCTCAATTTCATAGATATATAAACCGGGCTCCTCACTCTTATTATAAAAGCCATTCATATAACACTCGGGATATTGATACTTAATACTAGCAAAAAATGTATCTGAAGATGCAATCAGATCGAGATTGGGATATAATGCTCTGAAAGGGAATATTTTCATAAAATCATCATTCGGGATTGCGAAGATAGTGATTTTTTCCGTATTGGTATATTTTTCTATCCGTAGGCAGAAAATTCCCGCATATTCAACATTGATTCCTCGAGCTCCACAACCGTATCGAGCATGGTGTCGGCCTTATGACATATCTGATAGATACTATCGATCATAGTGAGGTACTCTTCAGTCTCCTTGGTATCGCCATGTACGTCCTTCATTCTCTGTAGTTCAGTAAGCATAGGTTCAAGCTCCTTTTTACGCCTTTGTTGCACGATACATTTAAAAATCGTCCACATATCCTTCTCCCCTACAAAAAACTCTTTCCGCTCGCCCGGCTTCAATTTTTTCTTCACCAGACCCCACTCGATAAGCGCACGGAGATTGGTATTGACGCTTCCCCTGCTTATACACAGCTCATCCATGATCGTCTCGGCACATAAAGGACGCGGTGATATAAGTAGCAAGGCATGAATCTGTGCCATACATCGGTTTATCCCCCATTTGGGGCCCATTTTACCCCAGTGTTCAATAAAACTTTGCCTTCCTTCAGCGATATTCATTCTTTCCGATTAAGCTAGTCATTTTCCCTATTCCATAGAGAATTCAATACAGATTGTGGTTGAGGATTGGGTCTATACTTAATAATATTTATGGAGAAGGAATTGTTTATGAATGAGCTTCCGCAAATGTGGGGAAGGGACTTAAATTACATTATTACTCGGTAAGGAAAATAGAAGAGCTGAAATTTATCTCAGTTCTTTCGGTGAGAATATTCAATTGGCCATTCTTCCAGTAAGCTGCCCCATGACCACACGACCAGCAATAAAAAGAGCCCGATCTCGGGAGATCCGAAATCGAGCCATATAGAGAATAAAACAGATGGTCTACAGTTAATTACATCTTGAATTAAAACTGTGTCGCAAGGTATAATTAATTCACCGATCTTCTATCCACATTTATCCACAGGATGTGTAAAACGTCTATAAGCCTTAAATAACGGTGCTAAATTTTCCACATCACCTGTGGATAATCGAGAATGGGAGGTGAATATCGGGACGACATTTGCGGAAGCTTATACAATGGGCTCTATAAAGGCATTGAAAGAGAAGGTGGTATTCCTTAGATAGTATAATCCCCGGGGCATAGTGATAAGGATAAGAGATTGGGCTAAGTAATCTAAAAGAAGTGCTTCCGTCGGAAGAACCAGACCATCAAAACACTGAAAAGTAAAGAAAGGACAAGAATAATGTAGAAGGCGAGGGGGTCATCCTGAAATGGCAATGGGACATTCATGCCATAAAGCGAGCCGATTAAGGTCGGGACAGAGAGCACAATTGTCACAATAGTAAGTCGCTGTACAAAGAAGCTCAGGTTATTGGAGATAATGGAAGCATAGGCATCCATAGTTCCGCTGAGGATATTGGTATAGACATTGGCCATTTCAAGTGCCTGTGAATTATCGATAATAATATCCTCAAAGAGTTCCGACAAATCTTCATCGTGCTGAATATGCAAGAAATTGACGCGCTTCATCTTCATCTTGAGTAGCTCATTGGCATTCAGGGAATTCACAAAGTAAACAAGACTTTTTTCTATACGCAGGAGTTGTTTAAGCTCTTCGTTCCGGGCGGAATCGTACAATTCACTTTCAATAATATTACGTTTGAGGTTTAATTTTTTCAGGAATTCCAGATAGCGCAGGACATTCTGTTCAAGCAGTTCAAGGATAAATTTCTTATGATCAAGCGGGCTGAAGTTTTTTATTTTGCCATCGATAAATTTCTTTATCACATCACTCTCAAATGCCGTTACGGTAATAATATGTCCCTGAGCAAGGATAATACCTATCGGAACCGTAATGTAGATAGCTTCATTTTTCTGGTCCAGTTCATTGACAACAGGTGTGTTGACAATAATGAGCCGTACTGCATCTTCGATCTCATAACGCGATCGCTCGTTGAGGTCGAGAGAATCCATGATAAAGTCTAGTGGGATCGATAATGTCTCGGCCAGCTCCTCAATCTTGCGATTTTCATAAGGTGGTTGAATATTTATCCAACAACCAGATACTCTTTCCTGTACCTCTTTGACTTTTCCATCTTCTGTTGTGTAATATTCTATCATAAGCTCATACTTTCATCTCTCACCTTAATTCAGGCGATGAAATTACAATCATTCTACTGATTTACCGAATGCCGGCTGCATATATTCCATCTAGCCTTTCTATTCTCACCTTATCGCCTATCTATAACAAATCATGTGCCGAATAGAGAAGCTTTCAATTAAAAAGTAGTGCTCTCGACCGATAATTGTGCTCTTTTTCTACTTATTGTGCTTAACACTATCCCCTATTCAAATCTCAAAACCTTGACTGGGTTAATCCGTGCGATAAGCATTGTCGGCAGTATAAGGAAAATAATGGTAAGCAGGAAACAACCGATATTCAACAAGCCATACTGCCACCATTCAAAGCTTATCGGTACATAAGAAAGGTAATAGTTCTGTTCATCAAGGGGTAAAACATGTGTAAAATATTGAATCGCACATATCCCAAGTCCGATGAGATTCCCTATAATCAATGCACGGATAAGTATATAAGCTGCATAATGCAGAAAAACCTCCCTTATCATCCAATTATCTGCGCCCAAAGATTTTAATATCCCTATCATTCTGCTCCGTTCAAGGATGAGAATAATCAATACTGTTGTCATATTTATCATACAGACAATTGTAAGTAAAGAAATTATCAGTATTTTATTGACATCTTGCAAGCTCAACCACTCAAAAAGCGCTCGCAATTGTGTACGGATACTTTCAGCATAAAGATTACGTGGCAACACCTGGTAATTCAGATAATCTGTAAATCCGGGGATATCATCAATATTATCGACGAGGATAGATATTCCACCGGCCTGATCACTTGTCCATCCGACTATTTCTCGGATAAAATCAATATCGACAATGGCTATACGCGAATCAAATTCCTCCAAGCCCGTGGAATAAATACCCTGTACGGTAAAGCGTCGTGGTATCTGTCGTCCATCATAGATAATATGCACGAGGAGTTTATCATGTAATCCGACTTCAAGCCTATCCGCAAGGCTTCTCGAGAGGATTATCTGAGCTTGCGCTGAAGTATCTTGAATCCAGCTTCCCGCCTCAATATAAGAGTTTAAGAATTGCCTTTTCTCAATATTTGACGAAAGTCCGCGAAGGCGTACCCCTTCCATAGCATCCTTGGAGTGTAAGATTGCGGGCAGGTGGATAAATTCCTGTGCTGCTCTTATGCCACCTTCAGTGCGTTTTTTCACCCACTCTCCTCTCCCATTTATCGTCGGATAATTTACCCGGTTCAAAGCTTCAATAGTATCCATATACATATCGGCATGATCTATAGGCACATTTTCCAATGCACCGCGACTATTGAGGTCTTTTACAGTTATATGCCCCCAGAAATCAAAGATTTTCTTGCTGATGTCTTGTTCAAATCCCGCAATTATAGACACTGTGAGTATCATTACTGAGAGACTCAAGGCAATTGTCACCGTTGCAAGCCGTAGTATCAGCCGTATAAATGAGGTGCTACCTGATTTTAAGATAGTGCTAGCGATGTACCGTGATGTCCGCATGGGACAAATATACAAGATTGAACTCTGTTTTAGGTGGTAACTGTAAAGTCACTTTCTTATCTTTGGCAAAAAATAAGACTGAAAGATTTATGGATTTTATTGAAGAGCTGCGGTGGCGCGGCATGATACAGGATATTACACCAGGTTGTGAAGAATACTTAAAAGGACATAGGGCAACCGGTTATATCGGATTTGATCCGACTGCTCCATCGCTTACCATCGGCAATTTCATTCAAGTACAATTGCTGACATTATTCCAGAAGGCAGGACACAGACCTATCATCTTGATGGGAGGCGCCACCGGTCGTATCGGAGATCCGTCCTTTAAAAAAGAAGAAAGGACTCTACTGGATAATGACCAGATAGAACACAACCTACAGTTTCAGAAAAAGCAATTCAAGCAATTCTTAAATTTTGATGAAGGTAAAAATCACGCTTTGCTCCTCAATAATTATGACTTTTATAAGGATATGAAAATCCTGGATTTTCTCCGCGATGTAGGGAAAAATCTCACGGTCAATTATATGATGAGTAAAGAATCCGTGAAACAAAGACTGGAAACCGGCCTTTCTTTCACTGAATTCAGTTATCAGCTCCTACAAGCCAATGACTACCTAAAACTCTACACGGATTACGATTGTAAACTTCAGATGGGCGGCTCTGATCAATGGGGAAATATTACGAGTGGCACGGAATTTATCCGGCGCAATATAGAAAATGGAAAGGCCTATGCCGTTACCACGCCTCTCTTGACTAAGAGTGATGGCACAAAGTTTGGAAAATCAGAATCCGGCAATATCTGGCTCGATCCTGAACGCACTTCTCCTTATCAATTCTTTCAGTTCTGGATTAATATCAGCGATGATGACATCGATAAGTTATGGCGATATTTCACCTTGAAATCACGAGAAGAATCCGAAGCAACTCTCAAGGAATTCAATGATAATCCGCGGCATCTCAAGGCGCTCCTCGCAGAAGAAATCACAAGGCGTGTTCACGGAGATGAAAACTACACTATCGTCAATGAAGTATCGGAGATCATTTTTAATCGCAAGCTTGATGAAAAGCATTTAAGAGCTATGAATCCATCGACACTCGAGAATATTAAGCGTGAAGTTCCTTCTTATGCAATACCTTCATCGGCAATAAATAATGAAATTAATATTACCGGATTGCTCACTGATTATACGGAAATCATGAATTCCAATGCCGAAGTGCGTCGCGCCATTAAATCCAATGCACTTGCCTTGAACAAGACTAAAATTAAGGATATGAACCTCCTCATCACCGACAATCAGCTTATTCACGGAAAGTACCTCTTTATTGAAAATGGGAAGAAAAATAAATTCCTCCTTTATCTCGAGAATTAAATTATCTTATTGCGCCGGTGCACTTATGTCGGGCTAGTTCCAGTGAATTTTATCCGGATCATTATCTCGCATAAATCTACTGCGGTCTCTTTTATCCAGAAATCGCATCGTTACTTTTATCGCGGCTGCAATTGATATGAACAAGAGAAATGCTAGGATAAGTACGACATACACTGTCTTATAATGTCCGACATCATAGACCGACTTGCCTGAGATAATCCACGCGGCAAGTACACCGGCTACAAGTAGAAGGATAAATGAATAAAATGTGTGTCGCATAATCTTAAAAAGTCCTCCCTCGCGGAGTAGGATCATCGCATTGGCAAACATGGCGTAGAATAAAGTCATCGTCGCCATCACCAGCCAAGGAAATTGCTCATCAAAGCTTATCATCCCAAAAAAACGGCACAGATAACCGAGTCCAATGACCAGTAAGGCACTCAAATAAAATGTGATGGCTATTTTTACAGGATTTTTAACAAAGCGTAAAAATGCTTCTTCGTTGTATTTCATCTTCTTCTTGTCGATATTTTACTTTTCTATTGTCTTCTCTTCTTCTTCCTTGATGCTTTCGTTCTCGTTATTCGATAATTCTTTTCTTCTATCGTATATATAAAGGTAGCAATCTCTCATAAAAATTCAATTATTTGCACAATCTTATTGCAACAAGCCCGGATACACATTGGATAAAATCACTATTCAATTATTTTTATAGGCTCAGATATGTGATTTTTCTTTAAATTTACATCTTAAATCAAGGAGAAACTAGTACATTGGACTTATGAAGCATACATTCATTCATATAATCTTGTGCCTATCCTGTATCACAAGTATGACGCAAGCTCAGCTAGGCATCAATGCGGGATATCTGAATGAAAAAATAGACCAATGGCAGACAATTCACACCCTTGAGGGATATTCCATCGGGCTATCATATAAAATCCCAATACTCAAGGAAGCAGTAAAAATTGAGCCTACGATTGCTTATATACTCAATGGGAACAAAAGGCAGATCACGGATAATGAATTTTCAGATTATGTTTCAATTTCTATCCCGATATATCTATATCCATTCAGGCTTGGATATGATTGTGATTGTCCGACGATAGAAAAAGGCAATATTCAGCTGTATCGAAACATTTACCTCGGTGCATTTCCACTTCTACTCAGCAATACGCAGACCATTGCAAATTACTGGTTGTACACCTATAATAGTTTTGACTTACAGCGCTTTTTTATCGGAATCGGACTGGGAATTGATATACCGCTTACGCAAAGGTTTGTTATAAGTCCACAAGTCGCCTATTACCCCTGGAATATAAACACCCTTCTTACACGAGATTCAAACCACCTGAATTACGTAAAATCCAATGACCTCTTCCAACTTTCATTAAGTTTCCGCATTACATCTTGGTCGAGACACTTATAAGAGCAGGATGAGAAAGCATACAGAGGGATATTTTATAATTCTATCTCTTAAATCGGACAATTCAATTAAATTTGTCTTGTAAATTTCCTTATCAAAAGGAATCGACTAATAATCATAATAATTCAAGTCATGGAAGAAAACATACTAGGTATTGGGTCTAGGATAAAGCATCCGGCCTACGGCGATGGCGTAATAATCCGCATTCACAAGGCAGCTTATGACGTATGCTTTACACTTTATGGGATAAAACAAGTAGGTAAAACCTATGAAAAATGGGAAATAATAGAGCGCATTGAACCAGAGGATGAAGTCTCTTATACCGCGGCGGAAAAATCTCTGCTTAAAATCTTTAGGGCCTATGATATCCTTCCTGAAGAAAATCTCATTGCGACTAAATACCGCGGTGGGACAATGATTATAAAACCAGCTGATGAAACACTCAAAGAAAAGGAAATTCCGATTGAGACTTTTTTTCATAAAATTGTCATGGTCAGGGATCGCCTCCGTGTAATAGAGCAGAAAATCAATAGCAATAAGGCTTTATCCGAGGCAGAGAAAGTAAATTTACAGCAATATATTACGAGAAGTTATGGGAGTTTAACTACGTTTAATGTATTATTTAAGGATAAGAATGAATCCTTCAGTGGGCAAAAACAATCATAAGTATTGAAAAAATTCATCAATTGATAGAACAAGTATTCCTGAAGACTTATTCAGCTTACGCAAATTCCGTATATTCGAAACATAAAGTATGAAGAGGGGATTTTATGACAATGTCTGACAAATTTATCGATATCGACAAGGTTATTGCTGCCAAAAACCCGCAACTGTTAAGATGGATGCCGGCATTTGCCTTAAATTATATCAAACGGATCCTCCATGAAGATGACATCAACCGTTTTATCCGAGAAAACGGAGATAAATACGGAGTAGAGTTCTGTAATGCAATCGTCGATGAATTTGAGATAAGTTATGAAGTTCTCGGGAATGAAAACATCCCGGCGGAAGGAGGCTGCATATTCTGCTCCAATCATCCTCTCGGAGGCATGGATGCAATCACAATAGTAAGTGCGATAGAAGATATCAGGACAGATATAAAATTTATAGTCAATGACATCCTACTCCATCTTGAAAACCTAAGGGGAATGTTTGTCGGAGTAAATACTGTAGGGAAAAACAGGACGGAATCACTGCGGAAAGTAGATAAAACCTTCGGGACGGAGAATGCAATCTTTGTCTTTCCGGCGGGGCTTGTCAGCAGGAAAGAAAATGGACGCATCTACGATCTAGAATGGAAAAAAACATTTATTACACGAGCCAAGAAATACAATCAGCCCATTCTACCCGTTTATGTTGATGGAAGGTTAAGCAATTTCTTTTACAATGTCGCCAATATCCGAAAGCGACTCGGGATCGGGGTTAACATTGAAATGTTTTACCTTGTCAATGAATTGTATAAGCAGAAAGGAATACACATTCCTATTGTCTTTGGGGAAAAGGTTGAAGCAGATCAATTGACAGATGAGCACAGTGATAGAGAATGGGCTGAAATCTTCAAGCAGAAAACGTATTCACTGAGAGAACGACTGTCATAAAAATAGAAGTACATGAAAAAAGGAGAAAAAGCTATAATAGCGCCGATTGACAAGGATCTCATCAAGGGAGAACTGACTCCAGAGCGATTTATCCGTAAGACCAATCACCTCCACAATGAAATATATATCGTCAATGCAATTAATTCGCCCCACACAATGGACGAGATAGGAAGACTCCGGGAGCTTTCCTTCCGTAGTGCAGGTGGAGGCACCGGCAATAAGCTGGACATTGATGATTTTGACACACATGAGAATCCCTATCACCAACTTATTGTGTACAGTCCGGAGGAAGAAGAGATTATCGGTGGCTATCGCTACATTGACTGTGGGAAAGCACGTGATTCCAAAAGTAGGGATTACCTCCTTTCTACGGCTCATTATTTTCGCTTTTCAAAGGAATTTAAACGCGATTATCTCCCTTACACAATTGAACTCGGTCGATCATGGGTTCAACCTAAATATCAGCCCACGGTAAATCCCAAGAAAGGTTTATTTGCCCTCGCCAATCTCTGGGATGGACTCGGCGCACTCGTTACGATTTACCCACACATCAAGTATTTCTTTGGGAAGGTTACGATGTATCCACATTACGATAGGACTGCTCGCGATATTTTACTTTCTTTTATGCAATACTATTTCCCCGATCCGGACAATCTCGTCACTCCGATAAAACCACTTGAGTTTCACTTCAAGGAAAAAGTGATAGAAGAACACTTTAAGGAAACCAACTTTAAGAAAGGGCGTCGAAAGCTCCGTAAGTTATTAAATGCACGGGGCGAGTCAATTCCGCCGCTTATTAATGTTTATATGGGCTTGTCTTCTTCCATGAGAACGTTTGGAACTGCAATTAATCAAGACTTCGGCGGTGTAGAAGAGACGGGAATTATGATTAATCTCGAGGATATCTACCCGGAAAAGAAAGAACGACATATTCAACCTGAAGCCATAGGCCCATTTGCCTTGAGCTTAAATAAATGAGAGAAGCAATTTCCCATAGATTTACTATATTGGTCAAGCATAAACAAGGATATCATACAGAGACAAGATAAAGTATATTGTACGTGAAACAAGTTTATAATTTCATCCATACTTCACCACTTTCCGCTATTGTGCTAGGGAGCCTCTGCCTTTTATTCTTCAATTCTTGCAATACCAAGAAATATCTTGAAAAAAATGAGCTTTATCTCAAGGGAAATACTCTTTATTACAAGGAGGAGCTAAACAAGCAGAATGCTGCAAAGGTCACAGCAGAGCTACCGACAATCCTCCAGCTTAAACCCAATACCGGTATTCTCTGGATCCCGCGTCATTGGTTTTACTATAGGGATAAGGAATTGAATAAGGATAACTGGTACTGGAATTTCATCAATAACAACGTCGCTCAGAAGCCTGCGATCATAAAGAAAAGTATTCTCGACAATACTGCCAATTCCATGACCTTGTACCTGAAAAACAATGCATACTTCAATGCACACGTCTCCTACGACATCGACACCTTGCGTAAACCACATGAAGGTGCCGTAAACTGGTATATTTATCCTGAAGAAGCGTTCACAATCGATTCATTTTCCATTGTTTCCAATGATTCCACTATACAGAAAATCATCAGAAATGACTGGAGAAATAGTATTATCCGGGAAGGGATGCTTTTAAATGCCGATAATTACAATGCCGAATTACAACGTATAGTACGTCTCCTGCGGAACCGTGGTTACCCCAATTTCTCTCAAAGCTACATTGATAAATTCACCGTGGACACCACAGGAAATATCAATAAAGTAACATTGCGTGTCCTTACGCCCTACGATTCCACGGTCCATCCGCGATATCGGAATCGATCGGTCTATGTATATTCCAGTGAAGTTAAACCGCTTCAGAAGAAAGTTCAACAGGATTCACTATCCGTTCTGCTCGATACACTAGGCGTAAAATTTGTAGGCTCACATTTTAAGGTACGGCCGGCTGTGATTGCAGGCAATATCGAGATACGAGCCGGAGCATTATATTCTCGGAAGCGATATGATGAAGCACAATCCGGCATAGCGGGATTTGCCTTGTATAAATTTCCAAGGGCCCGGCTGTCCTATGACACGATTGATGGAAAATATTATGTGGACTATCATTTCTATCTAAATCCGGATTCTTTATACACCACTACCCTTCAGCCGGCAATCTATTATTCCAATATCTCCAACAATACGCAATTGCTCGGTCTTTCTCTCGATATGTCTTTCACAAATCGGAATATCTTCGGCGGTGGAGAATCTTATACCATCGGAGCAGAAGGGGCGGCAGAATTGAGTTTACTGAATATCACCGACAATAACACATACACGATATCTATCTCCAATAGTCTCTCGTTTCCACGTTTAATCCCTTACCCTTTCCTCTACAATTACATAGAAACGCTGCTTCCGGAACTAGATGAGAATGTCAGCAGCGACAATCATCTTGTAAGGCGCTTCCTCAGACAAGCGGACACGAGGACCACTTTAAATTATCGCTATACCTTAAGAAATCACGCTTATGCATATCATGCCTTGTCGGCATCATTTGGGTACAACTGGAACATAAATGAAAATTACCGCCTCGAACTTGACCACGTCGGTATAGACTGGTGGAAGCCAACAATTTTCCCGGAATTTTACGATATCATCAAGCACAACGAGTATTTTTTACGTTCATTTGATCAACGTTTACTTACCGGTTTCCTTTTCCGTAGAGCCAGGCTCGATTATGCTACACCCCAAGCCAATTTCTGGGGTGAACGCTTCGGCGCTTCGATTGAACTCGAGACTTCCGGTCTTGAAGTGATGGCAATAGATGGAGTCCGGGATTTATTTGGTTCAAGTGAAGATTTACGTATCGGTGAAAACAGATTTGCCAAGTATGTCCGATTGCGACTTGGTGGTACCTATAAGCGCCGATTCCCCAATTCTACTGAAATTGCATTTAAGGTCAATACCGGCATTGCATTGCGCCTGGATACTTTTAGCGTACCCTATATCAAGCAATTTTATGTAGGTGGGCCATACAGTATCCGCGCATGGCCTGTACGTGGTCTCGGTCCGGGCTCTCATTATGCCCCGGATGAAGTGAATGGGAATTTCCCGCCGTATTTTACGGGAAACTTCCTCTTTGAAGGTAGTGCGGAGTTCCGTTTTAAGCTTTTCTGGTATTTCCACGGTGCATTTTTTCTCGATGTCGGGAATGTATGGAATATATTTCCCGATGACTTTGAGGGAAATACGGAGCTGACATGGGACTCCTATAAGCAGATAGCAATAGGCTCCGGATTTGGAATTCGATTTGACTATTCAGTATTTGTCTTCCGGCTGGACCTGGGCTATCCGATTAAAAATCCGTACAAGCTCCACGGCAGTTACTTCTACCCGGTAAGGGATTGGTCCTTTGGGAGGATACAGTGGAATATAGCCTTCGGTTATCCTTTTTAAGTAGTATATATAGCTCGACCCGGGTAAATAAAGGCCTTTTTCCTGAAGATTTCACTTAAACATACTTGCCCTCCCGTAGGTCTTGCATATCGGGCATTCTCTCGGATTATGTCCTCGTGCAGGGCAATACTCACGACCGAATAGGATGATCTGAATATGGACTTTATTCCACATTTCTATGGGGAACGCCTTTTTTAAGTCTTCCTCAGTTTTCTTCACATTTTTACCGGTTGAAAGTTTCCATCGATACGCGAGTCTGTGAATATGCGTGTCCACTGGAAATGCCGGATGACCAAATGCTTGAGACATTACAACGGAAGCTGTTTTATGTCCGACACCGGGCAATTCTTCCAGTGCTTCAAAGCTCTCCGGAACTTCTCCGTCATAGCAGTCTATGAGAATCTGCGATAAGCCGGATATCGCCTTGGACTTCCTCGGTGATAAGCCACATGGCTTTATGATTTCACGTATCCTTTCTACATCAAGCTTAGACATTGCATAGGGATTGTCCGCTTCCGCAAATAAAAGTGGCGTAATCATATTTACGCGTTTGTCTGTACACTGTGCTGACAATAATACCGCAATTAACAAGGTATATGCATCCTCGTGATGCAAGGGGACTTGCACCTCGGGATAATACGTATTCAATATTGCTGCTATTTCCAGCGCTCTTTCTCTTCTTGTCATACTTGTTTAATTGTAAGGTAAATCGCTTTCACTTTCAATCCGATCTCGTCTTATAAGTTTAAAAGAAATTGTAAGGTATCGCATTTATCCGGATAATCCCATAATTCCGGAAAACGAGAATCGCCGGGTTGAATCGTCTCAGAATCTATATTTACAGTAGCATTGGCAACGATGCACTGTATTTTATCCTTGTTTTTCTCAATAAATTCATCGATATCCTTTCTCGATGCATACTCACATAAATGGACAGTGGCAATACGTGAGGGAAGAGTGGAGCTTTCAATGAAAAGTATCTCGTCATTGGTCTTAAAGTCGTGATGCTCCATCATGCATACCGCAAGATTGTAAGAGTAATTATTCTCATACTTATCATTATCCTTCAATGATTGTGATGGGAGCAGAGAGGCATAAAGTTTCTCTTTGTCAAAGATTTGCGGAAGCATAAAAAGCGATATATTTCGCTCACTTAAGCCAAAATTATCAAAGAGATCGCATCGGAGCGCCTCGAGCTCACCCTGTGTTATGTGTTCATCGATTACGGCAATACTATACCTTCTTTTTCTGATGAGGTGAGGTACATGGGTAAAGTACCTATAAAAATGAGCTGCTCCCTTATCGGGTTCTGTTGCAAGAATCGCATCATAGTCCGTAAGTTTATCAACAAAGTGGACGCGAGCGGCAAGAGTCTCATCAATTCTAGCAAGCATGGCAATCATCTCCGGAAGAAGGTGTGCATCCGCTTGCGACAACTTCACTATAGCATTGTGTCCGCTTACGAGAATGGCAAGGATATCACGGAATGCTGCAGCAGGGATAATATCCGTACAGATAAGGGCCACAACCTGTGGTTTAACTGCTGATACCCTGTAATTTTCCAGCCACTTCTCGAGCTTGCTCTTCTTCAGAAATTGTTCTGATATAAGATTTATCCGTTGCCATTGACTTTCCGGCTCATACCATTTATTATCACGTTTACTTTTCAATACCGCTAGTTCAAGGTCTTCTTTATGCTCCTGCATATATTGCCCCCAGTCCGCGAGCTTATCGACTATTGTTTCGTCCATTTCCTAGAGATTTTTTCGGCTATTGTGATAACGATTCCACCGATCTATTGTTTTCTGAAAACTCTCGGGAAGTTCTGTCGCAAATTCCATTCTTTTCCCTGTCTCCGGATGCATAAATCCCAAGGAAGCTGCATGGAGTGCCTGTCTAGGCAGGATGGAAAAATTATTCTGGACAAATTGCTTGTACTTGCTGAAAATCGTACCTTTTCTTATCCTATCGCCACCATAAGTTTTATCGTTAAAAATAGGATGTCCTATCGAAGCGAGGTGTACGCGTATCTGGTGTGTCCTGCCTGTCTCCAATTTACATTCGATAAGGCTTACATAATACATTCCCAGCAAGAGTTTAAAATGTGTAATCGCATGCTTGTAATTCCCTAAATCACCTTCCTCAAATGTCGTCATGCGCAGTCGATTCCGCGGGTCGCGTCCTATCGGAGCATTTATTGTGCCTTTCTTATCTTCCGGCTCACCCCATACTATTGCTTTATAAGTCCGATCAATGCTATGCTCGTAAAATTGTGCGGAGAGCGAACGCATAGCAAGTTCTGTCTTGGCAATAACGAGAAGCCCTGAAGTGTCTTTATCGATTCTATGCACGATCCCGGGACGATCGAGTGAATTCCCCTGCATCACCGGTAAAGCTTGTTTATCCAGGTAATAAATCAAACCATTAACAAGGGTTCCTGTCCAGTTTCCATGACCAGGATGAACCACAAGACCTGCTTGTTTATTTACAATGAGAATATGTTCATCCTCGTACACAATATTTAAAGGGATATCCTCCCCGGTAAGATAATCATTCTTTTCTCTTGCTATAGGCACTCGCATTTTAATAATATCGCCCGGAATCACTTCATAATTACTCTTTACTTCCTCGTCATTCACCGTTGTATAACCGAGTTTTATGCTTTTCTGTATCTTGGAACGCGTGATGCTGCTTATCCGTGCATTCAAGAATTTATCAATCCGCAACTTACTCTGCTTAGGATCAACTGTTATCGTCTTTATCTCGTAATTCTCTTCTAGCTTATCTCCCATTCCCGGTTTAATTATACATTTCCACAATAATACTCAGTTCATATACTATAAAGCTCTGCGCACTCTTAGTTATTGAATAAAAATCCAAGGGATATGATTGCACCCCGGTAGCTTCTTCAGCTAAGTAATCGAAACTTATCGGTGAACATCGACTGTAATGTGCTCCGAGTTCTATCAATAATTGACTGTACAGCGGAATCCCTACTCCCAGACCTACCCTGCCCAGAAATCCTACATCTCTATTTTCGGTAAATGTTGAGATTATTTCTCCACTCAATGGGTCAATATCCTCTATGTGCGTTGCATAATATCTTATCCCGAGCCCAGCTTCCACAAATGGAATGACGTAATATCCTGAAAGGATCTCGTACTTGCCGTATAATATAAAGTCCCTGATCTTTGGCCTGATGTTCACATGAAAATTCATCGTCGCAATTTGCGAGGCATCGAGAAATGCTCTATCATAGGTAAAAACTGAATAGGCTATCCCTGCCATCATCGGGCTATTCTCTTTTATCCTGACATTAAAATCAACTGAAAATCCTAGTGATCCTTCATCTAGGTAATATCTCACATAACCGTACGGCGAGTTGTAATTTAAAGTAAATCCCAGCTGATAATCCGGCAAACTATAACTCTCTTGTCCATAAGTAGTCAAACTACTCAACATAAATAGACTCCCGATGTACACAATTAATCTGTGTTTCATATTCACTTACACTCTGCTTTTTTGCTCCGGAATAATCTTAAATATTTCTCTTCTAGATGGATTATGACACTGTCGCAATTCCAGAGACCGACCTGTTCTACTAGCATTGATGCTATAAAAACATCAGAATCATATTCCAATGTAAGGCAAATTCACAATAAAATACAATTCCTTCATCATTTATTAAAGCCCTTTTCAGCAAACCATCTCGTTCTCATATAAAAATTCCCTCTTGAACCAAGTGCTGCCTTTAATCACTGAAGGGCTTTAAAATATTCTACCACTTTCCTATCACAAGAATTTCCACTACTCGAAAATTAAAATTTGCAAGATGTACTAGTAAATAAAAACTCATAAATCCAAAGCGCTAAATTATTCACTAAGTCTATTCCATAAAAACGGGTAATGATTACTTCATTTAATCAATACAGGTAATTTTAACAATATATTACCTATTTCAAAAAAATAACCATACCTTTGAATTAAACAATATAAAGGTAATATTTTGCTATTTTACCTCTTTTGTCATTATAGAGGTAGATATTACCCCTATTAAGTCGATACAGGTAAATTTATACTATTTTTACCTCTATTGACAATAAGTTAAGAAAGGCAGAAATGCAATGATAAAATACAACAGACATAAGCCATATAATACACTACCTCCACTACCACCGGAGGCGGACCTAGACACCAATGCTATTTTCAGAAAGACGATCGCTGCAAGCAGAGCACTTGCTGAATTCAATGGTCGTGTCACCAATTTGCCCAACCCGACCTTATTCATCGACACGATACACTTGCAGGAAGCAAAAGCGAGCTCTGAAATAGAAAATATCCTCACCACCAATGAAGATATTTATCGCACCATTGTCTCAGAGAAGAAGGCTATCTATTCTTCCTCCAAGGAGGTCTTGAATTATAAAGAAGCCTTATGGCATGGTGTATCGCAGCTTGAAAAACGACCATTTATCACGACCAATCTCTGTATAAGCATAATGCGGCATATTAAACAGAACAAATCGACGATAAGGCAGACTCCCGGTACGGCAATTACGACTGGAATGGGGGAAGTTCTGTACTCGCCACCGGAAGGAGAAGAAGTGATTAAGAACAAGCTGGCTAGTCTGGAAAAATTTATCAATGAGGATGATAGCTATGATCCATTGATTAAAATGGCATTGATGCATTATCAATTTGAGGCAATTCATCCATTCTATGATGGAAATGGAAGGACTGGGCGGATATTGCTTTTACTTTACCTGAAGCAATCAGCTTTACTTCATATTCCAGCACTTTTCTGCAGTGGATACATCATTGAAAATAAGTTTCAATATTATCAAAGACTCAGAGCAGTGACAGAGAAGGAAGAATGGGAAAACTGGGTACTTTTCATGCTTGATATGGTTGAACAGTCAGCTTTAAGAGGATTGAAAAACATCGAGAGAATCTTAAGCTTGAAGGATAGGATTGAACAGATTGTAAAAAATCAATTGCCTCTTGCCTATTCTCATGAATTAATTGAAATTCTCTTCAGACTTCCCTATACCAAACGGAAGCACCTCATTGAAGCAGATCTGGGTACGCCTAAGACCGTAGGAAACTATCTCTATAAGCTTACACAGATCGGGGTATTGACCTCTGAGAAGGTCGGTCGAGAGCGCATTTATCTCAATCATCAGCTGATGGACATCCTGGAAAGTTTTTATTGAGTATTTATCGCATCTTATTGCCATCAACGCATTACGGTAGATAAATTCATGGATGGACCCGGCTATGACTTGTAAACTTCAGCGATGAACAATGTCCGGGACGCAAGGATTATACAACACAGCACTTCCTGTTAAAATCCTTGCGCCCGGCTTTAGTTGTACCAGGATATTTTCTGCAATCCAAGCACTTTACTCCTTTCTTGAATCCTCCAATCGCAGAATTTCAGATTCCAAGAACTCTGAATTTTCACGCTACAAAAGGTTCAGATTTCTATATTTTCAGCTCTATCTCGCAATAATCACCATTCTCCTGATCAATAAGCTATTGTCCTTCCCGTAAACAATGTGGACATAGTAAACACCGGCAGGTAAATTACCCGTAAAAAGTCTTTTCACATTGGGCTGATCAAGGATAAGCTCACCGAATAAATTAAAAGCCTGCACCGTATAATCCGCATTACCGGAGACATCGATATAGAGGTAATCATCTGCCGGATTGGGATAAATACGGACTTTTACAGATGGATTTATCACAGCTGTGCCCATAGAAACAGAAATCGTATCCAATGCTGTGCATCCTGTACTTTTATCTTCCACGGTCAATATCCAATTTCCTTCACCCAGACTTACACATCGTCCTTCCTCTGTATGACCGTTTTCATTGCTCCAGTGATAGCTCGCATTCTGGACTTCCACAGCGCACACGTCCACGGTTGCACTATTTTGAGGCAGTTGTTTATCAGGACCTGCATCAGCTATGGGAGCTGGTGAAATTGTAATCAATTTACTGATAATACCTGTCAGGCACTGGCCCGTATCGGGAACAAAACTAATATACCAACTCCCCTCACCGCTCGCGGCAGTCTCTATCTTATTTTCATTGACTATTTCTCCTGCCCATACACCGCTGATTCCATTATCAGATTCCGTCGGAAGCTCAACAACTCCATCATTGGTACATAATAAAGAATCATAAGAAAATTCCGGTCTTACAATCTCGTCGCCTCCATGGACAACAATCTTAGCATTATTTGCACATCCTATGGAATCTGTCACTGTCACGTAATAAAATCCTCTGCAAAGGCTATCGAGAAAGGCTACTGTATCTCCGGTTGACCACTCATAACTCACTCCACTTGAAAGTGAAATACTGCCATCACAAGCTCCGAGACAAGACTCAGCTATAACGACAGGATCAATATCAGGACTATGTACTTGTACGGCATTGGGAATAGTCAGTCGCGATGTGTCTCCGTAATAATCAACTACCAGGAGCTTCACATCGTAAGTTCCGCTGGAGATATAGCGGATAAGCGGATTCTCGTCATAACTTTCCGCGGGTATTCCACCGGGGAAGAACCAGTGATAGCTCACGATATCACCACTTGAAATATCTGTGAATTGGACTTCTTCTCCCTCACAGAAACTGACTTTATCTTGTTCAAAATTGGCTACGAGGGGATCACCTGAACACGTCGCGACACAATAAGAATATCTGACCTTCTCTTTTAACAGAGCTTGTACTTGATCGTGAAATCCTTCTTGAAAATCTATTCCTACACTTCCGATAAGATGGCAATAGCTCATAATTGTCCCACTCTCCGGCAAGGGAATGGTGCAGGTTGAATCTTCCGCACATCCGGAGCCGGGATAACCACTTTCCGGTCCACAGCAATCAATAGGAGTATTATTTCCATTCCAGGCACAGGCATGCGTATGCGGAGAACCGATATTGTGTCCCATTTCATGAGCAAATACATTCACCGTCCAGCTATAAGTCGGCACGATGTTATAGCTAGTTCCTATGCCTGAATACGCATAGGCATAATATGGTGAACACAAGGTATTAAGCCATGCTACTCCACCGGCATGCCCATAATTCACGAGATGTGCAATGTCACCCAAAAAGCCCCTTTGATTCATTTCAGCCTGAAATAAACTTAAATTATCCCCTCCCTTGGATGGATCGTAAGGCGATGGCTCATCCCAGATATAAATCTCGCTGATCTTTACCTTTAAACCTTCATTGGCATAGAGGATTGCTACTTGGCTGAAAATCCCCTCAACGAAACTCCGCGTTGCATCGATATCTCCTTTATCATTGTAAATATCATTATCTACTTCGATATGCACACGTACGCAATTATCAACCATAGAATCTCCCATTGCAAGCTCAATGTCATTATTTTGCTTAGGCAAATCGGCACCGGGCACCTTAATCCCACCACTGCATAATGGAGGCAACTCCTTCTTTAATTTGTTTACTTCATAGAGGATATAATTTTCACCCTGTTGCAATTTCCCTATCTCCCAGGTTTTATTATCCATAGAGACCATACCTACAAGCCCTTCAGAAGAAACAGATATACTTGCTATAGAACGAGTTTCGCGACCATCAACTACACCCCAGTAATGAACTGAATTATAGCTCATCGGGAGATAAGCACTATCGTCCGACGCTATTTTAACGCGTTCTCCTTTACTGTAGAGATGAACCTTGTATAGTTTTAATGTTAAATCACCTATCCCTTTTATGTCTAGTGGAATTCTTAAAACATCAGGTTTCTCCATGAGTATTGAATTGTCTTCCACACGCAGGAATTGACAAGCCTCAAGCTCAGTAAAAACCGCTCTACGTTGTGCTGCTCCAGGCTCAATCGGAGTAAATACATCTTTAATCGGAGCATATTTCAATTGTTGTGATCGGACTTTCAATTGCTTGTAAATAGGGCTTGAACTATTCTGTGCCACAAGATTCGGGGACAAGAATGCCACTAACATTAATCCTAGAAGGTAATATATGTAATTCTGTTTAATAAGTATTGAATTTGGTACTGCCTTTTTAATTGTAAAATAATCATTCATAAATTGAATTACTCCATGATATCTGCCACTATAATCCACTACAATCTACTTTTATCATATAGACCAAGGCAGAGGAGAAAAGATATTTCCTTTAAGCTGAACATAAACTTATCCTAGCGTGGAAACTCTCACTTTATACAAGCATAAGACAAGCATTCAGTCAAAATCGCTGCTTCTAGTATGATAGGCATTGTATTTCATCAGACATAGGAATCCAATAAGCTTAAAGTACACCGCAGTTCAAGCTGTTGACTGGACTTAATGTAGTTGCAATAAGTCACGTACGCCGATAGGTCTATGAACTTTAAACCCTTCCCCATAATCCACGCCTATCCAGCGTCCATAAGTATGCGCCTTTGCACGGATAAAATCCATAAAATCCTTTCCGGAGATAGGCGTCTGAGGTTCATCGGACTCAGGATCGTAGAATTGAGATTTATATGCAAGCACTGCTTCCATTTTCTTATCCATGTATCCATTGACATCTACGACTATGTCCGGCTCCAGGCTGTAGTCTTGCACATAAGAATATACAGCCTCCGGTCTGTGAACTTCCTGCTTCTCTCCACTTATGGGGTCCACAGTTTCAATCCTTCTCAATCCGGCCAGGAAGCAGGCATCTACGGTAAGCCTTGAAGCCCTGCCGTGATCGGGATGTCTGTCGTGAACGGTATTAGTGAGCACAAGCTTTGGCTTAGCGGCTCGGATATAAGGAATAAGCTTCTCTGCTTCATCAGAAGTATGCTGAAAGAAGCCATCCCGCAGGCCGACATTTGCGCGGAAGCGTGCACCGAGAATCCTTGCAGCATCAGCCGCTTCATTAAGGCGCAACTCCCCTGATCCACGCGTGCCTAACTCTCCTGCAGTCAGATCCAGCAAGCCTATACTGTGCCCATACTCCTTCTGTTGCTTGAGTAAAGTAGCTCCACAGCTCAATTCAATATCATCGGGATGAACGCCTATTGCGAGTATATCGACTTCTTCTATTTTATCATACATAATTTACCATTTTAATAAGGCTGAAGCCCAGGTAAATCCACTGCCAAATGCCGCCAAGCAGACGACATCACCGCGTTGTATTTTCCCTTCTTCCCAAGCTTCAGATAATGCTATAGGTATGGATGCTGCTGTCGTATTTCCATACTTCTGAATATTATTGAATACTTGATCGTCAGAAAGGTTCAAGTGCTTCTGGACAAATTGGCTTATCCGCAGATTGGCTTGATGTGGGATAAGCATATCGAGGTCTTCAAGCCCGAGATTATTGGCTTTCAATGATTCTATAATTACTTCCGGAAAACGTTTTACTGCATGTTTAAAGACATTCCGCCCATTCATATATGGATACAACATGCCATCATCAACCATCTTCTGCGTAACAAACAGGCCACCAAATTCTTCGTCTCCAAAACCGTATTTCTCCATATTTTCCTGATCGTGATACCCACCATGTGCACCGGGACAGATAAAGGATAATTCTTCAGCATATCGCCCATCACTGTGTAAATGCGTGGAATATATTTCCGATTCATCATCAGAAGCTTGTAGAACTGCCGCTCCGGCACCATCGCCAAATATGACCGTAACACTCCGTCCGCGCGTACTGAAATCAAGTCCCATTGAATGCGTCTCAGAACCGACAACGAGGACATTTTTATACATACCTGTTTTCACAAATTGATCTGCAACCGATAAAGCATACACAAATCCACTGCACTGATTCCGTACATCAAGTGCACCGCATGAGCCTTCAGAAATACCAAGCTCTCGCTGTAAAAGGACACCACCGCCGGGAAAATAATAATCCGGACTCAATGTCGCAAAGACAATAAAATCTATATCTGAAGCCTCAATCCCCGCATTGGCAATAGCTTTTCTTGAAGCATTGGCAGCAAGTGAAGTCGTGGATTCTTTATGTCGCGTGGCATATCTTCTTTCTTCAATTCCGGTACGCTCCACAATCCATTCATTGGAAGTGTCCATATACCGGGTTAAGTCCTCATTAGTTACTACGTTCTCCGGCACATAATGTCCCATGCCTGCAATCTTTGACTTTAATAATTCAGACATATCCTATTTATTTTTAGTAATTATAATATCATTTGAGTGAGCTAAAGTAAAGAAAATTACCCGTAAAATGATAAATTCATATTGGCTGAATAAAAATCAAGCTCTCATTGCTTAAAATATTAATCCGGGAATATTTTATAGGAATCTCTGAAATATTGTACCTTGACCCTCGGAATAAAAATTACTAATCTTAAAAATAACACAATGAGTGATCAACAGAATCCAAATCCGGGAAATCAGATAAATATTGAATTGAGCGATGAAGTTGCGGAAGGCACATATTCCAATCTCGTCATCATCTCCCATTCACATTCTGAATTTGTCCTGGATTTTGTCCGTATCGTCCCCAATGCACCTAAAGCACGCGTCAAATCCCGCGTTATTCTCACGCCATTTCACGCTAAGCGACTCTTGGGAGCATTGAATGAGAATATTAAGAAATATGAAAGCCAGCACGGTGTAATTTCCGAGCCTCAATCAGGTGGTGACATCCCTCCGATGAATTTCAATACGCCGACAGCACAAGCATAAACTGTCAACATAGCATAAACATAGCTTCCTACATAAGTCCTGTGTTTAATTCACGGAGACTTGTTACGTTGATGTAGAAAGCTGTGTTTATGCATTAGCCAAAACATGCAATGGACTAAGTTATTTAAATTTATGGCTGTAAAATTAATCATTTCCGGCACTTGCCCAGCCCAGAACTTCCCCAACGACAAATGAGCTTCCCCCCACGTATAAGATATCATATTCTGAAGCTTTCGCAAATGCCGCTTCAAGCCCTTTCTCAGTACTCGGGTATTTCCTGGCCTTAAAGCCTTCCAATATCATTTTCTTCATCAGAATTTCAGCATCCAGTCCACGCTCAAGTCTAGGGCTGACACAATAGTATTGTGCGTGCTTCGGAAGGTCTCGGATGATGTGTTTCCAGTCTTTGTCCTTGACAAATCCAATCACGATATGGAGTACTTCATACTCATAACTCTCAAGTTGAGCTATAGAATTCTGCATTCCTTGCCTATTATGGGCACTATCAAGCACGAGGAGCGGGTTGCGATGAAGAACCTGCCAGCGCCCCATAAAACGGGTATTGGGACGGATATTGCCGAGCGCATTCTGCAATGTGACACAATCTATGGCAAGCTCCGGGAGTATTCCCTCAGAACGAAGGATAAAATACGCAGCAACTGCGGTACGGATATTCTGCAATTGATATGCTCCTGCAATATCGCTTATGATTCTGCAATCCTCTGTGCCGATATTTATGGAAAAATTAAGGCTGTCAATGCGTTTATGTATTATTGTAAGGGCAACACAGTCCTCGGCATAGAAAAGTGGAGCCGCATTTGCGGAAGCTACATCCTCAAATACCGAATGCGTTTCCTCCTGTTTATCCCCTATAAGAATAGCCGTTTCAGGCTTAATAATCCCGGCTTTCTCACCTGCGATTTCCTCCAGTGTATCGCCGAGAATAGCCTGATGATCGTAATCAATCGTCGTGATGATACTGAGAAGAGGGTGAAGGACATTGGTAGAGTCGAGGCGGCCACCTAGACCGGTTTCAACAATCGCAACATCAACTTCCTTTTCAGCAAATGCCTGAAAGGCCATCACCGTCACCACTTCAAAGAAGGAAGGCCGTAAATCACGGATAAAATCTATGTGCTTGTCAATAAATTCAGTCACAAATGCTTTATCAATAAGTGTTCCATCGATCTTAATCCGCTCCCTGAAGTCGAGATAGTGCGGCGAGGTATAAATGCCTGTCTTAAAGCCGTTCTCCTGCATCAAAGAAGCGAGGATATGCGCTGTAGAGCCTTTTCCATTGGTTCCGGCGATATGTATTGAGCGGAAGTTGTCCTGCGGATTATCGAGATAATCAAGAAATGTATATGTATTGGACAGGTCGGGTTTAAATGCGGAGGCACCTTCCTGTTGAAACATCGGAAGCAAAGCATAAATCCTCTCCAATGTTGCTCGATATTTATCCATAGGCAATCGATCAAGAGCTTCAGCAAGAAATTATTCAAGCTTAAAGTTAAAAGTAATTGTACCACATTGTTTATCGATATCACTATCGGTAAACTGAAAGCGCTTAGCATTTTTTATGGCGATCTCACGTAAGCGTTTATCTGTTGTCGTAGAACCACGCTGTGTATATCGTGCGGAGACTACTTTTCCTGCCTGGTTCACACAGACGTCGATAACAACGATGCCCGATTTCTGTGTTCTATCCTTAACCTTGGGGAAGTACTTTACTCCTCGATCTCCGAGGCCACCGCCGACGACGCCTGATCCGGTACTTATCCCCTCGAGTACACTTGCGTCGGGATCGCCATTGGGATCGCCTTGATTTCCTGCGATACCGGTATTCCCTTTTCCTTTACCGAAGACATTGCCAAATTGTTTCTTTGCCTCTTTATATTCTTTCTGACGGCGTGCCTTCTCTGCTGCAGCTTGTTCTCTTGCAGCTTGGAGTCTTGCTTTCTGCTCAGCTTCTTCTTGAGCGGCTTTTCTTTTTTTCTCTTGGAGTGCAATTGCTTCAGCTTCTTGTGAAGTCAGCATATCTTTCTCTATAAGATTCTTTTCCACGGGCACATCAATAGCCTGCTTCTTCACGGGATCTACTTTCTCAAGCTGTTCGCTAGCTGCCGGTGGAGCGACCTCTTCCACCTGTACCTCATTCTGTGTGGACGGTCTATCGTTACCCATTCCTATATCCGGCTGTCCAAATGAGACGAGAACTCCTTCCTGTTCAGGAGGCGGATACTTATAGGATAAGATAGGGATAAAGAGGAGCAAGAGCAATAAGATATGCACGCCGATACTTCCCAGTATCCCACGTTTTTTACTTGCTTCTAGATTTTTATCTTCTTGTGCTTCCATAATGCTGACTTATTAATAGCTAAGTCAATTAATTTTCCGGTGTATCAAGTATCGCGTTCACTTTATTCTTTCTGGCGGCATCCATGACCATTATAACATACTGTGTCGGGGCATCGCCATCCGGTGAAATCTTCACTGTTGCTTTCTCTCCTCGACTTGCCGCTAATCTGCTGAATCTCTGATTCAACCCTTCGATATTGACACTCCTGTTATTATAACGTATAGAACCATTACTCAGTATGCGTACCGTGCTTACCTGAGAAGCAGAGCTAGCAGAATGCGAACTCGAAGGCAAGCGGAGATTCAAGGCATTGGGAATCACAATTGACGATGTAAGCATAAAGAAAATCAGTAATAAGAAGATAATATCTGTCAAGGATGACATATTAAATTCAGCTTTCACTCTTGTCCTTTTCTTCAATCCCATTTTAATAGATCTTTATTGTCGTGTCGGTTGAGTTGCGATAATTGCCTTTACCTTGAGGGCATTGGCAATGCGCATAATATCTGTAACTTTCTCCCATGGCAAATTCCGTCCTGCTGCTATCGTTATTGTCGCATCTTCTTTCTTATCTTCTGCGGCTATCTTTGCGTATATTTTCTCTTGAAGTTCATTTAATGGTACAACGCGTCCATTCAATTTATAACTTCCATCCTCAGCGATAGTCACGGTGACCGTTGAGGAGGCAATTGTCCTCGCATCGGCTTCCGGAAGATCCACGGAAATATGTACCATTGAAGATGTCAACATGAAAAAAATCAATAAAAGGAAGATAATATCCGTCAGAGACGACATATTAAACTCTGCATTGACTTTATTTCTTTTCTTCAATCCCATAATTGTACTTTATCTCAGCAATTCTATATTACTGTATCTCAAATTAATTTGACGGTTCTTGTAGTAAATCCATAAACTCCGTAGCTGTCCTTTCCATCTTAAATACCACTTTATCTACACTTGACACCAGGAAGTTATATCCGATAAAGGCAAGGATTCCTACAAATAATCCAAAGGCCGTCGTCAATAATGCTTGATAGATACCACCTGCAAGAATTTCAGGTGTTACAACTTGCTCCTTGGCCATGTTATAAAAGGCTACAATCATTCCTGTAACCGTACCGAAGAATCCAAGCATAGGCGCTGCTCCGGCAATAGAAGCAAGTGTAGATAAATTTTTCTCCAGCTTGAATACCTCGAGATTACCGATATTTTCTATCGATGCATTGATGTCGCGGAGGGGCTTTCCTATGCGCTCTAGTCCCTTTTCAACCATCCGAGCCATCGGAGAATCGGTATTCTGGCATAAAGACTTGGCGGCATTGATATTCCCGGCTTGTACATTCATCCTGATATTCTGCATAAAACTCTCGTCTGTTTTTCCAGCGCGTTTTATTGTGAGATATCGCTCAATAAATATGGAAGCACCTATGATGCTTAGGATGATAATGAATGCTATGATAGCAATTCCGATGGGTCCACTCTGAAGAATAACATCGAGAAAACTTTGCTTGACTATTTCTGTTTGAACTCCTGTAGTATCCTGTACAGGATCTTGAAATAAAAAGAGGTATTGAGGAATGAAACTCATGAATTAAACTTTTTTCTTGATTTACATTTATTAAATATACTCACACTAACGATAACATTGGTGTTTTTCATATATACTATCGTCTGTCAAAGATAATATATTTTACACATATTAAAAATATTATTAATCTGAAGATGAAATATTTTGTACAACGATAGCTAGAACGATTTAATAATTGACACATGAATAAGATAAAAAAAGTAGCTGTGCTCGGGTCAGGAATTATGGGAAGCGGAATAGCAGCACACCTGATCAATGCCGGATTGGATGTCCTTATGATGGATATGGTTCCACCGGGAACTGCAGATGATGCCCCGGCCGGCGAGAGAAATAAATTTGCGGAAGTTGCATTAAAAAAAGCCATAAAGAGTAAACCCGCACCTTTCTTTGACAATAAGCTTGCGCAAAAAGTTAAAATCGGCAATTTCACCGACGATATGCATAAGATTGCAGACTGCGACTGGATAATTGAGGTTGTTGTCGAGCGGCTTGACATCAAGAAAAAGATATTTGAACAGGTGGAGCAACACCGGAAGGAAGGCAGCTATGTCACTTCCAATACCTCCGGTATTCCCATTCATTTGATGACTGAAGGACGTTCCGAAGACTTCAAAAAGCACTTTATGGGAACGCATTTCTTCAATCCGCCACGATACCTCCGTTTGCTGGAGATTATTCCCACGGCGGATACCGATCCCGAGATGATTGAGACATTCATGAGATTCGGCGATAGGATACTCGGTAAAGAAACCGTCCGTGCCAAGGATACGCCGGCATTTATCGCCAATCGCGTCGGCGTTTACACCATGGGACATATTTATCAACTCGCAGAAGAGCTTGGCTTGCGCCCAAATACCGTGGACAAACTTACCGGTCCTGCCCTATCGCGACCAAAGACCGGCACTTTCCGTCTCGGTGATCTCGTCGGACTTGACACCGCGATGAAAGTTATACAAGGGGTGAAGCAGAATTGCCCCGATGACAAGCAAGTTCAGACGCTTGAAGTGCCGGATTATCTCAATTTCCTTATCGACAATGAATTTTACGGCAACAAATCCGGTCAGGGTTTTTACAAAAAACTCGACAAGAAAGATGAGAACGGAAAATCGATTATCCTCGAGCTCAATCTGCAGACGCAGGAATACGAAGAGAAACAAAGGGAAAAATTACAGTCTTTACAGACGAGTAAACAGATTGATAATCCTAAGAAGCGGATTAAAGCATTATATAAGGCAGAAGACAAAGGTGGTGAATTGATCCGTAGATCACTCAATGCATTATTTGCCTACGTTTCTCATCGAATACCGGAAATCGCCGATGCACCTTATGGCATAGACAATGCCGTAAAAGCAGGCTTCGGATGGGATTTTGGCGCATTTGAATACTGGGATATCGTCGGTGTAGAGAACGGAATCGAATCAGCTGCCAAAGATGGATTTGAGGTAGCCTCGTGGGTAAAAGAGATGCTTGACAAAGGCATTAGGCAATTTTATACTTATGAAAACGGTATAAGAAAATGTTACAATCCGGATTCAGGTGAATATGAATCTATTCCCGGTATGGACGATGTGATTCAACTTGACGCATTCAGGGAAAATGAACCTGTATATAAAAATGATGAAGTTATTCTCCACGATATAGGAGATGGAGTCTTATGCCTGGAATTCCGTTCCAAGTCCAATGCAATCGGTGAGGGCATCCTCCGTGGTATTCAGGAATCGATAGCTATTGCTGAAGATGGTGAATGGACGGGACTTGTTATCGGAAATGAGGCAAAGAACTTCACTGTCGGTGCCAATCTCATGCTCATAGGCATGATGGCCTTCCAGCAGGAATGGGACCAATTAAATATGGCGGTCAAGTTATTTCAAGATGCGACGATGCGTGTCCGATACAGTAAAATTCCCGTTGTGGTTGCTACGCAAGGCTATGTATTCGGTGGTGGGTGTGAGATATCCATGCATGCCGATGCCGTGATGGCAGCAGCTGAATCGTATATCGGTCTTGTGGAATTCGGTGTGGGATTGTTGCCAGGCGGTGGCGGTACCAAGGAATTTGCCCTAAGGACATCCGATGCTTTCCGGGAAGGCGACATACAAATGCCTGTTTTACAACACAATTTCAAGACGATTGCACAGGCAATGGTCGCAGATTCTGCATATAAGGCATTCGGTTTAAACTATCTGAACTCCAAGGATACTCTCGTGATGAATCAAGTGAGAAATATCAGCGAAGCCAAAGATAAGGTTATTGAACTTGCTGAAGCTTATGTCATGCCTAGCGTACGAGAAGATGTAAGAGTACTGGGAAGAGCCGGACTAGGACATCTTTATGTAGCCGCCAATTCACTTTTACAAGCGGGTTATGCGTCAGAGCACGACATTAAGATTGCTAGGAAAATTGCCTGGGTAATGTGCGGTGGCGACCTCACAGGCGAGCAAAAAGTATCGGAAAAATATCTCCTCGATCTCGAGAGAGAGGCTTTCCTCAGTCTCTGCGGTGAGCAGAAGACACTGGAGAGGATTCAGTACATGCTCGAGAATAATAAACCATTAAGAAATTAAAATAGATATACATAGATAAATATGGAAGCTTATATCGTAAAAACATATCGTTCCGCCGTAGGAAAAGCACATAAAGGAAGTTTTAAGAATATGCGCTCTGATGATATTGCCCTTCAGGTCATCGATCATCTTATGAAAAGCGTACCTAATGTCGATAAGGAACTCATTGATGATGTTCTTGTCGGCTGTGCCAATCCCGAGGGCGAACAAGGTCTTCAGATAGGAAGGCGTATCGCATTGAGTGCTATAGGTGAAAAAACGCCGGGAGTAACGGTAAATCGCTACTGCGGATCGGGACTTGAGACTATCGCCATGGCAGTAGGTAAAATTAATGCCGGCATGGGTGAATGCTATATTGCCGGTGGTGCGGAAAGTATGAGTATGATTCCGATGACCGGTTATAAACTCGCCCCCAATTACCACGTAGCCAAGGAAACACCGGACTACGTCATCGGTATGGGACTCACCGCCGAAGCTGTTTCTAAGAAGTACAATGTGACGCGTGAAGACCAGGATGAATTTGCCGTAAGGTCACATCAACGAGCTGCAAAAGCACAAGCAACAGAGCGTTTCAAAGAAGATATTGTCCCCATTGAGGTAGAGCGTGTGTGGGTTGAAAACGACGAGAAAAAATCAGATACTTTCATCATGAATAAAGATGAAGGGATACGCCCCAATACCAATATGGAAGTGCTCGCTAAGCTCCGACCGGTATTTGCGAGAAATGGTACTGTGACCGCGGGTAATTCCTCCCAGACATCTGATGGTGCCGCGTTTACAATGGTCATGAGTGAAAGGCTCGTAAAAGAATTGAACATAGAACCTATTGCAAAACTTATTTCCTGTTCTGTAGCAGGTGTCGATCCCTTATACATGGGAATCGGGCCGCGTTATGCCGTCCCCAAGGCACTGAAGCAAGCAGGCTTAACACTTGATGATATTGACCTTATCGAATTAAATGAGGCATTCGCAGCGCAGTCTGTAGCCGTAATAAGGGAATTGGGCTTGAATCCGGACATCGTGAATATCAATGGTGGTGCAATTGCACTCGGTCACCCTCTTGGTTGTACCGGAGCGAAGCTCAGCACACAGATCATCAATGAATTGAAGAAACGTAGTGGTAAATACGGTCTCGTCACTGCTTGTATCGGTGGTGGTCAAGGGATTGCCGGAATTTATGAAATGTTGTAGGTGATTCGTGACTCGTGACTCGTGATTCGTAATTTTGTGACTTGTTGCAGCGTTGGCAGTCCCCTTTGAGGGGAAAGGGGCGCACGATGGCAAATTTTCCCTACCTTAATGCTGAAGATTATACGATGTGACTCGTGATTCATAGCAAGTTGTGACTTGTTGCAGCACAGGTAACTCCCTACAGTGTATCCACTACTCTACTTTCATGCCCATTAATGCCTTAATGGTTTTATATTCACAACCTTGTTGTATACTCGAGTTTATTACTATATCAGCAGTTAAAGTCTTGATCAGGTCTTTTAGGGTAAAACCTGCTTTTGACCTTGAATTTCTTTTTGAGCATTTTTTAAATAATGCTATGTTGAAACGGTGAAAATTCTATCAGAAACAGCATTTCACAGTTTATATTCGTTTTAACACAAAGCGCATTTTTAATGAAACTTTGGGTAAAATGAAAAATATTCTACAATTAGCACTAGCGATTTTCTTCCTTTCCTTTTCAGTGATTTATTCGCAAGAACCATTTATTACAACCTGGACCACCTCCAACTTAGAACACCCATTAGGTACTACAATCACAATTCCCACACACCCGGATTACGTGTATAATTATGATGTGGACTGGAATAACGACGGGATTTATGAGGATGAAGGAGTAAGCGGAGACATTACACATGATTATGGTGCTCAAGGGATATACACTGTAAGAATCCGCGGACAATTTCCTGCGATATACTTTAACAATTCAGGTGATAGGAAAAAGATAATATCCATTGATCAATGGGGAGATATTCATTGGTTAACTTTTAACAGTGCATTTAAAGGCTGTATAAAACTTGAATATAAAGCAACCGACAGTCCTGACCTTAGTAAGGCCACTGATATGACTGAGATGTTTGCAGGAACAAGGTCCTTCAATGGTGATATCGGCAACTGGGATGTCTCCAATATTACCGATATGAGTGGTATGTTTAGGGGAGCTAGATTATTTAATGGAGAAATCAATACCTGGGATGTCTCCAATGTTACCGATATGTCCGCTATGTTTGGAACTTATGAGTTTTTTGATTATAACCCAATTGCAGCAATACACTTCAACCAAGATTTAAGCAATTGGGATGTCTCCAGTGTTACCGATATGAGTTATATGTTTGCAGGTGCTATTTCTTTTAATGGAGATATAAGTACTTGGGATGTATCAAGTGTTACTGATATGAGTTACATGTTTGCAGGTGCTATTTCTTTTAATGGAGATATAAGCAATTGGAACGTATCAAATGTCACTGATATGGGGAGAATGTTCAGTGATGCCATAAAATTTAATCAATCTTTAAATAAATGGGACGTAAGTAATGTAGTGGACATGCACGGCATGTTTGGAGTTTATTCTCGTGAATACAGATTCAACTCCTTCAATGGAGATATAAGTAATTGGGACGTTTCCAATGTTGTCAACATGGAACGGATGTTCTGCGGAGCAGAAAATTTTAACCAAAACCTGAGTGAATGGAAAGTCTCCAATGTTACCAATATGAGCGAGATGTTTAGTAAAGCAGAACGTTTTAACGGGGACATTAGTACCTGGGATGTGTCCAATGTAATTGATATGTCTAGAATGTTTAACAATGCCTACAACTTCAACCAGGACATAAGCAGCTGGAACGTGTCTTCTGTAAAAAAAATGAGAGAAATGTTTGCAGGGGCAAGGAATTTCAATCAAGAACTGAATAACTGGGACGTCTCCAATGTAGTTAAAATGCAGCGAATGTTTCTCGGGGCTTCTAATTTCAATCAAGATATAGGTAGCTGGGATGTGTCAAGTGTTATCGACATGGGTGGGATGTTTAATAACGCTTCCGATTTTAATCAAAATATAAGCAATTGGGATTTGTCTAGTGTTAATGATATGAATTACATGTTTGCAAGAGCTACTTCATTCAACCAGGATATAGGGAGTTGGGATGTGTCTCAGGTACAGAATATGGGTTGGATGTTTTATGGTGCCTTGGCATTCAATCAAGATATCGGGAACTGGGATGTCTCCAGCGTCATCAATATGAAGGCAATGTTTAGATTAGCTCCAGAATTTAATAAAGACATTGGAAGCTGGGATGTGGGAAATGTTAAGGATATGAGCTATATGTTTAATGGGGCCTCAAGCTTTAACCAGGATATAGGTAAATGGGATGTAAGCAATGTCACTGATATGCAGTTTATGTTTTCCGGAGCTTCAATTTTTAATCAGGATATTGGGGATTGGGATGTAAGCAATGTCACTGATATGAATTCTATGTTCAGAGTAGCCTCAGCCTTCAATCAGGATATCGGGAACTGGGATGTAAGTAATGTTGACGATATGATTTATATGTTTCGACGGGCAAGTAATTTTAACCAAGATATAAGTGACTGGGATATTTCTAAGGTCCATTCATTGAAAGGAATGTTTCAGAATGCATCTGCATTTAATCAAGATATTGAGAAATGGGAGGTTTCACAGGTGTATGATATGAGTAGTATGTTTAGAGAAGCATCAATGTTCAATCAAGATTTGAGTGACTGGAATGTAAGTTCAGTAAAAAATGCCAAATATATGTTCAGTGAGGCTACCCATTTCAACCAACCGCTGGGAGAGTGGAATTTACATTTACTTATATTAGCTGAAGGAATGTTGGATAACTGTGGGATGAGTATTCTCAATTATGATTCAACCCTGATTGACTGGAAAAATAATCCAGATATTTCTAATAGTGTTGTTATGGGTGCAATAGGATTAAAATATTGCAATAGTCAAGATGCCAGAGAAACCTTATTAAATGATATGGGATGGCACATTTATGGTGATAGCAAAGCAGAAGATTGTCAATCAACTGCTCAGAAACACGTTGCTTTCAATCAAATTGAATTGTACCCCAATCCTGCCCATAACTTTCTATACATTAAGGCATCACAGCATAAAAATTACACGGTAACAATCTTCAACCTCCTCGGAGACCCTATCCTGAAAAAACACAATGTGCATCGTGTAAACCTGTATGATTACCCGGCGGGAGTGTATTATGTGCAGATAATTGATCGTTCATCGCATAAGATCATCATTAAAGGTAAACCGATTATGCTAGTGAGGTAGCTTATGGCAGTCGATTTCAATTAATTGCCGAAGGGAATTAACATTGCTCCTTTTGGTTAATTATTTATTCCTCATTGCCATTGGCCATTAGCTTTTAGCCATTGGCCATTGGCTGATTACGTTATATGATTTAGTTGAAGAGTTGAGCCGCCTACGGCGGAGTCGTAAGTGGCTTCGACACAGTCGCTAGTCGTGAGTCAGGGCAGTCGTTAGCCATTGGCTGACTGCGGTAAATGATTTTGTTACTTGATTTATTGAAAATTCATAATCCATAATTCATCACCCATTGTTAATTGCTCATTGTTCATTGCTCATTGCTCATTATCTACAACAGCCCTCTCCTTTTCATCTCTTCGTACACAAATCCCAGTTCTCTGCTCATATCACCGGTAACTGAAGTATTTTCCTGTGCACGACGGACGAGATAAGGAATCACTTCACGCACTTTTCCGTAAGGCAGATACTTGGCAACATTATATCCAAGGGGAGCAAGATTAAAAGTAATGATGTCGGACATCCCGTATAATTGAGCAAAGTTTAAGTGTAGGTGGTTATTGGGAACATCTTGTTCATCAATCAGTTGCGCATATAACAATGAACTCTTTCTATTATGCGTAGCACAACAACTCGCTATCGTTTTATAATGTTTCACGCAATAACGCATAGCATCATTATACATCTTATCAGTAGAAGGCTTATCCGGGTTTATGGGTGATTCATATCCCATTTCACGAGCCCGTTCATTTTCTTTATCCATATATGCGCCACGCACCACTTTTGCACCTAAGATATAATCTCCTTCCATTGCCTTTTTATGATCGCGTTTCAAATTATCAAGCATATCCTTCCGATACATTTGATAGGTATTATAAACAACAATGCGCTCCTTATTGTATTTCCGCATCATTGCATCTGTAATTTCATCGATAGCTCCTTGCAGCCAAGTCTCTTCAGCATCGATAAATACCGCTATTTTCCTTTCATAAGCTCGCTGGCAAATAGCATTGATACGCTCTTCAAATTTTTCGTAATTGCTTTGTTCTTCTTTACTCAGCTCGGCTCCCTTGGTCCTGCTTTCCAGGAGGTGATTGTAGGTCAGTGCAGTTAATTTAACTGCTATCACCGGAGTGCTATTAGTTGTAGCGGCAAAATCCAGGGCATCCAGTAGCTCATCCTTGACGCTATTGAATTCTTCTTCGGTAGTCTTCCGTTCAGTTCCATAATCCAATATCGTCAACACATTATGTGCATACAAGTTATCAATTGTTTCTTGGCTATCGAGAAGCGATACTCCGCCACAAAATTGATCAAAGAAGGTCTTTTTCACAAGATATTTCACAAATGGGAGCCTCAATTTCAAGGCACCGGTAATAAGAAAACTACCGATGTTCACAAGCCAAGAATAATTCATTAACTTGAACAATCGGTAAACTTCTCTTAATTCTTTATCTGATTTGTGCTTAAAAGCCGTTTTAGAGTCTGTAAAGTCTATTTCCAAGAGTCAAAAAATTATTGAACAATATATCTCCTTCCCTGCTTATTCCCTTTAAGTCCCGTGTATTATAAGGAAATATGCATAAACCTCTGATGCCTTACTCCGCCTTTTCTCGTGCAAGATATAAAAAATGCATTAGCTCCCGTAAAGATTCCATTCAAAAAATTAGACTTGTTTTAAATAAGGAAAATTGTGCTCCTCTTTCTGTCAAAATGTCATAAAGCAATTAATTTTGTACTTTTGTAGTTCTATAACAAAGCTTAAATAGAAGAGAAGATATGTTGTACAATGATAATCCCACACTAGACGTACTTAATAAGACCATCGAGGACGGCAAACAAGGCGAAGTATATAAAGAGGCACCACAGAAGCTCAGAAAGGAGAATCAAAAGCACTTTTATATCGAGAGTTACGGCTGTCAGATGAATTTCTCAGACTCTGAAATCGTCGCATCCATACTCCGCGATAACGGATACAATGCCACCGAAGAGATGGAAGAGGCAGATTTACTCCTTATCAATACCTGTTCAGTAAGGGATAAAGCAGAACAGACCGTAAGGCAGCGTCTCCGTATATTTGACAAGATAAAGGATAAAAAGCCGGGCACGCTTGTCGGTGTATTGGGTTGTATGGCTGAGAGGCTCAAGAAAAAAATATTGGAGCAAGAAAAGCTGGTGGATATCATCGCGGGACCTGACGCATACAGGGATTTGCCTAAGCTACTTGAAACTGCAGAAGATGGTGGCAAAGGTGTGAATGTCTTCCTCAGCAGAGAAGAAACTTATGCCGATATAAGTCCGATGCGACTCGATAAAAACGGAGTAACTGCATTTATCTCTATAATGCGTGGTTGTGACAATATGTGTACATTCTGCGTCGTGCCTTTTACACGTGGAAGAGAACGCAGTAGAAATGCCTTTACTATCGTAGATGAGGCCAAGGAATTACTCAAAAAAGGATATAAAGAAGTAACGCTTCTCGGCCAGAACGTCGATTCATACAAATGGGAAAATCCCGATACCGGAGAAGTCGTAACCTTTGCTGAATTATTGACAATGGTTGCAGCAGTGTCGCCGGAGATGCGCATTAGATTCTCGACTTCACATCCCAAGGATATTACAGACGATGTTCTTTATGCAATCAGAGATCATGAAAATATCTGTAATTATATCCACTTGCCCGTTCAATCAGGCAACAGCCGTATCCTTGAAAAAATGAATCGGACTTATGACAGAGAGTGGTATAAAAACAAGATTGACCGGATTTATGAAATTATTCCGGATTGTGCGATTTCTTCAGATATGATTGCCGGCTTCTGTTCCGAAACAGAAGAAGAACATCAAGATACATTAACAATTATGGAATATGCCCAATACAGTATGTCATACATGTTCTTCTACTCTGAAAGGCCCGGCACTCTTGCAGCGCGCAAGTACGAGGATGATGTACCGGAGGAAGTAAAAAAACGCAGACTTTCCGAGATAATCCGACTACAGAACCAGATTTCTTTCAAGCATAATAAAAAAGATGTCGGAAAGACATTTAAAGTCTTAATCGAAGGAGATTCCAAGAAGTCTGACCGGGACTTCCGCGGAAGAAATTCACAGAATAAGATGGTCGTATTTGCGAAAGCTGAAGGATTAAAACCGGGTGATTATACCTACGTCACCATAGACGAGCACACGAGTGCGACTCTCCTCGGGCATATCGCAGAGAAATAAGCTTTATGGAACATACTTTAGTCGGGGTTAAAAGAAGATTTGGAGTTATAGGGCAGTCACCGGCCTTGGATAATGCTCTATATACGGCCATCAGGGTTGCCAAGACCGACCTTACTGTCCTCATAAACGGTGAGAGCGGCGTCGGTAAAGAGGTATTCTCCAAGATTATCCACGAGCTCAGCCCGCGGAAACATGAAAATTTTATCGCTATCAATTGCGGTGCAATTCCGGCTGGAACGATAAATTCTGAGTTATTTGGCCATGAAAAGGGCTCTTTTACCGGTGCTTCCGGAGAAAGGAAAGGGTACTTTGAAACCGTCACCGGCGGTACGATATTTCTCGATGAAATTGCAGAAATGCCCCAAGATACGCAGTCTTATTTGCTCCGTGTCCTGGAAGCGGGCGAGTTTATGAAGGTCGGTTCTTCCAAGGTACAGAAAACCGATGTCCGCGTCATTGCTGCTACCAATAAAAACCTACTGCAGTCCGTAAAAGATGGTAAATTCAGAGAAGACCTATACTACCGATTAAATACGGTGCCGATAAACGTACCTCCACTGCGAGAACGAGGAAAGGACATTTATATGCTTTTTAGAAAATTTGCCGTGGACTTCGCTGAAAAATATAGCACAGATCCCATACGCCTTACTGATGAGGCCAAGCAGATTATCCTGAATTACAGCTGGCCCGGCAATGTCCGCCAATTAAAAAACATCGCGGAGCAATTATCCGTCCTCAGCGATGAAAAATACATCAGTCCGGATGATCTCTATAATATTTTACCCAAGTTTAAAGAACACAATCTACCGGCAATAAGAGAGGAATCCGGCACCAATCTCCAGGAAAGAGAAATTCTGTACAAGCTTTTATTTGATATGAAGAATGATCTCAAGGACCTGAAAACACTCGTTTTTGAACTCATTCAGAACAATGACTTGCAAGTACCTGAAGCGGAGCGCTTTAACCTGCTTGAGAGTGGCGATCGGATCCAGTACGAGCACGGTACCAATACCGGTACTCATCCGGTTTACAAGGAAAATATAACTGAGAGCAACCAGCCGATTATCCTGAACAAAGAGCAGCAAGAAGAATATGATAGTTCCGAGGTCGTTGAGGAAAACCTCTCTCTGGAACAGATGGAAATTTCTATGATAAAAAAGGCATTGAAAAAACACGAGGGAAAACGTCGCGATGCCGCCGAGGACCTCGGTATATCAGAAAGGACACTCTATAGGAAAATCAAGCAATATGAACTGTAAAAAGGCATACTTACTCACGGGATTGGCATTTCTTGCGATATTCTTATTCCCTTGTTGTTACAGCTTTAAGGGGACTTCCATTCCACCTGGTAAAAGTACTTTCTCCGTCTCTCAGGTAAAGTCTACTGTCCTTGCTGCACCGCCGACTATCGGACAGGACTTCAGGGAAAAATTAATGGATAAAATACGCTCCGAATCACGGCTCAATTACTCGGACAGCAATCCGGACCTGACCTTTGATTGTAAGGTCACAAAATATAAGGTGACCTCAATCGATCCCCAGCCGGATGAAACTACCGCGTTTAACCAACTGGAAATTGCCGTTGAAGTATCTTATATCGATAATCACAATGAAGATAACAACTGGACACAGACCTTTTCTTTCTTTGAGAGATTTGAAAGTTCACAGAACCTCGCTTCGGTTCAGGATCAGCTTCACGAGGTCATTTTTACCGACATAACGACAAAAGTCTTCAACAGAGCCTTCACAGAATGGTAAGTTTTCTTACCTTAGCATAAATTATTGCTTAAGATAGCTCGTATAAAAGCTGATAATTCAATATAGTTTTGAGAGATCTTAAGGCTATACTTGAAGATTTTACCCATTAAACAGTGTTTATGGTACTTGAACTGGATTACAATCCGGACATGCTTGTACAGGGAATTGACCCCGATAATCTTCCGGCTACGGAGGAACGGGCTCCTCATTTCTCCCATTTCCTGCTCAGTGGTGTAGATTTTAAAAATGAGGCACTGAACCTATTTCTCGAGCAAGATAGGCATAATCAGCCACAGGATAATACTGCTCCCAATCCGACTCCGGAGGACAATACCTCTTTATCGTTCAAGAATTGGCATCTTCCGGCAATTCTAGCAACTGCCCATGAGCTTAATATGAAGTTGAAAAATAATCAAGGAGATTCTATCCCACAGAAAACTCCCGATGATGTTTCTGCTTACGCAAATGGGGCTATCGCAGATGTCGCCGCAATCGCGCAAACTCTCCCACCGAAGGAAGTGAAATTACCGATACCGACATTTGCGGAAGCTAATGAAACTGAGACAGTCAATATAAATCCGGACATAGGACAATTCAGCGAGAACAAATCCAGGCATCCGGGCTTCAGTAAAAACACTCAAATCAAGGGAAAGGCAGGAAACATCTGCGTCTTTTCCTCTGAACAAAACGAAGTAAATGAAACTGACATGAAGAGAAGTAGCTATGTGCAATGGTTAAAGTCCAGAGGACAAGCAGATTATGCAGACAATGAGCAAAAAGGGAATGCCAGTACAGAACAGCCTCAAAGGCAGGAAAATGAGAACGAGAATAGCTCATTTATACGCCTTACAGCAAATGAATCCACGGCAGAAGAAATTGGATTCATAGCTTCTGACCAAGAACATGAAGAAAAAAGTCCGATAAATTTTACAGAAGATTCAACAGTAAATTCTCAGAATGAAAACGTTCAGCACAATGAACAAGAAAACACTGAAGCACTTACAGAACAAACTGATACTAAGGTAGATAAAAAACCTGATTCACGTGATTTCATCCGTGAAAGTGTTCTTCCTCAAGATGAAATAGTATCCGAGACACTCGCCAATCTCCTCGCCTATCACGGTCATAAAAATCGCGCTAAAAAAATGTATGAGCAATTAAGTTTGTTATTTCCGAAAAAAAGTAGTTACTTTGCGCAGAAAATCGAGAAGCTCGATAAAAATTAATAAGAAATACAGGAAATTATGATAGCTTTAATGTCAATATTGATCGCGCTGATATGTGTACTCTTGATGGTAATCATCCTCATACAGAATCCCAAGGGAGGCGGAGTTGATGCCACATTCGGCGGACAATCTGCCAATCAGGTATTCGGTGCAGCACGCTCAGCTGACTTTGTAGAAAAACTGACCTGGTATCTTGCCATAGCACTATTTGTCTTGTGCATCATCACTACATTGATGCTAGGCACACCGGTCGATTCAGGCATTCAATTGTTGTCAGAATAAAGGTTTTACAGATATAAACGTATAAAAGCCTCAAGGGAGACCTCGGGGCTTTTTTTAATGCTTAATTGCACCCTATCCGTCGCCTTTCCCTCAAAAGGAAAGGCACATGTCACAATGGATAATGAGGCCTCCTCCTGCGGCGGCCAGCTGAAAGCTCGATAGAGTACATGCGTATTCCATACAAATTTTTATCAAATTATATACGAATTGTGGAAGAATAACCAGTAAAGTGATGCATTCTTTGTGCCGGTATTGAGTGATTGGCTAGCTTTGTAGCTCTACTATAAAAGCTGAGCATTATTTCTGTTCATGGAGCTGTTGTGTCTTTACAAATTTACTATCAGTCCACACAGATAAAATTATATTGAAAATTTAGGCTCTTGGACCTTTCTAATAGCAAAATTTGATTGTTTTATCCTTATCGTAATACCATTACAGTTCCATGTTTATATTTTATCTCTCCCCTTGAATTCTTATACTTGAAATTATAAAAATAAACGCCTTGCATGACATCTTCATGCTTATATTTCCCATTCCACGCCATATTCCCGGGAACTCCTTTAAAAACCATAGCCCCATACCTGTCGTATATCGAAAAACTAATTGCCGTAAAATTCAATCCCAAGGGTTTTAACTTATCATTTACTCCATCTGAATTGGGGCTGAAGGCTGTCGGAATATATATCGACTCCTCGCACTGTTCTGATAAAACCTTTATGATAAATGTATGATCTCCGCATTGTGATCTGGTATGCAACTTATATATGCCTGTATCCTGATAAGTACGATATAGTTCTTCAGTGCCATCTTCCCAGCTATATTATAATCCATAACTGCATAAAATATGTTTCCGACTGAGATCTGTGCTGTCAAGAGCCCATTCTATATCTTCCATACAATACATTACCGTATCTCTTATTATCGGATGGTAAGGAATCTTTACTAAACTAACGGAATCTATGAAACAATATAATTCAATATAATCACCATCAGCTGGATTGCCAGGACGCATCCATAAAGGAGCAATTTCCTGAATTTTTTTTAAAGCCTCGTTAAAGTTGTCAAATTCATCGTAATATTTCGAGACAAGGTAACTATCATTATAAGGGATATTTACCGAGAAATATAAACTTTTTTCATCACCTTTTGCCTTATAACATGAACTTATCTTAATCCAATCTTCAATTTCATCCAATCGCTTCCCCGGAGGAGATTGGTACAAGATATATTGAGGACTCCTTAAATCGGGTATTCTCATGGACCACTCTTGCGTATCAACTTTAACAGGGGAAAAGTACCACCCAAAATTATCCGTGGTATAGTAGGTATATGGGGTACTTCGCACATAAAACTCTAATTTATAAATTGAATCTTTTAGAAGGGGTTTAGGAAGATTAGTAATAATTGAAGTGAATCGATGCAGGAACTTGCCTTCAAGTCTGACGTACATCATCACCTTTCCCGAGAGCGGTTGTGGTATTCCTAAATTAAACACATCTTCAAAAAATGAATTTTTCTCACCTTTACAGAAAAACTTATAGGGATAATTATGAAATCCATCATAACCTGTCAATGAATATAATGGACAAAGTAAGGAAACAGGCCCCCATAAATCTCCATTACTTGCCATTCTAGTCCAATTGTTAATTACAAGTATTTCACCTCGAGTATACCTTTCAATACTACTGCCTTTATTCTCAATCGTATCAAATATTCCACAGGTTGTCCAATCTTCAAAGGAAGGGTTGGGGACAAGGTTCTGCCCCCATGCTTCCAATGTTATTAAATTCAAGAATATAATATACAGGATAGAAAACTTCATGATTATCGGATAAAGATTTTCTTCGATTTCATTCTTCCATCTTTATACATAACAAGCTTAAAGTAAACACCCATCTCCATATCGGCCTGTAATTCAATAAAAGTAGGCATTTCTTCATATATCCTCATTAATTGTCCATTAATATTATAAAGCCTTATATTGCTGATTTCTGTAAATGCATTTGGTGAACTCTTCTCATTTCTTAAAGCACTTTCTTGAGAATCTTCTTGTAGTGGTTCTATCGGTTCAACAAGATCAAATGCTTGAGATCCTTTAATAATGCCACAATCTGTTGTAATTTCTACATATACCCTATATGTTTTTGTTGATGGATTGTCATAATAATAAGGATTTTGGGTATTTTCTTCTTCAGTTGCTTTATTAAAAAATCCTTTTAACCCAGTCACATCTCCAAAAGGCTCTATCTCTATTCCACCACCTCCTTCATTGGGCGGTTGAGCTTGTATTAATTGAGGAAAAGTCATTATTATATAAAGAATAAGTAAGGTAAAATAATTTTTTATTCCTCCGGTAAAACTCCTATCTCTGTTGCTCTGTTGCTCTGTTGCTCTGTTGCTCTGTTCATAATCTGAAAATTAAATGAAAAAATTATTTATTTGGTTAAAATACAACATAATCTTTAATTATTATAAAATAGTCAATCATTTAATGCATATTATTTTATTTAACTCTTATTATTAACTACGAATTCCAGATTGCTATAGGGATCATTCCACTCCGTTTCATTCAGATTGACAGGTACTTTTTATCGTATCGTTTCACCCCTTAAATTAAAGGGGTCCAAACCCTTGAATAGAAACTTCATCATCTCCGGCTGAGGACAGATTTTACAGTAAGAAAATCTGCGGGCTTGAAGCAAGCATTACTCTCCTTTACGACTTTACGACGCTTCGATTCCACTCAGCGCAGCGCTTGGCGACCTCACAGCTCCACTACTTGACGATCGCTTTACCTTGAGTCTGTCGCCATTGAGTGCTTATTTTACAGCATTTAGCCGTTACGAACGGTTCCTAACGTATCGTACGGTTCATTACGCTTATTTAACATCATCTCTTCTATTATTCTTTATCTCAAATATCTTCCTTCAATAATTGAGTGCTTCCAATTTTCACAGCTTCACAACTCAAGCCCTGCATACTTCATCGTAATATTGCAATATTACTATAAACCTGACACACAAATCACGACTTTACGACGCTTCGATTCCATTCAGCCCAGCGCTTGGCGACCTCGCAGCTCAACTCTTCAACTCTTCAACCGAATTAACTGATAAAAATAGACGAACGTCAGTTCGTCTCTACTAGCTGTGTCATCTTTGCAACTTCCGTACGCCGTGAGGCGTGCGTTTATTAAATAATTAAATACCCAGTAGTATGAAAGG
>CAYTBT010000016.1:0-68259 GCA_964436125.1 uncultured Saprospiraceae bacterium | reverse complement strand
TTGTCTTCTGTGGCTTTTGCACTTCCTTTTGCATTTCTATTGCATGGTTTGGGTATTATGATATAATCCTCGTTGTATTCTTAATAAAATCTTTAGAAGGAGCATGGGCAGTTCGGAACTATAAATTGACCTGATTCAGGAAATCACCGAAATTATTGATGAAGAAATGCAGAAGAAAATAATAGAGAATATTATTTATCAATCAATCAATGATAACTCATATTATGCATAATTACTTAAAATATTCCGCTATATCTTTTTTCCTAGTGCTATCTAGTATGCTTTTTGCTCAAGAAGGTGAAATAGGTATGCCTAAATGGGAAATTGAGATCACTGCATCCTATTATGGAGAGAACAGTAAAATAGGTGATATTACAACTGGGACTTATGTTCAAACTAAAGGAGGTATTATAGGAGCAATCGACATTAAAAGAAATATTAGAATTATGAAGGATAGATATTTAGGAATATCTCCTTTTCTTGGATTTGAACTCTATTCTCTTCATAAGTATGACGTATTTTTAAGTAAAGATATTGTAGATGAGTTGCCAGGGAATGTTTACCCTACGTATTATCCAAGTAAAATTCTGGGAGGTACGATATTCGGTCTAAATTTTGGACTTAACATTTTTGGACAAATTAAAGATTCGAATTGGGGATTTAATCTCGGAGGAGGATTTTTGTTGTTAAAAAATACCGACACTAATATAAGTATATCCTCAAGAAACGGGAATATTCCATTCAAGCATGAGATTAATACACCTGATGATCCCAAATCACCTGATAATTCTACATATATAGGCAGAGTAAAAGTTGGAATTAAAAGATATATAATTTTATTTCATAGGAGATTCGGAGTATCTTTAAATTACTTGAGGAATTTTAAAAATGAATCTGTAAAAGAAAGCTTTTATTTTTTAACTAAAAATGGCTATTATAAAAGTTATACTTATAATAGGAGGCTGGATTATGTACAACTTTCCATATCTGTACCTCTGAGTAGTTTCAAAAAATAGTCAGATAACCTGAAATGAAATCGTATAGAAGATTCAGTGGGAAGCAGAAAAATAAATATGCCGTAGAAATATTCCATCCCCTGCAAGATACTTAATTCCACCTACTACAAGGAATTATGGCTTGGGTGATCTTGTTTCATAAGGTAGTATTCCATGAATTCAAGCCTTCAAGAAGGCCAAAACCCAAGCCTTCAAGGTGGACTTATTTATCCACCATGTCCACCAGAAACGCATACTCCATCGCCGTCTCCCGATGTCTTTTATATCGTCCGGTCGTGCCGGAATGTCCGGTCTCCATATTGGTATGGAGGAGGACCGGAGCACTACTCGTATTATAATCGCGGAGCTTAGCGACCCACTTAGCCGGTTCCCAATACTGTACCTGTGAATCGTGCAGTCCCGTTGTCACGAGTAATGCCGGATAGTCTTGTGCCGCGACATTATCGTAGGGCGAATAAGATTTAATGTAAAAGTAAAATTCCTCCTCATTGGGATTGCCCCATTCATCGTACTCACCTGTGGTGAGCGGAATGCTCGGATCGAGCATCGTCGTCAAGACATCGACAAATGGAACAGCAGCAACAACAGCCTTAAAGAGATTGGGAGCCATATTCACAACTGCACCCATGAGTAAACCACCGGCACTGCCACCCATAGCGCATAATTTGTCGGAAGAGGTATAATTCTTGTCAATAAGGGCATTTGCGCAAGCGATAAAATCGGTAAAAGTATTTTTCTTCTGCAATAACTTCCCCTCATCATACCAGTGCCGCCCCAGCTCAGAACCACCGCGGATATGGGCGATCGCATAGACAAATCCCCTGTCGAGCAGGCTGACATTATTGGACGAAAACCCGGGCTCGATAGAATGGCCATAACTGCCGTATCCATAGAGGAGCAGCGGATTATTGCCATCGAGAGTGACATCCTTTTTATACACGAGCGACATCGGAATCTCCGTGCCATCATCCGCAGTCGCCCAGAGGCGCTTCGTCGTGTAGAGAGATTTGTCGTAATTGGGAATTTTCTTCTCCTTAAGCAGCTCCCTGTCACCGGTTTTCATGGCATAAGCATAGTACATGGTCGGCTGCACCATGCTCTGATAAATAACGGTCAGCTTCTCTGCCTCAAATTCCATATTGTAAGCTGTCCCTATCACATATACTTCATCATCCGTCTCGAGATAATAATCGATTTCATCGTCTGTGCGGCTCAAGACACGCACCTCCGTCAGCCCTTTTTTCCGCTCTGAAAGCACAAGATAATCCTTAAATACGTCGAAATCTTCCAGAAAAATGTCCTTCCTGTGTGGAATGACCTCTTCCCAGGCATCGACAGCCGTATTTTCCAGTGTACATTTCATTAGCCGGAAATTCAGCGCATCTTGATTGGTATGGACGTAAAACTCATCGCCGCCGGCATGCGCGATAGAATATTCGAGGTGCGGTGTGCGCTCCTGAAAGACTTGAAAGTCGCCATCGACATCATCGCTCTTGAGAATCCTGTACTCTTGTGAAAGCGTGGAATAACTCCCTATGATGATGTATTCCCGCGTCCGGGATTTATAGACGAATGTGAGAAAAGTAGGATCTTTTTCCTCATAAACGAGCTTCTTGCTATCCGCTTGCCCACGCTTGTAAGACCATATCTTATTCGACCGCAAGGTTTCATCCTTCGTCGCATAAAACACCGTCTTATTATCCGCCGCCCAGGTACATGAACCGGTGGTATTCTCGATCGTTTCTTCCAGAATTTCGCCGGTTTCCAGGTTCTTAAAATAAATCGTATAAATCCTTCTCGACACCGTATCAACCCCGAATGCCATCCATTGATTATCCGGGCTGATTGCCATTCCCGCCACTTGATAGTAGTCGTGTCCTTCCGCAAGTTCATTGATATCGAGAATCACCTTGTATGCCTCGTCATTTTCCCCTTTTAGCTTCCGCAAATGAATGGGATATTCCTTTCCTTCCTCGTATTTGCTCCGATAAGTGTAGCCATTCAAGTCGTAGGGAATGCTCATTTCTTCCGGATTAATCCTCGAGATCATCTCCTCGTAAATGGTATTCTGTAAATCTTCAGTGTGTTTTAATTCGGCCTTGGTATAGGCATTTTCTTCCTTTAAGTAGTCGATGACTTCCGGGTTCTCCCTCTCGTTCAGCCAGTAATAATTATCAATGCGCTTATCGCTATGCTTGACTAATACTTTTTTCTTCTTCTGAGCATCAGGTGTGGTAATCTTCTCCATCAAATGTGTTGTTTTTATACGTTTTTGTTTCTGATATAAGTGAAATTGGGATAGGAGAGGAAAGTTTATCCTGGTGGCGCTTCAAGCGTCCTCAGCGCAATGCTTGTGACCGGTGCCGACTACGTGGAGTTCGTGAATCGGCTATTGCGCTTTTGCTTTTGGCGAGGACGAACAAGAGGAAAAAGGAGTCAGCATTCGGTTGAGAGTGGCTTTCAACAGAATACAATAGAGGCAGATTCAGCAATTAAGCGATACCAAGGCAGAACATATTCTTCATTTGCTTCAAACTTCTGTAATCATTCTACGTTAAATGGCATATTTACTATCTTAAGAATTATTATGGAAAAGAAAACGCAATTATCAGAATACGATGCCTCTACAATTCCCGATGGAAGTGAATTTACCATAGGAATTGTCAAGGCTGAATGGAATGAAGGGATAACAACATCCCTGGAATCAGCAGCAGTTGAAACACTGTTGAAACACGGCGTCAATGAAGAGAACATTATCAAGACCGCCGTTCCGGGCTCTTATGAATTGCCGATGGGCGCTCGATTGATTATGGGAAAAGATAAATTTGATGCGATTATCTGTCTCGGCTGTGTAATTGAAGGAGAAACCAAGCACAATGAATACATTAATCACGCTGTGGCACAATCACTCATACAGCTAAGTCTCACGTCCAATATCCCTTGCATATACGGCGTAGTCACTACTCATACAATAGAACAAGCTCAGGCACGCTCCGGCGGTGCACATGGAAACAAAGGGACAGATTGTGCTCTTGCAGCATTAAAAATGGCCAATTTATCCAAGTCTAAAAGTATAAAATCACAAAAGATCGGTTTTTAATGATGAAAATAAAAGTAGTTGAACACGGATATTTTAAATTGGATGGAGGAGCGATGTTTGGTGTCGTGCCCAAGGTCATGTGGGATAAACTCAACCCTGCGGACGAGAACAATCTCTGCACCTGGGCGATGCGTTCCATATTAATTGAATACGAAGACAGGAGAATCCTCGTGGATACCGGCATCGGCACAAAACAGGATGAGAAGTTTCGCTCACATTTTCACCCACATGGAGATATTGATGTGCATACATCTTTGGGCAAGATCGGATATGCCGTAGAAGATATAACGGACGTATTTCTGACACATTTGCACTTTGATCACGTCGGTGGAGCCGTCAGCAAAGGGGAGAATGGCGAGCTTTTCCCCACTTTCCCCAATGCGACATACTGGTCCAATTCCCGGCATTACGACTGGGCCTTTAATCCCAATGCCCGCGAAAAAGCCTCTTTCCTCAAGGAGAATTTTACTCCATTGCAGGAGCATGGTGTGTTGCAATATGTGCCCCTTGAAGAGAATTATGAGTGGCTGCCCGGCATTCATATTAAGTATGCTTATGGGCACACCGATGCTATGATGCTCCTTGATATTGATGTTGACGATCGCAGATTGCTCTATTGTGCTGATTTGTTGCCATCTGCTTATCACATTCGACTGCCTTATGTGATGAGCTATGATATCAGGCCGCTCGATACGCTCAATGAGAAGGAAGCGATGTTGCAGGAGGCCATAGCCGAGAATGTCGTCTTATTCTTTGAGCATGATCCGCAGAATGAATGTGCAAGCTTATGCCTTGATAAGAGGGATAGGATAGTTGTGGATAAAACGATGAAGCTCTATGATGTGTGGCCGGAATTTGCTCCTGACTAGACCGTACATAAATTTTCTTACTTAATCTTTTTCCACTCTTTTTAATTAAGCCTTTCGGCAAATATGGATACGCAATTAAGTCATCCTGAGTACCTCAACAAATTCAGAGACGAAGAATTTCACAACAATATATCTCTCCTCCTCGACGGGATACGCAGTATAGAAAATCTTGGACTCATCTGTCGCAGTGCAGAATCTGTGAATATTAAGGAAATCCTCCTCTGCAATTCAACCATCGACTTATCAGATAAGAAATTGAAAAGAATATCCCGCTCTACCACTTCCAAAGTCACTATCAGAAATATAAGTCTTGAAGGATGTCGCACTTTATCTCTGAAACAACCTTTTATCGGCATTGAAATCACAGAAAATAGCGGATTGGTGTATGACTTGAAAGCAATAAACGAGGAAACAGTACTCGTAGCTGGAGCAGAACGGACGGGAATCAGCAATGAGATCCTTCAGTTATGCTCGTCGGTGTATCACTTGCCTATCTTCGGTTCACAGTCGTCCATAAATCTTGCATGTGCGGTGACATCGGCCGTGCACTGGGGAAGCTATGTCCAGAGGAGAATGAGAGGTTGAGGCCTCAAGGCGAGACTACGAGCTCAGCTTGCTGAGTGAGATAGCTCGACCTAGTCCGCCGTAGGCGGGATATAGGCTGAGGCTAAGGCTAAGGTTGAGGCTGAGGCTGAGGTTAAGGCTAAGGCTAAGGTTGAGGCTGAGGCTGAGGTTAAGGCTGAGGCTAAGGTTGAGGCTAAGGCTAAGGTTGAGGCTGAGGTTGAGGCTAAGGTTGAGGCTGAGGCTGAGGTTGAGGCTGAAACGGATTTCTTCAACCTTTCAACCCTTCAACCCTTCAACTGACAAACATCTAAGAAAATCATTTAACGTAATCGGTAATGGGTAACGGGTAATGGGTAACGGGTAATTGGTAACGGGTAATCGGTAATCGGTGATCGGTGATCGGGGGCTCATTGTTCCATAACTCATCATTCATAATCCATAATTCATCACTCATTCTTCATTCTTCATTCTTCATTGTTCATTGTTCATTGTCCATTGTCCATTGTTCATTGCTCATTGTCCATTGTCCATTGTCCATTGTCCATTGTCCATTGCTCATTGTCCATTCAACCCTTCAATTTAATGTACTTTAGTTGTGCCACCGCCCTCAAGCGTTAAGTTCACCGGCTCATTGCTTTTCCATGCGCCGCGGGTGAAATCGGGGACTTCAACAGAATTGGATCGATGGTTTACCGAATATTCACTGAGAGGTGCTATGCTGCTCCAGAGTGCGCCATCATAGACATCTTGATCAAGTGGGAGGCCATTTCTGAGGCAATCGATGAGGCGCCAGTCCATCATATAATCCATACCACCATGGCCGCCGACTTTCTTGGCCATAGCACCGACTCTGCGGACTATTTCCGGTGTATATTTTTTTTCGAGTTCTTTCAATTGTTGTTCAGTAAACCATTTATGGCTCGTAGCTACTCTGGCAGGAGAAGGCCACTTACGCGCCATGCCTTTAGTTCCACTGACAAGATGGATACGCGAATACGGATGCGGTGAGGTAACATCGTGCTGAATCATAATCGTCCGCCCTTTCTTTGTGCGTATCGAAGTGGTGTTCATGTTGCCGCGGTATTGCTTATTTGCGTAAGCGGCAAAGAAATTGTCATCTTCAGCGAGCTCCTGAGCGTGTTTTCTCATCATAAAATCATCGCTCGACATGGAGTTGAGATATTCCATGCGATCCCCGCGATTAATATTCATAATCTGGCAGATGGGACCGAGGCCATGCGTGGGATACAGATTACCATTGCGCGATGCATTTTCTTTTAAGCGCCACATATCATAGTAGCCGTTTTTGTTGAAATTCAGCTTGAGCAAATCGTGAATATAAGCGCCTTCACCGTGTATTATATCGCCGAAGAAACCCTGTCGTGCCATATTCAGCGTCATCAGTTCAAAGAAGTCGTAGCAGCAGTTTTCCAGCATCATACAATGCTTGCGCGTGCGCTCGGAAGTTTCCACGAGTTCCCAGCATTCTTCAAGCGTAGTTGCTATAGGAACTTCACAGGCTACGTGTTTATCGTGCTCCATCGCATACAGAGCCATCGGCGTATGCCAGTCCCATGGCGTACAGATATAAATCAGATCGATATCATCGCGCTCACACACTTCCTTCCAGGCGAATGTCGATCCTGAGTAGCCATCGGGAGAGTGATTGGTTCCTTTCAGAATCTCTTGTGCGTGCTTCACTCGCTGCGGTCGGATATCGCAGAGCGCTTTAATATCCACGCCATCGATATGGCTCATCCGTTCAACGGCATGTGGTCCGCGCATTCCCAGTCCGATAAATCCTATGCGCACGGTTTCTATCTTCGGTGCGGCATAGCCACTCATATTGAATCGTCTGGGCGTTCTACTTTTTATCCAGCTGTGGATTGAGCTGCTTGCAGGCGTATTTTTAGCTTTCGCTAATGCCGGAGTACTTACAATCCCGAGGCCGGCCAATCCACTTATTTTTAAAAATTCCCTCCTTTTGTTTCCCATGACTTATCTTATTGATACTCTGAAAATAATATTGTTGATTTTTCCGGTAGCCTGTTATTGCAGCTGGTGTTTACCCGGATTACCTTGATTTAGAAATAAATGTATAGATTTTCATCAAGAAAGCAGCAATAATCGAGCTTTTTTCTTCTTGGGACTGTATAATTGCCGTCAAGCCAATATTTTACGCTTATTTTATCCCATATCTGTGTCGGTAACGCTCGGCAAGTTGAGTCTGCTTATTCTCAAGATTGATTTTCCTCCCTTGAATAAAGGCAAGCGTGATTATACTCGTCGCCATATCGAGAACATCGCCTTTACTGACAATGATATTGGCATCTTTCCCGACTTCAATGCTCCCGGTGCGGTCAGCGATGCCGAGAATTCTGGCCGTATTCAATGTAATAGCTGATAATGCCTGTTCCTTAGTCAAGCCATAAGCCACAGCTGTCCCTGCATTGTATTTCAGATTTCTGCCACGTGTCGTCCCGTCGTGGTCGGCGATACAGAATAGTACTCCGGCATCTTGCAGTATGGAAGGTGTCTTAAATGGCTGGTCAATATTATCGTCGTATGTTGCAGGTAAGCGGTGTAACTGCTCAAGGATTACAGGAATATTATGCTTTTTTAATAAAGGAGCTATTTTCCAGCTGTCTCGCCCTCCGACAATCACTATATTAAAACCAAATTCCTTCTTCAGATCAATGGCGAGCAACATTTCCCGCACGGCATCTGCATGAGCAAAGAGTTTTTGACTTCCGTCAAATAATCCGCGCGTTGCCTCCAATTTGAGATTGGTATGTTCAGGAGCGGGATTTTTCATATATGCTTCAGCCTGTCTGAAAAAATGTTTTACGCGCTCAATCCTCTTCAGAGCTTTTTTCTTTCGCTTTGCTTTATTTTTACTTTCAGAATTGTGTATCCATCGCCATGTACTGATGATATTGGGGATGTTTATGTGCATCTGTCCATCCATTTTATAGGCGGCATCTTTCCATGTCCAGGCATCGAGTTGCACGACAGAAGAAGTGCCGGAAATAATCTGTCTTGAACCACCGGCAGGCTGGGGAACGACATTGGCCAAGAGAATGCCCGTACTGCGTAGCACATTAATGTTCCGGCTATCCGTATTATATGCAACAATAGACCGCAGACCGGGATTTAGGTCGCCGAGTTCTTTATAGTCATTGCTTCCATTCACATAGTTGTCCACCTCTTTTATACCGAGATTGGTAATGGGATTGATGAGGCCGGGATATACTTCTTGTCCCTCTACATCGTAAATAATTGCATTATCAGGTGCGGTAATGTCAGTGCCGACCTTTGCGATCTTTTTATTTTTAATCAAAATACTGCCATTGTCGATAATTGTTCCATTTCCGACATGAATACGGCCGTTTTTAATTAAAATATAGCCTTCATTAGCCGGTGCAGGATAAATAGTCGGTTGTGCATAAGAACTCCCGATAATGAACAGGAAAAGGAAATTGAGGAGATATTTCATATCTTACATTTAATTTTAGGTGCTATGATGGATTTAATTGCGTTGAATATTGCCGATATGTTCACAATGCAATATATGGGGTTTTTGCCGCTTTACAGGTCGCATTTTAATCCCGGAATTTCTCAGGCTGTTGAGCTTGTGAATAAGCCGGTGCTTTTCAGCTTGCTTTTTCTTTCTAAGGAGTAAATCACGTTCCCTGCTGAAATAGATAATTCCGTCGATAATGGTTTTTTGTGCGACAGCATAAATACTCAATGGATTATGGTTCCAGAGAACGAGATCGGCATCTTTCCCGACTTTAATGCTTCCTACTCGATCATCGATGTGGAGCATCTTGGCCGGATTAATCGTTACGAGTTTCAAGGCTTCCTCAGCGGTTAAGCCGTATTGCATACTTTTGGCAGCCTCCTGATTTAATCTCCTTGCCATTTCCGGATCATCGGAATTGATAGCGACATTAATACCTACTTTATGCATAATAGCCGCATTCTGTGGGATGGCGTCTTGCACTTCAAGCTTGTACAGCCACCAGTCGCTGAAAGTAGAGGCATTGGCTCCGTGGGCTTTTAAAGCATTGGCAACTTTATATCCTTCCAATATGTGCGTGAAGGTATTCACTTTAAAACCAAATGAGTCTGCGATTTCCATAAGACCGAGTATTTCGCTCTGCACATAAGAATGGCAAGTGATGAACATTTTCTCATTCATGATATCCACGAGTGCTTCCAGTTCGAGGTCTTTTCTCGGGGGAAGTAGCTTGCTGTTTTTTCCTCTGTTTTTATAGGCAAGCTTCGCTTCCTCGTAATCCTGTGCCCGCGTAAAGGCATCCATAAACACACGCCAGACGCCCATACGCGTATCGGGATAACGCTTATTCCGCCGAGTCCAGGTTCTTTTTACATTTTCACCCATTGCAAATTTTATAAACGGGTCTGCTCCCTTGAATTTCAGGCCTTCCGCATTCTCTCCCCAGCGCAATTTGATCAATTGAGTCTGTCCGCCGATAGGATTGGCACTTCCGTGCAAAATATGTGCTGTTGTGACTCCTCCGCTGAGTTCTCGGTAAATATTAATGTCTTCCGGGTAGAGGTTATCGCCGATGCGCACTTCCGATGTCACTGATTGACCGGACTCATTGATTGAAGATGTAGCAATGTGTGAATGCTCGTCAATAATCCCCGGTGTGAGATGCATATCGCTTCCGTCGATGACAATTTCTGCATGGGCCTTCAAGTGTTTCCCTATTGCAGCAATTTTGCCATCTTTTACGAGCACATCCGTATTTTTCAACACTCCCATATCTTCACAAGTCCATACTGTAGTGTTTTTAATGAGGATGTCTTTTTGTTCCGGCATTTCTTCCCGGCCATAAGCACCGAATGGATATGTTACTTGCGCTTTTATCCGATTTTTATCTTCTTCAATTGATTTCTTTTTTTTGCTTTTCTTTTTCTCATTCACCTCGGAGTCCTCCTTTTTCTTGATAAATTCTGCCGTCCATACGAGCGGATTCCCGAGGGTATCCACACCATTTCCTTCCCATGTTTTTCCGGTAATTACACCATTTAATCTTACAAGGGGCGGGTGATTTTCGGATTTCCCTTCTTTCTTCTCCTTTTTTGCCTCCTTTTGCTCCTCTTTTATCTTGTTTACTTGCTTTTCAGGTGACTTATCGACTTTATATGCAGCCGGTGATAAAAAGAGTTCAAGTAATTTGCCATCGGTTGTATAATGTGTGCTTAATATCTCGGGCTCAATGATACTTGCAGAGTGCCTTGACTTTATATGGAGTTTATAAGAGGTCGTGTTGCCCTTATTATCGGTAATCTTGAGTTTATAAATGCCTGCTATGGAGGTCCAATCATCATTTGCCGTAAGGTATTGTATCCCTTGTACCCAATTCTGTAAAATTGTCGCTTTTCGGTCGAATATTGGTTTATTTACAATGAGAAAATTGGCGAGTTTTCCTTTTTCAAGGCTACCTACAAGATCGTAAACCCGTAAAGCCTGCGCAGGCGTGCTTGTCAAGGCTTTCAGTGCAGCTTTTTCAGAAAGACCTGCTTCAATGGCTTTCCTTAAGTTCTTCAGGAATGTTTTCCCTTTTTTAATGCCATCTGCTGTAAGGCAAAACGGAATTTCCGCTTCCTCGAATGTCGCCGGATTGAGCGGAGCCATCTCCCAATGCTTGAGTGTAGCAAGGGAAACATATCTTGCGTCATTGGGATTGGAGACGTCAATGGGCTTGGGGAAATCAAGGGGCAAAATAAAGGTGCTACCGGTCTGTTTCATTTCTTCTATGCGTTGATATTCCTCGCCATCACCTTTAATGATATAATTTACCCCATATTCTTTACCAATGTCTGCTGCTCTGAGGTCATTCCATTTTCCATCAGCTGCAAATATCTGCGGAAGTTTCTGATTCTCAATCCAGGCTTCAAGGCTGATGTTTTTTACCTTGTGGAAGGGAAGTTTTTCGTACCACTGAGCATTGAGATATGTCTGCCGTAGCAAGGCGATTGAGCCCATCATGGAATTGGGGTATGATTGATCCGAACTCCCCTTATCAAAAGAATAATGTGCTGATGCCTCCTCTTTTATGACGACGAGATTGTCTCTTTTATCTGCGAGTGATACGAGCGCACCCGTTCCACGTGCAATCCCATCCATATTATGTGTAAGAACTAAACCGAATCCGGCTTTTCTCCATTTTTCTGCTTCTTTTTCATCGACAGAAAAGAAATTTACGGCATCTAATTGTGGTTTGAGGGTTGCGTTCCAGCTCAATGGACCGGCTGACTTACTGACAAAGCGGTTCCCATTTTCATCTATCTCGCCGGCATCTTTGCTTATTCCATAATTGCTGAAAATATCGATAAATGACGGATAAATATACTTTCCGGTACAATTGATAATAACAGCATTGCGAGGAATGTCAATATCCTTTCCGACAGCTATAATTTTCTCATCCTTTATAAGAAGCGTAGCTTCTTTTAAGCTATGTTCTGCATCTACTATAATTGTGGCGTCTGTGAATGCATAGGTCGTGTGTCTCACATCGGCAATGCCATTGACAGGAAAAGTGATCTGAGAAAAGGAGCTTGAAATGCCACTTATTGCTATCATTAAGCTGAGAAGGAGCTGGAAGTAGGTTTTTGTCATCACGCTTCAATTTATTTGAGCGTGGAAGGTAAGAAAAATGATGGAAAAGTATAGGATATCGGATAATGACAATCAGTACGCGATGAAATACTGCTGTACCTTTGATTTTTGAGATAATTGCTTTGATAGTTATCCTTAATACAATTGTTCTATGAAATACAAAGTTTTATTTGTATATTGAGGCAATAAAACTTATATAGGCATGAAAAAATCTACCATTAAATTTATGCTTTTCTGTATTCTTCAATCCTTTATTGTGATGAATGCATATTCTCAGCTAAGTAAAGGAAATATAAGGATAAGCCCGGCATTTTCTTATAGCTCCCATAATGAAAATCCCAATGCATTCATTCCGACAAAGGGAAGTCAATCTATAGTAGGATTGGATATGCAATATTTTCTTGTAGATAATCTTGCGATAGGTGCTAGTTTACAATATGGCTTCAATAAGATTGTTTATACGGAAGTGGATGAAGAGCAACGGTTCACGGATATCGGAATAGGGCCTGTGATAGACTATTTCATTCCATTATCGGAGAAGTTCTTCCTTTCAGCAGGTGCAAGTGTCAAATATCTCATAAGAAAAAGGATTGATGAACAGTTTCCTGATGATAGGAAACTTAAGGGAATAGGCTATAGTATCTTGGGAGGCATACACTATTTCATAGACAATAATCTGGGAATTTATCTGGGATTAAGTCCATACTGGCAGAATGTCTCTAGCGATAAATCGGGAATATCGCTGGAAAGAAAAACTAGTGGTATAAGAGCACAACTCGGCCTTGAATTTATTTTTTAATGTGCTCTGTCCTTTTTAAATAAGCCGGATATGATGAAGAGAATGATGATTATACAGCTGAAGTTTATGCCATTACTATCGCTTTTATGCGCAATATTTATCCTTATTACGCCGGATACGCATGCTCAGATTCCTTCAGGTACTCTGCGGATTGCTCCTTCTGTAAGCTTTAATCATTTTACTTATGAGCACAACATTTATATAGATTATGCTTCAACAAAGGTAAAAGCAGGTGCCGGAATCGATTATTTTATTATAAATAACCTGGGAATAGGCCTAAATATGGGCTTGGAAGTTGTTTCTACACGGGACCTGGAATCACACCGGCAACAACACATTAACTATGACAAAAATTATTATATCGGTCCTGAGGTGAATTATTATATTCCCATAAGTAGTGGCCTTTATCTTGCGCTAGGCGCTATGGTGAACTATGTGTCAATCGATAGCGACTACGGAAACAGTGACTTGAGCTTTCTCTATTCCGGTGTGAATTATGGAATGGAAGCCGGAATACATTATTTGTTCAATGAACATATAGGAGCATTTTTAAGCTTCCGCAAATCTTTTATGCGCCTTCAGGATAAGATCAATCCCGACAATAGTGAATTGAAACGAAATCAGTTTGACACCTTGCTCGGTGTAGAAATATTCCTATAAGAAATACTACGCAATTGATATTTGTACAGGCTTAATCTGGACAGTGTTTCTCCTCAGAGGATGATAGTAGAAAATTCCTTAATCAGCCCATGATTGATTACAGATAGATATACTTCACTCTCAATAGAAATACACAAGTGTACAGTCAGTCATTGCAGCTGGACAATTACCGGTAAATACCTGCTATAGTTAAGGACTTCTCACAAGAATATATCGGGGGAAAGAAGTTGAGCTTAAATCAAATATTTGCCGAAAGGCAATGCAATCGATTCCTACCGAAGAAATCCTTTCTTACAATAAGGGAAGCTTTATTTCTCGTCATCACCGAGCCAGCCCTTGATAATCCGATCGACAACTCCATTTTCTTCGAGTTGGAGTAGAGCTATATTTATATCCTGGATGCGCTTAAAATCATCAGAGAAGGCAAATCCATAACCTTGTCTATTGTATTCCCCTTGTGAAATTACAAAGTCTTCCTGTGGATTGTGCTCGAGGAAATAGCGCAATTGAGATCTATCATAAACCATTGCCGTCACCGTATTTTCAGTAAGTTTATCGATACCATCTTGAATATTTTCAATAGGTACCACTTTACCTCCATTCTCCTTGACAAAGTCTTCAGCAGGAGAACCTACGATAACAGCGGTCTTCTGGCCTACAAGGTCTTCAGCCGATGAAATACTCGATGTGTTCATGGCAAATATCGTCAATACACTAGCTATACCGGCTATCATCGTCGATGCGAGCACCAGGGAAAGAATCATCCATGCTCCGGCGGCAAATCTTCCCCAGAATGTCTTGGGTGCCAGGTCTCCATAACCGGTTGTGGTCATCGTTACGATAGCAAGCCACATTCCATTTCCTATTCCCTTGGCGGGCTTATCAGCCGGAAATTCCTCCGTGTTTTCCTTCCTTTCTGCTGCCCATACAACCAGACCGACAATACCGAGGATTAATAAAAATATCGAGATCGCATAAATAAATTTCATACTCAGAAAAGGCTTAATCCAGGAGAGGAAGGATGTGCCGCCTTCACGAGAAAGTATTGAGTATCCCGAAGAAAAATAAGGCTGTGTAAATTGAGCAGAATCAGCCCTTTCAGCCGTGATGCTTATAGGTCCTATAACTGCATCGATCTTCCCTGCTTTCATCTGATTCAGTGCGGCCGGGATATCATCATAGGGGACAGTTTTATAATTGATATCAGTCTTTTCTGCAATTCGCTTCCAGATATCCAGTGATATGCCGGATGGTCTTGTCCCTTGTTTTATAAATGGCTCTGAACCAGCTATCCCGATGGTTATTTCGTTGCTTTCATTCTGTCCAAGGACTATCGTAGGGTTTAAAAGGATTGCTACGATGAATAGGGTGAATATAAGTGTCAGTCTTTTCATATTTGTTATAGGTTTAGTGCAAATATAAGAAATTTGAACTGCTTATAAAATTTGAAGCTTCCCTTCGTTTATCCTAGAATATTAGCTTCCGCAAATGTTTTTCATGGATAATTAAAATTGACTACACTTCCGGAGAGCCGGCAAAATAAGCTATTCAAAGAATTCCAAAGTTTTCTTGCGGAGAGAAAGTGAGATTTGTTTACCTTTGCGGCTCGGAAGATTTCTATAAGAAATGAGAATGGGTCAGCTTTATGAAAAGCTATGACATTGATTCTCGGGCTTCCACAACTGGCCTCGTAGTTCAACGGATAGAATAGGAGTTTCCTAAACTCTAGATACAGGTTCGATTCCTGTCGAGGCTACTTTTCCACTTTATCCTGGCCTAGCTTAGGAGTCTCACACAAGAATTTTATCACTTGATACTGATGCAACATACGTGCTCAAGCGGCCTGAGAGGAGTACTATTATAGGATTCCTTTATGCCTGAACCGCAATCACTATGAAGCTGCGTGCTTTCCTGCATTCAGCTCTTCTTCTATCGTGCGGTTGCTTGAAGCTATCAATCCCAATATCAGGATTAAACCTGCGGTTGCCAATAGAAAATAAAAGGCATAGTTCCAGTTTTTGCTGATGTCATATATCCATCCAAATATCGCCGGCCCGAATGCCGCAATCAGATATCCTATGGACTGTGCCATACCGGAAATCTGAATAGCAGTTGTTGCGGATTCCGTGCGTAAAGAGAAAAAGAGCATACTCAGGCTGAATGCAAAGCCATTGGACATGCCGAGACAAATGGCGGCAAGGATTGCATACTTTTCCTGAAATGCGATGAGCAATGCTACACCGACTACCATAAGCGCTACGACAATCCAGATTAATTTTTTCTGATCTCGCATCTTATGTGCGATAATCGGTCCTACAAAAGTGACGGGAAGAGTCGCCAATAAAAAGTAGGAGAGCACCCAGCCGGATGTCGTGTTATCCATTCCATAGTCCATGAGAATCTTGGGCAGCCAAGCTACCAGGCTATAGTATAATAAGGACTGCAAACCCATATAGATACTTATGCTCCATGCAAGCCTTGAGCGGAAAATATCTTGCGGACCGGAGGATTGATTGTGCCTGGAACGAGCATTTGCGGAAGCTTTTTTATCCCTTGGCTTATTTTTAAGTTGTAAAGCCCATATCCCTGCGGCGATGATAGTTAAAATCAACCAAATCCCCAGCGCTCCTTTCCACTCCATTCCTGTTATTCTGCCTATCGCAATGCTGAAGCCTGAAGCGATTGCGGCAGCGATATTCATTGCAACGGTATAAACGCCCGTCATGAGTCCGAGATAAGCAGAGAAAACCTTCTTCACAAATGCGGGCATTAACACATTGCCTACACAGATCCCGATTCCTATAATGGCAGAACCGATGAAGAGCATCGAGATATTGCCCCATACGCGTGCAAGAAGGCCGAGCGCAAGCAGAATCATGGAAAATAAAATCACTTTTTCCATCTTAAACCTGAGCGAATACCTTCCTACGAGTACCGATAAAACGGCCCAGGTAAATAATGGAATCGATGTCAATAGACCGGCCGATGTTGCTGAAAGTTGGAATTCAGCCTTTATCTGTTCAATGACCGGTCCCACAGCTGTAGGCGGTGCTCGCAGGGTACTTGCGACTAAAAATACGGCAATGCCCGCCATAATTAATGCCGGCCCTTTTTTGATCTGTTTTACACTTGACTTCATTCCTTCCTACAATTTCTGAATTAGGTAATACATTACACGGCACTTCTGTTGTCAATCTGCCTCGTTTATCTATTTTATGTTTAAACTATATCTTTTGTACGCCATAGCTTAAATTGTAAATTGCATTATACCGGTGGTTTTAAAAAAGAAATGTATGTAATTTTCTCTGAATATCAGGAGATTGTTTTTACCTTGTCTATGGCTAATGCTTGAATTTAAGATGCGATACAGCAGATTGGAAGCTTGGAATAAGGTATAAATTATGGATGTAACACTCGCAATTATCGGAGGAATCGCTATTCTTATAGGAGTTGCCGGAAGTATTTTACCGGTGCTTCCGGGGCCGCCATTTGCCTGGCTAGGGATTCTTGCCCTCCATTTTACCGATTATGCGCAATTCAGTAATTTATTTCTGCTTTCTACGGCAATAATTACCGTGGTTGTTATCGTACTCGACTATATATTGCCTATTGTAAGTACCAGGAAGCATGGCGGCTCGCTTGCTGCTCAACGCGGCACTACGGTGGGTGCGATTGCCGGTATATTCTTTGGACCGCTCGGTATTGTAATCGGCCCATTTGTCGGAGCACTGGTGGGGGAAATAATTGCACATCCGGGTGATGTGGGTAATGCATTGAAAGTTGCAGCAGGCGCATTTATCGGCTTTCTCCTGAGCTCAGGAATCAAGTTGATCTGGTGTATGATCATCGCCTGGTGGTTTCTGAAATCCCTTTTGTTTTAATATTCGCTTGCGCAAATATAGCTGCGTACATACTTATAGAAATAGTCTGTTCTACCTCACTTCTCAATGCATCAGATAATAAAGCAATGAGGGGATGAAGATTAGAGAAGAATTGCTGTATTTTCTTGAGGATAATACTAGAATCGTAGTGTGTACGGTGTTTTATACTCTATTCTTTCATAAATGTGAGAAAAAGTGTACCTTCCGCTTGTTTTTGAAAAATGTGTACAACTAATCAAATAAAATCTACAATGAAAAGACTGCTACTTCTTGCAATCACAAGCTTAATAACAATGACGGTAATCGCACAAGATTCCGCCTCGACAGAAATCACTCGCTGGCTTCGACACCCTGCAATTTCGCCGGATGGGCAGACAATAGCATTCGGTTATATGGGGAACCTTTATACCGTTGATGTCGATGGAGGAGTAGCAATACCACTTACCGTAGGAGATGCGTATTATACGAGGCCTGTCTGGAGCAATAATGGAAAGAATATTGCATATTCAAGTGATATATACGGCAATTTTGATATATTTATTATGCCGGCAACAGGAGGAGCAGCCAAGCAATTAACATTTCACAGTACGGACGACTTTGCTTACGATTTTACGCCGGACGATAGTCACCTTTTATTCGGCAGTCATCGTGAAGCGCCTGCGGAGAGTATGCGATTCCCCGGTGTCCGCTACTTTGCCAATCTCTATACAATTCCCATTACCGGTGGTCGCCCTATGCTAGTGAGTGCAGCAGGAGCAGAACATGCTCACTACAATAAAGCAGGGACACAGATTGTTTTTCAAGACAAGAAAGGCTATGAAGATTACTACAGAAAGCACCATATATCGCCCGTGACGCGAGATATCTGGATTTATACCATTGAGGATAATTCATACAGAGAAATCACAAGCTTTAAAGGAGAGGATCGCGTACCATTATTTGGCAATAATGGACAGACAATATATTATCTCAGTGAAGAAAGTGGCACCTTAAATGTCCACTCACGCCCTCTAGAAGGAGAAAAATCGACGCAATTAACCCAATTTGTAGATTTTCCCGTCCGCAGTCTGAGTATTGCTGACGATGGAACAATGGCATTTACGTGGAAAGGCGATATCTATACCTTAACAGCGGGAGAAGCAGCGCGGAAAATAACAATTAAGGTACAGAACAATGCCGGTTTTAACGCAGTAAGAGAAAAAGACCTCGGACGGATAACAGAATTTAAAGTCAGTCCCAGTGGCAAGGAAGTAGCATTTGTCAGTCGCGGAGAGATATTTGTTTCCGGTGTTGATAATAGCACGACAAAGCGCATTACCAATACACCTCAACAAGAGCGTATGATTAATTGGTCGCCTGATGGCAAGTCTATCATATATTCAGGTGAACGCAATGGAAACTGGAATATCTATAAAGTTGAGATGGAACATCCGGAAGAGAAGTTCTTCTTTGCATCTACAACTTTAAAGTACGATGAAGTCGTGGCAACAGAAGCACAAGAATTTCAAGCAGAATATTCTCCTGACGGAAAAAAAGTAGCTTATGTTGAAAATCGCAATGTTTTAAAGGTCATAGACCTCAAAAGTGGAGAGAAAACAACAATTTTGCCCAAGGGCCATAATTACTCCTACGCAGATGGCGACTGGTCATTTGCCTGGAGCCCGGATAGCCGATGGCTTCTCGTCGATGACGGAAAAGGTTACTTCACCACTTCCAATACAGCCCTCATATCACTAGAAAATCCGAGTAATATTGTGTATCCGGTAAATAGCGGATTCGGTGACGACGATGCCAAGTGGTATCTCGATGGAAAAATGATGACTTACGAGAGCAGTAAACTCGGTAGAAAATCACTCGCGTATCAAGGGAGCCATGAAACCGATATTTATGCCGTTTTCTTTGACCGGGAAGCCTATGATAAATATACGCTCAGTGAGGATGAATATAAACTCATGAAAGCGCGTGAAGAAGACGACAAAGAGAAATCTGAAGAGGATAAAAAGGAGAAGGATAAAAAGGAGAAAGAGGAAAAGAAAGAGGAAATAGAACCGCTGGAATTTGATCTTGAGAACCTTGAAGATCGGATTGTCCGACTTACAATAAATAGTGCCAGCATCAGCGATTACGTGCTCAATGAAGATGGAAGTAAATTGTATTATCTCGCAAAATTTGAGAAGGGATACGACCTCTGGGTGACTGAACCGCGCACCAGAAAAACAAAGATTCTAGCTAAGTTAAGCACATCGGGAAGTCATCTGGCAATCAGTGATGATGGAAAAACTATTTTTCTCAGCGATAGAGGCAGGCTTAAGAAAATAAGTACCAAGGATGGGAAGGTGAAATCCATCAGTACAGATCCGGAGATGATGTGGAATCCACAAGCAGAAAGGAAATATATTTTTAATCATATATGGCAGCAAGTAAGTGATAAATTCTATGATCCGGATATTCATGGCATTGACTGGAAGATGTATCGCGATACCTATGCACAATTTTTACCGTATATCAATAATAATTATGATTTTAAAGTACTCTTAAGCGAGATGCTCGGCGAGCTCAATGCCTCACACACCGGAGCCCGATATTATCCGAGTAATAGTAATGCAGCATATACACATACCGCATCATTCGGCATATTGTATGACCAGAAATATCAAGGTCCCGGAATTAAAATAAGCGAAGTACTCGACGGTGGACCGCTTGCCAGTGCCGATAGTAAGTTGAAAGCCGGAGATATTATCATTAAGATTAATAATCAGAGTATTGCAGCCGGAGAAAACTGGAATAAATATCTCGATAATCTCATTGGAAAAAATACATTGTTGACTTTTCAACGTGGAAAGAAAACCTTTCAACAGACAATTAAACCCATTTCTCTCGGTGCAGAACACAATCTCATGTATGAACGCTGGGTGGACATGATGGAGAGAATGACAGACTCATTGAGTAATGGAAAACTCGGCTATGTGCACATACGCGGGATGAATGACTATAGCTTCCGTCAAGTGTACGACAAGGTAATGGGAAAATATATCGATAAAGAAGCATTGATTGTCGATACGCGATTTAATGGAGGTGGCTGGCTGCACAATGACCTCAATACCTTTTTAAGTGGTCATCTGTACCTGAAATTTGCGCCCCAAGGCCACTTGACCAAAGGTGGTGAACCGGTTGATCGCTGGACCAAGCCGAGTGTTGTTGTTATGAGTGAAGGAAATTATAGCGATGCTTTTATCTTTCCTTATGTCTATAAGCAGAATGGTATAGGGAAACTTGTCGGTATGCCGGTCGCCGGAACGGGAACTGCTGTCTGGTGGGAACGCCAGATCGATCGCAGTATCATTTTTGGAATTCCTATGGTTGCAACTATCGGCGATGAAGGAAGGCCGACAGAGAATCTGACGCTTCATCCGGATATTAAAGTACCACTGCCTTACGGCAAATTTTTGAATGGAGAAGATACCCAGCTCGAGGCTGCGGTAAAAGTATTGCTGAAAGAAGTTGATGCAGAAAAATAAAGTGCTCTTGTGCTTATCTTCAATTTCTAATGCATGATTTGGGTATTACCGATAATTTTGATGATATGTTAATAAACTGTTAATTGGGGTAAAGTGTAGATTTTCATCCAATAAACAAGAACACCTGCCGTTTAACTATTTTTCCGAGTAGGCTCGGTAATCGAGTGAATAAGTTTATGGACAAATTGAACAGCATATTTTCACGCACACTTACTATCGCACTTGCATTGTGGATGCTAGTGGGAACATCTTGTGCAGTTAAGCATGAGATAAAAGATATGTTGCTCGATGTGCCGGCGAGCCAATACCTTAAATATCCCAAGAATTCGCAAGCTTATAATTACACTCAACAATACGATTCTTGCGTCCAGTCCCATGAAGAAGTTCCGATACTCGTAGCAAATTTTGCCTCGATAGGAATGAATCAAGGGAATTCTATAATCAGCTCGGTGATGGCAGTCCTCTTTTTCTTCTATGGCCTGCCACTCCTCAGGGAGATATCTCCTTACAGTAAAAATGATGAAGAAGCAGGTGGAAGCTTAAAAATCCCCCTATACCTCAAGCTACGACGCTTGCAATTCTACGCTTAAGACGACATTTTATCCATGGATTCAACTCGTTCTACACACTTGTAGGACAAGCACTTCAATGTTTTATTCATTTTAAAATGTTAATTTATGAAGCGTATAACGCTATTATTAGCCTGTGTATTGACAGTCAATTTCGGCGTCAAAGCACAGGGAAAAATACATACAAGTTTAGCAGACTTATTTAGCGCAATTGAGACTTATCCCGGCTTGAATGCTCAATTGGCTCATATCGAGGCCGCCAAGCTTAATTATCAGATTACCAAGCGTGATTTCTTGCCGGATATCAGATTACATGCACAGAACACATACGGAACTTATGAAGGTATCAGCGGTGGCTTTTTCCCCATACCGGGCATTGTGAATTTCAGTGGAAATGGAAGTGAAGGGAACACCGCGATTAATAGCTACGTATCCGCTACTGCGCAGTGGAAATTTATAAGATTCGGAAAGCATAGAGACCGACTTAAACTAGCTCAACTCGGCACGGATAAAGCGCAAGTACAATACGATGTTAAGAAAATTGATGTTCAATATAAATTAAGTACGGCCTATATTAACTGGTTATACAGCTTAGCTATGTTGAGCTGGGCTCGAGAAGAAACAACACGCAATCAGGAGGTACTAAAACTTTCAAGAAGCCTTGTAATCAGTGGCCTTGCATCCGCAGCAGATTCCTTGGCGGCAAAAACGAGCCTTGAGTTGACGCGTTCACTACAGCATAAATGGCAAGCTCAAAGTACAGAATACAGCAAGCAAATCAAGGAACTAGCAGGGGTAAGACCACAATTCATTCCTGAGGAAAATGCTCTCTTAAGTACTAGTAATCAGATACAAGACAAAAGGGATAAAACTCATCCTTTACTCTTAATGAAAGAGCAGGAAAAAAAGCGACTCACGGCGCTTAAGCAATATATTTCTCACAGTACATTGCCTGATATTTCACTTCTTGCCGGCGGTCTTCTGCGCGGTGTGGGATTTACCGATCAGACGGATGCCTGGAAAGACAGTTATGCACTTCCCGTGAATAATTATCTGCTGGGAATCGGCCTGAGCTGGAATATCGATGCCTTTTTTACCGCGCAGCTGGATAAACAGCGCATTCAGCAGCTTCAGACAAGCAATATGCAGGAACGTGAAGCTATTCAGCTTAGTCTGACAGCACAGGAAGAGTCTCTACGATTCCATATTGAGGAAGCTTTCGCTCAAATACAAGCTGCCAATGCTGCCTATGACGCAGCCCTCAGCTCCTACGAGCTCTTTAAAGTCCGATATGAGAAAGGATTGATAGATCTGACGGCACTGTTGCAGATACAGCGCTCACTCCAATACGCAGAAAAGTCTCGCATCAAGGCATATTATGACTACTGGCACTATCAAGTCGAGTACGCATTTGCGAAAGCTGATTTCACCACACTTATCACACAATTTAATTAAGAAATATCTATGAATATCATAAGACTCGCATTAAGAAATCCCGTAGCTGTCATTGTCTCTGTACTTGCAATTGTGTATTTCTCGATTATCAGTATCACGAGAATTAATGTCGATATTTTCCCCAAGGTTGAGGCGCCGGCAGTATATATCGCAATGCCCTATGGCGGATTGTCCCCTTTCTATATGGATGGTTTTATGGCCAATCAGTTTCAGCGCGTCCTCGTCTTTGTCGGTGGTGTGAAGAATATGGAGTTTAAGAGCGTGCAAGGGATGTCGCTCATGAAACTTTCCTTTTATCCGGGTACGGATATGGCTGAGGCACAAGCTCAACTCGCCACGCAAGTATCTCGTGCGATGGCATTCCTGCCACCGGGAGCAGTACCACCTCAAGTCGTTAGATTTGACGCAAGTGCACAACCGATAGGCAGGCTGGTATTTGAAAGTCCGAGCCGGTCAATATCCGAGATCCAGAACTTTGTTATTACGCGTATTCGCCCGTCTTTTGTTACTATTCCGGGCATCAGTGCGCCGGCTCCATTCGGTGGGAACTCGCGATCGATGGTGATTAACGTAGATCCGGATAAAATGCAGGCATTGGGATTGACGTCGGAGGATGTTTTATATGCGCTTACGCAAAATAATTTTCCCTCGCCTGCTGGAAATGTCGTCATCGGTGATGTGAATTATATGTCTCCCGTGAATACGCTTGAGCGAGGTTCAGAAGAATTTATGAATACGCCGATTACTACGCGCAATGGAACGACGATTTTTATGCGTGATATTGCCGGTGTCCGGCTTTCATCCGATAAGGTAACCGGCTATGCAATGGTAAATGGGCAGCGCAGCGTGTATCTGCCGGTAATTAAAAAAGCCGGTGCTTCTACACTTGAGGCGATTAATAATCTGAAAGCCGCAATGCCGCAACTGAGGGAAATATTGCCGGAAGATGTGAAGGTAGAATTTGCATTTGATCAATCGACTTATGTGGAGAATGCCTTGACCAATCTCGTGCACGAGGGTATTCTCGGAGCGATTTTGACTGGGCTTATGGTCCTTTTATTTCTCGGTGACAGGCGCGGTGCGCTCATTGTGATCGTGACAATACCCATTGCGATATTGTCGGCCGTTATCATGCTTTACCTGCTTGGTTTTTCCATTAATATTATGACCTTAAGTGGGCTTGCTCTAGCAATCGGAATACTGGTGGATGAGGCGACCGTAACTATTGAAAATATTCATCAACACATGGATATGGATAAGGATAAACCCAGGGCAATACTGGATGCATTGCTAGAGATTTCACTACCTAAGCTCCTTATTTTGCTCTCTATTCTGGCCGTTTTGTTACCATCCTTCATGATGACGGGCGTTCCCAAGGATATGTTTATGCCCTTGTCCGTTGCAGTCGGTTCAGCAATGATCGCTTCATATCTAGCATCACAGACATTTGTGCCCGTGATAGCCAATTGGTTTATGAAGCACAAGGAAAAGAAGGAGGCAAAGAAGGAATCTGGATTTGAACGATTTAAGGCTAAGTATCTGAATTTTGTAGCTGGCTTGAGAAGCTATAAAATGGGTATTTTTATCGGTTTTATCGTCTTTGTATTCTTCCTTGTGGGCCTACTTTTCAGTGGAATAGGCACAGACATCCTTCCACCGAGTGAATCGCGAGATATCCAGCTGCGCATTGCTGCTCCGGAAGGGACAAAACTCGATGTAACGGAAGACTATGTCATTGCCGTAGAAAATGCGATAAAAGAATATATCTCACCCGATAAGATAACGATATCATCGGCGTATGTGGGAATGCAATCACCCAATACCCCGATTAACTTAATCTTTCTATTTACAAGTGGTTCACATGAAGCGGTACTGCAATTCACGCTCGCGAAGTCCTTCTCACAACCTATAGCTGACTTCAAGGCGGGCATGAGGAAGGAATTACACGCCAGATTTCCGGAACTTGAGTTTTCATTTGAGCCGATGAGTTTAACGGAAAAAATTCTGGGACAAGGTTATACGACACCGATTTCTATTGAAGTGCTCGGCAGGAACCTCGATCAGGTTGAAATCTATGCTGAGAAAGTGGTGAATCAACTTAAAGAGCTTGATTTTCTAGCCGATGTGCGGATAAAAGAGCCATTGAATTATCCGACGATAAATATTCATATCGATCGAGAACGTGCCGCACAGCTGGGCTTGAGCATGAAGGATATCAGCGCTGTATTAACGACGGCGACATCCTCGTCGAGATTTGTCAAGAAGAATATGTGGATTCATCCGACATCGGGAATGGTTATTCAGGTGCAGATGCAGCTAAATGAGTCGGATATCAATACCTTAAATGCACTGCGGCGCCTTCCGTTGAGCGATGGAATACATAGTCCCGTGCTTGCGGATGTCACCGATTTAAAAATCGGCTCACAAGCCGGGCAAGTCAACAGAAAAGGCCCCAATCGCTATGTTACCGTCTCTGCCAATATCCACGACATCGACCTGGGAACTGCGAGTTCGATTGTTGCTCAGGTACTAGAAAATATGGAACAACCACCACGTGGTTATCAGGTCAATATGGTCGGTAAAGTTGAGATTCTACAAGGGACGCTTTCCGGCTTGAAATCCGGGCTTCTCATTGCCATTGTGGTTATTTTCCTCATGCTCACGGCATATTATCAATCATTTAAGACATCGCTTGTTATTATGTCTGTCTCACCTGCTGTTCTTGCAGGTAGTTTATTGAGCCTAACATTGCTGGGGAATACCTTAAACCTTCAGTCGTATATGGGAATGATTATGGCTGTCGGTGTCTCTATTTCCAATGCCGTTCTCCTCATCGACCAGGCAGAGATTGCTAGGAAGAAAGACTTGTACTCTGCTTATGAAGCGGCAATGAAGGCCTTGAAAACGCGGTTCAGGCCTATACTCATGACGACGATAGCTATGGTGGCCGGTATGATTCCCATGGCACTCGGCTTCGGCGAAGGCGGGGAGCAGGTCGCACCTCTGGGTCGGGCCGTGATCGGCGGTCTGTTGTTTTCAACATTGACTTCACTCTTGGTTTTACCTTTTATTTATCAGGTGGCTTTCGCCAAATCTGAACCTAAAAAGGTGTCGCTTGATCCCGATGACATAAACAGTAAATTTTATATCAACGCTTAAATTAAAATCAAATTTATCATGAAAAATATTATAAAAGTATTTAGCCTATTTCTTCTTATCGGCCTTTGGGGCGCTTGTGGTGAACCTGCTTCAGATGAGGTGAAAATGGCGAGCACGGCTCCAGCGACACCTAAGTATGCGATCACTACGGTGAAGAATGATACTCTTGAGTACGAAATAAATCTGCCGGGGAATTTAAAGCCATATGAACAAGTTGTATTATACAGTAAAGTTGAAGGATTTGTAACTAATTTACGCGTTGATCGCGGTGATTATGTGCGGAAAGGGCAGTTATTGATGAAAATCGATGCACCTGAAATCCAGCAGCAAGTCCTTGCAGCCAGAGCAAAGCTACAGGAGCTTATGGAAGGTTTTCATTTCAGTAAAACCAATTACCAACGCATCAAAGAAGCTGCATCTATTGAAGGAGTCGTTTCAGCTGTGCGACTCCAAGAAGCCAAGACACAATATATGGCGGATAGTGCTGCTTTACAATATGGAAAGGCTCAAGTACAGACAGCTTCTCAGCTTCTTGCTTATACGCACATCACCGCCCCGTTCAATGGAGTAATCACCGATAGATATGTATCGCCGGGCGCACTGGTAGGCAGTGGTACCAAGCCACTTGTTCAGATTAATCGGGAGGATAAATTGCGCCTCACCGTTTCTGTTCCGGCACAACATGCCAGAGCTTTAAATCCCGAGACAAAGGCGACTTTTACCGTCAATAGTTTTCCGGGAACAGAGTTTCAAGTACAACTTTCAAGAAGTAGCCATGCTCTGGATCCGGAATTGCGGTCTATGAAAGTGGAATTTGATTATGATAATGCTCAAGGCTTGCTGAATGGAGGTGATTATGCAAGTGTCAATTTAAAATTGAAGCGGGAGCAAGGTACTTTACAAGTCCCGAGTACGAGCATCATAAGAACACAGAGCGATATTTATATTGCTAAGGTTGTGGATTCGAGAGTTGAACTTGTTCCTGTGGTAACCGGCTTAACCATAGACGGTAATATTGAGGTATTCGGCAATATACAAGCAGGAGATACGGTAATCCTGAAAGGGAATTCAACATTGGAATCCGGCATGGAGATAGAGTTGATCGAGAACTAATGATATGTAGGAATACTTTGTCCGGAGCCAATGGTCTTAAATCGAACATTGGCCCCGGATAATCCGAGACTTTATTCAGCCATATTTCTATATGTAGCCACCTGGAATATGGTATATTACCGGCCTTACAATTATGAATACAAGCATATCCAGAGCTTCTTCTTGCAGATAATGAGCTATTCTAGCGGTATAAAATGCAAATAAGCGACAAAATGACACATTTGTGAAAGCTAAAATGACAAAACGACAGTCGATATATAATAAAAGAAGCTTTTCCCTGTCAATAATTCTGCAGAACTCCGATGGCACGCAGCTTGCATATAGGTAAAGTGTAAACACAGATTGATTACCTAAACATAAATAAAAAATAGAATTATGCAGACAACAAAGATGAATCGCCCATATAATAATGTTACGTTTAATGAGAAGGATGAGAAATATTTTATGGACGTAGCCTTACCGGGTTTAAGTAAAGAAGATATTACGGTTGAAACGGAAGATGACTTGCTCATCATAAATACCGCAGAGAAGGAAGGAGGCAGTATATTAAACTTTGACGGGAAGACATGGAAGTTCAGATTGCCTCATCGAGCAGATATTGATGCTATACAGGCATCCGTTGAGAATGGGATTTTAAGTATTGAGATACCATTGAAAGTTGTAAGGAGGTCGATCAAAGTAGCCTAAGAGAACAGATTTAACCATTAAAAAAGAAAAATATGAACTTAGTAAAATTCAGAGGAATGCCGAGTAGGCGATCAGAGCAAATGAATTCAGTATTTGATGATTTTTTCAGAAGGGGGATTTCGGATTTTTTCCAGAATAACTGGTTAACATCAAGTCCGTCGGTGAATGTAAGTGCAGAAGAAGGCGCCTATCTTATTGACCTGGCTGCACCGGGTTTACACAAGGAAGATTTCTCTATTGACTTGAAAGATAATACTTTAATAGTGAAGGTTTCCAATCGAGATAAGGAAGAGGCCACAGAAGAAAATTATGTACGGAGAGAATTTAATTATTCGGCATTTGAACGCCAATTTCAAGTTCCGGAAGACGTGGATACTGAGGCAATAAATGCCAGCTATAAAGAAGGTATATTACACATAACAATGCCTCGTGTGGAGGGCAAGGAAGATGAACATATTAAGCGAATCGAAATTGCTTAATACGATGAATAGTGATGTAAGAAAAAAGGGAGCGAAGCTCCCTTTTTTTATTGTTGCTACTAGAGGATTTCTTTCAGAACCTCGTCTAGCTCGGCTTTAGTTGCATACAATCTGCTTGTAGCTATGATCTGCCCATTGGTAGATTTTACATTAAAGAAGAATTTTCCATCCTTGGATTCCTTCATTGTAAGGGCGTCATTGCCGCGTGACTTTAAATTCTTTTCAACGCTTTCTGCGCCATTCTTTGCGCTTGACTTGGAAGTGTAACCTTCAGAACGCAAGATGTTTTTACCATTATCGCCAACACCTCTGAAATAGTGCTGCTCGTCTTTGCCTTGGAAAATTTCAAGTTTCATTTTAAAATGTTTTAGTGTAATTATATGTAATAATGTAAAGGTAAGGAATTAAATACAATCCTTAATAGCAATAGAAGGAAACTTTTCCTTGATAAACCCTAGGGATTTACGTAATTGTTCAGATTTATTTAATTCCGTATTATCCAATAATATTGAATCCTCTGCTTGTATTAACGGGCTGACTTCCCTTGTAGTATCGATTAAGTCGCGATGTTTTAAGTTTTCTTCCACTTCATTACGCGCGACATTAAGTCCCTTGGATAATAATTCATTATACCGTCTATCTATGCGCTTCTGTAATTCAGCTTTCACAAATATTTTAATATCTGCATCGGGGAAAACGACAGTCCCTATATCTCGCCCGTCCATAACGATACCGCCGGTTTTCTGCATTGCTTGTTGCTGTGCTACGAGAAATTCCCTGATGATGGGAATGGCCGCGACTTCGCTGACAAAGGATGAAATACGCAGAGTCCTTATTTCAGAACTTACATTCTCATTGTTCAGGAGAATTGCTGTATTGCCATCAGTTTCTTGAATAAACTTCAAGTTGATTTTATCTAGAGCACTCTGTACTTCAGTCAGGTCAGAAATATCAATGTTTTCATGGAGGAAATACAAGGTAACAGCGCGATACATTGCACCTGAATCTATATAAATATATGAAAGACAGTCGGCGAGTTGTTGAGCGAGAGTGCTTTTCCCACAGGATGAATAGCCATCAATAGCAATAACTAACTTTTTGGGCTGATGCATGAATCCGACTTAGAAGGATAAAGAAAGACTGATAATAATTGCGAATTAGGTGAAATTAATATTCATCTTCATTGAAGAGAAAATCATCTTTCCTGGGATAATCAGGCCAGATATCTTCAATGTTTTCATAAATTTCTTCTTCATCTTCCATATTTTGGAGGTTTTCAATTACCTCAAGTGGTGCTCCGGAACGGATGGCATAATCGATAAGCTCGTCCCTGGTTGCCGGCCATGGAGCATCTTCAAGATGATGAGCAAGTTCTAGTGTCCAATACATATTTTTATTCTCGTGTTGTTATGTACAATTAATGTCGTAAAAGTAACAAAGCTATGCATATATTGTGAGAATTCTAGCCATGTTTTATAATTTGTCAATGGGACTACCTCTGTGAATGTTCCCAAGAATAGTAAAAATTTAAGTAAAAATAGGTTAAAAGTCTAAATCATGGCGATTTAGATGATTAACATAGCATCGCCATAGGTATAAAACTGGTATTTCTCCTTCAATGCCACTTGATATGCATCCATAATAAGATCATAACCACCGAATGCACAAGCCATAATTAAATGGCTCGACTTAGGTAGGTGGAAGTTTGTTACCATAGCATTGGCAATATGAAATTCAAATGGCTGAAAGATAAACAGATTGGTCCATCCGCCACTCGGCTTCAACATATAATCAGCCGAGACTGCAGATTCAATGCTGCGCATCGTAGTGGTTCCTACTGCGCAGACGCGCTTTTCATTTTTTAATGCGGTGTTTACGATTTTAGTAGCTTCCTCTGTGATCTCGTAATACTCTGCATCCATTTTATGCTTGGATAAATCTTCCACCGCGATATCTCGATATGTCCCGAGGCCGGCATGAAGCGTAATCTCGGCAAAGTTTATTCCTTTAATCTCGAGTTTTTTCATCAACATCTCACTGAAATGCAAGCCAGCTACCGGAGCAGCAACGGAGCCGATATTCTTGGCATAGATGGTCTGAAATCTCTCCTCGTCCAGCGGTTCAGGATTGCGTTTGATATGCTTGGGCAATGGAGTTGTACCTAGCCTATAAAGTTTTTTTCTGAACTCCTCAGGCTCTCCATCATAAAAGAAGCGTATTGTCCTACCTCGTGAGGTTGTGTTGTCAATAACCTCGGCTATGAGCACATCATTTTCTTTTTCATCCTTGAAGTAAAGCTTATTTCCCACCCTTATCTTCCGAGCCGGGTCAACCATGACATCCCAGAGGAATGTTCTTTCATTGAGCTCGTGGAGAAGGAAAACTTCGATATCAGCATCTGTTTTATCTTTCTTCCCATAGAGCCTTGCCGGAAAAACTTTACTATTATTGAGAACAAGGGTGTCGTCTTCGACAAAATAATCCTCGAGGTCCTTAAAGACTTTATGCTCTATCTTACCACTGTCTTTGTGGACGACCATTAATCTGGCTTCATCCCTCTGTTCAGAAGGATATTGAGCAATCAATTTTTTCGGTAATTTAAATTTAAACTGAGATAACTTCGTACGCATGTTAATATAATAAAGTAAACTACTAGTTGTTTTACATAAAGTGTGCAAAGATATAAATCTTTACCAGTTTATGTAAAGGAGCTTTGCTTCTAATGGTTTAATGGGAATGCTATAATTTAAGTTTCATCCGCATAGAGTACACTGAAAAATACTCCTTGGGAAGAGAAGAGGAGATATGTGCGTATGTTATGTCTCCGGCTGGAACCTTGTTAAATTGAAGGAGAAGAGAAGCCTGTTCAGCAATGAAATGAGCTCGTTTATCTAATTGATAGGAATAAAGCGGAAGAAATCATTACATTTGATTCTATATGTTAATCAGGATTCTATACGAAAGTGTTTTACAGGCCTGGCAGCAATTGAAAGTTAATAAGCTGCGGACTTTTCTTTCACTGCTCGGTATTACGATAGGTATTTTTTCTATTATCTCCATACTTTCTGCAGTTGATTCACTGGAAACCGAAGTGCGGAGCAACTTTGCTAAACTCGGAAAAGATGTCATCTATGTTTCTAAGCTTCCTTGGGAGCATCCAGGTCCTGATTATTGGAAGTATCTGCGGCGACCATCACCTGATTATGATGACTTCAAGGCCTTGCAAAAGTCCGGTGATGCAATTGAAGATATTGCCTTATTCACTGCAATGAGTGCGGGTAATATAAGCTATAGGAATAATAGTGTCTCGCGGGTATTTGTCATGCCTTCAACCTATGATTATAACAAGGTGTTTCCTCTCAGCATAGCCAAAGGACGTTATTTTAATTATTATGAATATACACATGGAAGCAATAAAGCAATAATCGGACACGATATTGCCGAGGCTCTCTTTGGACCGATAAATCCACTACATAAGGAAATCAAAATACGAGGTTTAAAGTACGAGGTGATAGGTGTATTCAAGGAAGAAGGGGAGTCATTGATTAATGTGATTCCTTATGATTTTATGATTATGCTTACCTGGACAAGTGGAAAGAAATTGATGAATTATGATTCTCGGGTATTTGCACATAATCTGGTTGCAAAGGCAGCCGACGGTCACAAAATGCAAGATGTAAAGGACGAGATAATCGTCAGTTTACGTGCTGAACGGCAGTTGAAGCCAAAGGAAAACAATAACTTTGCACTGAATGAACTATCCCTTCTGACTGATGCATTAAGCGGGGTATTTGCTGCATTAAGTATGGCCGGGATGTTAATAGGTGGCTTTGCTATCTTGGTAGGAATGTTCTCGGTAGCCAATATCATGTTTGTCTCTGTAAATGAACGGATAAATATCATAGGAATCAGGAAGGCACTGGGCGCGCCATCTTACGTTATCTTGCTGGAATTCCTTGTGGAAGCAATTGTGCTCTGTGCCTTAGGTGGTGCGATAGGGCTTGTACTCGTGTATTTTATTATGCTTCTTGTATCCCAGTTCTCGGAATTTGCTATGTTCTTATCCTTCTCCAATATTTTGATCGGCATAGGTCTTTCAGTGCTGATAGGTGTTCTTTCCGGCTTTATTCCGGCCTATAGGGCATCGCGGATGAATCCTGTTGAAGCAATACGGAAGTAAGAAAGTATTTATTCGTTCAATTTGTGTAGGAAGCTCACAGAGGTTCTAGCTGCTTTCCGTTCAATTATTTACGTAATCCAGGCTATAAAGCCTATTACTCCAACTATTTTGTGCTATATGTCCTTGTTGAAAACCATTTTCCCATTGAATATGAATTTACGGTTTTTCCAGCGCTGGGAAAGGAGTGTGTTGAAGAACTGGTATTATTGGAAAGCAATAACTGTAATCGTGGATGCTAAGCATTATCTGCCTATAGAATAAAAAAAGTGGACTATGTCCTGAGACACAATCCACCTAGCCATGTTTACATCTTTCAGCTTATGCTACTTTATCAACCAGTGCTTTAAAAGCATCCGGATGATTCATAGCTAAATCAGCAAGTGCCTTTCTATTAAGGCTTATATCGTTTTCTGAAAGTTTATGCATAAAACGGGAATAGGACATTCCGTGGCTTCTTGCCGCGGCATTAATCCGTATAATCCACAAGCTTCTGAAAGCGCGTTTTTTATTCTTTCTGTCGCGATACGCGTATTGGAGGCCTTTTTCGACAGCGTTTTTGGCAACCGTATAAACTTTACTACGGGCACCGAAGTAGCCTTTGGCTGCTTTTAAATATTTTTTTCTTTTTCTTCTTGACGCTACTGCGTTGGTTGCTCTAGGCATAACAATTTATTTTCAGTACACTACAGAGGGTAATAACCACTTTAAAACTCCTGTAGTCTCGTTAAAAAATAGGTTTAATTATTTACAGAGTAAATCTTTTACACTAGAAGTATTGGACTTATCCAATACGGTCTTGTGCCTTAAGCGTAATTTTCTGCTTTTAGACTTCTTTCTTTTAAGGTGACCTGAATTGGCTCGCTTGTGCATTATTTTGCCACTACCGGTGACCTTAAATCTTTTCTTGGCACTTGAGTGCGTTTTAAGTTTAGGCATAAGTTCTTCCTTTTAAAAATCAGAGTGCAAATGTATGTTAAGTATCTCAGAACACCAAATCCCGGTGAAGATTAATTCTTCTTCTTTTTAGGAGAGACCATAACAATCATGCGACGGCCTTCCATTTTGGGGAGTTTTTCAGCAGAGCCAAGATCTTCGAGCTCTTTGAGGAAACGCAAGAGGAGGAGTTCACCTCGTTCTTTGAAGACGATAGATCTTCCCTTGAAGTGGACATAGGCTTTAACCTTTGCTCCATCCTCGAGGAATTTCTTGGCGTGATTGAGCTTGAAGTTGAAATCGTGATCGTCGGTATTGGGGCCAAAACGGATTTCCTTTACGACAGTTTTCTGCGTATTCTTCTTAATTTTCTTTTCACGCTTTTTCTTATCGTAAATAAATTTATTGTAGTCAAGAATTTTCACTACTGGTGGCTTGGCTCGTGGAGAAATTTCTACGAGGTCCAGCTCCATTTCTTGTGCCCATTTTCTGACGAGATCCGTAGGATAGATATCTACTTCGATTTTCTTTCCTGCGGCTTCACTGATTTTATCCATGTCTTCACCCACAAGTCTTACTTTGGGGACACGGATATCTCTATTTGTCCTGAAATTGTATTTATTTTGTTTTCTTCTTCTTCCTTTAAAGCGTTTTCTAGCCAAATGCGTTTATTTATATGTAAAAAATAAGATTTGAGTGTATTTATTCAATTGACATACAAAGGTAAGTGTTCATAATCAATGTATGTCAATTGAATTTAAAATAATTTTAATTTATGATTCCTCCGAGGCTTCTTCTCGTTTATCGGATTGAGACTCCTCTTCAGATTTCTCCTCTTTTACAGGTTCTTCAATCCCCACAAAGCGGATATCGAGCCCATTGCCATCATCGTTTAAGTCGGCTTCCAGAACACTATTATCTTCCGGTTTATTATTGAGAATGAACTCGGCAAGTGGATCTTCAATGTATTTCTGAATTGCTCTATTTAAGGGTCTTGCCCCATACTTAGGGTCAAATCCTTTTTCGGAGACAAATTCCTTGGCATCATCCGATAATCTCAAGGTGATTTTCAGATCACCGAGTCGATTATAGAGGTCCTTCAGACTGATATCGATAATTTTATAGATATTTTCTTGTGTCAAGCTATTAAAGATTACAAGGTCATCCAGTCTGTTGAGGAACTCCGGCGCAAATGTTTTTTTCAAGGCTGCTTGAATAACACTTTTGTTGTGTTCTTCTCGATTATCTCTGCGAGCCATCGTCTCAAAACCTAGTCCTTGCCCAAAGTCTTTTAAGTCTCTTACTCCGATATTGGAAGTCATGATGATCAAGGTGTTTTTGAAATTGACTTTCCTTCCGAGTCCATCGGTTAATTGACCATCATCGAGTACCTGCAATAAGATATTATAGACATCGGGATGGGCTTTTTCAATTTCGTCGAGGAGAACGACAGAATATGGCTTTCTTCTTACTTGTTCTGTCAACTGTCCACCTTCCTCATAGCCGACATATCCCGGAGGAGCTCCGATTAATCGCGACACACTGAATTTTTCCATGTATTCACTCATGTCGAGCCTTATCAAAGCGTCTTCCGTGTCAAATAGGTATCGAGCCAGCGCCTTGGCCAATTCAGTTTTACCGACACCTGTCGGACCGAGGAAAATAAAGGATCCAATGGGTTTATTGGGATCTTTCAATCCTACTCGATTCCGTTGAATTGCGAGTGTGATTTTCTTGATAGCCTCATCTTGCCCGATAACTTCCTTCTTGATATCATCGGCCATGCTGAGAAGTTTTTTGCTTTCAGCTTGGGCAACTTTCTGCACGGGAATACCGGTCATCATTGCCACTACTTCTGCAATATCACTTTCCTTGACGGGATACCTCATGGACTTTGATTCCTCTTCCCATTTATCTTTGGCTCTTTCTAGTTGTCGCGAGAGCTTGGATTCATTATCTCGATATTCTGCGGCCTTTTCATACTGCTGATTCTTAACCGCCTTATTCTTGGCTAGCTTGAGTTTCTCGATTTTTTCTTCGAGATCTTCGATATGCTTTGGGACGTGAATATTCTTCAGATGAACACGCGCTCCTACTTCATCTAGAATATCTATAGCCTTGTCAGGCAAAAATCTATCGCTGATATAGCGATCGCTCAACTTGACAGAAGCATTAATAGCGTTGTCGCTGTATTTTACATTGTGAAAGTCCTCGTAATTTTTCTTAATGTTCTGAAGGATATTCAAGGTTTCCTCTGCAGAAGGCGGTTCGACCATAACTTTCTGAAATCTTCTTTCAAGCGCACCGTCCTTTTCTATATGTTGTCTGAATTCATCGAGTGTGGACGCGCCGATACATTGTAATTCACCGCGAGCGAGAGCCGGCTTGAAGATATTACTAGCATCGAGTGAACCCGTAGCGCCACCTGCACCTACGATAGTGTGAATTTCATCGATGAAGAGAATGACGTCGTCATTTTTCTCCAGCTCTTTCATAATCGCCTTCATCCGCTCCTCAAATTGTCCGCGATATTTGGTCCCGGCAACAAGAGCCGCGAGATCGAGCATAACAATCCGCTTATTAAAGAGTGTTCTCGACACCTTTTTATCCCGGATACGCATAGCAAGGCCTTCAACGATTGCCGTTTTTCCTACACCGGGTTCACCGATTAAGATTGGGTTGTTCTTTTTTCTTCTACTGAGTATCTGGGAAACGCGTTCAATTTCATTCTCACGACCTATAATAGGATCGAGTTTATCTTCCTCAGCGAGCTTTGTGATATCACGACCGAAGTTGTCGAGGACAGGTGTCCGCGATTTTGTCCTTGTTTTTCTGCCACTACCACCATAGCGTCCAGAGTGTGAACTGCCTTCATCATCGCCTTCCATCGGGGAGTCTGAATCGGATGGAGTCTGTGCACTTACGTCAAATGCCGAGTAATCCTGCTCTTGCATGACATACTCTAGTTCATCTTTAAATGTTTCATAGTCGATATCATAATCGCCAAGTATTTCTGCCGCTTGATTGTCGTGGTGCTTTAATATAGAGAGGATCAGCATCTCCGGGCTTATTTCCTTCAGTCCAAATAACTTGGCTTCGAGAAAACTTACTTTCAGAATCTTGGAAGCACTTTTATCGAGATTGACATTGGCTATATTATATGCGGTCTTTTCTGATACTTTTCCACGTGAAGCTTCTTCAAGCTCTTCAATGAGTTCATCGTACTCAACATCAAATGCATCGAGCACATCATAGGTCAGTGGTCGATCAGATTTTAAGATTCCGAGCAACAAGTGCTCCGGACCTACATAATTGTTCCCTAGTCTTACGGCTTCTCGAGTACTTGAGTGGAGCACCTCTTTTACGCCTTGTGAAAATTTTCTGTTCATAATATCTTGTGCGTGATTTGCTTTAATGTCGTAATATATTCCATTTTATGGAATTCTATATAAATATAGCTTAAAAATCATTCCGATTCATATTTTAGCTATGCTTTATGACTTATTGACGCGATTTTCCCTGAAATAGTGACATCATGACTTGTGTTTAACCCAATGTTAACGTTTCATTATGCCTTATCGGATTCTCGGACGGTAAAGTCAGAGCGTGGAGCTAGGGAAAGAATCGGTGGTATGAGCTCCAGGTATTTGCGGAAGCAAAAGATTTAAGAAATGGACCTAGGAGAGTTGAATTGCGTGTAAAATGTGCGGAGAAGATTTGCGGAAGCAAAAAAGGTATAATAAATGGAGAAGAAGGCCGGTTAAAGCTTGGAAAGAATTTGTGCATTCAGCAAAGGGTATTACCTTTGCAATGAAATAATTAAAAGAAAAAGGATGAAGTATTCCCTCGATAGACGCGAAAAGTATTCAATATTTAAAGTTGAAGAAGATAGGATTGACTCGACAATATCTCCGGATCTGAAGTCGCAATTTATTTTTTTGAAGAATGAAGGTGTTCCCAATCTCATTGTGGATATGAGTGGTGTGGAATATATTGATTCATCGGGATTAAGCGCTATCCTTACAGCCAATCGCTTGTGGAAGGATGAAGGGGTATTTATCTTGAGCAATATCGACAATGCCAATGTGCAAAAGATTATCCGGATATCGCGCCTCGATTCTATTCTGAATATTACGGATGATATTCAGGGAGCGGAAAACCGCATCCTTATTGAGCAAGTAGAAAAGCTCGTTTCAGAGGAAGAATAAGTGGCTGATGAATTCTCCATACACATCCTAGGGAGCAATTCTGCATTGCCTTCCCACGAGAGATATCCGAGCGCGCAATACGTCCGATATGAGCAGTATAGTTTTTTGTTGGATTGTGGTGAGGGGTGTCAGTTTCGCCTGCAAGAATATAAATTAAGTCCGGCTGCACTCGATGCAATTTTTATCACACATCTTCATGGAGATCACATCTTTGGTTTACCGGGTTTATTGATGTCATTGAATTTAAATCAGCGCAAGAAGAAGCTCGATATTTTTTCACCGAGAGGCCTGAAAGAGTTTATATTTTCACTGGCCGGTGCCTCGGAGGACTACTTTACCTTTCCGATTGAGTTCCACGAGCTCGATTGTGAGAGCTTTCAACAAGTTTATAAGACGCGGACCATAGAGGTATATTCTGTTCCGCTTGATCATCGCGTCCCTACTTGTGGTTATCTTTTACGTGAACACCATAGGAAGCGCAATATAGATAAAGAGAAGCTGCTTAAAGACCCTATTCCGGTATCGGCAATACGGCAGCTGAAAACCGGTGTGGATGTTAAGCTGGACGATGGACGCATGCTTTACTGTAAAGATTATACGTATCGAAAAAAGGAGCGGAGCTATGCTTATCTCACGGACACCCGATATTTTCCGGAGCAGGCTGAAAAAGTAGCAGGCGTTGATTTATTATATCACGATTCTACATTTCTTCACGATATGCTCCAGCGAGCTGAAAAGACGAAGCATACTACGGCACGCGAGGCGGCATTATTTGCTGATAAGGCAGATGCAGGACGGCTTTTGCTCGGACATTTCAGCTCGAGATATGTAAATCTTCAACCATTGCTTGCAGAAGCAAGGGCAATTTTTCCGGAAACGGAATTGGGTGTGGATGGTAGTTGCTGGGAAATAGAGTAGGATGGATGTGTGGGAAACTTATTTTTTAAAAAATTATAATGAAGTTTTGAGAAACTTAAATTAATCATATCTTTGCACCGCTGTTTAAAACAGTGCATTTGACTCCGTAGCTCAGTTGGTAGAGCATCTGACTTTTAATCAGAGGGTCTTGGGTTCGAATCCCAACGGAGTCACTTGTTTTTCCTCCGCATCTATTAAATCTCATTTTCAGCTATATTTTTACTGATTTACCTCTGGAGTATTGCATATTCCGGGAATAATCAGCAATAAATGCAGGATTGTACCTGATCAGTAACCCGAGGCACTATCATCCCCGCGTATATCGCCTACGGCATAGATTTTTCCATCTTTAACAAGGATTAATTCGGTACGACCTATGGAATTTCTTTCTTTAATTGTATAGCCCATCTCTTGCAATTCTACTCTGATTTCCTCCGGAAAATTCTTTTCAACGAATATCACGTCCGGATACCACTGATGATGATATTTCGGTTTATTGACAGCCTCTTCAGCAGATAAATTGAAATTGACGATATTCAATATACTCTGCAAGACAGAGGTAATAATAGTACTGCCGCCCGGAGTACCGACGACCATAAAAGGTTTATCGTCCTTGAGTACGATGGTCGGTGTCATTGAGCTGAGCATTCTTTTACCGGCTTCAATAGCATTGACATCGGTTCCTAGTAATCCATAGACATTGGGTGTCCCGGGCTTGGCACTGAAATCATTCATTTCATTATTCAGAAAGAATCCGGCATGGCCGACGAGTACTCTGCTTCCGTAGTTGGTGTTTAAGGTTGTCGTGATCGATACGGCATTGCCATATTTGTCAAGGATAGAGAGATGTGTGGTCTGTTCACTTTCTTTTAAACCCGGGTGGATATTTTTACTGTTTCCGGCCTTTCCCGGGACAAAATCATCCATTCTGTGTGAAATGTAGTTATCAGAGATCAATCGGTTCACCGGAATATCCTCATAATCCGGGTCACCGAGGTATTCACTTCTATCGGCATAAGCTCGTCGTTCTGCTTCAACGACATGATTGATAGTTTCCGGGCTGTGATAGCCCATTTTACTCAGTTCATAGGGTTCAAGCATACCGAGCATTTGCTGTAAGAGAATGCCACCGCTGGATGGAAGGCCCATGGCCACGATACGGTAGCCTTCGTAATCAAATTCTCTCGGCTTACGTAGCACGGCCTTGTATGCCTTTAAGTCCTGTAATGTGATAATTCCATTCCCGCGTTGCATTTCCTCAAGGATAAGCTTAGCTGTCTCACCGCCGTAAAAGCCCGCTTTCCCATGGAGTGCGATACGTTCCAATGTACGTGCGAGGTCCTTCTGAATTAATGTATCTCCTGCCTTCCATGGTTCAGCTTTCACAAATGCCGTGGGCCTTACCGTATTATACTTTAAGAAATCATCTCGGAATCTATTAAGGTATTCCGCTTCTTCTTGCGTTACCGCAAATCCCTCTTCAGCCAGTTTTATCGCTGGTGCAATAAGCTTTTTCATCGGTAATTTTCCCCATTTATCGTGTGCCAGGAATATGCCGGCTACCGTTCCCGGCACGCCCGGTGCAAGATGTCCATCGAGACTTTTCCTGGGAAGGACTTGCCCCGTACTATCGAGATACATATCGCGGAATGCAGCAGCAGGGGCTTTTTCTCTGAAATCGATGCTATATGATTCTCCTGCAGCTGTATGGAGAACCATAAATCCACCGCCGCCAAGGTTTCCGGCACGTGGATAAACTACGGCGAGGGCGTATTGAACAGCGATAGAAGCATCGACGGCATTGCCGCCTTGTCGTAGAATTGATATGCCTATCTGACTGGCAAGAGGGTGAGCACTTACAACCGCCGCAGAATCAACGACAATTGATTTTGTCGATTTATAGGAATATGCCTGAATTGTTGACCGGGTATAAATGCCTTGTTCAGCTGTCCCTTCAGAGCATGATAGACTTAAAGTCATTATTCCTACGAACAATAGAAAAGTGAGATAGCGCATAATACTTATTTTATAATTATCAGCTTATGCAATGGCCGCTGCTTATAATACTTATACATGAACCAATAGAAATTAAGCCAGATGACACATCACATTATCTTGCTGTCTAATGTTGTAAAAATAATGTTTTTCCTGACATGGTTCTGATATTTCTTATATCAGTACACTTCTTTCCGGTTTTAGTCAATGGGATAGCCATATTTTCTTGATTTCTCAAAAATTTAAGAGCTGATTATACCTCAATCCTCCTGTCAATGAGCAATGAGCAATGGACAATGAGCAATGAACAATGGCTAATGAACAATGAGCAATGAACAATGGATAATGAGTGATGAATTATGGATTATGAATTATGGATTGCTTCAACTTTTCAACTTTTCAACTTTTCAACTCAATAGCATATAACGTAATCAGCTAATGGCCAATGGCTAATGAACAATGAGCCGATTACCCTTCACCCGTTACCGATTACCCGACTCACGACTGCGGCGAAGCCGCTCACCGACTCATATTGTTTTAAGCTGTATCCATATAAATTCTACGGACTTTTCCGATGGGTCAGATGCTCTTTTTTGCTTCTTTTAATTGCTTTTCTTTTCGTTCTCCTGCTTGTCTATGAGCTATTTTGTCATTTTCTGACTCGATTATGAGTGGTGGGACTTGTCTTTTCTGTGCATTTTCATCTATGGCTACGAATGTGAAATAAGCAAGGCTCAGCGGCTGTGATTTATGTGAATAGATGTCTCTTTTTGCTGCTTCAACTCGTATTTCCATCGATGTTTTAAATGTGCGTGTAATCCGGGCTTTGATCGTAAGGATATCGCCGACTTTAGCGGCATTGGAGAAAAGGACTTTATCGATGGATGCCGTAACGCATACTCCTTCAGTATGGGTCTGAGCGGTGACAGCGGCAGCGATATCCATCCACTGGACCAGGCGACCACCCTGGAGAATATCCATGGGATTAGTATCATTGGGGCAGACAACTTCCGTTTTTATAGTTTCAGAATAATCCGGTGTTTTGAGGACATTCTGAGCATTATTATCTGCGTGATTAATTTTATGTGTAGCCATAAGTAGAGTGGAATTCTTTAAATGGTTTATTGTAATTCTTCAAAATGAGCTGTAAAATGGCGGAGGAATTTCGGTTCTTGCGTGATGCGTAAGCCATTTGCGGAAGCTTTCTTCTTCAAGATCTCATCAAATACCTCAATCACGTAATCTATATGACTCTGCGTATAAACTCTTCTGGGAATCGCAAGGCGTACAAGTTCATCGGGAGCGGGAATAAGCTTGCCATTTTTATCGTATTTCCCAAACATCACAGACCCGATTTCCACCGCGCGGATTCCACCGATTTTATACAGTTCACAGACAAGGGCTTGGCCGGGATATTGCTCTGGAGGAATGTGCGGATAGAGGAGCCCGGCATCGATATAAACTGCGTGCCCACCGATAGGGTAGAGCACGGGAACGCCCTTGTTGCGGAGACGCTCGCCGAGATATGCCGTACTTTTAATGCGATAATTGAGGTAATCATCATCAAATACTTCTCGCAGGCCGATTGCTATTGCTTCCATGTCGCGTCCTGCCAGGCCGCCATAAGTAGAAAAGCCCTCGGTGATGATAAGCAGATTGGTGCATGCCTCGGCGAGTACTTCATCTTTTAATGCAAGAAATCCTCCGATATTTACAATTGCATCTTTCTTGGCACTCATAACGCAACCATCGGCGAGAGAGAACATTTCTTGTGCGATGCTGCGATAACTTTTTTCTGCATAGTGCGATTCACGGTGTTTGATAAAATATGAATTTTCAGCTATGCGGCAACAGTCGAGGATGAATAAAACATCGTGTTGACTGCATATTTCTGATACCCTGCGTGCATTTTCCATGCTTACAGGCTGTCCACCACCGGTATTATTGGTAAGGGTGAGGATGACTGCTCCGATATCTTCTGAATTGTGCTTGTCGAGTAAGGATATGAGTTTGTCCAGGTTTATATTCCCTTTAAATGGGTAGTCGGACTCGTGATCTGAGGCCTCCGTGCAAGGAATATCAATAGCTTCAGCGCCGCTGAACTCGATATTGGCCCGTGTGGTGTCAAAGTGCGTATTGCTGATAAATATTTTCTCCTTACCACCTAAATAGCTGTATAGAATCCGTTCTGCTGCTCGACCTTGGTGGGTCGGTAGAATGTGGGGGAAGCCGGTGAGATCGTGAATCTCTGCCTGAAGATGCTCCCAACTCTGCGAACCGGCATAAGATTCATCGCCATTGAGGATTCCCGCCCATTGATTACTACTCATTGCAGCGGTGCCGCTATCGGTGAGGAGGTCGATGATGACATCCTTTGAGTGGAGGAGAAAGGGATTAAAATGTGCCTCCTTGATGAATGCTTTCCGCTCTTCTTGCGTTGAAATACGTATGGGTTCAACGGCTTTGATTTTGAATGGCTCTATTATCGTTTTGAATTGCATAATTACACTTTTTATGCAATGAAGTTAAGTATTTTTTTAAAAAGGACAAATATGTCTTTAATCGGAAAGTCAGAGAATGTGAAGCCAGCTGAAGTCGATAGCGATAAAATTACCCTTTAAATTACTTGAGAGATGACAAAGACTAGCCGGTGAACATATATTCTATGCACAATACTACATCACTGTCCCTACTAGGTTCTGAATCACATCCACAAGTCCCGATGGAAACATACCGACCCAGAAAAGGAGGAAAAAGAGACTGATTAAGGCCAGGCCGGCAAGGATAGAATGCCCACCTGCGCTTAAGCGAGTTTGATTTTCTTCTCTGCCTGAAAATAATGCGATGACAACCCGTAAATAATAGAATAAACCGATACTACTTCCGACAACAAGTACGATAACGAGAAGCCACAAACTTTTATCAACTCCTGCAAAAAGGAGGTAGAATTTACCGAGAAAGCCTGCTGTCAGTGGAATACCCGCCAGGGAAAGTAACACACCGGCAAATAATGCCGCAATCCAAGGTCTGCGCCAGAATAAACCGCGATAATCATCGACCTTGATGAGTTCGCCATCTTTCTGTGATAAGTAGGAAACGATCCCGAATGCCGCAAGCATACTGATAAAATATGCGACAAGGTAAAATGCTGCTGCTTCCACACCGGACACGCTTGCCGCTAGCAGAGCGACGATCATATAACCCAGGTGGCCTACGGAAGAATAGGCGAGCAGTCGTTTAATATTATTTTGTTGCAAGGCGAGCCAGTTTCCGATAAGCATCGAGGCAATTGCAAGCACAGCAAATGTTATCCACACGCTATTATGAGCATCTCCATTGAGATCGGTATATAATCGAATAAGAAATGCAAATACACTCCCCTTGGCAATCGTAGAGACAAATGTCGCCACAGGTGCAGATGCGCCGGAATAGATATCTGGTGTCCAGAAGTGGAATGGAACGAGAGCCAGCTCAAATCCTATTCCTACTACAACGAGAGCCATGCCAGCGATAAAAATAATGCTATCGCCGTTGGTTCCCAGGCTATCGGCCATCGCACTGAGTTCCATAGCACCCGTCTGTGCATATATCAGTGCAAATCCAAACAGCAATATTGCTGAAGATACACCGGCCATAATTAAGTACTTTACGCCGGCTTCAATTGAAATCTTGGACTTCTTGAGATAGCTTATCAGGGCAAATAAAGAGACGTTCATCACTTCCAGTGAGAGGAGGAAGGAGATGAAATGATTACTTATAACCATTGATATCGCTCCCACGGTGGCAAGCAGAAGGAGGACATAAAATTCCTCTTTTTGCTCCACCTCATTGCGATTCTTCAAATAGGGGAAGGCATAGATACCCACGACTAAGCTTGCCAGTAATACAAGGCCTGTAAAAAAGATGCTGAATCCATCGACAATAAAGAGTGTAGTTACCCTATGTGAGCCTTCCGGCAAATAAAATAGAGAGCCGAATGCCACGATTGTACCTATCAAGGTCAAGACATAGGTCACTTGATGATTCCTTTTTACTGCAATTGATAACATCACAATAACTGCAGCTACGGCAAGGATTATATGAGGGAGCAAAAGCCCTAAGTTAACATTACTCAGCATCTTGTTCTTGTACTTTATTCGTTTTCATCATAATAACACCGACATCGTTCTTATGTGCATCCATAAGAGCACCGAGGTCCATGTGTTTTTCAATCTTTTGTACAGCTGGATCTACTGTATCAATCACTTTCTGTGGGAATATTCCAAGCCAGAAAATCGCCACTACAAGGCAAGCCATGACAAAGTACTCTCTGAAAGAGAAATCACGTAGCGATGTCTTCTCGGAATGGCTTTTTCCGTAAAATATCTTCTGCAGGATAACGAGTGAGTATATCATGGAAGAAATAAGTCCTATTGTAGCGAGTGTTGACCACAGCATACTTACTTTAAATACACCTGCGAGGATGAGGAATTCTGCAACGAAATTGGCGAGTCCCGGTAAACCTAGGGAAGCCATGACGAATATCACCGTAATGCCTCCCATACCGGGCATTTGCTTCCAGAATTGCCCCATCTGATCCATATCTCTTACACCTGTGCGCTCGCGTAAAGCACCTGCAATAATAAATAATGCGCTGATGCTTATACCGTGAGCGAGCATTTCCATAATAGTACCTTGATAAGCAAGGCTATTAAAGGCAAATACTCCGATGACGATAAAACCCATGTGCGCGATACTGGAGAAAGCTATCAAGCGCTTAAAGTCTGTCTGTGCATAAGCCACCTTGGCGCCATACAGGATTCCGATTACACCGAGAACCATCATTAGAGGCGCAATATTTGCGGAAGCTTCCGGAAATAAGGGCAAGACAAATCTCAACATCCCATAAGCAGCTGTCTTAGTCATCAGACCCGCCAGGATAACTGTTCCACCCGTCGGAGAATGCACATAAGCATCTGGCAACCAACTATGGAAAGGAAATGCCGGCAGCTTTACAAGAAAGGCGACGAGGAAACCACACATTAACCAGAATCCTATGCCGGATGAAATACTCGTGCCGAGTAAATCAAAATAATCGAATGTGTAGGTGCCTGTATTAAAACCATGAATAAAATAGAGCCCCAATATCCCGAGGAGCATAAAGAGTCCGCTCAACTGAGTAAAGATGAAAAACTTAATGGAAGCCGATTTCCGCTTTTCATATCCCCAGATACCGAGAATAAAGAACATCGGAATCAACATAATCTCCCAGAAAAAGTAGAAGAGCAATAAATCCATGGAGAGAAAAACACCGATGATGCCGGCAAGAAGCCATAGAATATTAAAATAATAAAAGCCCTGTCGGTCTTGTATTTCTTTATAAGATACGAGTACGGCGATAAATCCGATAAAGAGCGTCAATGCCACCATTACCAGGCTGAGTCCATCGAGAGCAAGATGAAAACTCGCTCCTATCTGTGGAATCCAGTTCACTTGATAATGAATTAACCAGCCACCTTCATCCCCGATACTTCCGAGGACTCCCGGATTGTTTATCCACACGCCTATCACGATGATAAAATCGATTAAGGTAGCGATAAACGCTATCCATTTACTCGCAGGCTTACTCCACTTACCGACGATCCACGCGAGACCGCCTCCCAGCATCAATATAAGTATCAGGCATAATAGTATCATATAAGTAAAGCTATTGTTAATGCAACAACCGCACCGAGTGCTATCCCGCCTATGTAAAACCGTAAGCGTCCGTTCTGTGCGCGGCTGAGTAAATTATTTATTCCTAAGTTTATATCGCCTATGGCACCGTATATCTTGTCAATGAAATCGTGCTTGTCAAGCTTGGACAACCATACGATAGGATTGACGAGCACGGCATCATATAATTGATCAAACATCCAGCCTTTGAAGAAAAACCCATAAAGTCCGGATTGCTCCCATGCGTAACTCTCTTTCTGATTCTTTCCGTAAATTCTCCAGGCTATAAATACACCGATTAATGCGACGAGACCTGTGATTACTTGCAACATTATTTCTTTACTTGCTATGCCTTCCGGCAAATGAATGGCAGGCAATGTTTCATTAACGAAGTCTGAAAATGGAGTGAAGTGTGCCCAGGCATGCGGGAGCTCTACAAATCCTGCAATCAGGGATAAAATCCCCAGGATGATTAAGGGGATCTTGAAGTTCATCCTTGGCTTGTGATCTACTTCCATCTTGGCCTCCCCGAAAAAGGTAAGGAAAACCATTCTGAAGGTGTATAATGCCGTGATGAAGGCTCCGATAAAAGCAAATATCCACAACCAGAAGCTTCCCTTGTCAGAAACGAGCGAGAAAAACAGTATCTGATCCTTACTGTAGAATCCGGCAGTGATTAAGGGGATTGAAGCAAGGGCACCCGCACCGAAGAGAAATGTCCAGAATACCACCGGAAGCTTTTTGCGTAAGCCACCCATTTTAAACATATCTTGCTCGTGATGCATGGCGAGTATTACCGCACCTGCACCGAGGAAAAGCAATGCTTTAAAGAAGGCATGTGTCATGAAATGGAAAATACCCGCCGACCATGCACCCACGCCGAGTGCAAGGAACATATAACCGATCTGACTGATGGTCGAGTAGGCGAGTACCTTTTTTATATCGTTCTGTGCTAGTGCAGCAAATCCCGCAATAAATAAGGTCGCTACACCGATTACTGCAACTGTGGTCTGAACAATAGGTGCCATCTCAAAGAGGACATGCGTCCTTGCGATCAGGTAAACACCCGCAGTTACCATCGTTGCTGCGTGAATTAAAGCCGATACCGGAGTAGGTCCGGCCATGGCATCAGGCAGCCAGGTCTGGAGCGGTAATTGTGCTGACTTACCACAAGCACCACCGAGTAATAAAAGACTTGCCCAGAAGACACTGGATCCACCGGTCGTCCATACATCACCGGCAGAGTTTAGTATTTCATGAATATTTAAAGTGTTGAAATCCCGTACTAGTAAAAATAAGCCTAGCAACATTGCAGTGTCTCCCACACGCGTAACAATGAAGGCTTTCCTTGCCGCATAGTTATTATATGGATTCTTGTACCAGAAACCGATGAGAAGATAACTGCAGAGACCGACACCTTCCCAGCCAAAATAAACAAGGAGAAGATCATTGGCCAAGACTAGCATCAACATGGAGAAAACAAAGAGATTCATATAGGCAAAGAAAAGTGGATATTCATCATCGCCTTCCATATACTCTGTCGAAAACCAATGGATGAGAAATCCTACAAAGGTGATGACAAAGATAAATACCATCGACAATGAATCGAGGTGTAATGTTATCGATGGCTCAAAGCCCGCTACGCTGAACCAAGTCCATAATGTCTGCTCGTAAAAGCCGCCGGCCGGAGGGGCGTTCAGAAAGCCGATGCCTATAATTAAGGTAATGAGTGCAGATAATCCTACGGATAAAGTGCCTAATACACCTCCAGCCTTTCCCAATTTCTTGCCAAAAAGTGCCAATATCAGGAAACTGATGAGTGGTAAAGCCGGTACGAGCCACAATTGATTCAACATATCTTCTTCCTTATCTTAATTATTAACGTATCGCGTTTAATCTTTTAAATTGGTTAATTTATTGACATCCAGTGTGCCGTAATGCTTGTGCATCTGAAGTACCAGTGCCAGACCTACAGCAACTTCAGCAGCTGCGACCGCATAGATGAATAAAACCATTATCTGCCCATCAACACTTGCCCATTGCGAACCGGCTACGATAAATGCAAGTGCAGCTGCATTCATCATAATCTCTACGGAAATAAGCATAAAAATGACATTGCGTCGTACGAGAACGCCTATCAGTCCTAGTATAAATAAGATTGCTGCTAGCAATAAACCGATATTTAAAGGGATAAGTGCCATTGTCTATCTATTTGTTATTTTCTTCTTGTAAAAACCTATGATATTCCTTCTTCTTATATCTTCCTATATGATACGCCCCCACGACACCACTCATTAAAAGCATCGCTGTTAATTCTACGCCCAGGACATATTTGCTGTAAAGAGATACTCCTACTTCCTTGGGACTTATAGGCATGATTTCTACGCCGGAAGGTGTGCTACTTGTCGTAATGTAGATAAATTCACCGAGTAAAATCAAGCATAAAATTCCGGGGCCTATCCACGCACTAGGCGAGAGCCACTCTTTCTCCTTTTCAGCATGCTCTTTCCCTAGATTGAGCATCATCACGACAAAGATGAACAGGACAATAATAGCTCCTGCGTAGATAATTATCTCAAGGGCAGCAATAAATGGCGCACCGAGGATAAAAAAGATAACCGCAACAGAGAGAAGTGACACTATCATATAGATAAGCGCGTGTACAGCATTACTATGTGTAACTACTCTTAATGTCGTGAATATTGCTATTATAGCCGATATGTAAAAAATGATATTCATGGTAATAATGATCTTGGATCTACTGGTGCATCTTCCTTTTCTCCTCCGCCTTTCTCTTTAACACCTACTGCTACACCTGATTCTCTGTAAAAATTGTAGCCATGGTATTTCCCTTGTCCATCAATAAGAAGGTCTTCTTTTTCATAGACGAGGTTCTGCCTGTCGTATTCCGCCATTTCAAAGTCGGGAATCAACTGTATTGAATAAGTCGGACAAGCTTCTTCACATAGACCACAGAAAATGCACCGTGAAAAATTAATCCTAAAAAACTCCGGATAACGTCTTCCGTTTTCATCTTCAGTAGCTTGCAATGATATGCAATCTGTCGGACAGACTGCAGCACATAAATTACAAGCGACGCAACGTTCTATTCCATCGGGATCCCGCGAAAGCACAATCCGCCCGCGATATCGCGGTGCTAGATAAGGTTTCTCTTCAGGGTATTGTATCGTAATAGGCTTCTTAAATGTCCTCGCTAGAGTAAGCCATATTGTCCTCAGATTGGTAAAAAAGCTACGTAACAGCATATTTATCTCATTTTTTATTCAATAATTTGTTTAAACTGCCTTTACTTAAATACATTTCTTGTACAACTTCAATCCACTCTTTTATCCCGAGCTGCCTATGCCAGTATTATTGCACCGGTAACCAGTACATTTAATAATGTCAATGGCAACAGCCATTTCCAGCCCACAGCCATGAGCTGGTCATAACGCGGTCGAGGCAATGCCGCCCGCATAAGAATAAACATGATGATAAAGAAAAACGTCTTTATAAAAAACCATACTACGGGTGGCAAGAACGATGGTCCTAGCCAGCCTCCGAAGAATAGTACTGTTATCAAAGCTGAAATAAGTGTAATACCTAAGTATTCCCCCACGAAAAACATTCCGAATTTCATCCCTGAATATTCAGAGTGAAAGCCGGCAATCAATTCGCTCTCTGCCTCCGGTAAATCTAGTGGTGCACGATGTGTTTCTGCAAGACCGGCAATGAAAAAGATAATAAATCCTAGAAATTGCGGCACTACATTCCACATGCCTTGCTGTGAGAGTACAATTTCTTTCATATTGAAACTCCCTGCCAGCATCACGACTCCCATTAAAGAAAGTCCCATAAATACCTCATACGAAATCATCTGTGCAGTTCCTCTTATTGCTCCCAGGAGTGAATATTTGTTATTGGAGGACCAGCCACCGAGTGCGAGGCTGTAGGCTCCTAGAGAAGACATTCCCAGGACAAAGAGAAGCCCGATATTCAGGTCTGATACCATAATATTTTCTGTAAATGGTATCATTGCAAAGGAGCATAATATCGTCATCATAATAATCATAGGTGCGACGATAAATACTTTTTTATCGACAAAATTGGGGATCCAATCTTCTTTAAAAAATATTTTCACCATATCTGCCAGCACTTGAAAAAGCCCGAATGGCCCGACTCTATTGGGGCCATAGCGATCTTGCCATACCGCCAGCATTCTTCTTTCAACATAGATCAGCGCCGCCGCAATAGTTACCATAACCAGCAGCACGCCTACTATCGTTAAAATATGCACCCACGTTTCACTCATGATTGATATTTTTTACAATTTATACTTTTTTTAGTTCTGCCCAAAATGGAAATGCGATACCTACGGTTTCCTTGAAGCCTATCGGTACACCTACAGTTCCATTGGCTAGACTTTCGTCAAATTTTACGCGCAAGTTTATGTCCTTCCCATCTACACTTAGGTGTAGAGTATCTCCTTCTGCAATACCTTCTTGCGCAGCATCTTTCGGGTTCAGGATAAACTGTGCTTCCGGGATTCTTTCTTGAATAGCCGGAGACTTGGCACTGAGTTCTTCTGATCCATAGATATAATAAATCGGTAATGCTAGTTTTTTACCCGCTTTCGGAGCGAAGTTGCTAGGGATGGCTGTTGTTTCTTCTATTGTACTTTCAGAGGATGGCTCGAGAAGGCGTTTGCCTGGATTGCCATCGTGTAATTCACCACCCACCTCAATCTGATACTTATTAATAGATTGTACGGAGTTCCAGCCCGGCGACCAGTAAAAACCTGTCATTGCCGCAGGTTGTCTTCCATGGAATCCTTCCATCGTATAAGACATTGCTGAATCAGGATCTTCAGGTGGTTTTTTCTCGCTTACATCCACATCTGCTTCTTTGGAAGCTCTTCCACTATAACGATGAGGAGATCTCGGGATTTTCTGTGTTCCTTTCCTGAAGTCGGCTTCCGGCGCGACTTCTTCTACAAGTGCTAGTTCCGGATAGGCTTTGATAAGGTCGTCCACAACCTTATCAAAATGGTAATCTCTACCTTCTCCGAGGATCTCTGCGAGCCAAGCCCAGCTACTCTGAACGTCATTGTCAGGTTTATAGGCTTGGAAGAAACGTTGTGCTCTACCTTCGTTATTTACAATTGTACCAGTACTCTCAGCAAATGTTCCTGCAGGTAATGCGTAATCAGCTAACTTGGTCGTATCGTTTAAGAGACTATCCAGAACTATGGATTGACCTGCTTGCTCGAAGAGTTTTTCAACTTTCTCTGCGTCCATTCTGCGATAAAGGTCGTTTTCAAGGACGAGAAGAGTATCGATTCTTTCACTATTTAATTTTTCTACGGCGTCGTCGAGGAATTTCTCAGAAATCATTCCCAAGCCCATGGAATTTGCCTCGGAGACCGTGTAAATAATGCCTGTGTTTTCATTGGATTCTCTGAGGGCATGCGCGACATTTGCGGAAGCTTGAATAACTGCTTCACTGAATAAACTGGAACCTGACACGATCAGTGGTTTTTCTGAATTCTTCAGGTCAGTTGCAATAAGCTTGGCGAGTTCTTGAGTTTCTTTACTCAATCCTTCTACAGCTGGGTAAGAATCACTTATTTCATGAGCTACGGCATATCCCAGTCGCGCGATTTCATCCGGGCTGGCATAGAGCTGGTCAGTAGCGATACCATTCAGCTTGGTTTTATGTGTCGTGGCAACATAGAATGGGCCTTTATCATTCTGTACAACTTGTTTTATATTGTAGTTGTCCCACTCAGAGATGCGCAGAGCTTCTGCCGCTTTATTTGGTCGATGCTTAGCTGTCTGACGGAGCGTAAGGGCAAGTCGTGGAGCAGTATTGGTGACATCTTCACCGAGAATGAACACTGCGTCGTATTTTTCAGCCTCGCCCATTGAAGGAGTCCTTACTTTTCCCTTGTTGAGGATGTCGATAATCTGTTTCACCAGTTTTCCTTCATGACTAGGAATACCTGCATAGAAATTCTCTTTTCCTACGAGTTTCTGTAACATAAAATTGGACTCGAGGGAAGCTCGTGGAGAGCCAATTCCTATAACTTTTTTGCCTTGCGGTGTAGCGAGTTTACGCACTTCTTCAAGCGCTGTTGTCTTGTCGATATGGCCTTGCTCGCCGTTGATTGTCTTCACTGGATAGAGGATGCGGTCATCGCTATTGGTATATTCATATCCGAATCTTCCTCTGTCACAGATAAAATAGCCATTTATGTCACCGTTATATCTAGTGAGCACTCTTCTGATGCTCTTATATCGCTCACTTACGAGGATATTGCAGCCCAGGCTGCAGCCATGACATATTGATGGTCCGGACTTGAGATCCCATTTTCTTGTATAGTGTTTTTTTAATGGTTTATCGGTGAAAACTCCCGTAGGACATATTTCAACGAGGTTTCCACTGAATTCACTTTCAAGCGGTCCGTCTTCAACCCTTCCGAAGTAAACATCATCGTGAGCGCCGAATACACTGAGATCATCTCCATCGGCGTAATCGTTATAGAAACGCACGCAACGATAGCACTGAATACAGCGATTCATTTCGTGATTAAGGAAAGGTCCCAGGTCCTGGTTGACATGAGTTCTTTTATTAAATTCATATCTCCGGTAATTATGTCCGGACATGACGGTCATATCTTGTAAATGACATTCCCCACCTTCATCACAGACCGGGCAGTCGTGAGGGTGATTAATCATCAGTGCTTCGATATTGGCAGCCCGGAATTGTCGAGCTCTTTTGGTCTCGAGTGATACGCGCATACCATCTGAAACACGTGTCATACAAGCCATGATTAATTTACCTCTTGTATCTTCTTCATCACGATAATTGATGACAGCACATTGACGGCAAGCCCCGACAGAGTCCATTGCCGGATGCCAGCAGAAATAGGGGAGATTCAAGCCTAGAGATAGGCAGGTTTCAAGGAGGTTTTTCCCTTCTTCTACTTCATATTCTTTGTCATCTATATATACTGTAGCCATAAGACTTTATTTATAATCCTGATATTAATAAGGGCATTCACGATGGTGAATATGATGCTCAAAGTCATCCCTAAAATATTTTAAAGCACTCTGTAATGGTTCCATGGCACCTGGTGCTAGTGCACAGAAAGTATTTCCCGGAGCCATATAATCGGTCTCAAATGCAAGGATATCGAGGTGTTTTTCTATACCGCGTCCATCTTCTATAGCATTGAGTATCTTGGCGGTCCATGGTAAGCCTTCTCTACATGGCGTACACCATCCACAAGATTCCTGAGCAAAGAATTTCTCTAGATTCAGTACCATTCCGACCGGGCAAGTTTTATCGTCTAGGACGATTATTGTTCCCGTACCGAGTCGACTACCGGCTTCCATCACTCCTTCATAGTCCATTTTTACATCAAAGTGTTCTTTCACGAGAAAATCAGTCGATGCTCCACCCGGAAGAGCGCCTTTAAATTCATATCCTTCCTTCATGCCACCTGCATGTTCCTCAAGAATTTCTCCAAGGGTAACGCCGAGTGGAAGTTCCCATATATCGGGGTTTTTCACTCTACCGCTCGCTCCGTATAGCTTGGTTCCGCCACCTTTCTCGGAATTGCTGAGGTTGAAATACCAATCGGCTCCCTTGTGTAGGATGTGCGGGATATTGGAGAAGGTTTCCAGGTTGTTGACCACGGTGGGTTTACCGTAGAGGCCACTTACTTGAGGAAAAGGAGGCTTGCTGCGAGGATTGGCGCGCTTTCCTTCGAGTGCATTGAGGAGAGCTGTTTCCTCACCGCATATATATCTCCCCACACTGGTGTGCAGGTGGAATTTAAGGTCAAAATCGTGTCCGAGGATATTTTTCCCGAGATATCCGGCGTCGTAAGCTTCCTGGATTGCCTTTTCAACGATATCAGCTGCTTTATGATAAGCCCATCGCAAGAAAACAATTGCTTCTTGAGCTTGGATTGTATAAGCACCTATAATCATCCCTTCGATAAGCTGATGGGGATTCCCCTCAACGAGGAGGCGATCCTTAAATGTACCGGGTTCCATCTCGTCGCCATTACACACGATATATTTTTCCCGGGGTGCATTATCGCCCATCGGGACGAAGCTCCATTTTAGCCCGGTAGGGAAACCTGCCCCACCTCTACCACGAAGTTGCGAGGCTTTCAATTCCTCGAGTACCTCTTCTGGTGTCATTTTTAAAGCTCGTCTTAAACCTTGATAGCCGCCTACCTTCTCATATTCTTTTAAGGTGAGCCAGGAGCCATCCTTTTTTATATGTTCTGTTAATGGTCTTTCCATTATTCTTAATTATATCTATCCAATATTTCATCGAGCTGCTCTACAGTAACATCTCTGTGCAAGTCATTATCGACCTTAATTGTCGGAGCGCTATCACAGGCTCCGAGGCAGACAATAGGGAGTAGCGTAAAACGGTCATCTGCTGTAGTTCCACCTAGTTTTACATCGAGTTTTTCCTCGAGGGCTTCAATTATTTTCTCATAGCCCATAATCCAGCAACTCACACTATTACAGACAAAGATCACGTGCTTTCCCACGGGTTTTCTGAAAATAATGTTGTAAAAAGAAGCGACGCCATCGATTTCTTCAGCGCCCATCTCAAGCATCGGAGCAAGTTCCTTTAATGCTTCATCCGATACGTATCGGTGATGCTTCTGGACAACTTTTAATGCATCGATGCAAGCCACCCGCTTCTGCGGGACATGTTCAAAGAGGTCCTCGATCTCTTTTCTCGCTTCTTCTGATATAACTTGCTTCTTATCGCTCATTTTTTACACAATTTTTATCTGTCAACGTCTGACAATACATAATCTACACTTCCCAGAATAACCAGTAAATCTGCTATGGTATAGCCTTGACTTATATATGGTACCATCTGAATAGCGGGGAAGGATGGAGTCCTTATACGGGTCCTATAAGAAACCGTACTTCCATCACTTACGAGGTAATAGCCGTTATTCCCCTTGGTAGCTTCTACTGCGACCAGCGCTTCCCCTTGAGGTATCACCGGCCCCCAGGTTACACCGAGGAAATGATTAATTAATGTTTCTATATCTTTCATGGTGCGTTTCTTCCGCGGTGGCGTGGTCAGCGGATGATCGGACTTGTAATGTCCATCGGGCATATTGTTCAAGCATTGCTCGATAATCCTCAAGCTCTGTGTGATTTCTGCTACACGGACCTTGGCTCTGTCGTAGCAATCGCCATTTTCTCCGGTCGGAACATCAAAGTCGAAGTTCTCAAATCCTGCATAGGGCTGTTTTTTCCTGAAGTCCCATTCAAATCCCGTCGCCCGCAGTCCGGGACCTGTGATACCCCATTCTATCGCTTCTTCCGTGGTATATATTCCGATTCCTTCTGTCCGCGCTCTGAAGATTGCATTCTTCATGACGAGCTTCTCGTATATTTTTAGCTGCTTAGGCATATAATCGAGGAATTCTCTGATCAGGTTTTCCCAGCCTTCCGGCAAATCCTGCGCCGTACCACCTATTCTGAACCAATTGGGGTGCATTCTATCTCCGCAGATTGCTTCAATAATCTTGAAGAGTTTTTCCCTGTCGTTGAACATCAGGAAAACCGGTGTCATCATCCCGAGGTCCTGTGCAAATGTACCGTACCATACCAGGTGACTCGAGATTCTGAAAAGTTCACTCGTCATTATCCGGATATAATTGGCTCTTTCAGGGACTTCTATACCGGCTAATTTTTCAACTGCCATGACATAAGGGAAATTATTCATTACCCCTCCGAGATATTCTACGCGATCGGTGTACGGAATATAGGTGTGCCATGATTGCCGTTCACCCATTTTTTCTGCCCCTCTGTGGTGAAAGCCGATTTCCGGTACGACATTTACGAGGTTCTCTCCATCCATCTGAAGGACAAATCTCAATACGCCGTGCGTTCCGGGGTGTTGTGGTCCGAGGTTAAGATACATAATATCTCCCTCGGTTTTTACTTGATCAAGTCCCCATTCCTCCGGTTTAAATTGCAGGAGATCCTGATATTTTTTCTGATTTTCAGGGGGAAGTTGAAAACGCCCCATTTCCGTTGCTCTCGCCGGGTGTTGCTTCTGTAATGGATGTCCTTCCCAGTAGAGGGGCATGAGAATTCTCCGGAGATTGGGGTGGCCGTCAAATTTCACGCCGAACATATCATAGACTTCTCTTTCATACCAATTGGCTGAGCGGAAGATGGAGGTAATGCTCGGTACTGTAGGTTGAGCTGATGCTGTAGGAATTTTTATGCGGATATAGCTATTTCGTCCATAAGAAAGTAGGGTATAAACGATAGTAAAGTAGCTGTCGGGTTGTCCTTGCCGGTTCTGTCTTGCTTGTTCATCAATTGCAGTTAAGTCATAGAGCATTTTATATGGATTCTCTATCTTGTTTTTCAGAAAATCCATCACTTGGACAATCTTCCCTGTGGAGAACCACAGAGTAGGGATATTGTCTCGGGTTTCTTGGACAGTAAGTATATCGTCCTTGAACTCCTGCTTTATATGTGCAATGACATCGCTTTTCTCTGCCATACTTGGGTATCTTTTATCTTTCTGAAGAATGAAAAAATGGGGCTTATACGGTATCCGGTGGACGTATTTCCGTCATTTTCATCCGCTCTTCTCTTTTCAGTGCTTTGTTAGATATTTTTTCTTCTGTCTCTTTCTTCTTATGAACTCCGTCGGGTCCGATTACCCAACTTAGGGGTCGGTTTTCACTACCTATATGCTCTTGAAGTTTTACTAGTCCTTCAAGGAAAGCATCCGGCCGTGGAGGGCATCCCGGGACATAGACATCAACGGGCATGAATTTATCCACTCCTTGCACGACACTATAAATATCGTACATCCCGCCGGAATTGGCACAGGAACCCATTGAGATGACCCACCGCGGAGCCATCATCTGTTCATATAGGCGTTTAATCACCGGAGCCATTTTAATAAATACGGTTCCGGCAATAATCATCATGTCGGCCTCACGTGGTGTGCCACGGATAACTTCAGCACCGAATCGCGAGATATCATATTTACTCGTGATACTGGTTGCCATCTCAACATAACAGCAAGATAGGCCAAAGTTAAAGGGCCATACTGAGTTTTTTCTTCCCCATGCGATGAGATCCTCCATACGTGTAAGTACAATGGATTTTTTCACCGTCTCTTCAAAGGAACTGTTCCCTTCTAGCGCTGCTTCCGGGTTATTGACATCAGTAGTCCACCATTTCATAGTTATATATTTTTCTTTCTTTGATGATATGCTTTAATGAGCTTCTTCCCATTGGGCCCGAATTCCAATGCCCCGATACGCCATAAATATACGAGTACTGCGAGTAAATCAATGATAAATGTCAGTACTACGATATAACCGGTCCAGCCTACTTCCTCAACAGAAACAGCCCATGCGAGGATAAATATTGTCTCTAAATCAAAGACAACAAAAAACATCGCAATTGAGTAGAAATGAATGGGAAACTTGATCCGAGCCGAGCCCGTCACTTCTATCCCACTCTCAAATACTTCTTGAGTCTGCGCTTCGAGATGCCGCTCTCCCAGGTAATGTGATAAGAGTAGCATTATTATCGGCAATGCTATGGCTGCAATTACATAAACCAAGAGTGGCCACAATGTCGGGTAGGAAAAATCCATATTCTTGTCTAGTATTTAATAGTTACTTGCTATTGTATGCAATGTTAGTCAAAATATTCATCAAATAAAAGGAAGTAAATTGTATTTAGAAAGTTTATAAATAAGCCTTTTTGTCTGCGTGAAATTAGGATATGAGGATTACTTGATGACGTAATTTAAAAGTTGCTTTCAGTCCCGATGTGATGTGATCAGACCTTGGGTATCTGTTTTATTTTTTATTTTATGGAAAATATTTTTCTTGTTTTGCTGAATTTTATTGAATTTATATTAAAATTCCTCATTTCATCAGTCTTGAAGATGTTGAGTGGAGAAAAGGCATTTGCCGAAAGGCAGAAAGGGAATATTATGAGGTAAGAAGCGGGGTGTAAAATAGGTAAAGTTGAATATTCGATGTACATTTGTGCCATAATATAAAAATAGAAGCTAATATGGCAAAAAGATCAAAAAAGGAAGTGCTGGAATATTTATCCAGAGCTGAGGTTACGGCAGTAGGAACTTCCAATATGGGTACGCCGCGTTTAAGGATGATGCACTTTGCGGCGGATGAAGATTTTAATATTTATCTGACGAGTATGAAAGGGGATCCGAAGATTATCCAGTGGAGCAATATCCCACATACTGCGATGTTGATTCATCAGGGAGATAAGTTTATGGAAATGGAGGAATGTGAGGTCATCGGCAGGGCAGAGGTTATTAAGAGCAAGGAAGGTCGAGAGCATGCGATTGAGCTCTTGGTTGATCGATCGCCGATTGTTGAGAAGTTTCATAAAATAGGGGCTACGGATCGCCTTGAGTTTATCAAGGTGAAGCCGTTTACGGTGAAATATCGTTATGTACCGGAAATCCTTCAAGGTGAACCGCCTACGATATTTGAATTTCCTGAAAACAGGGAGTCTGTGAGTGTATGGGATGACTTGAAGGCCTCAGCGCGTGCATGGAAAGAAGCATTGAGACCATTGTCATTGACTGCGTCACTGATTCCATTATTACTGGGAGCAGCAGTGGCATTCGGGACAACGGGTACTTTTCAGTGGGGCTTATTTATTCTTACCTTGCTCGGCGGGCTTATGATTCAAGCCGGCACCAATATGATTAATGACTGGAAGGATGCGGATCGAGATAATGATAATGTAGAAGGTATAAGGCCTTTTACCGGTGGATCGAGGATGATTCAGCTAGGCTTGATATCGCGTGGTGAAATGGGCTTTTTCGGTATTTTATTGAGTTCTATTGCTGCAATTATCGGAATTTATCTGACCTTTCAGAGCGGCTGGGGATTGATACCACTTATTTTATATGGCTTGCTTGCTGGTGTGTATTATACGAGTGAACAAGGGAAATTTTCATTTATAAATACGCAGACGGGAATTGCTGAATTTTTAATTGCCACTACATTTGGGGTTTTGATGACGATGGGAGCTTTTTATGTGCAGACAGGCTTTTTTACATTGGAAGTGTTTCTCCTGTCCTTGCCGGTTGCAATGCTTATCACAAATGTCTTGTTAATTAATCAATTTCAAGATGCTAAATCGGATGCCAAGACAGGGAAGAATACACTTGTGGTGAGATTGGGTAAATTTAAGGCAAAGAATGTTCTTATTGCATTCTTTATCTTGGCTTATGGTATTATTGCAGCATTGCCCTTGCTGGGATATGCACCGTACACGCTTTACTTTGCATTTCTGTCTCTGCCATTTGCTATTCAGGCCATCAGATATACGCAGAATAATTACGACAAGACTTCTGTTGATCTGATATCGGGAAATGCGCATACGGCAATCGCGCATTTATTTTCGGGCTTGTTGCTAGTGTTTGCCTATCTGTTGAAACAGGATAATATCGTCTATCCACTAGTTTTTCTCGCCGGTTCAATTGTCCTTGTGGTATGGGTATGGAACTATATCGAGAAAAAGAAGAAAGCTATGGATAAGTTCAGGATTGCTATGAAGAAAGAATAATTTCGTTGTAGCAGAATCCAGAGATAAGCTCGATTTCCTATGAAAAGAAGTCGGGTTTATTTTTTTATCTTCAATTTAGTGGCTGCAATTCAGCTCTTCCCCTGTAATTTTATGTCTCTGAATGCGATCTGGCGACACTTGCGATATCAATTGCATTTGTGGGAACAAATTTTCATTTATGTGCCTTAGCTATATAGAGATTAATGGGATACTATGAGTGTATTACCCAAATCATGCAATAGAAATTGAAGATAAGCACATAAGCCTTTGAATACAAGCACTTGCTCGAATTTGGTTCTCACCATGACTGAATGAAGTCTCGGCTTGTCCGAGACCGAGTTGACTGAATGTCAAGTCGATGAAGGATCCGAGGACTCCTGTCCGAGGCTAGTAGCATTCTTAGTGCTAGCTACTCGCAGGAGCTCGTAGTTCCTTCGACAGCTTGACATTCAGTCAAGCTGGTTCTGGCTTACCAGAACTACTCTCAGTCATATTTCTATTGCATGGTTTGGGTATTACGAGCTATTGCGGCAATTATTTTTCCTCCCCTTGCGGTTTATGATAAAGGTTGCGGGGCTATTCTGCTCACTGTTTTACTGACTATCCTGGGATGGATTCCCGGCGTAATTGCTGCGATATTGTTCAATGTGAGGGATAAATAAGAGATGGCTATACGTGGCAATATCCACGTGGTCAATAATCTTATGTTTAAGTGTTTTATGAATTAAGCTTACGCAAATGTCTTTTTCTTCATCTCCGAATTTTGATTTATCGGATTTAATCCACTTATGTTTTCTCATAATTCAGAAGAAAATGGGTTTACATCATTGTGAAATTGTAGTAGCATCGGCGGGAAAGAACGACTTGTGAAAGCTGGTTTTTCAAGGCTCGTATCTATAGCAAGCCTTGCTTGTCATACTACTCGTTGAGTTCATTGACTAAATCGAGTACTATCCGGACTTTTCGGTTCCTTACTTTTAATCAATATAGGTCAAGAACTTCCTCTGTATATCCTCGGAATCAAATTTTCCTGAAAAGCTCGAGGTCAGCGTCTTGCTTCCGGTATCTTTGATACCACGAGAAGCTACACAGAGATGGTCGGCCTCAATCAGAACGGCTACATCATCATGTCCCAGTAATTCTTTTAAGCCTTCAGCAATCTGAATAGTGAGGCGTTCCTGAACTTGTGGTCTGCTCGCATAATATTGCACCAGGCGATTAATCTTGGATAAACCAATGACTTTTTTCCGAGGAATATATGCAACATGGGCTTTGCCAATAATAGGGACAAAGTGATGCTCGCAATTGGAGTAAAGGGTGATATCTTTTTCTACGAGCATTTTATCATAGACATATCGGTTATTAAAGAGGCTTATCTCCGGCTTGTTTTCAGGATTTAATCCGCTGAATATTTCTTTTACATACATCTTGGCTACACGGTGCGGAGTATCTTTTAAACTATCATCAGAGAGATCGAGGCCTAGAGTATCCATTATTTGGGCAAAATGCTGCTCAATCTTTGTTATTTTCTCTTCATCTGATAGCTCAAATGCCTTCTCGTGAAGTGGGGTATTAAAATCCTCTCTTTCTAGTTGAGGGTGTATGCTTATTGCTTTTAAGGTGTTATCTGATTTCATGTATTTTTTTCATTACGTTATTGACTATTGCATCGCAATAGATGAGATTAAATTCATATAGTTCGCTAGGGGAATATTCCTTTTCAATTTCCTTTCTCAGTTTACGCTTAGCTCTATTGAGGCGTACCTTAACATTGGATTCACTGATGTTTAATAACTCCGCGGTTTCAGCAACATTCAATTCATTGATCTCGCGGAGGGAGAAAACGATGCGATACTTAAAAGGGATTCTACTCAAGGCATTTTCAATAATGTGCTTCAATTCATCATTGTGTACCATTCTGTCAGTGTTGTTCTTGGAATTTTTAAACATAGGCTTGGAATAATCGTCTAGTTCTTTAGAAATTTCATATTTGAAGTTGGATTGTCGTCTTTTCTGATAGCAATTATTCATCATAATGCGTATTATCCAGGTCTTAAAGCTGGCTCGTCCTTGAAAACCCTTGAGATTTTTATAGGCATCGATGAATGTGTCTTGCATCAAGTCTTCTGTGTCCTGATGGTTATAGTTGTACGTCCGACCTACTTTATACAACACCGGATTATAGCGGCGTACAATCTGCTCATACAAGCCTATTTCTCCTTTCAGGATGCGAGCAATGACCTCAAGGTCGGTTATGTTTTCATGTGTTATCATATCGATTGTGTTAAATTTCTTCAATCCTTTCTACTTATTATAGAGAGATATAAGCATTGAAAGGTTACATATCGATCGATAATTTCTAGAATTCCAATTTCCTGTATGTAAAGAACTGACGGAAAACAGAGACATGGAAATTGATATAGCTATGGAATATTCTTGGATAGCGCTTCCTTCGTTTAAAAAGTTAATCAGTTCAGCTTGAAGGACTTGGAGAAAGAGGATGAAATAAAAGAGTTATTGAATATGAGGCAAAGCATACTCATTTGCCTTGAGCCAAATAAATCTATGTGTAAGAGCTTGCAATAAGCTTACTAAGAGTGAGGGAATAGTGTAAAATATACTGTGGAATATACTCGCAATGCGTAGGACCTGGATATTAAACAGGTGCTATATCTATAAAGCTCTGCTTATACACGTAAACACATAAAGCGATAAATAGTAATGTACCGATTATCGTCCACATCATAAAGCGTCCTTTAAAACCGCGATTTTCCATAAAATCTGACATAAGCTTAATTCATTTTAGTAAGACAAATCTAAAGATTTTTTCCTATTTTCACAAGGGCAGGGATGCATTAATTGAAAATACCCTACGAAGGAATATTAATAGTCGCACATTTCTTTTCAATCCAGGCCTTCTCTTCTGCATTTAAAAAAGGTGTTAAAAGGCGCTTCACTTTTCTGTGATATGCATTTAACCACTTCAGTTCCTTGTGGGTCATCCAGTCCATATAAATGAGTTCAGTATCGATCGGAAACAGAGTCACAGCTTGATGCTTAAGAAAGCCCGAATAATCTGATTTTTTACAGAGAATGAGATTTTCTATGCGTATCCCATATTCTCCCTCTAGGTAAAAGCCAGGTTCATCACTACTGAGCATTCCCGGTTTAAGAACCGTTGTTCCTCGTTGATCTAGAGCGGCTGTAAAGCCTTGAGGTGGTTCATGGACATTAAGGAAAAAGCCTACCCCATGTCCAGTACCATGTCCATAATTCAGTCCTTCATTCCAGAGGTGTCGGCGAGCAAGAGTATCGAGTTGAACGCCCCGAGTCCCTTCCGGAAATATTGCTGTAGATAAGTCAATATGACCTTTAAGAACAAGCGTATAGTGTTTCTGCATATCGACCGATGGCGTTGATAAAGGAATAGTACGAGTAATATCGGTAGTTCCATCGAGGTAATGACCTCCGCTATCGCAGAGTAATATTCCGCTCTTGTGGATTTCCGCTGAACCATCCGGCGATGGGCTGTAGTGGACAATAGCGCCATTTCCTTTATATCCTATAATAGCATTAAAGCTCTCGCCTTTATAGTCTTTCTGCGTGGCCCTGCACTCCGCTAGTTTTTCCGAGAATTCATGTTCGGTAACAGTGCGTTCATCGAGCGTTTTCTCTAGCCAGAGAAAGGCTTTGGTAAGTGCGACACCATCCTTGATCATCGCATTTTTAATATGCTCAATTTCCGTATCATTTTTAATTGCTTTTAATGAGCGGGAAAGAAGTGGTTTTTCAATAGTTTTTACTTCTATTTTTTCAGCGAGATATATGGAAGTAAGTTTGGGGTCCAGGATAAGAACTTCATCTTGTTCTAGAGCCTGTAAAAATTTCCCTATTTCTGAGTATGCGTGAATCTGAATATTATCGTTCATCAGCCTGTCGGCAAATACCGGCTTGAGCTTGGCTTCATTTATGAACAAGTGTGATTCTTCCCGGGCAATAAGCGCATAAGATACGGTAACCGGATTAAAAGCGACATCATTTCCTCTTAGGTTAAAAATCCATGCAATATCATCAAGTGTAGGTACGAGGAGAAAGTCTGCATCGTACTCTTCAAGTCGGGCTCGCATTTTTCCTATTCTTTCTGTCCTTGTCTCGCCACTCATTGAGCTAGGAAATTCATAGGCGTTTTCCTGTGGTAATGAAGGTCTGTCATGCCATATTTTCTCCAGGAAATCATATTTTGTGAAGAACTTGATGCCTTCCGGCAAATCTTTCTCTAGTACTCGCCGTTGTTCCAGTGTTATAGTCTTCGGATCAAATCCTATTACGCTCCCTTCTTCCATATTCTCCGAGAGCCAGGCAGGATATGTAGATTCCTTTGTCCCATCGAGCTTATGCAGCTGAAATTCACTTTCAGAAAGCTCCCTTTCAGCTTGTAAGAAATACCTACTGTCGGTCCATAATCCAGCATGGTCTTGTGTGACGATAGCTGTTCCTGCAGAACCGGTAAATCCCGATATCCATGCTCGTCCTCTGTAATATGAAGGGACATATTCACTTTGATGCGCATCCGATGATGGAACAATATATGCATCAACCTTACTTTCTTTCATCAATTTCCTCAATTCTGCTATGCGATTATTAATGCTCATAAGCTTATTTTCTCTTATTTATGTAAAACTCTATTAATCTCGGAGATAATAAAGTATAATATTTGAAAACAAATTATAAAATTCTTTAATTTGTCCTATCTTTACCCAGACAAGGTACACCGTCAGAATTGAAGTCCCAAATATTTATCGGGAAGAATTGCTGTAATTCATTTAGGTTTTATCCTAGCAGGAAGAACCTGAAGTCTTTACAGATGTTAAAGAATAAAAGAGAAATAGGAAGAATAAAGAAATGGCTGCATTAAAACAACAGTTGAGTCAGAAGATGTTGCAGAAGCTGTCTCCACAGCAGATTCAGCTGATGAAGCTATTGCAAGTGCCGACCTCTTCACTAGAACAACGCATAAAAGAAGAGCTGGAGATTAATCCGGCACTCGATGAAGGAGATTATAGCACCGATGTTGAATCCGGTGATATTGATGATAGGGATGAGCAGGATGAAGAATATGAGCTCGATGATTATCTCGAGGAATATATCGAGGATGATCCCATGAGTTATAAATATCAGAACAATACCGGAGGGAGCTCGAGTGAAGACGAGAAATATCAGCTAGCCCTTCCCCTGGAAAGCACCTTTCAAGATTTACTGGAGAGGCAGCTAGGCATGGTTAATCTCAAGGATGAAAAGAAGAAAATAATTGCACAGCACATAATAGGAAGCATCGATAATGATGGATATCTCAGGCGGAAAACTGAATCGATAGTTGATGATTTATTACTAAGTCAGAACATTTATGTTGAAGAGGAGGAAATTGAGGAAATTGTAGAGATCATACAAGGATTTGAGCCGCCGGGAGTCGGAGCACGAGATTTACAAGAGTGTCTTATAATTCAGCTAGAAAGAAAGCTGGCGGCACAAGAAGGAAAGCAAGAAGAAAATAGAAAGGTGATGGAGCTTGCCTTAAAGATGCTACGCGATAACTTTGAACAATTTTCCAAGAAACATTACACCAAGCTCATGAACCAGCTCTCTTTAAGCAAAGAAGAGCTCAGGCTTGTGCTCGATGAAGTATTGAAACTTAACCCTAAGCCGGCGAGCGGTATTAAATCCAGAGAAAGTGCCAGAAATAGACGGTACATTATTCCCGATTTTATTCTTATAAATAACGATGGAGACTTAGATATACGCCTAAATTCCAAGAATGCGCCGGACCTCAGTGTAAATACGCAATATAAGAGAATGTTGAAAAACTATCGGGACCATAAATCAAGTAAACACTCGACTGTAAGCAAGAAAGACAAAGATGCATTCCGCTTCATAAAGAAGAAAATAGATTCAGCTAGATGGTTTATCGATGCTATTAAGCAGCGACAGGAAACAATGTATAAAACTATGTACTCTATTCTGCAGTATCAATATGACTTCTTTAAAACCGGAGATAGAAGTAACTTGAAACCGATGATCTTAAAGGATATTGCCGATATGACCGGACTAGACTTATCAACAATCTCACGAGTAGCCAATAGTAAGTACATTCAGACAGAATTCGGGACAATACTGTTAAAAGACTTCTTCTCTGAATCTATAACCAAAACAGATGGGGAAGAAGTAAGTACCTCTGAGGTTAAAAACATTCTTCAGGATATCGTAGATAATGAAGACAAAAAGCAACCACTTTCCGATGAAAAATTGCGGAAGGCTTTGAAAGAGAAAGGCTACGGTATAGCTCGTCGTACAGTTTCTAAGTACCGTGAGATTCTCGGGATTCCGGTAGCTCGTTTGCGCAAGCAATTATAGGAATCGGACATTTGCGTAAGCTAGCTGAAAAAAGGAAAATGAGATAAGTTATTTCTTATTGGCAAGTTGTCCACATGCTGCATCGATATCCTTACCCCGAGAACGGCGTACGGTCACAGTTATTCCCTTATCATTGAGGTATTGAGCAAATCGGTCTATCTGCTCCGGGGAAGATTTATGCATCGCAAATCCCTCGATAGGATTATACTCAATTATATTTACACGCACGGGAAAGTATCGGCATAAACGGACTAGCTTCCGCGCATCCTCAATACTATCATTAAATCCTGCAAATGTGATGTACTCATAAGAAATCCGATTCTTGGTCTGTGAAAAGAAATACTCTAGTGCCTCCATCAATGCCTCTAGTGTATTGTGTTCACTTATGGGCATAATCTTATTCCGTTTCTCATCGTCTGCGGCATGGAGGGAAAGAGCTAGATTTACCTTGAGATCTTCATCTGCGAGCCGTTTTATCATCTTAGAAATGCCGGCAGTACTTACCGTAATCCGCTTGGCAGAATAGTGAAGCCCATTTTCCTCGGTTAAATAGCGGATACTCTGGACGACATTTTTATAATTAAGCAGAGGTTCACCCATGCCCATATAAACAATATTGGTAAGTCTTTTACCATAGATCTCGAGGCATTTTTCATTGACAAGCGCCACTTGATCATAAATTTCTGCTGCACTGAGATTGCGTTCCCTTTTTAATTGTCCAGTAGCGCAGAAGGCACAAGAAAGGCTGCAACCTACCTGGCATGATACACATACAGTATATCTATCTTGTTCAGGGACGGGAATGAGAACGGTTTCCATTCTATGTCCATCGTGGAGCGTATAGCGTATTTTTATCGTGCCATCACTCGAGTGTTGAAGGACATCTTCTTTTAAAAGTCGGAATTCATAGTGCTTGTCGAGTAGAGCGCGGAGCTTCTTGGAGAGATTTGTCATTTCATCAAAGGATTGCGCACCTTTCTGCCACAACCAGCGATATATCTGCTGAGCTCTGAAAGCCGGTTCTCCTATGTCCTTAAGCCATTCTTTCAATTGTTTTTCGCTTAAATTGCGGATATCCTTTTTGTCATATACTTGTGTTTCCGTCATAATCTTTTCCTCCCTAATGTTAAATAGTAAAATACCTTTTTTAACCCTTGATGTTCATTGCGCATAATTTAACCGGAATGCTACAATTAACTCGGCTCTCACTCTATAATTCAATACCTCAATGCATAAATCATAGATTAATCTTGTAACTGGAAAGTGATGTGAAAGGTTTATCCTTGAAATTTTATCTCAATTGATCAAGCGGAATTATAGACTTTCGTCAAATGCCTGTGTTGCTTTATTTTTAAGGGGTATGGAGGTTTGTCAGAGGTTTATGGAGATGATTTTATTTGTCATATACGAGTTTGGTATAATGTTTGCTCTTCTGTAGGCATACTGAAAAATGTGATGGAACAAGCACAAGGAAAACAGTATGCAACGAGCAAGAGAAAATAGTTAAGCTCGCTGGTATTGATGCAAAAAATTAAAAAGACGCATCGTAATCATTACAAAACTCAATTTAAGAAACCAAAATTTTATCTTATGATGAAACAATTAAAAGAAGAGGTTTTCACTCCGAGATTAAAGAAGATCGGTGCTATACTAGGCATGGCTTTTTTGTTGGTGTGTGGAATGACCTCCATGAACGCCGTACAGGCGCAGACACAGAGCACGTTTACCGTGCAAGGAGCCAACCAGGGCGGAGCGAATA
>CAYTBT010000015.1:0-76296 GCA_964436125.1 uncultured Saprospiraceae bacterium | reverse complement strand
ATATCAATGGAAAAGTGGCAAAAGAAAAAATGGGTGTCCCAATGGTGATAACAGGCGCAGTATAGGCAATTTATCGGAATTTCTATGAAGCTATTCAATTTTATTTAGACTTATGCATAGACTGGTATATTCTGTGATCTTCAGCTGCTGTGGACTTAAGATGTAGATAGTGATTTATTCACAGAAATAGATGGATTTTACACATTTCATCTAGCTAAAGGATAAAAATGAAGAAAGTTAAAAGTGTCGTTTTCTACTGGTGGAGAAGAATACTATCTTTGCGTCAAATTAAACAAATAGTATGATAACCACGCGTTTTAACGCAGTTGAGAGAGCGATTCACCGCTCCAAGGACATCCGGGAGAAGGAATTACGATATACAAAAATCTCTACCTATTTTGGCTCACACGTTTTCGGAGATGAGCAGATGAAAGAATACCTTACCTCTGAAGCATATCACACGATAAAAGATTGTATCCAGAAAGGTACCAAGCTTTCCAGAGCCGTTGCCGATAGTGTAGCAGAGGCAATGAAGCAATGGGCAATGCAGAAAGGAGCCACACATTATGCACACTGGTTTCAACCATTGACCGGAAGAACGGCAGAGAAGCATGATTCCTTTTTCACATTGGACGGGAAGGGAGAAGCAATTGAAGAATTTAAAGGGAGCAATCTTGTGCAACAAGAACCTGATGGATCATCCTTTCCCGGTGGAGGTTTGAGATCTACATTTGAGGCAAGGGGTTACACGGCATGGGATCCGTCTTCACCAGCCTTTATTTTGGATTCTGAAGTCGGGATGACGATGTGTATTCCGACAATATTTGTTACCTTTTCCGGGGAGTCACTCGATTATAAATTGCCTTTGTTGAAGTCGCAGACATTTGTCGAGAATGCAGCATTGCAAGTAAGCAAGATATTTGATGAAAATATCGGCAGAGTATTTACTACTTTAGGTTGGGAGCAGGAGTTTTTCCTCGTTGATGAAGCCCTTTATGATGCTCGTCCCGACTTGATGTTTACAGGACGGACTCTACTAGGGAAAGTATCGCCCAAAGGACAACAACTCGACGATCATTACTTCGGTGCAATTCCTCAACGCATTTACGCCTATATCAGAGAGCTGGAAATCGAATGCCATAAACTAGGCATTCCCTTGCGTACTAGACATAATGAAGTCGGTCCCGGACAGTATGAGCTAGCGCCTATGTATGAAGAATTAAACGTAGCTGTTGATCACAATCAATTATTGATGGACTTGATGGATCGACTGGCTACAAAGCATAATTTACGTGCATTGCTCCATGAAAAACCTTTTGAAGGTGTCAATGGCTCCGGGAAACACAATAACTGGAGCATGGCGACAGATACGGGGAAAAACCTCTTGTCACCCGGAAAGAATCCGGGGAAAAACCTTCGGTTTTTAACCTTTTTCATCAATACTATAAAAGCTGTGTATGATCATGCGGATTTATTGCGCGCTTCTGTAGCATCCGCTTCCAATGATGAGAGACTCGGAGCCAATGAAGCTCCACCGGCAATTATCTCTGTGTTTATCGGGGATGCACTTACCAATATTTTACGTCATCTCGTCGGAAGCGATAAAGCTGAGCCGATTCAACCACAGGAAGTTTTAAATTTATTGAGTAAGATACCGGATCTCGAGAAAGATAATACCGATAGGAATAGAACGTCGCCATTTGCTTTTACCGGCAATAAATTTGAAATACGGATGGTAGGTTCCTCGATGAATTGTGCCTCACCTATGACGATTATGAATATTATTGTGGGGAATCAGCTAAAGAAATTCTACGGACAATATCAGGAGCTTAAAAATGAGGGAATAGACTCAGATACTGCCATAGTACGTACCCTTAGGAATTATGTTATAGAAGCTGAACCCATTCTCTTTGAAGGAGATAATTATTCAGAAGAATGGGAAGTAGAAGCCGAAAGGAGAGGGCTTCCACATTATCGCTCTACTCCGGAGGCGATAAAAGCTTATGTCTCTGAGAAATCCAAAAAATTATTCTCTGAAAATAATATCCTTACGGAAAAGGAACTCGATGCTCACTATGATGTTATGCTTGAGAATTATATCCTGAAAATGCAGATTGAGTCCAGAACGCTCGGTGAATTGTGCTATAACCATATTTTGCCGGCAGGCATTGCTTACCAGACTCGCGTAGCGGAGAATATTCTTAAACTTAAAGAAATCGGTGTTTCTGAAGAAGTTTATGATGCCCAAACCGATATCCTGCAGAGACTGGCAGAACAGATTTCCATTATTAAAAATGGTGTGCAAGCTATGACAAGCATACGTCGTAAGGCGAGTAAAACCGATCTTGTCCAATGTGCCGATATCTATTGCAACGAAATCCGACCTATGATGGAAAAGATCCGTGTTGCTTCCGATAGACTTGAATATCTCGTCGAAGACGAAGAATGGCCTCTCGTGAAATACAGAGAATTGCTGTTTTTGAGATAAATTATTCCCTTGATATATAGGGAAACAGCTTATATTTGGGACCATATTGAGTAATCGGTTCATAGGATGGTAGAAAAAGGCATGAAATAGACTTCTTATTGCTTGCGTTTTCACAATTGCCATCGTTTCTATGATAAATATTGCTGAAATTAATTGAGTTTACCTTGTATTTACGTTTTTTACTTGTTCTTGCGAGCTTGGGAATCATTGTATCTTTTTCTCACGCACAATTAAGCGGTTATGTGACAACTGATGCGGGAGAAGCATTGCCCTATGCAAGTGTGTATGTTGAGGGAACTTCTATCGGCACGACCAGTAACTCCGATGGCTTTTATTCCCTTAACCTGGAACCGGGTCAGTATTCCATTACTTGTGAATATCTCGGCTATTCTACAGAAATCCATAAAGTTCAGATACAATCGGAGCCTGTACGGCTAGATTTCAGCTTAAATCCCATGCTTGTTAATTTGCCTGAGATGATGATCACACCGGATGGTGAAGATCCCGCTTATCGCATTATCAGAGAGGCACGGAAACATCGTAAGCAGAACTTGTATGCCGATATGCCTCAGAAATGTGACTTGTATATGAAGGGACGCATCGGTTTATTTGATGCACCGGATCAATTGATGGGACAAGATCTTACTGAGCTGGAGAATTACTTTGACTCTATCGGGACGAGGCTCTTCTATTTATCAGAAACTATTTCAACCTTATACAAGACGAAGGACGATATCCAGGAGATTATTCATTCCAGTAGAGTGAGTGGAAATTCCGGCGTATCTTTCAATCGAGGTAAATTTGTAGAATACTCTATTTATCAGAGGAATATACAATCGCCTTTCGGCAAATTGATTAATCCTATCGGTCCTTACGCATTTGCATATTATGAGTTTAAGCTCCTTTCTATCAACAGTACGGATAATGGTTTAAACTATAAGATTCAAGTCATCCCAAAGAACAGTTCAGAGCCTACCGTATTTGGGACGATATACATATCGGAAAAGGACTGGAAAGTAAGTGGCTTTTCATTCAATTCAGAAGGAAAACGCGTACAGCTGGAAATAATCGACACCTTCCATCTCCAGCAAGAATACATTGATGTTCAAGGGAATAAAGTGCTTTTTAAGAACAGTGTAGATTTTCAAGTAAAAATCCTGGGGTTTAAGCTGCGGGGCCTATTTCTGGCTGTTTATACCGATTATGCATTCGGTCAGGCTGCTTTGTCGGATTATGATGAACGATTATCGGTAGCATTTCAAGATTCAGCAATTAATAATGAGGATGGATATTGGTCGGAAGTAAGACCCGTGAAACTTACAGAAGAGGAGATAAGAGATTATGAAATTAAAGATAGCCTCACTGCACAATATAATTCCGAGAAAGATTCTATGGAAAATGTGAGGAATCGATACAGGTTTATGAATGTTTTGAATGGCTATGCTTATAATAAAGATGCGCAGAATATACACTTTTCACATAGTGGGCTTCTGGATAATATAGGATTTGATCCTGTAAGAGGAGTTTCGGCGGGATTGAAATTTTCCTTTTCAGAAATCTACAATACGAGGCTTAAATGGGACGTAAATTACGGGACAATTGATCAGCGATGGCGATATGGGGGCGAGATTACACATTCATTTGATGAAAATCACGTCAATGAAATAAGCTTTTCTCTCGGGAAAAAGATGAAAAATATTAATTCGACAATGCCTTTTTCTCGTGAGGTGAATGAATTTATGGCTATCTTCTTTCACCGAAATTATATCCGATTTTACGATGGTGAGTATTATAAGCTGAATTATAAACAACGCATTGTGCCGGGCTTAAATTTCCGGCTATTCAGTACCTATAATGCGAGGACTGCCTTGCACAATAATTCTTCTTACAGTCTTTTTTACAAGGATAGAAAGTATCACGACAATATTATTGAAGCAGCGGATAAGGCACAATTCCGCCTTTCAAATACTGCGTTTACAATCGGTACGGAGATAGATTTTTATCCCGGCACAAAGTATTCCAAACTCCCGGAAGGCAAGATAGTTACCTTTCAAGAGCGATTCAGTAGATTTACTTTTGCCTATATGGTGGCCTTGCCATTTCTAGGAGCCGATGTGCGCTTTCACAAACTGAGAATTTCACATCAACGCTTTATGAATATGGGAATCTTAGGCTCAGGTTCTCTTGCCATAAGTGGTGAAATGCTCCTCGGAGGAAAAAATCTTGCATATCAAGACCTCCTCTGGATAAAGGACAATGGTAGTTTTTATATCCATGCCGATGAAGTAAAACAGCGATTTCTGGGGCTTGATGCTTATACCTATTACAGCGATGACTATGCCTTGAAATTTCATTATTACCACGATTTTCAAGGACTTATTCTCAATAAAATACCACTGTTAAAAAAGCTGGGATTTACCCTTTCAACCAGATTATCTGCACTTTATATGCCGGATCGACCATTTTATACGGAAATAGCTGTAGGAGTAGATAGAATCGGCTGGAAATTAATCCGCCCATTTCGCTTTGACTTTGTCTTTCCGATGAAAGATATGCGCTTTGAAAAAATAAGATATGTCCTGGGATTGCGGCTTGCATTCAGCCAGTTAATGGAAGGTCAGATATCTTTTTGATTGTCTTCAACAGGCATATCCGGGTCATACCTCCAGTTCATCGTATTTAAGTACGCCAGTGCAACACCACCGAAGCACATGATTATGTAGATGATAAAGCGTATGATTCCATCTAAGGGAGCCATCCAAGCCATAAATGTAAACTGAAGCCCTAGAGCATCCAATATCATGGAGCAAAAGCCGACCATAAGCAAAACAAAGCCCAAGAATACCCACAAATATCTCATAAATCTGATTTCTATATTCTTTGATTAAACAGATTATCATTTCAGGTGTTTAAGAAATGAATTGATATTCTTTAAGTTTTGGGCTGATTTATCTCATGACTTCCGGATCAATCTTATAGAGTGCTATAATTTTATGCCTATATTGAGATTGAGCCGGTAGAAAATCTTGAAAACAAGCTCGACTTGACCGGAGAATTATCGTATTGATGCAGTAATTACAGAAATTTTACAATTCCCATGTTGTACATCCAAGGAAGCGCCTATGATTAAACTTATTGAATGTCCACGCGACGCTATGCAAGGGATTCATGATTTTATTCCCACCGAGAAGAAAGCTAAGTATATCAATGCTCTGCTGGAGGTAGGATTTGATACGATTGACTTCGGTAGTTTTGTCTCTCCCAAGGCTATCCCACAGATGCAAGACACGGCTGATGTCTTAAACCTTCTGGAACTCGATGAAAGCAAAAGTAAACTTCTCGCCATTATTGCCAATTTTCGCGGGGCCAAGGACGCATCCCAATACGAGGAAATACATTACCTGGGATTCCCTTTTTCAATATCCGAAACATTTCAGCTCCGCAATACAAATTCTACAATCGCTGAATCTTATGATAAAGTCCGTAGAATTGCCGAGCTTGCCCACACACACGGAAAAGAAATGGTCGTCTATATCTCCATGGGATTCGGTAATCCTTACGGCGATCCGTGGAATGCTGAAGTCGTTGAAAAATGGGTTGTAAAAATACACAGGGAACTCGGCGTAAAGATATTTGCACTTTCCGATACAATAGGTGTCGCACAGGATGAAAGCATCCGGTATATCTTTTCTCACCTCATTGAAAGTTATCCGGAAATTGAATTTGGAGCTCATTTTCACACAAAGCCCAATGAATGGAGAGAGAAAATCAACGCCGCTTATGAAAGTGGTTGTCGGCGATACGATGGCGCGATCAAAGGATATGGCGGCTGCCCGATGGCCAAGGATGAATTGACCGGAAATATGCCTACGGAGAATGTCATCGCCTATCTGGATGAAGTCGGTGTAGATAGTGGTATAGACATGGAGAAATTTATCAGATCCATGCAGATTTCACAGGAAGCCTTCCCAATCTAGATAAGCACACCAGAGTCTTATGACGACAAACAAGTGGAAAATTAAACATCGTCGTAGCTCACCTTCACTTTATCCGTCACCGGATGCGACTGACAAGTGAGAATATACCCAGCCGCGACCTCATCATCTTCCAATGCATAATTGGCATCCATGTCGACCTTCCCTTCAAGAAGCTTCGCTTTGCAGGTACTGCACACTCCACTCTTGCATGAATAGGGCGGATCGCCACCTTCAGCAATTGTCGCATCGAGAATATTGGTATCTTCATAGGACAAGGGAAAATTGTATTCCGTTCCATCGAGCCGGACACTTACCAGCGACTCATCGGCGGCTATATCACGCGACTTAGTGCTATGCGTACTGTGCTTCTTGCCGAGATCCCCGTCCGGAGATGTAAATAGTTCATAGTGTATCTTTGCCGGCTCAATATTAAGACTCTCTAGCGCTCCTTTTACCGTAAATAACATATCATAGACTCCGCAGATGAAGACTTCATCGATTGTTTCAGCTTGCGCAAATGCCGCTAATAGTTTCTTTACTTTCTCCTCATCGATTCTCCCTGAAAGTAATTCCGGCCCTGAATTTTCCCGACTAAGAATGTGATATACGCTTAAACGGTCCATATAAATATTCTTCAGGTCAGCCAGTTCCTCTCTGAAAATGATCGTGTTCCTGTTGCTATTTCCGTAGAAAAGAATAAATTCTGATTTTGGCTCCGTATCGAGGATAGCTTTGATAATTGACATAAGAGGCGTAATCCCACTTCCCGTAGCAAATGCCACATACCGCTTCTCGTTCTGTGGATTTAGCTCTGTGTAAAATCGGCCTTGAGGCGGCATAACCTCAATGTAATCGCCTTTGGAAAGTTCTTCATTGGCATAGGTGGAAAATTTCCCTTCTTCTATATGCTTTATTGCAACCCGATAACAATTTTCTGAAGGAGCACTACACAATGAATAAGTGCGACGCAACTCCTTGCCTTGAATATCCTTGCGTAAAATGAGATGCTGCCCGTGAATAAATTTAAATGTCTCTCTGAGTTCCTCAGGTACTTCAAATTCCACTACAACGGCATTTTCCGTCTCTGCATATATATCTTTTACCTTTAATCTATAAAATTTTTTCATCTGTCTCGCTTTGTGAATGTCAAATATAATGAATCTAATGCTTTCAAGTACTAGGAATGCTGCTTTATTCACCTCCTTCTCGGTATAACTGTTTATTTTATATGCAGATTACTATTGAATAGTAGGTGAGCTTGAATGAAAAATAATTATGCTTACTTGTCGATATTGTTAAAATCAGGTCTCCGATATCCAGGTCATATTTTCGATTTTCTGAATTCCTTAAGGTAGCATGTCTCAATCTTTTTCCCAGAATGAACTATCCGGGTTAAGAAGGCTTAGATGGATACTGGGAATAGTTAAAAATCAATGATTTATGGAAGAAATAGGAATTTATATAGCCTTTGCAATTACTGCCTTTACAGGATTCTTTGCTATCATGAATCCCATCGCCAATCTTCCCGTGTACATGTCCATTGTAGAAAATGCTGATGAGGAAGAGAAGAAAAGGGCGAGAAAACGGGCAGTCAAGGTAGCATTTTTTATCGTCTTTGTCTTTATTGTCTTGGGAAAGATCATTTTTAGCTTGTTTGGCTTAACGATACCCGCTTTTAAAATAGCCGGTGGCATACTCATCTTTTTATCTGGAGTGGATATGGTGCGCTCTGGAAGTGACGGTGATGATGATGCCATTGAAGCCGTACCGAAGAAATTTAACGAGAATGTAGCTATTTCACCACTGGCAACGCCTTTGATGGCAGGTCCGGGCAGTATTGTCACTGCGATGACATTTGTCTCTGGAAGGGGATTTATCGATATGGGAATAGTGATCCTCATGTTTGGGCTGGTATGCTTGCTTCATTTGTTTATGTTCCGCATGAGCGGGGTAATTGTCGAGAAGCTAGGCAGTAATGTTATTTCAGTGATAGGGCGGATAATGGGACTTATAATTGCTGTGATAGGAACCGGTATGGTTCTCAATGGAGTAAAGCTCGCTTTTAATATTGGGTAATGGCTATTTCGACATTTGCGTAAGCTAGATATCACTATCACTCTACCAATGTTGATTTAAGTACTCCCAGCTTCCCATCGATGGGCGCTGTAATGTCTAGGCCGAGAATTTCAGCTATTAAAGGATAAATGTGAACATTCAAGAATGGTGGAACTTTCATATTCTCCTTAAAAGCCGGCCCCCAGGCAAGAAAAGTCGCCTTCATCTCCGGTACTCTGTAAGGATTAAAACCGTGAAATCCCGGTGATAAATCCCAATCCGGATCGGCAAATATATGTGCACCCTTCGGGATTAAAAGTATGTCACCGATCTTCCGCGTTGTATCCTCGTGTGAACTATAATTTAGGCGTGGAGGGGTGTTTTCAGCGAGGTAAACGGCATAATCTCTGTGTGGCCTTTCTGTTAAATCCTCGTATAAGGGTATAATATCCGCGGTGTCGTCAGCCGTAAGCGCAATCATTGTCATGCTGTTCACCACGGTAAATTTATCTTCGTCAAAATATCGCCATGAGCCGATACAATCTTCATCGTCGATATTAATCATCCCGTGATCAGAAACAAATACGTAGTTTATCGGCAAGCTCAATGTACTTAAGGTGTCATATAAGTTCTGTATGGCATTATCGACATAATGAACCTGCTTCTCGGTCATAAAAGATTCTGTTCCATAGGAATGACCTACATGATCCACCTCAGGGAAATAAAGCGTGATAAAGTGCGGACGCTTTTCCTTGGGCAAGGTCAGCCATCGCTTGATAATCTGTATCTTCCGGTCAGCGGAAACTTCATCGTAAGGATAGTAATAACTCGGTCTATTCCCACCGGCATCTGTTTCAGATCCTACCCAGAATAAGCAAGCAGATCGCATCCCTTGATTTTCTGCCAGTCCCCATAAGGGCAAGCCACCATACCAGCTTCCGTCAAGCGAGTTTTTACTGCCTATGGAAAAGGTTTCATCTCTTTCAGGATCGTAAAATGTATTATTGACAATGCCGTGATGCGATGGATAGAGCCCGGTGACGAGGGAGTAATGATTGGGGAAAGTGCTGCTGGGAAAACATGGATACATGCCTTCTTGAGCCCATACGCCTCCTTCAGCAAATTGTAAAAGATGCTCCGCATCAAATTTCTTCATATAATCATACCGCATACCATCGCTGGAAATCAGAATTACATAGGGCTTGTCGTAGGTTTCCTTACTGTTGTCGGGACCCGGTACGATTACTTGATCGGGGTCGAGTACAATTTCTGTGCTATCGGTGTCAGAATCGGGATTCTCCGTTTCCGGCGGTGTGTATGGTACTTCCTTTTCACAAGCAACTATAAATAAGATAAGTGCTATAAAAGCGAGTGCTTTTCTCATAAGCGTATGATTATGGAAGAAATATTGCAAGCTGTTTGTCGCCTACTTTATAGCTTCCGCAAATGTATGTTTATTTCAATATTCCCTTTAGGTCTGAAAGTGTACCATCGATGCTAGTGGTAATTTTTAAACCTAATATTTCTGCAACCAGTGGATATACATCGGTATTCTGAAAAGGTTCTACGGTTTTTCCGTGTTTAAAAGCCGGCCCCCATGCGATAAAAGTTGACTTCATTTCAGGCCATGCGTATGGATTATATCCATGAATTCCCACCGGAGGATTCTTGTGATATTTTCCTGTAAAGTAGTGAATTCCATCGGGAATGAGGATTATATCGCCGATTCTCCGCGTTTTATCTTCCCTGGAGCTGTAATGAAGTTCTTCGGGCACGTTTTCAGCGAGATAGACCTTATACTTTTTATTGGGAAGTGCTTTCAACTTCTTGAAAAGCGGTAGAATATCTTTCATATCTTTTTCAGCAGTGATCGATACCATAGTTCCATTGTTTACGACAAAGAATTTATCTCTGTCAATGGAAGGGAGTTTGATATACTTAGTTTCCGGCACTTTAATCATTCCGTGGTCGGACACAAATATATAATTAATCGGAAGATCGAGTGTGCTGAGGCTTGAAACGAGGTATTGGATAGCATTGCTTACATAATGGACTGCTTTCCCGGTCTGAGGAGAATCGGGTCCATATTCATGCCCGGCATGATCTACTTCCGGGAAATACAAGGTAATGAAATGCGGTCGTTTTGCTTCCGGGAGTTGCAACCAATCTTTTATTATCCTAGCTTTATCTTTTCCGGAGAATTCCTCGTGATAGCGATAATAATAACTCGGTCTTTTTCCTCCGGCGTCGCTTTCCGAGCCAACCCAGAATAAACTTGCTGCTTTCATTCCCTGTTTTTCAGCCAGCCCCCATAAGGGTAATCCGCCGTACCAGGATCCATCCAGGACTGTTTCACTGCCGATAATGTACATGTCGTCGCGCTTGGGATCGTAAAATACATTGTTGACGATACCGTGATGAGAAGGATAGAGGCCTGTGATGATAGAGTAGTGATTTGGGAAGGTCTTGGATGGAAAACATGGATACATTCCTTCTTCAGCCCATACACCATAATGCGCGAGGTAAAGGAGATCGCTGGCGTGGTACTCTGTGACATAATCATAACGGAAACCATCGGCGGATATGAGTATGACATAGGGCTTTTGATATGTTTCCGTGGCATTATCAGGACCGGATACGATTATCTGACTCGTATCTACTCTGTTCTGGCCTTGGAGCATGATAGCTGAGATACAGAGTACAAGTAAAAGACTTATCTTTTTCATATTGTATATTTTCAAGCAAAAGTAAGCTTTTCTGTGAAGTGCATCAAATCAAATTTTTATCAGCACATAAGATCCTGGGATCCCCGAGAAATACCTGAGCTAGAAGCTAGGAGGACAACTCGAGATTTTTCTTGGCTGATTTACAAGAAAGCAAGATATTTCTCGTATTATTGCCATGAATTCATGTATCATGAAGGAAAAGAGTGATCGACCGTAATACATAGACCACAGGCCTTACCAGGATTTACTGATGGCAAATGGAATGCGTATCCACATTTGCGGAAGCGGTTACATTAATGAAAATTGATTTTATCAGAGAAAAATATCTATTATGCGTGTACATAAACTAATAAGCGGAATGTTAATCCTTGTTTTCTTGGGAGTAGGGACGGCACTTCAAGCACAACATGGAATGGGAACGAGGAGTAGTAAAATGTTTAAGGATGCCGATATTTCCAAGACTGATTTCCGACGAGCTGTCGCTGAGTATATTAGGGAGGTTAAAGCAGAAAATAATGGGTATTTTATAGTAGATGCAGAAAATTATGAGAAAGAGCTTAAGCTGAAATTAATCCGTATCCACAAAAATGAGCTTTCCTATATGGGAGACGACACGTATTTTGTCTGCTCGGATTTTAAAGGTGTAGATGGCAATGTTTATGACATCGATATTTTTATGAAGGGGACTGATGCTGATAATCTTGAACCGGAGGATGTTTATGTGCATAAGGTGAATGAAAAGCCCTTATACACATGGAAAAAGGTCATCATTTTTGAGAGGAGTCCTATGAAGGAAAAGGCAGTTGAAAATGCTGAGAAGCCGGAGAACACTGAAGTACATGAAGCGGATGATGTCACGCCGATGAACCAGCTCAAACCCAAGAAAGTACAGAAGAAAATGCGTAGAGTCGGAGGCCGGTAATTCCTCCTATCACTATAAATCCCGGAGAGATTTCCGAGAAGTATTATGCCTCCTTTTCTCTTGCCTGGCGGATAGCAAGCGACAAGTGCTCTTTCTCAGTCGGAGGAATTGAAATTATGCCGCTACTTCAGGGTACGAGTGAACAATTCAAGAAGGAATACACGGATAGAAAAAATTTCCAATGCGCTATAAAATACCGGCCATTCCCTTAATCTTTATGCAGATTGCAATGTTCTACGAGCAAAAAAGATATTATGCTAGATGCCAATCTTCCTAAAACAGACAAAAAGCGCGTTTTAATCGTGGGTGCGGGATTTGCCGGTTTAAACGCTGCATATAGATTGAGGAATTCCGATTATCAGGTTGTCCTCATGGATGTGAATAATTTTCACCAATTTCAACCATTGTTTTATCAGGTTGCGATGTCGGGTCTTGAACCGAGTTCAATAATATTCCCCTTACGGAAAATATTTCAGAAAATTGACAATGTCCATATCCGTATCGCAGAATTGCTTGCGGTTAATCCTGAACAGAGTTATGTGGAGACCGATATAGGCGATATTGCCTATGATGAATTAATTCTTGCAACCGGTGCGGGAAATAATTTCTTTGGGATGAAAGACATCGAAGAGAATGCCTTCACCTTAAAATCCGTTTCTGAGTCGATTTACTTGCGGAATAATATCCTGTATGACTTTGAGCGTGCGCTTACGGAGACAGACATGCAGAAACGGAAAGAATATCTGACAATCGTTATTGTCGGCGGTGGCCCCACAGGCGTTGAACTTGCCGGGGCATTGGCTGAAATGAGAAACTTTATCCTCCCCAAAGATTACAAAGAAATTGATCCTGCGGATGTGGAAATACATCTGGTGCAATCAGACGCGGAGCTCTTGAATGGCATGAAAGATGAATCGAGTAAGGATGCATTGCGCTTCCTGGAAGATATGGGTGTGGTGGTACACCTCGATGTACGCGTTGAAGGTTATGATGGGACCAATGCCCTGTTGAGCAATGGCAAGAAAATTCCTACGAGTAATCTTACATGGGCCGCTGGTGTGAAAGCCCGAATAATACTGGGACTGGAAGATTGCGTGGGCGGAGGGGATCGAATATTGGTCGATAGATATAATAGGCTTGAACGCCACGACAATATCTATGCTGTAGGTGATCTTGCACTTATGTTGAGCGATGAATACAAGCGTGGCCATCCACAAGTTGCTCAGGTAGCTATTCAACAATCACGGCTCCTCGCTGCCAATCTTAAGCGGAGTTTAAAGGGAAAGAAGTGGAAGAGTTTTCAGTACAAGAATAAAGGTACACTTGCGACAATAGGCCGGAATAAGGCGGTTGCAGATCTGCCATCGTTTCGCTTTAGTGGCTTTTTTGCTTGGGTTCTGTGGCTCGGAGTGCATCTTTTCTCGCTTATCGGAGTAAAAAATAAGCTCTTTGTGATGATTAATTGGCTCTGGAATTACTTTTCTTATGACCAGTCACTGCGTTTGATTATAAGGCCATATCAGAGACGTGAAGATGCTCGCACACGTACTGAGCTCGAGTTGCATGAGCATTAAATAAGCTCTCAATACCTTATTGCAGTCCTATATGGGATAATTGAATGGATATTAGCTTCCGCAAATGTTTTGCCTTTTTCCTTCCTCTATCTTTTATGTCCGGGCAGAAAAAATGGCTAAAATGTGCTTGTCTGCGGGCTAAGCGTATATTCCTCGCTTATCGATATGGGAAATAAGCCCTGCGCATTTTTATTGAGCTTCCCTTCATAATCTATCCAACGACCTTTGTCAAGAGAAAAATGCCCCGTTGCTCTGTACTCGTATTTTATATGGAATTCAGGGGAATTTAATTTGATGTCATAGATAGAATCAAGGTGTAATCGGCCTCCGCGATATTGGACGATATGATATTTTATAGTTGCGATATCTTTCTTATTCTTCTTAGTCACATCTGCGAGCCATATCTTATTTAAAAAGTAGGTCGAATCCGGTTTTGCTTGATTAGTTTTAAAGAAATTAACATTGATGGACCATTTATCACCCAGGTGAATGGGACTCGGTGGGAGTTGAAAAAATAAAGCAATGATATTGGATTGATGAAGGTTTAAAGTCCCTCTTTCAAATATGCCTGAAGGTGTTAAAGTCGTTGAAATAAAATTGTCACCCAGAATAGGAGATAGGGCATTTTTAAATTGGGCGAGTATATCCACAGTGCTATCAATAGGTCCATAGTGCCGTTCCATCTCCAATTGTAGGAGACTGTCGTTTATAGAGGACAACTTGCATGAGAAAGTATAATCACCGTAGGTGTCAACGATTCTCTTATACCATTCTTTCAGCTGCAGTTTATTCTTGTTATCTGAATCAGCACTTGTGGGATTGTTATCCGGAGCTTTATCACCGGAGGGATTTCGATCTACTTCTGCTCGATAGTAAATGCTTTTATTGCGATTTAATTTCCAGCTGATATCATAGCTTTTCGAGCTTTCTTGACAGGAAATAATTACCAATATGAGAAAGCTCATGGTTAAGGCTTTTTTCATAATACTCGATTTTATAAGCTCAATGGCTACAAGGTAATGATATTATCACTATTAAACAAGTATTATTTTGACCTTGATGTTAAATCGATATATTCTTACCGGAATTGTCGATTCTACGAACTTGAAAAGCCCGGGCAATAAAATTTTATCGGAGGCGAGGTAGCTATGCCTCTATGCCGAGACGCGTTAAGATCTGCTCGGTATGGTTTCCGGTTTTAACAGACTTAAAAATGGCCTCTATCTTGCTATTTTCATCAATCACAAATGTAGTTCTGTAAAGCCCTTGATATGTCACACCGAAGTTCTTTTTCTCACCCCATACTCCATATTGTTCTATGAGTTTTTTATTGCCATCTGTAATAAGATGGAAGGGCAAGGAGTATTTCTCAATAAATTTGTTGTGTTTTTCTGCCGAATCAGCGCTCACACCGAGTAATTCAAATCCCATTTCTTTCAATCTCGCATAATTGTCGCGGAGATTGCAATTCTCCTTGGTACAACCCGGTGTATCATCCTTTGGATAAAAGAATAAAATCAGTTTTTTACCGGCGTAATCACTTAGACTTACTTGCTCGCCGGTTTCAATTGTTGCTGTAAAATCAGGAGCGTCCATTCCTACTTCAAGAGGTGTCGGATGTTTAGGCATATTAGATTGATTTTATGATTTCTCTTGGGAGTTAAAGCCATTTTCTTGTGGATTGTTTAAGCTGATGCTGTAAATCGATGCAAAGGGTAGTATAGTGGCAAGTGTTGTAGCTTTGTAGATAATGTATTCCGGTGATAGGAGATAATATAGGCTTCAATACCTAAACTCCACTTTCTTCACAGCTTTATTGCCGAGTGCATCCACTGCATAGACTTTCAATACATGATTATTGCCGGTCTTTTCCTCGGGTACCGGAACATAAAAGCGATGATATTTAATGACTTCTTCACCGAGATGCCACTTTTCATCTAATTCTGCCCACATTTTAAGCGATGGAACATTTCCACCGGTATTGAAATTATCGTCGATCTGAAAGACAAATCGATAGCCGGCGCTCGGCGATTTGCTGGAACGTATGATCTGTATTTCCGGTGGGATAGTGTCTTGCATTACCGCATAATTACCTATTTCATCCGGATGGCCGATGATTGAATCATTGCGGATTTCCGTGCCGACATTAATGAAAGAATTGGTTTCACAGCGGGCGAGGAAAAGCTTTGCTTTTCCTCTTTTGCCTAAGCTAGAGACATCATATTTAACAGTAAGAGCTTTATTCAAGGGGAATTTTCCACTGGTAAATTGTAGTACCGGAGATAAATACGCCTCGGACGCATCACTTACTGTACTTAAATAGAGATTCTGATCGGTGTAAATGGAATTCACAGGAAAATATATGGCGAAGGAGTTAAGTCGGATAAGATTGGCAGAATCGTAGAATATCCTGTAATTGAATACACTGCTTGCCCTTAAAGGTGGTTGATTGATGCCCTCAATAGTAAATTTTACACTCGTAGAATTAACGAGAAAATCTCGGACGATCAATTTATAGTTATGCGTTTCCTCTTCCTTAATGTTTAAGTAGTGCAGAGGTTCTGAAAGTGCATAAACCGGCAAGTCATCCAAGCTTAATTCCGTGAGGCGATGATAACGGCGGCCATACTTATTGTATTGGGGATAATCAACATATCCATTGAGTTGATGAATCACGGAATATGGAATAGAATCCATTTCGATCTTCTGTATTAGACTGTCTTCTCGCCATAATTCCAGTGCATAAATACCATTGTGATTTCCCGTTCCATTCTGCCTGTCATAAGTCCTGATTGAAAGTGAAAAGTGCTGCCCGGCAGGAACTTGAGATGTAGTTGTAGCCCGATAGCCGCCATTATTCTTTCTCAAGGGAATATCTTTCCGATGAATAATTTTTAAATCTTTGTCAAGATAAATCAGGTCCAAGTCTCGGATTACAGGAGCTCGCGTATCATAAATATCCTTGAGGAAAAGCAGTGGATTATATGGCACATCATTGGTTGCGTTCCGTATTTCAAAGTGCAGATGCGGCCCAAATGAGTATCCTTTGCTTCCCATTTCTGCTATTTGATCGCCTTGCTTCACGGGGATTTTACCTTTCTTAAAATGAAGATCTACATGGAAGGACTGATAAAAGTATTGGGAATCTCTGACTAGTTGCAAGAATTCAGGAGCAATCGCATGCAAGTGACCATAAACGCTCCGCATTCCATTGGGATGATCGATGTACAATGCCTGCCCATAGCCACCGGATTGAATCTTGATTCTACTTATCCATCCATCGGCTATTGCATAGACCGGATCGCCGATCCTTCCATTGCTCGATTTAATATCCAATCCTCCGTGGAAATGACTCGACCGCAGTTCTCCGAATGTCCCTGATAGCTTTAAACTCCTGCCCACCGGCGACCCCAGATCAAGTGAGTCAAATGGGTTCTCCTGTGCTTGAATCATTGGACTTAATAGGCCGACAAAGCCCGCCAAGGCAATAAATATAAAATGTCTTGTATGCATAAACCGATAATTATGAGCTTGTTTTCATTTCTTGCGGCTATATTAAGTATTTTTCTCCATTTTATATATTATCTCGTTTACGCAAATGCTCTTTTGAGTTCATTATACATCGGGATTTATACGATATTAGGGGTTTTATGTCTCACATTAGGATGTATTTCATTGGGTCAATCTCCTTAAAGCCATCTACGTATAACTGAGACATGAATAAATTTGTGGAAACGGGAACATATAATGCCTAAATCATGCAATACACCGCCTCTGAGGCATTGTATGTATTGAGTGATTGACTGCAAGGGAGAAGGAAGCATTGGAAAGAAAATTGCCAATGAATAGACGGTATGATAATTTGAACCGATCCGCGGAACTCTTCTGTGGCCATAATAGTTTTGACTATATGATTACACTTTCAACTGAAGCAAGTAAGCAGATTCAACGGATTATTAAATCAGGCGAGATCGACTCTTCCGAGTTTATCCGAGTGAGCATAAAGCCCGGTGGATGTTCCGGACTTATATATGTGATGAACTTTGATAATAAGCTAGCTGAGGATGATCTTGTTTCCGAGCATAAGGTGATAAATATCGTAACAGATAAAAAAAGTAGTGTATATCTACAAGAAGTAGAGCTTGAATATTCCGGTGGCTTTCAAGGGAAGGGCTTTTACTTTAAAAATGAACAGGCTCAACGCGTCTGTGGCTGTGGAGATTCCTTTGCATTTTAGCTCATTTTGTGCTTGACTTTAAGCAAATATTGATAAAGGATCGTAAGCATGCTTATGTCTGTGGATAGAAACTAGAGGAGCGATGCAAAAGGGAATGCCGGCAGCAACAAGCGCTCAGAGATTGTACTTCAGAATACAATAAATTGTTCTCAGAGCATCGCGCCAGCCTATTTTCTTACCTTCATCATAGGTGCGTCCATAATAAGAAATTCCTACTTCATAGACGGCGATGCCTTTAATGTCAGCAAGCTTGGCGGTAACTTCCGGCTCAAATCCAAAACGCTTTTCCTTCAACTTCAAGCCTTTTATAATATCGGTTTTAAAGAGCTTATAGCAGGTTTCCATATCTGTGAGATTGAGATTGGAAAAGAGGTTGCTTATGCGCGTCAAGACCCTATTCCCAAATGAATGGCCAAAGAACATAGCCCGACGCGGATTGCCACCGATATATCTCGATCCATAAACCACATCAGCAAATCCATCCAAGATCGGCTTTAATAAACGATTGTATTCCGCCGGATCGTATTCAAGGTCGGCGTCCTGAATAATTAAAAGTTCTCCACTTGCTTCAGCAATTCCACGGTGAATGGCTGCTCCTTTCCCTTGATTCCCCTGCTGTTTTAAAAGGATGATATCCATCTTGTCATTACTTTCCTTGAATTCTTTTACCTTTGCTGCCGTATCATCAGTAGAAGAATCGTCAACGATGATGATTTCCATACTGAGCTTATTTATGAGCCGCACGGCAACTACCTTTTCAAGTAAAGGAATTATCGTTGTGGATTCATTATAAGCGGGAATGATGACTGAAAGAGTCTTATACATAATTGAATAACATTAACCGTTCAGCAAATTAAAACATTTTTATCATAACTTGTTCTCTATGTTGAACGGAATATCATAGAAATAAAGGAAAATGGAATTTTATAAATTACCTGTAAGCAAGGTTATAAACGATACGCCGGAAAGCGTACTTGTGCGCTTTAGTTTTGCCGATGGCTTAAGAGAAAAATATGCCTTTACGGCAGGGCAATATCTCACACTGGAAAAAGAAGTCGATGGAAATCTCCTGCGGAGATGCTATTCACTGTGCAGCGCTCCTTATGAAGATGAATTGACAATTGCCGTGAAAGCTGTCGAAGGTGGAGTCTTTACCGAGATTCTCATGGATGAGTCACTGGAAGGTTCAGAAATGTCTGTGGGAACTCCCGAAGGACGTTTTATTGTCGAGCCGCAGGAAAATGCACAACGCAATCATTATTTTATTGCTGCCGGTAGCGGTATTACACCGATAATGTCTATGATTAAAACTGTTCTTGAGAAAGAACCAAAGAGCAATGTGTTTCTCCTTTATGGAAATAAACGCCCGGAATCCGTAATGTTGAAAGAACAATTAGAAGCGCTCAGCGAGAGGTATGAAAATCAGTTCCACCTTAATCAATATTTCTCCAAATCCGGTGGCTCCTCCTGGCTGAAAAGAGCTATGGGCTCCGCTGAACACGGTAAAGGCAGAATATCTCTCAAGGTCATTGATAAATGGTTAAAACTTAATCCGACGCATAATTTTCCTTCACATTATTATGTCTGTGGTCCGGGTGAACTTATAGAATCTACTATTGAATTTCTATCCGGAATCGGTATCCCTTCTGAGAATATCCACCGTGAATATTTTACCATAAGTAAACATAAGAACGGAGAGGACAATGTTAAACCTTCTGCAGAGGAGGGAGATTTTGCTCCTACTGATAGAGCACACGTAACGGTAAATCTCGATGGAGAGAAGATAGAATTTGAACTTGGCCAGGAAATGACTATATTGGAAGCAGTGGAAATGGAAGGATGTGACCCACCGTTTTCTTGTCGCAGTGGTACTTGTACTACTTGTATGGCTAAGCTGAAGAAAGGAAAGGTTGAAATGGACTTTGATTTTGGCTTGATGCCCGATGAGAAAGAGGAAGGTTATATTCTTACCTGCCAGTCACGCGTAGCCAGCAAAGATATAGAGATTGACTACGATTTTTAAATGTAAAATCTGACCTATGAAAAATATTATCACTCTCAGCAGCACTTTGATTTTATTCTTGTGCCTTTCGGCAAATGTATTTGCGCAAGCTGATTCTAGCTTGTATTATGAAGTCAATGAAGTGTATAAAAAAATGAGCGAAGGCGAACACGCCGGCTTGACAATTCACGTACCTGACGCCGATAGAAAACTCGCAGGAGATACGTGGAAAAACTTTATGGACCAATATGACGCAAGAACCAAGAAAGGCCTCTTTTCTAGAGAGTATCGCACGGAAAAAGCACATATATATGCCGTAGGTGGAGTAGATCCGGTCGATGTGTACGCGACATTTGAAAATTCCGGAGATGGCGTGGATGCTTTTATCTGGTTCAGACTATCAAAATCCGATTTTCTGAATTCTACCGATTATGGGAATGCCTTCCAAGAAGCTAAGCGAGTGGTGAATAATTTTGGCCTTGCGCTCAGACAGGTTGTCCTGAAAAAGAAACTCGATGAAGCAAATAAGCTATTCGAGGAGTATAAATCTGAAATGGAAGACTTGAAAGAGGAGAATAAAGATCTGCACCAGACAATTAAAGAATCCAAAGAAGCGATAGCCAAGGCCGAGAAAGGTATTGAAAAAAATCTTAAGGAGCAGGATAAGATGCTGAAGACCCTGGAGGAGCAGCAAAAAAAGGTTGAGGAAGCGCGCCTGCGCTATAATCGCGCCATAGATTGATAAGCAGACTTGTTGATCTTATTGCTATATCCTCGGGATAGTATTGCCGTGAGATGTCGGTATTGTCATAAGATCCGATATAAAGGTAGGCTTTATGTTCTCCTGTGCGGTCAATTTTTCAGACTTCCTTCAATGGAATTCCGACTACTGAATTTCCGGAGAAACGGCGCAAGAACAAATCTATTTTCCATAACTTATCAACAAGATCTTATGAAATAATGCAATTGCGGTTTAATGGAAATTATAGACGCCATTTCTTGTTTACGTATATGAATAATTATAATATATAGCCGATGCGCGAGGGATAAGGTCTTATAAATTTATTTTTATTCGCTCGAGTAATTGATGCGGCAAATGACTGGATTGCAGCAAGAAATATTTTCTTTTATTCCTATTGACAAGGATATTTAGGTGAAGGTCGGATCGTCGTGATTGTAATGCCGATTGAGGAGAAAGGGTAAGACAATATATTATAAAATATTATAATCTATAAGCGATAAAATAAATCGCGGCTTTAGGGAACGAAAAAGAAGTTTTCTACATTCTATTAACAGCTTATCCACATGAATTTATGGAATTATTCACAGGGCTTGTGAAGAGGCAATAAATTTATTTGCGAAAGCTTCTTATTTTTGTTGCATCAGCTTGATATTAAAAAAAATTATAAACTATCAGAAGACTACGAGAGATACATGAGTGAAGCAAATAAATCATTGAGAGCGAATTCACAGAAACTGAAACCCCTCAGAAGCCAGGCTGTAGAAGCACTAGGCGGGAAAGTAATGCCACAGGCAATCCCGCTTGAAGAAGTTGTGCTCGGGGCATTGATGATAGATAGAGATGCGATGTCCGATGTAATCAACATCCTTTCTGCCGACAGTTTTTACCTGAGCGCTCACCAGGCAATATTTGAAGCAATGCGGATGTTGTATGAAAACTCACATCCTGTGGATATATTATCAGTCAAGAATCAATTGAGCAAGAATGACAAGCTGGAAGAGATCGGTGGAGTAGTATATCTGACAGATTTGACCAATAAAGTCGGTTCTGCAGCCAATATCGAGTACCATTCCAGGATCATCGCACAGAAGCATATCCAACGTGAACTTATAAGCACTTCAACAAAGACAATTAATAAGGCATTTGATGAGACAAAGGACGTATTTGAGCTACTAGATGAAGCGGAACAAGGGCTCTTTGATATTACACAGAACAATTTAACAAAGAGCTACTCAAAGTTGAAAGATCTGGCGGTAAAGGCCAAGCAAGAACTAGAAGAGCTCAGTAAAAAAGAGGTGGACGTTACGGGGATTCACTCCGGCTTTACGGAGCTGGACCGCATCACCAATGGCTGGCAGCGTTCTGATCTGCTTATCCTCGCGGCTCGACCTAGTATGGGTAAGACTGCATTTTCCTTGAACTTGGCTCTGAATGCAGCCAAGCTAGGGCATAGTGTGGCTTTTTTCTCGCTTGAAATGTCTTCTATGCAGCTTGCTCATCGCTTGATATCAATGCAAGCCGAGGTCGATTCACAGAAACTGAAAAATGCCCAGCTCAATGACGAGGAGTGGAGACGACTGAATGAAACCGTAGAATATCTGAATGAAATAAATATTTTCATCGACGACACTCAAGCGCTTCCTATATTTGAGCTCAGGGCAAAAGCTCGGCGTCTTGTCATGCAGCAAGATATAGACTTAATTCTCATTGATTACTTACAGTTGATGACAGCAGGTTCAGACAATAAATCCAATAATCGACAAGAAGAAATATCCAAGATAAGCCGTTCTTTAAAATCCCTTGCCAAGGAATTGAATATCCCCGTAATTGCATTGTCTCAGTTGTCGCGTGCAGTTGAACAACGCGGTGGAGATAAACGCCCGATGCTTTCTGACCTGAGAGAGTCAGGTGCTATTGAACAGGATGCGGATATGGTGATGTTTCTCTATCGACCTGATTATTATGGCCTCGCTGAAGATCCCATAGATAAAAACTTAACCGAGATAATTATTGAAAAGCACAGGAATGGTAAAACCGGCACCGTAGGGCTTGAATTTAAGATGGATTATGGTCGATTTGAGGATAGAGATTCTTATGCCGGGACATCACTGACAGATGACGATTTCCTGAGTTCGGGAATGGATGAGACAATTACCTTGAATTCCCGTATGAATGACGAGAGCCCTTTTTAAATGAGAGAAAGGAAAGATGGTAATAAGAAAGCGAGTATTGAGTGGGAAAATCACCCGCAGGGAATGCGATTAAATAAATATATCGCACATTGCGGAATATGCTCTAGAAGGAAAGCGGCAGCACTGGTTAAATCCGGGAAGATAAAGGTCAATGATCAAGTGGAAACCGCACCGGCAAGGCTTATTAAAGAAAGTGATGTGGTCCGGTATAATGGAAAGACCCTAGAGCTGGAGAAAGAGTATGTGTATATCTTGATGAATAAACCGAAGGGGACAATTACGAGCCTTAATGATCCACAAGGGCGGAAGACGGTAATTGATATTATAGATGATAAAGTTAAACAAAGGATTTACCCGGTAGGCCGTCTCGACATGAACACTACCGGTCTTCTCCTCCTTACCAATGATGGAGAATTAAGCAATAAACTTACTCATCCGTCCCATGAAGTCTCCAAAGTATATGAAATTACGCTTGACCGGCCTATGAGGGAAAAAGATCTGCAGAAGACGAGAAGTGGACTAGAATTATCCGATGGCTTTGTTAAAGTTGATACGGCCCACCGCCTTCCGGCAAAAGGAGAAACAGTCGTGCAATTTTCCTTGCACAGCGGCAGGAACAGGATTGTCCGACGTATATGTGAGCATCTTGATTATTCAGTGAAGAAATTGGACCGGACATTCTTTGCCGGCATGACCAAGAAAGGTTTAAAGCGCGGCTGGTACCGCAATTTGAATGAAGAGGAAATCAGGCGATTAAAATACTTTAATCATCTGTAAAATCCTACGGTAATCCGATATCTCAAATGGCGGGAACGCTGTGGAATACGCCATAACCATATCCGCAGTTGTACATCCATAAACCGGTGATCGTACAAGCCGAGCAATTCATCTCCGCTGGAAAAGAGCTGAATAAAATTCCGTTGTTTACGTGGTAATTCTACTGTGTAGGCAATGTCGTAGTATTCATCCGTCGTATTCTCGGGATAGATGAAACATTCCATTCTCCGTATAATCTTTAATCCACCATCATTCTCCAGATTAATTAATTCAGCCGAAATAACATTGGCAGAATTGACCTTTTTTAATACTTCGGCATCGAGTACGCCGTTTACATTGACAGGTTTATGTGAAAACTCATATACATGACTCAATTGTGGCAATATTCCACCTTGCATATCAAATTCATAGATATACTCGACGCGGAATAATTCTTCTTTACTATTTCTATCCCTACATGATCCTATGCTCAAGAGGGCAAAAACGAGAAAAATATAAAATGTTGAACGTGCTAGATATTGCATGAAGATCCGTTAAAATCAAGTCTAATTTATTCTATTTGAACGATAATTGGGTAATTACTGAATACTTTTTGTAAATTTAAAGCCAGACAAGTACTTCTTGTTAACGATTGATGACATAATTATGTTTCTATGGGAGAACAAAATGTAAAGGTAGTAAAGAGTAAAAGGCAGATGAAAAAGTTTGTCGAGGCATTACTTAATGATGTCGAGGCACTTTCCTATATGCTGGAAAACGACTGGTTTGAAGATGATATTGTACGCATCGGTGCAGAGCAAGAAATGTGCATCGTTGACAGCAATACCTACAAACCGAAGCCCATTTCCATGCAAGCCATAGAAATGATGGGCGAACCTGAATGGCTAGAAACAGAGCTTGCACAATTTAATATTGAGACCAATCTTACACCGAGGATATTTGAAGGATCTAGTCTCAGTGACATGGAGCGTGAGAATAGCACCAATTTAAACAAGCTGATAGAAGGCTTGAAAAAGCTAGATGCCATACCTATGTTAACCGGTGTTCTGCCGACGCTGCGGAAATATTATCTTTCGATGGATTATCTCACTCCCAAGGTCAGGTACAAGGCTTTAATGGATGCCTTGAATGCACAGCTTATGCGTCAATCCTATGAGCTGCGCCTTTCCGGAATAGATGAGCTTATCCTGAAACACGATTCTCCACTGCTAGAGGCGTGCAATACGAGCTTTCAAGTACATTTACAGGTTAATCCACAGAATTTTGTCAAAATGTACAATATTTCACAGCTTTTACTGGCTCCGATACTTGCAATTTCTGCCAATTCCCCCCTCGTATTTGGTAGACGTTTATGGCATGAAAGTCGTATTGCCTTATTTCAACAATCACTAGATACTCGGTCATCACACGACCACATGCGAGAGAGGAGTCCTCGAGTAAGCTTTGGGAATAGCTGGATCGATGATTCCATTCTCGAGATTTATAAAGAAGATATTGCCAGATTCCGCGTATTGTTAAGTGCCGAAACAAAGGAAAATTCAGTTGAAGCCTTACAGAAAGGAGAAGTGCCATCATTAAAGGCACTTCAGGTACATAATTCTACGGTTTATCGATGGAATAGAGGCTGTTATGGTGTCAGTGATACAGGAAAACCACATCTGAGGATTGAAAATCGCATACTGCCTTCAGGACCTACGATTATTGATGAATTCAGTAATGCTGCTTTGTGGCTCGGTGCCATGATTGCATACAAGAATGAGCTTGATGATGTGCGTAAACTTCTAAGTTTTTCAGCGGTGAGTGATAACTTCGGCAAGGCAGCTCGCTACGGTATGGAAACTAAAATGAGATGGTTCAACGGGAAGAAATACGCGACAAGTGAATTGCTCTTGAATGAGATTATTCCTATGGCTAGAGAAGGATTGAAAAGCAGAAATATCGATCAGGCTGATATTGACAGATACCTCGGAACAATTGAAGAACGAACAAAAGTAAACCAGAATGGGGCTATATGGATACTCGATTCATTTTCCAAGTTAATAAAAACGGTTCCACGTGATGAGGCCAATGCTATTTTAACTGCTTCTATGATAAAAAAACAAGAAGCGGGTATTCCCGTGCATAAATGGAAACTTTCCTCTATTGACGACCTGGAACGCTATCAAGCTTCATTGCTTAAAGTGGAAGAATTCATGGAAACTGATTTAATCTCTGCACATAAAGATGATGTTGTGGAACTTATCGCAGAAATGATGGACTGGAACCTGATAAGATATCTTCCAGTGGAGAATAAAAGCGGTGAGTTGATAGGCCTGGTAACCGGCCGTTTACTCTTGAGGCATTATTTGAAAACACATAAGACACGGAGCCGTAAATCATTCTATGTCAAAGACATTATGATTGATGAGCCTATTACCATCAGACCTGACGATACGATAATGGATGCGATGAATGTGATGCGGAAGAACAATATCGGCTGTCTGCCGGTAACAATCGATAAGGAGCTTGTGGGAATGATTACGGAGAAAAACTTCATGATGGTGTCGGGGAGGCTTATAGAGAGATTGGATCTGGAATATCGACAGAAATTTTCTGCTGATAAAGGTGAAGTAGAATAATAAAATTTCTTATTCCCATTTATAAAGTACGGCTTCCAGCTTATTCCTCAATATTGACGCATCCGGTCAGATACCATTTTCCGTGTTTCTTGTGAAATGTGCGAGAGAAATACAGACTTCCATTATGTGCCTTGAGTATTTCCTTGTATTTATCCTCGTCGCGTTGTACCGTGATATCATATTCAGATTCATCTACTGCCCCAATACCTGATTTATGGAGTACCCAATTTTCTTCGGTCCATTGCTCCTTGCCGTTGATGTCTTCATGGTAACCTTCTATCGGAAATGCTATACGTTTCATCTGAAAGGTAGGATTGCTGTTAAATTTCTGATAAAAGCTGTCAAAATCTTCTGTAGTACTTAACCGGTTAAATATACCACAGGAACTGATACTTGTTATGATGGCGATACAGAAGAGAAACCTGAGGAGCGAGGGCATTTGCGTAAGCTTATTTCTTGTATAAATCATTGAAGCCAATTTTAACGTCTTAATTTATTATGTAATATATTAATAGGTATGCTTGTTTATCCTTGGGGTGAAATTGTCGAGAAATATCTCGCTTATTATAGATTGGTTCTCTTTTCAGAACATAGTAGATTGAAACATAATTGACTATAATTATCAAGCTGTAATGAAAGGCCAGCGCACAATAAGTCTTAAAGTGAGTGCAAAAAATTACTGCATTATGAAAGAATCAGTGCCTTAAGCGTTAATTATGCGTTAAAATATGCTTGTGGCTAAGAGATGGTAAACTTTTTATGATAATTTATAATTCTTTTGCCGAAGAAGATTAAAATAGTAACTTCGATGTCTAGTATATATTTTATAATAGGCGATAGATAAGAAATGGGAAGTGAGATAGCTTCATGGAGTAGGGAATCGAGAGTTTAAGGCTAAGCAGAAATTGTATAGCCGGCAATGAAGAGGAATAATTCTCATGAAATAGTCTGCTTAAAACCAGATAATGAAGATACTCTGTTGTACAGCAGGGTATCAAAACCAAGCTTATGAACTTATCTACAATTTCTCATGCGTATTATGCGTATATATATTTATGTGAGTAAATTACAATGGCGATACTCCTCTATAAATACAGAGATTTAAACTCACAGTGGAGGAATGTGGTTAATTCAGTTAATGCAACGAAAGAGTAACATGAAAACGATTCTTATAACACTTGGTATAGCCGGTGTACTTGGTATTTCTATATGGTGGGGAAATAGTAAAAACGATATAACAGTAGATCCGAATTCCGGGAAGGAAGTTGTGCTGGTGTCGGCGGTACGTCAATATCTACAGAAATTTCACTACAGTCCCAAGGAACTCAATGATTCTACCTCTGCAGAAATTTTCTCGCTATATTTAGAACGTATTGATGGAGCAAAGCGATTTCTGACACAGAAGGAAATCAATAAGCTAGAGCCATGGAAATACAAGCTCGACGACCAATTCAAAAAGAACAAGATTGACTTTTTTAATTTATCCGATGAGATTATTGAAGATGCGATTGCCCGGTCGCATGATATTTATAAGGAAGTAGTTGAAGAGGAGTTTGATCTTACACAAGTAGATACAATTCAATTGAATCCGGAAAAAATTGACTTTGCAAAGGATGAGAAGGAATTGAAGGAATACTGGAGAAAATATATTAAAGCCGACATTTTATCACGTGTGGCAAGAGAACTGGAGAAACAAAAGGAGGAAGATTATGAAGGCGAGGTGCTCACACTTGATGAAATAAAAGAAAAGGCCATAGAGAAGATTAAAGACACCTTTGAAAAATGGTGGAACAATCTGATTAAAACACGTCGTACGGATTGGTTCAGTATGTATCTCAATTCGTTTACCAATGTCTATGATCCACACACCGGATTCTTCCGTCCTAAGGACAAAGAAGACTTTGATATGCGCTTATCCAACAGACTTGAAGGAATCGGCGCCCAATTAAGCATAGATGGAAATTATACCAAGATCGTGAAGCTTATTCCCGGTGGCCCGGCGTGGAAACAAGGTGACTTAAAAGCCGATGATAAAATTTTAAAGGTCGAACAAGATGGGGAGCCTCCTGTCGATGTCGTCGGTATGCATATCGATGAAGTTGTTTCCTTAATACGCGGTGAAAAAGGCACTTATGTTACGCTTCATGTCAAGCATGTTGATGGATCTTATGAAGAGATAGAGATAAAGCGGGATGTTATCATATTCGAGCAAGGTTATGTCAAGTCGTTCATCCTTGTTGATTCTAGCCACTTTCAGAAGATTGGTTATATAAAGCTTCCGAGCTTCTATACCGATTTCAGCAACCGCTCTGCGCGGAGTAGCGCTTCAGATGTAAAAAAAGAACTTGAGAAATTAAAGCGAAATAACGTGCAAGGTATTATCCTTGATCTGAGAAACAATGGTGGTGGATCGCTACGCGATGTCATTGATATGGCCGGTCTATTTATTGAAGATGGTCCTATTGTGCAAGTAAAATCCCGACGCGGAGCACCTTATGTGCTTGAAGATACAGATTCCGATGTGGAATATCGCGGCCCATTAATTGTATTGGTAAATCACTTCAGTGCATCCGCTTCTGAGATTATGTCAGCGGCAATGCAAGACTATGGAAGAGGTGTTATCGTAGGTACAAGTTCTACATTCGGTAAAGGAACGGTACAGCGCTTTTACAGCCTCGATAAAGGCTTACAGGGTTTTGACGAGTTAAAACCACTCGGTACTGTAAAAATAACGACACAGAAGTATTATCGCATTAATGGCGGTTCCGTACAATTGCGCGGTATCACTCCGGATATTATCTTGCCAGGGAAATACAATCTGATAAAGGTCGGTGAAAAGGATTACAAATACGCTATGAGTTGGTCGGAAATATCTCCGGCTGAATATAGTCAAGACGTATATACTTATGACCTTTCTTTCCTCGAGGAACAGAGTAAAAACCGCGTTTCGCAGAATAAAAAGTTTCAAATTCTGCACGAGGAAGCCGAGTATATTAAGAAAATTAAAGAAAAGTCTCTGATTTCACTTAATCTCGATGATTACATCGCCAGAAAAGAGAAGAGAGAAGCTAAAAATGAGTATTTTAAGGGCATTCACGATAAAATTCTTGGTCTGGCCGTGAATAATCTTCCATCGGTTAAAGAGCAGATAGCTACCGATTCTGTAGAAAGGGCACGTTATAATGCCGTGATAAAGAATATTGAAAAAGACCTTTACATTTCAGAGGCCTTGAATATTATGAACGATATTCTGCATCCTTATACCAGTAAGGAAAATTAAAGTACAAGTGGGATAAGCTCTACAAGTCATAAAAATGCCTTTGTTATAGAGCGGTACCTGTTTCAGCCATAGACTGATTTTGTTTCTTTACGGATGGAGTATGGAATACAGAATGCTTTTCATTATGCAATGCCTTCTGTATATTGTGCAGCTCACCTAGTAAATTAAAGAACGATGAATTACCTCACGATTGATAATGTCAGTAAAGCTTATGGGGACAATGTCCTCTTTGAGCATATTGACATGCATATCAATAAAGGTGAAAAGGTTGCATTGATTGCACGCAATGGGACGGGAAAGAGTAGTCTGCTTAAAATACTTGCCGGAATTGAAGCGCCGGAAGGTGTAAATGCTTCAGTTGAATTCCACCCATCCATCCGGGCAAGCTTCCTCGATCAAGATCCTGATTTCAAGCCCAGTGCCACTATCTGGGATACGGTAATGGAGGTTGATACTCGAGAAGTACGTGTTCTGGCTAGGTATAGAGAAGCATTGGAAATGGGACATGATGATGCTGCTTTTCAGCAAATACTTGCCGAGATGGAAGAGCTCCATGTGTGGGACCTCGAAGCAGAAATTCAGGAAATATTGTCTAAACTCCATTTGCACGAAAGTGAGATGAAAACTTCAGAACTCTCCGGTGGACAGAAAAAACGCCTCGCACTCGCTCGTATCTTAATTGAAAAACCCGATTTTCTGATTCTTGATGAACCCACCAATCACCTTGACCTGAAAATGATCGAATGGCTTCAGAATTATCTCTCCAAGCCTGAATTAACCGTGCTCTTGATTACTCACGATCGATATTTCCTTGAGAATATCTGCGATGTTATTTATGAACTTGATCAGGGACAACTTTTTAAATATGCGGGAAATTATTCCGACTACCTGGAGAAAAAACATATCCGGGAGACCAATGCACAGATCGAGCACGAGAAGAATAAAAAACTCATGACCAAAGAACGGGAATGGGTCAATAGAATGCCCAAGGCTAGGGGAACCAAAAATAAAGCGCGTATCCAGAGTTATCAAGAGCTCAAAAAAGAAATCTATGCCTACAGCACCGAGGATGAACTTGCTATTCTCTGGAAACCTAGCAGACTAGGAAGTAAGATTATAGAGCTACATTATATCAATAAGAAACTCGGAAACACCCAGATTGTCAAGGATTTTAATTACGTCTTTAAAAAAGGCGATAGACTAGGGATAATAGGGCCCAATGGCGTCGGGAAAACCAGCCTCATAAAGCTGATTACCCAAGAATTAAAACCAGATGGCGGTAAAGTTGTCCATGGCATGACAACGCGTATAGGGCACTATAAGCAAGGAAATGAGAACCTGGATCCGGATAAAACAGTTATTGAAACAGTGCGTGATATTGCTGAGGTAATTCCATTGCAGAAAGGCAAGAAACTGACAGCTCGCCAACTCTGCGAGCATTTTATGTTTGGCGATAAAAAACAACGCGTTTATACGGCCAAGCTCAGCGGAGGAGAAAAAAGACGTTTATACCTCCTTACAATATTGATGCAAAATCCCAATATCCTTATCCTGGATGAGCCGACCAATGACCTGGATATTATGACTTTAAATGTCCTTGAGGATTTTCTATTGAACTTCCCCGGCGTCCTTATCGTCGTTTCTCACGATAGATATTTTATGGATAAAATTGTCGATCACCTTTTTGTGATGGAAGGAAATGGTTATGTGCGTGATTATCCAGGTAATTATACACAATACCGAGAAGCAAAAGCCGAGGGAAAGCTGCCCCCTCCGCCGTCGCACATTCAAGCCTTGATAAAAGAAAAGTCATCCTCTACACAAGCTAAGGAGCAGAGAAAATCCAATAAGAAAAAGGATAAATCATTAAAAATAAGCTATCATGACCAGAAAGCTATTAACAGACTTGAATCCAAGCTTAAAAAGCTTGAAAAAGCCAAGGAATTACTTCTGAAAGACTTTGAAGATTCGATAAATTTCTCAGCTGATGAGCTCAGAGCCAAGCAGATTGAGCTCCAGGCACTTGAGACCGATATTGAAAATGTCGAGCTTGAATGGATGGAAAAAGTTGACTCTCTCCATTGAATTATAGACCTAAAGACCCGATGCTATAAGGCATGCTTAAACATAATCAGAGGAATGCAGTTATACATGCATGTTGAGCTGATTTAAAGAGGCTTTAACATTCATTTAAATTCTTGTTGCGTAAGATTTCGTATCTTGTGCATCCAATACATTAAGTCTTATTTAAACGTATAATAATTATTAATGACATGGGTGAACTAGTCATCTATCATAATCCGAGATGCTCCAAGAGCAGACAGACTCTATCTCTTATTGAAAAGCGCGGTATAGAGCCGGAAGTAGTAAAATATCTGAAAAATCCGCCTTCTGTAGAAAAACTTGAACAGATTCTTTCCCTGCTTGATATGGAACCTCAAGATCTGATCAGAAAAAATGAAAAGATTTATAAAGTAAACTTTAAGAATAAAGACTTTACGAGAGAAGAATGGGTAAGAATATTGCATAACTATCCTAAACTTATGGAACGCCCCATAGTAACCAATGGCAAGCACGCGGTTATCGGCAGGCCGCCGGAGAATGTCAACGATTTACTGGATGTGCTTTCCGAGGAGGAATAAAGCTACGGCTTGTCTGATAGACTCTTGCCGGTCTACATTTCTTTTGATATAACGGAAGCGATTTTTCCTATACCAGGTGAGTTGTCGCTTGGCATACCTGCGTGTATTGCGTTTTATTAAGCGGATTGCCTCATCGCGACCTATATTCCCGGAAAAATACTGGAATAGCTCCTGATATCCCACCGTATGAAGATTTTTATTGTCCTTCTGTGTGCGATAGAGTTTATGAGCTTCTTCTACAAGACCAACAGAAAACATAGTTTCCACTCGCTTATTAATCCTCTCATATAAAATTTCGCGTGGCCTGGATAAGAAAAATGCAATTTTGCGATAGCGAGGGAGGCGCCTTTTTTCAGAATTTATGAAGGAGCTATAGGGCTTCCCACTTGTTTCCATAAGCTCAACCGCTCTCAATAACCTCCTTGGGTTGTCTTTGTCAACTTTTTCATAATACAATTCATCATTTTTCCTGACATAATCTTGTAGGTACCGGATTCCCTTTAAAGTGTATAGCCTCTGAACTTCAGTTCTGATTGTATCCGGAATGGAAGGCATTTTGTCTAGCCCATATAGTAAACTTTCAATATAAAATTGCGTCCCGCCGCAGAGAATAGCTGTAGATATATTATGTTCATCGAGATACCGCTCAACATTACGCACAAATGTCCCTGCACTGACATGTTCGGTGATAGATTTTTCATCCATCCAGAAATGTGGTACACCTAGCCTATCTTCAATAGAAGGCTTTGCAGTGCCTATCGACATTTCTCGAAATACTTGCCGGCTATCCGCAGATATTATAGGCAAATCAAATTCCATGGCAAGCTGCAATGCTAGAGCACTTTTTCCCACCGCTGTGGGACCGCTGATTACGATAAATTGCGCATTTTCTTTCACGATATACTTACAATCTTTGATAAATTGTACATTTGCAAAGATGTAAAACTATTCAATATTCTGGTGCCGATGCTATATTATTTCCTGAAATACCTGGTGAGAATTGCGGTTAAGATATACTTTAAAGATGTGATTATCTTTGGTATGGATCGATTGTCCAAGGATAAAGCACTTGTCATTGCAGCCAATCATCCGAGTGCATTTGTCGAGCCTTGTCTTATCGGGAGCTATTTTCCTGTAGAAGTCCATTTTATGACACGAGGCGATTTATTTAAGCCTGCATTTAAATGGTTCTTTGATGGCACCAATCAAATTCCCATTTTTCGTCAGAGGGATGGAATACGGAATCTTCGGCAGAATGCTGCATCATTTGAAAAAGCTTTTAAAGTACTGGAGAGTGGTGGACGTGTTACGATATTCCCGGAAGCAACAACCAAGGAAGTTAAACGTATTCGTCGTCTGAAAAACGGTGCTTCACGGCTTATATTAGGGACAGCAAAGAAATACAATATCGTCCCACTTATCAGTGCAGTAGTGACCAATTATGAGGAGCTTCATCGCTGGCGGTCTTATGTGTTTCTCCATATTTCGCAAGCATTTGACCCGACTGAAATGTTGGAAGAAGGAGACAATGCAATGAATGAAATTACAGCAGAAACCTATGCACGTATGAAAGCCGGTTCTATCCATATAGATCGGATTAAAGATGAAAAATGGGTTAATGTCTTAGTGCAGACTGTTACGGAAGAATGGCGTTACAATCGCTTAAAATGCAGTAAACTGGAGATATTTAAGCTTCTCCGGAGAGTTGCAGCCATAAGTGAAGCAGAGGATGCAGAGAAAGAGAAACTTAAGCCTCTGGCAGATAAAATACATTTTCTCAATGAAAAAACACAGAGCCATCTCGGCGTTCCGGTCTTAAAATTTGGCATTGGGAATACGCTGGCTATTATTTTCTGGGCAATTTTATCTATTCCTGCGATGCTCTTACTCGGCTTGCCTTGGCTGCTAGCACGGAAAGTACTGCGCTCTGTGAAATTTAACCATGAATTTCAGATTCCGGTATATCTTGGGATTCTCATGTTAGGGTCGGTGATTCTAGTGCTTATTTTACTGATTGTGCTTGCTTTTAATATAGGTAATATGCTGATATGGACTTTTATCCTTACTTTACCCATTGGTTTATATAGCTTACGCAAATGTGGTGATCTCTACTATAAATGGCGGGACTCTGCTCGACTATCCAAGCTATCGTCTCAGGAATTGGAAATGTATAAACAGCAGAGAAACAATGTGTTGAAATACTTTGATTTATGAGATACTTTATATGTTATTTATCTTTTCTTTTTTTACTAGGGAGTTGCAAATTGAACCAGCTAGGAAGTAGTCAAAGCTCTTCCGGCGATTACGTAGTGTTAATCCATGGCGGAGCAGGATCATATAGCGAGGATTATGTGACTGCAGAGAAGCGAGCTGAATACGAGAAAACATTCACGGAAATATTGCTCAAGGCTGATTCTATGCTACGAGATGGAGCGAGAAGCGTAGATGTAGTGCAAGCATGCATTGTTATGATGGAAAATGATCCATTGTTTAATGCAGGGAAAGGTGCAGTATTTACGGCTGATGGCATACATACACTTGATGCCTCTATTATGGAGGGCAAAACCTGTAGAGCCGGTGCAGTAGCAGGAATAAAGCATACTAAGAATCCTATTAAGGCGGCGAGACTTGTGATGGATTCTTCTGTACATGTCTTATTAAGTGGGGCAGGAGCCGATGAATTTGCCGAAAGGCATGGATTGAAGCAAGTTAAGAATAGCTATTTTGACACTTATCAACGCAAGCAGAACTGGGAAAAGCGGAAAAACCTTGAAAAACACGGTACGGTAGGTTGCGTCGTGCTAGATAGCTATGGGAACCTAGCCGCTGGAACATCAACCGGGGGCATGTCGATGAAACGATATGGAAGAATAGGGGATTCTCCGATAATCGGTGCGGGAACTTATGCTGATAATGAAACTTGTGCGATTTCTTGCACGGGACACGGAGAATATTTTATCCGCTATGCGGTAGCCTATGATCTACATGCCAGGATGAAATACAAGAATATAAGTCTGGGAGAAGCTGCTGCGCATCTCCGAGTTTTTATGAACGAAAAGAAGATTAATGGCGGTTTCATTGCTGTGGATAGGAAGGGAAATATTGCCAAGGTTTTTAACACGCACGGCATGCTTACGGGTGAGCTTACTAAAAATGGGATAAGGATTAAGCTCTATGAGAATGAAATCATTCAGAAATAACTACATTTGCAATAGAAATTATTATTTATCAACGACTTCATTGTATCATGATGAAAAAACTTCTTCCACATATTATAAGCATACTGGTCTTGCTTGTGCTCTCTTGTGTTTATTTTTATCCGCAGATTCAAGGTAAGAAATTAAATCAATCTGACTTGACCAATTATCGTGGAATGGCCACGGAAATAACCAATTGGAGGCAGAAAACAGGCCATACACCACTGTGGACCAATGCTATGTTCGGTGGAATGCCTACATACCAGATAGCCAATAATCAACCGGGAAATATTTCCAAGTATATAGAAAAAACCTTCCAACTATTCATTAATCGCCCCATAGGATACTTTCTCGCATGTTCTATCTGTATGTATATCTTGCTTATATGTCTAGGCTGTAGTTCTTGGATTGCCGTGATGGGAGCGATCGGTTTTACATACACGGCCGCAATTATTACCTTATATGGAGCCGGCCACACATCCAAGATGCGCGTATTAAGCTTTCTGCCACTTTTAACGGCAGGTGTAATCCTTGCATATCGTAAGAAATTTCTGATTGGGATAGCCTTATTTATGATCGGTGCTAGTGTCGGCCTCTTTGCCAATCACCCACAGATGCTCTACTACATGAGCTTTCCTCTGGTGTTTTATGTGATTATCCAGGCGATAGATGCTATAAAAGAAAAAGAATTCTTAGGCTTCGGGAAAGCTAGCCTAGGTCTCCTTGTAGGACTTGCGATAGCCGTAGGATGCTCTGCCAATCTCCTTATGACTACCGCAGAGTATCTCGATAGTTCCATACGCGGTACGCCTATTCTCGATGAGGGAGGAAAACCGGGAGGCGATCAGGAAGCTGACAGTGGACTTGACTGGGATTATGCAATGGCTTGGTCTCAGAATTTACAAGATGTTATGACTATATTTATTCCCGGAGCCGCCGGTGGTGGTTCTATGGAACCTGCCGACTGGAGTGATGACTTAAAGCAGGATAGGATATGGTCGCAGATCCTGCGGAATAATGATGGAAATGCTCCCTTGTATCACGGTGGACTCCCATTTACTTCTGGTCCGGCATACCTCGGCATTTTATTTGTCCTTTTCTTTATCCTAGGATATTTTATCAAAGGTGGGAAATTTTACCATTGGATTCTGATTGCTACAGTGTTTACCATTCTCTTGTCAATGGGAAAACATGCTGAGTGGCTGAATAGGTTTATGTTTGATTATGTGCCTTTATTTGATAAATTCCGTACCCCCAATTCCATCATGCCCATTACATCCCTGTTGATGGCAATGGGTGGCGCAGTAGGATTAAAGGATTTTCTGCAATCCAAAGCTTCAAAAAAGGTATTGCAGAAGAAGCTTTACATCGGAGCAGGGATAAGTGTGGGCTTATGTGTATTAGCTTGGATTATTGCATCCACTTATGGATTTGAAGCAGCCGGTGATGCAAGATTTACTGGACAAGGATTGAATATTGATCCACTGCTTGATGCGCGTGCTGCATTACTAAGCAAAGATGCATGGAGAAGTATTATTCTCATTTTACTTGCTTCTGGTGCATTATGGCTTAATTTAAGGGATAAAATCAAGAGCAGGGTTCTTTTGGCTATTATCGCGGTACTTGTATTATTTGATATCTGGGGGATAGGAAAGCGCTATATTAATGCCGATAGTTTTCATCGAGCTCGTACAGTCCTTCATCAGATACAGCCACGTCCGGTGGATAAAAAAATCATGAAAGACACCGACCCGTATTTTCGCGTTTATGATTTATCCATTAATACGTTTAACAGCTCTACTTCGTCACATTTTTACAAGACAATAGGTGGATATCATGCGGCTAAGTTGCAACGCTATCAAGATCTTATTGAACACGATATTTCCAAAGGGAATAAGCAGGTGCTCAATATGTTAAACACAAAGTATATCATCACGCGTGAACAACAACTTATTCCCAATCCGGATGCATACGGCAATGCATGGTATGTAAAAAATGTTAAGCTTGTTCAATCCGATGAGGAAGAAATACAGAGCTTAGACAACACAGATTTAGGGACAACTGCGGTAATTCATAAGGAATTTGCGGATGATTTAAAGTTTCAGGATTATTCTACAAGTGGTACAATTAAATTAACTAAGTACACACCGGAAGAATTAAGCTATTCATCGGACAATCCCGGTAATTCACTAGTCGTCTTCTCTGAAATATGGTACGGACCGGATAAAGGATGGAAAGCTTACGTCGATGGGAAGGAAGTCCCGCTATTCCGTGTTGATTATGCATTGAGAGGGATTGAAGTGCCGGCGGGAAAACACAAGATTGTAATGCGCTTTCATCCGGAGACATATTACTCAGGACTCACAATTTCTTATATAAGTTCAGTATTGTTGTTTATAGGTGTGATCGGCTTATTCTATCTCGCATATAGAAAAAATAATCAGAAAGTATGAATGTACTTGTAGTCGTATATTATTGGCCGCCATCTGCCGGTTCCGGTGTTCAGAGGTGGCTAAAAATGACAAAGTATATGCAGGGAGAAGAATGCAATGTTCATGTCCTCACTCCTGCCAATCCCGATTTTCATATCAAAGATGAAACCTTGATGGATGATGTACATCCGGATGTTAAGGTAGTTAAACGGAATATATGGGAGCCATATAAAATTGCACGCCTTATTACCGGAAAGAAAATTAATAACACGGGAACTGATAATGCCGGTGCAAAGAAGAGTTTTATAAGTAAGGTTTTACGCTTCATAAGGGCAAACTTCTTTATGCCGGATCCAAGAAAATTCTGGGTAAAACCATCTGCCCGTTTCCTGTCTCAATACATTCCACAGAACGATATCGACGTTATAATTACTAGTGGACCGCCGCATAGTTTACATAAAATCGGCTATTTGTGCTCGCAGAAATTCTCAGATTTGAAATGGATAATGGACGTGCGAGACCCGATATCTCAACTAGACTTTGTCGGTGATCTCGGTGTTAAAGGTGGTACAATTAAACGGTATAAAGAATATGAACGCAGGATGTTGAGTACAGCAGACGCTGTTGTGGGAACATCGTATAGCTTACCTGATTATCTTGAAAAATTTGACCTTGAGAAATTCCATACAATTCCCAATGGTTTTGATGCGGCTGATTTTCAGAATATGGAGAATGAAAGTGGTTCCGAAATTGTAGTCAGCCATGCAGGAATATATAATCAGTATAGATATGCAAGTTGTTTATGGAATGCTTTGGGAGAATTCCGGGAAGAGCATGAAGTGAAGGTAGTATTTGCAGGTCCGATAAGTGAATCAGTAATGCTCAGGAGCAGAGAGATTTCAGAACTAGGCGACAAGCTAGTTAATGTCGGATATATAGATCACAATGCTGTATTGAAGCTATATGCAGAATCAACAATATTATTATTGCTTTCCAATAAATCTGAAATGGGCACTACAACGATTCCGGGCAAGATATTTGAGCTTATGGCAAGTGGAAAACCGATCTTGGGATTTGGGAATCCGGAAGGCGATGCAGCGCGTATCCTGAGAGAATCCGGCTGTGGTGAAATGTTTAGTTATGATGAAGATCCTGCCGTTGTTTTGCGTAAGCTAAACTCGTTTATAAACAAGCCACAACGCACAAGGGATGAAGAATATATCAAGCAATTCAGCCGAGATGAGCTTGCAAAAAGGTATAGAAAATTGTGTAAGCAGCTTATACAATCGTAACTTTACCCTCTAAAAGAAGTAAGAAATATGAGTTATCAATTTATAACAGTTGTAGTTAAAGAAAATATAGCATTATTAACGATAAACCGGCCCGAAGCACTGAATGCTTTAAATACCGGGACTATGAAGGAGTTGCATACCTTTTTTACCCAGGAGCTCAAGGCAAATGAAACAATCCGCGGTGTGATTATCACCGGTGCGGGCGAGAAAGCATTTGTTGCAGGTGCGGATATAAAAGAATTCCTCTCGCTCGAGCCGGGTGAAGGCCGGGAGATGTCACAATTTGGCCACGAGACCTTCAATGCTATTGAGCAATCTACGGTTCCTGTGGTTGCTGCTGTAAATGGCTATGCGCTTGGCGGGGGATGTGAACTTGCGATGGCATGTCACTTGCGGATTGCGAGTTCCGAAGCAGCATTTGGGCAACCGGAGGTAAATCTCGGCTTGATTCCCGGTTATGGTGGAACACAACGACTCGTCGATTATATCGGTCGTACCAAGGCTATGGAATATTTAATGACAGCTGAAAATATTGATGCGGAGACCGCACATCATTTAGGTCTGGTAAACAAGGTTGTTGAACCGGAATCTGTTTTATCTACTGCAAGAGAGTTGCTCGTTAAAATCCTGAATAAAGCACCGATTGCAATTGCACATATTATCAAGACTGTTAATGCACATACACATCCCTTGATCAATGGTTATGAGAAGGAGGTTGAAAGTTTTGGGATTGTGAGTGAAACAGAGGATTTCAGAGAAGGAGCAATGGCATTCCTGGAGAAAAGGAAAGCCGAGTTTACAGGGAACTAGCTAAGCAGAAAAAAGAACTTATACTCCAGAATTAAGACCGGGTTTTCTTAAACATTCAACTACACATAAGGCTTTCAGAGAAAAGATTAAGAAAGAACTTTTAAGTAGAATAATTCATGGAAAAAGGTATCATCAATACCGACATTCTGATCGTAGGAGCAGGTCCGGTAGGGCTATTTACTGTATTTGAGGCAGGCTTATTAAAGATGCATTGTCATCTTGTAGATTCTCTACCGCAACCGGGCGGACAACTCGCTGAGATTTACCCCAAGAAGCCTATTTACGATATTCCCGGTTATCCATCGGTGAATGCGAGTGAACTAGTGGATAATCTGATGGAGCAGATAAGGCCATTTAAGCCTGGATTTACACTGGGAGAAAGAGCAGAAAAAATTGAAAGAGATGAAAAGGGACATTTTATCCTTACGACACATAAAGGAACTGTGCATAAAGCGCCCGTACTCGCAATTGCCGGTGGACTTGGATGCTTTGAACCTAGAAAGCCACCGATAGATAATATTCAAGACTATGAAGATAATGGGGTTGAGTACATTATTAAGAATCCGGAGTTGTACAGAGATAAACGGGTTGTTATAGCAGGTGGTGGGGATTCCGCACTTGACTGGGCAATTCATTTAAGTGATATTGCGAGTGAGTTGATTATGGTTCATAGAAGGACGCGTTTCAGAGGAGCGCCGGACAGCGTAGATAAGGTTAAAAAACTCGATGAAGCGGGAAAGATTAAGCTCATAACTGAAGCACAAGTTACGGGATTGGGAGGAAATGGACATTTGACGGAAGTCGAGATACAGCATAAACACGAGGGGGCAATCCTACAATCGACAGATCATTTTATCCCCTTATTTGGATTAAGTCCCAAGCTGGGCCCGATTGCCGATTGGGGCTTAAATATCACGAAGAATGCAATCGAAGTTGACACGCTAGACTACTCGACCAATATTCCCGGAATATATGCAATAGGAGATATTAATACATATAAAGGAAAGCTAAAACTGATTTTGTGCGGTTTCCACGAGGCGACATTGATGTGTCAATCTGCGTTTAAAATTGTCAATCCTGAACAGAAATTATCGTTCAAATATACGACTGTAACGGGAATACATGGATTTGAGGATGAGTAAAGAGATTACAATAACAATTATCGATAGAAGGGGGAAAGAGCATCGCGTAAAAGTCCCGACCGATATGCAATTAAACCTTATGGAAGTCTGTAAGGCCTCTGAATTGCCGGTTGCCGGTACTTGTGGTGGAATGGCATTATGTGCTTCCTGTCACGTGTACGTCGAGAGTGACCATAAACTCGATGCAATGAATGAGGACGAAGAAGATATGCTCGATCAAGCTTTCTTTGTCGATGACGATAAAAGCCGGCTTGCTTGCCAGATCCCCATTACTGAAGAACTGGATAATTTAATTGTCCGACTTGCACCTGAATAATGGAATGTGATGAGTATAGCTATCCGCCGCAAGCTTGTTTCAGCTTATCCATGTTTTTCTCCCAGTACGCCTCTTGCTCCTCGACCTCGTCTTCATCGGCAAAGTCTGTTATCTCGAGAATGGTTTCACCCGTTACAGAGCTTCTAGTTATATCAAACTGAAAATACTCGTCCTCATCCTCGGAATCTAGCCAATGGAATCGCAGATGCTCACCTTCCTCATCCTCGAGTAATTCAGCTTGTTCTTCATATCCATTCCATGTGTAAGTGAAAATATCGTCCTCTATTGTTACGCCATCAGAAAACCACCTTATGAGGCAATCAGGCATAGTAAGAAATTTATACAGAATAGCAGGTGATGCCCTGAAAATAAACTCCATTTCTACTTGTACGCGATCCATATAATATTTTAATTCGATTTAATAAATACCTTATAGGCCGATCTCTTTAAGAGCGATTTATAGACTTTGGCCGGATTATACGCAGATATTATAGTGTTTTCCTTAAGAACTCTGAAAAATAAGTCCATAAAAAATGTTATAAATTGTTACTTTCCTCAGAACTGAGAACCTCTGTGCCGGCATACCTGTATTCATCCCGTCAGCGGGAAAGTTTATATGCACTTGTAGAACCCTTGGAATAGATTACAGCTATTTCAGGTTCTGACAACACTCTCTAAGGAAAGCTTTATCTGTGATTAAACCGGGCTAAATCCTTTATTGCTCACTGAAAATTAAGTCTCCAATTGTTAATCAGGCCGGTAATTAAGCATAAATGTTGTATTTATCAAATAGAAGTGAACTTTTTTTTCAGAATACCAATTGTTTAATCATGTACAGCCGGGAGGTAAAGCTCGTTGATTTATCTTCTCGGTATTGTTGTGTATAAAACTATTTAATCAAATTAAACTAGAGTATGAGGCAGCTCAAAATTACGAAGTCTATTACAAACCGGGAGAGTCAATCTCTTGAGAAATATCTACAAGAAATAGGGAAGGTCGATCTTCTTACACCGGAAGAAGAAGTCGAGCTCGCCAGGCGGATAAAGCAAGGGGATGAAAGAGCTCTTGAAGAACTTACTGAGGCCAATCTCAGGTTTGTTGTTTCGGTGGCTAAACAATATCAGAACCAAGGCTTGAGCTTGTCTGATCTCATCAATGAAGGCAATCTCGGATTAATAAAAGCCGGACAGAGATTTGATGAGACAAGGGGCTTTAAGTTTATCTCTTATGCCGTGTGGTGGATACGACAAAGTATTCTTCAAGCGCTTGCAGAGCAATCACGTATTGTGCGACTACCTTTAAATAAAGTAGGTTCCCTGAATAAAATTAATCGCGCTTTCTCTGAACTTGAACAAGAATATGAAAGAGAACCTTCAGCCGATGAACTATCTGAGGTGCTTGACATCTCTACTGATGAGGTTGAAACGACAATGGGTGTTGCCGCCAGGCATATTTCGGTGGACGCACCTTTTATTGAGGGAGAGGACAATTCACTTCTCGATGTACTCGAGGACGATAAAATGCCGGAAGCAGATAAAGAAGTAGAATACTCTGAATCTCTCAGAAAAGAGATTGAGCGTTCATTGAATACTTTAACGGACAGACAGAGAGATGTTATAAAATACTACTTTGGGATAGGTATAGAACACTCACTTTCCCTTGAAGACATCGGTGATAGATTTGGCCTGACCAGAGAACGCGTGCGCCAGATTAAAGATAAAGCCATAAATCGCTTGCGCTCTGTAAAACGATCCAAATTATTAAAGAATTACCTCGGTAATTAATTTAGCTTATTTTAAGATGGATTTATCATAACACAAAGAAGTTTATAGCTGAATTTGTTCCTGTCTTTCCCAATGTGAAAGATGGGCTTTTTTGCTCAATAAAGTAAAATGCTCATTTCTATACACAACTTATCCACAAGTTGTGGCAAGAAATCCCCCCAATCGTCTATAATAGCTATATTGACATAGAATAGACAGAAAATCCCTTTGCTATAAGGTGGGAAAGTGGCATCTTTGCACTAAATTAAACACAACACATATTATGAATGAGGCTCTTATTGTAGAAAAACAAAACAAAGCGCTCAATGACTGGCGCACTAAAGAAAGAAAGGCACTCGCTCTGCTGCGGAAAGTAGGTGAATTGCGATTTGATAAAGGGGTGGAAACCGTCCTTTTCCGGGAAGAGATATATGATTGTCGCCCCAGTGAAATTATAAAACATCACGGCATCGCCGATAATTATGACGACAGGCAGATTACGCTGGATGATACACTTGATATGATAACTGCAATAGCAGATTATGATGAATTACCTCCGGCTAAGGTAGATATAGGGAAACTAGCCTTGGAATTTAAACAAGTGGAAGAGAATATGAGTATCTGTGATTTCCTATTGGAGAAATTGGGTACGCAGTTTGGCAACTCTGCTGAAATTAAGCCTCGCGATGTTATCTTATATGGATTTGGGAGAATAGGCCGACTACTCGCCAGAAGACTTGTAACTATGACCGGCAGAGGGGATCAATTACGCCTCAAAGCTATTGTTGTACGTCCAAAACTTAAGGATAGAGCAGAAGAATTAAGGAAACGTACCGCTTTGCTTATTTCAGATTCCGTGCACGGTGATTTTCCGGGTACTGTGGAACTCGATACAGAGGAAGAAACTTTGACTGTTAATGGCAATAAAATTCATTTTCTCTTTGCCGGTAGCCCGGATGAAATTGATTATACCGAATATGGAATTAAAAACGCTATCCTGCTGGATAATACGGGCGTGTGGAAAGATAAAGAAGCAATAAGCATCCATAAACGCCCCGGAGTTGACAAAATTATCCTTACGGCGCCCGGGAAAAATATGAAAAATATCGTTCATGGAATAAACCAAGATCTTATTGAGGATAGCGACGATATCTTAAGCGCTGCTTCTTGCACAACCAATGCTATTTCTCCGATTATTAAAGTAATCGATGAAAATTACGGTATAGATAAAGGACACATTGAGACTATTCATGCTTACACAAATAGTCAAAACTTACTCGATAATTTCCATAAGAAGCCTAGGAGAGGAAGAGGTGCTGCTGTCAATATGGTACTTACGACGACCGGTGCGGCCAAAGCGGTGACTAAAGTAATACCACATCTCAAGGGCAAGCTCTCAGGGAATGCTGTGCGCGTACCGACTCCGGATGTGTCTCTTGCGATTATGAACTTGACTCTTGAGAAACCTAGCTCAGTAGAGGAGATTAATAATCTGTTGTATAAGGCATCATATCGCGGACCTCTCGTGGAACAGATTCACTATTCTGATTCCGATGAATTTGTTTCCAGTAACGCAGTAGGAATGACTTCGACATCAATATTTGACGCGCCTTCAACTATTGTTTCTGAAGATGGCAAAAATGCAACTCTCTATGTATGGTATGATAATGAATATGGATATTCTTGCCAGGTGTTGAGACTTGCCAAACATGTTGCCAAGGTAAGACGACTACATTATTATTATTAATAGTTGGAGCTTGTTTTATTGATCGTGGGTAATTAAGCATTCAATTGTACAGCTGCCCATCAGGATAAATGACCGTTCAAGTTATGTCCGGGCTTGATGGATATTTTAACTATGGCATTCAGACTATTGTCTAATTAGCTTCAGGTCTCCACTATGTGTTGTGCATTTGAGAGTAGATGTGGAGCAAAATGAATGTATTTTTCATCCAAGCTTTTCATAAGTACCCAAAACGTGCAATAGAAATGCAAAAGGAAGTGCAAAAGCCACAGAAGACAAGGGCTCGCGCAAGAATTTGGCTCGGAATCGTAGTAAGACTACGGTGAGAACCAAATTCGAGCAAGTGCTTGTATTCAAAGGCTTTTGTGCTTATCTTCAATTTCTAATGCATGATTTGGGTAAGTACATATCTTCAACAATGATTAGTTGATGCGATCCACTTGCGATAGGAATCTCCGCCTCAACCTTCTCTATTAGTGCTAGAAGAGATTTGATCTTGAAAGTCATGCGACTATCATCTATAGTTCAGCATTCACACCATGAGGATCTGAGTTTAAAACGTTCTGAAAAGAGGTGTTAATCTTTATGATAAGCCTTCAGCACAGACAATAAAAGATTCTGCATTTCATTAGGCTATGAGGATTTAGGTTTATCAGCTCTTAAATTATTGAGGAATTAAAGAAAAATGGCTGTTCAGGAGGTGAAAACAGGAGAAAGAGAGCTATGTCCATGAATAAAGCCATTTAAACCAAGCAAGTTGAAAATCTGTTTTAAAGAAAATTCCGATATTTGCGTAAGCTATATGAAAATTTAACTTAAAAGGACAGCAAGGATTAAAGTACAGAGCGAAGCATCGATAAGGAGGACGGAATACAGAGCAGATACCATAAAAATATGAATAAACACTATAGAATTTATTTACTTATAATAGGATTATTCCTGGGGGCATTTAACGCTGAAGCATATCATATAATAGGCGGCGAGGTATCCTATAAATGTCTCGGGAATGATATGTACCTGATTACGATCACGATGTACAGAGATTGCAGTACAATGCTGGGAGCGGACTTTGACTCCAATCCCGGTTCCCCTCCAGCGACCGTAACGGTATGGCGAGATGATCTGGATAAACCGTATTATAGGACAATAATCCTGGACAGACCGGTCGTGACGAAACTCGATCCCAATAAAAACAACCCTTGCATGACCGTGCCTCCCAATGTCTGTGTAGAAAAAGGCGTTTATAAATTTAAGCTTAAATTGCTCCAGAGCAGGAGTTCATATCACATAGTATATCAACGGTGTTGTAGAAATACCACAATTGTCAATATTGTCGATCCGGGTTCAGTAGGTACGACTTACCACATCGAGTTAACGCCTGAAGCGCAGAGACAATGTACGGATTCGCCGGTGTTCAATAATTTTCCACCGATAGCGATATGTGCAGGCTATCCACTCGTGGTCGATCAATCAGTCTCTGATAATGACCCGGGGACAACTTTTAGGTATTCATTCTGCGCACCCTTTGTCGGCGGTGGAAAGATGGGGACCAATCCCGGAGAAAACAGTGAATTGCCCAATGGCGTTACGCCCAATCCCGATACCCGACCACCATATAATACCGTCACTTATGTCAGTGGATATTCCGCACAGAACCCTTTAAAAGCCAATCCGAAGCTTAAAATTGATCCACAGACCGGGATTATTACCGGAACACCGACTGCAATCGGCCAGTATGTTGTCGGTGTATGTGTGGAACAGATAAAAAATGGCGTTGTCCTCAGCAAGGTTAAACGAGATTTTCAATTCAATGTGACAGAATGCATCCCCAAGGTAGATGCGGCTATAGAGGCTAAGGAAGTCGGTGAAAATAGATATGTAATCTTGCAATGTGGTGATTATACCGTGGATTTTATAAACCTGTCAACGGATGAAAATTTTATCCAATCCTATGAATGGACTGTGGACCTTCACGATGGGAGCCAAGATGTTTTTACAGACAAAAATATATCTTATACCTTTCCGGACACGGGGATTTACAATGTCAGAATGTTTTTAAATAAAGGGCTGCAGTCCTGTACCGATACCGCTTTTATCACGGTTGAAATACGGGATAGTATTCAGTCCATTTTTTCTCTGCAAGGCGATTCTTGCATTGCGAGCTCTGTACACGTAGAGAATAATTCCTTCTCGCGCAATGGAGCGATTACGAGCTATAATTGGATATTTGAAGAGGGAAATACAAGTAGCTTGAAAGAACCGGATCCCGGATTTACAGAACCGGGTGATAAGCACGTTACTCTTGCTGTTGAAGATGTATATGGCTGTGTTGATACTTCATTTGTCGATTATCCATTCTATCCGAAGCCGTCCGTTATTGACATTTCAATAGTCCAGGAATTGATCTGCACCAATACTGCAATTAATATCACCAATAATTCCCACCCGCTGGATTCTACCTATGAGATTAATTGGTATCTCAGCAACGGCGATATTTATCATGGCATGGCACCTGAATTTAACTTTGAAGAAGCTGGTGTGCTCGACTTGACACTGGAAATTATTTCGCCCATAGGTTGCTATAAATCAAAGGAATTTAAGGACTTCTTTGAAATCTATAGAAAACCCGATGCACTATTTACATACACACCTAAAGAGCTCTCTCAATTCAATAAAACAGTAAATTTTACCAATCAAAGTACCGGAGCCAATGACTATCTCTGGAAATTTGATGAAGACGGTTCTTCCATCGATATTAACCCTACATTTACCTTTCCGGACACCGGACTCAAAGAGATAACTCTCTATGCAGAAGCGTTTAACGGCTGTGTGGACACCTTTAAACGGATTATCGATATAATTCCGGTTGCGACATATTTTCTGCCGACAGCTTTTACACCGGATAGAGATGGAATAAATGATGGCTATCGCGGTGAAGGATATTTCCCATTTATCGAGAACTTCACAATGGCAATTTATACGCGGTGGGGGGAAAGAGTATTTGAGACAGATGATCCCCTGGCAACGTGGAATGGATTATATATGAATACGGGGAAACGCTTACCACAAGGAGTTTATATAGTCCGTGTCCGCTTTACCGATCCACGCGGAAATGTCATTAAAAAAGAAGGGATAGCAACACTGTTAGATTAATTGCCCGTATTTCTCTGATAAGGAAGAATGAGGAATACGCCGCTCACCGGTAAACTATACTTGCCAAAATAAGGCACTTGCTTATTATTCCCTCAAGAAAATAAGTTCCTCTGTATCTCTATCGAGACGGACTATTACGGAAGATTGACCATTGCTTTTGTGGATGCTGATATCCGGGCGAAAAAGAATATCAACAGCATTTAGAATTCTCGGAGAGATAGAGTCAAATGAACTCGGAGTGCCATCACCCGCAAGATTGGCTGAAGTAGATACAATGGGGGCATCGATATCTTTAATTAATTTCTGACAAGCAAGATCACGGACGATTCTTATCGCAATAGATCCATCTTCTGCAGTAAGATAATCCGGAATATCGCGAGATTTATCATAAATAATAGTTAAGGGACGCACATGATAACTCAAGAGAGTTTCAATACGTGGATGAAGTTTCAGAACATACTTCTTTAAGCGCTCAATATTGTCAACAAGCAAGAGAAGTGGCTTGCTACGCGGTCGGTGTTTTATCTCGTATATTTTATTTACAGCATCTCTATCCGACATGATAGCGGCAAGGCCCCAGACAGTATCTGTAGGATGCAGCAGAACATTCCCTGCTTTCACAAGGTCTGCCATTTCCGGTTTATATTGCTTAAATATTTTCATGTCATTCATCTCATCTCTCTCCTCATTATTTAAACCTCCAGAGCTTCCAATGGTTTAAATTTTCCATAGAATCCTTATGTCTGTTGTCATAAAAATAGGTGGAATTCCATATTTTTCACATTCATAAATTCAATCACATAATATAGTTCATAGTTTACATGAATTCCCTTATATTGAGCTTCCAATATAAAATTTCCATCATGCTATTCCTATTCTTAATCCTTGGCCTTCTCATTACTTCATGCAGTACTTCCTCTGTTCCTGATAAAAGTCATACAATGCTCATTCAAGAAGGCAATGTTTTAATGCCTTCGGGAGAATTGAAAAAATTGGATATTCTTATTAAAGGTGATACCATTTATGCTTACGCAAATGCAGGGACGAAGCAATGGGCGGCAGATGATACGATAAATGCCGATGGAAACTTTGTTATGCCGGGGTTTATCGACGCTCATGCGCATTTTATCGGCATTGGGAAAGCGCAGATGCAGGTGAACTTGCTGGGAACGCATACCTGGCAAGGTCTCCTTGACTCAATTGCCGCAAGAGTAAAAAATGCTAGGCCGGGTGAGTGGATCATCGGCCGTGGCTGGCACCAAGAAAAGTGGACGGATAAACCGGCATATAGCGTGAATGGCTTTCCCTCCAATAAAGAATTGAATGCTGTTTCTCCGGATAATCCGGTTGTACTCGTACACGCTAGTGGACACGGCCTCCTGGCCAATGAAATGGCAATGAAGCTCGCCGGGATTAATGCAAATACACCTTCGCCCGAAGGAGGAAAAATTTTGCGAAACAATAATGGCCTGGCAATTGGTATTTTTCAAGAAAATGCGATGAATTTAATTCGTTCTGTTTATGATTCAATTCAAGACAGCCGCTCCGATGAACAGAAAATACAAGATTGGTTAAAATATGTTCAGCTCGCCGAGAAAGTATGTTTGAAATATGGTGTTACATCCCTTCACGATGCCGGAATTTCACTAGAGCAAGCAGAAAGATTTAAAGAGCTTGCGCAGGAAGGAGAACTAGATATGCGATTATATAGTATGCTATCAGAAGATGAACTCAGAAATCAATCAAGATCCACTATTTCCACCTTCTGTCAGAGTACGGATAGTCTCGCCTTCTTTACCTGTCGGTCGGTAAAAGGATATATGGATGGAGCCCTTGGGTCACGCGGTGCATGGCTGCTAGATGATTATACCGATAAACCGGGCTATCGCGGTCAGAATGTAACACCCGTTGATACTTTGTTAAAATCTGCTCGTATCGCACAAGAACTCGGCTTACAGATGTGTATCCATGCGATCGGCGACCGCGCCAATAGGGAAGTGCTTGATATTTATGAGGAGATCGGTGTTTCTCCGGATGCTCGCTGGCGTATTGAACATGCTCAACATCTTAATCCCGTGGATATTCCGCGATTCCATAAACTCGGAATCATTGCATCTATGCAGCCCATACATTGTACTTCCGATGCGCCTTATGTTATTGACAGGCTCGGCGTACAACGAGCACGTGAAGGTGCTTATGTCTGGAAAAGTCTGCTCGATAGCGGTGCCAGGCTCGCATTCGGCACCGATGCACCCGTTGAGAAAGTTGACCCATTTGCCAATCTCTATGCAGCCATCACGAGAAAATCTCCGGTGTTGGATACGGCATTTTTCCCTGAACAATCGGTAAGCAGACAGAAAGCGCTGAAGATTTACACCTACGGTAATGCTTATGCAGAATTTGCAGAAGATGAAAAGGGGAGTATTGCCGTGGGTATGCTGGCTGATATCGTAATTCTCAATAAAAATCTACTCAACTGCGATGTCAATGAAATCCCCGACGCACAAGTACTTTATACAATTGTCGGCGGTGATCTTAAATATGCACGGAAAAAATAGGATAAAGAATAGTCCGTGTGATTGCTCGTCCCTTTATTGTGTTTTAACTGCCGGTCAATCTGGCTAGACAAACTGATATGTCATAAAGAAATAGATGACATTCACCTATTTATACTTACAGCATTCCCAGTTCAAGCTTAGCTTCGTCAGACATCATATCCATTGTCCATGGCGGCCTGAAAGTAAGATCGAGGTTAACACCATTCAAGCCCTCAATCATATTGAGACTCATGTTTACTTGTTGAGGAAGAGAATCAGCTACGGGACAATTAGGCGTTGTAAGTGTCATTACAACGTCGCCGACAAGCTCTTCATCCACTTCACACTTATAAATCAATCCTAGATCATAAATATTTACCGGTATTTCCGGATCATAAATCTGCCGGAGTACTTTGATCATCTCATTTTCAAGTGCAATCTGTGTATCGGTTTTTTCTTTCTTTATATCGTCTGCTTGTGTTTCTTCCATAATTTATGATTTATGTGAATATGCAATAGCATAATATTTCATTTGTTTTAACATAGATGCGAGACCATTGGAACGATTGGATGAAAGGAGGTTGTTTAAGCCTATTTCATCGATAAAATGACTGTCGGACCGGATAATATCTTCAGCCGGTTGACCGGAATAAATCCGCAACAATAATGCGACCATTCCACGCACGATAAAAGCATCGCTTTCCGCATAAAAATTTACTGTACCATCTTCAGCAAATTCTGAATACAACCATACTGTGGACTGACAGCCCTTGACAATGTTACTATCTATCTTATATTTCTCATCTATGCCGGGCAATTCTCTACCGAGATCCATGAGATACTCATATTTGCCCATTTTATCATCAAACATGGCAAATTCTGCCACGATTTCATCTTGTATTTCGTCGATATGTGTCCGCCCATTTACTGGCATATCTCAATTGCTCTTTTTAAAACTTTTGCAAATAAATTTATTTCTTCCACCGTATTATAGAACATCAATGAAGCCCGAGTAGTGCTCGTAATGCCATAAAAATTCATTAATGGTTGACAGCAATGATGTCCTGTGCGGACTGCAACACCTTGCTGATCCAGCATCATTCCCAGATCAAATGCATGGGCTTTTTCATGAACGAAGGTAAATACCGCTGTTGAAGGACTGTTTTCATGATCACCGAGAAGCCGTATGCCCTCAATCTCCTTCATCGCAGCCAGAAAATGATGATGTAAGAGTTTTTCTCTATCTTCAATGTATGATAATCCCAGTTCCTCAACATAATCAATAGCTGCCCCAAATCCTATGACACCGGCGATATTGGGCGTACCGGCTTCAAATTTAAAGGGGAGCTCATTATAAGTACTATGCTCAAGTTTAACCTGATCAATCATATCTCCTCCACCGCGAAAAGGTGGCATTGCGGCGAGATACTTTTCCTTGGCATATAAAATTCCTACTCCGGTCGGGCCCAATAATTTATGCGCAGAAAAAACATAGAAATCTGCATCCATTTCCTGTACATCTACGCGTTCATGCACGATACCTTGCGCTCCGTCAACGAGGACGGGAACCTGGTGTTCATGTGCGATGGCACAGATCTCTTTAATAGGATTAATAATCCCGAGGACATTGGAAATGTGGGAAACAGCGAGAAATTTTGTCTTGGAATTGATGAGTTCCTGCAAGCTTTCCAGAGACAGTGTACTATCTTTTTCCAGGAGCCATGGAACAATCTTGGCACCAGTTTTCTCAGCGAGAATCTGCCATGGAACGATATTGGCATGATGATCCATCTGCGTGATGATTATTTCATCACCTTCACCGATAAATTTCTCACCATAAGTACGACTCACAAGATTAATAGCATCCGTAGTTCCGTAGGTATAAACAATCTCATTTGCGGAAGCTGCATGAATAAGATTCTGTACCTTATGACGCACCTTTTCATAAGCTTCCGTAGCGATCTGACTCAAGCTGTGCACACCACGATGCACATTGCTGTAGTAATTTCCATACAGATCAGTAATCGCATCGATAACCACCTGCGGTTTCTGCGCGGAAGCACCATTGTCAAAGTAAATTAAATCACTACCGTTCACCGACTGTTGCAAAGCCGGAAAATCACTCCGAATTTCTGCAATATTTTTCTGAACAGTCTGCATCATTTAAACAAAGCTTTCAATACCTTCAAAATCCAGCTTCTTAGCCAACATTTTATGGCAGAAGTTTTTATAGTCCTCAATCTTAAAACGTTGCAAGATATCGCCGGCAAATGCGTAGGTAAGAAGAGACTTGGCCTGATCTTCCGGGATTCCGCGTGATTTCATATAGAAAAGCTCTGCGGGATTTAACTGGCCTATTGTGGCGCCATGCGTACACTTGACATCGTCAGCCCATATCTCCAGCTGGGGCTTGGTATTAATCGTGCCGTGCTCGGAGATGAGGAGGTTTTTATTGGATTGAAAGGCATTGGTGCGTTGTGCATCTTGACGGACAAATATTTTTCCGTTAAATGTTGCCTTGGCTCTATCGAGTACTACACCTTTATACAATTCATTACTCTCACAATCGGCGATACGGTGATCGACTATCGTATGATTATCGACGATTTCTCTTTCAGTAGGAACATACAGCCCGTACATATTACATTCTGCGTAATGATCATCGAGATAAACTTGTACGTTATTCCTTATCATCCCGCCATTTAAGACGCAACTATAGCTTGTAAACCGAGCACTCTCATAAGCATAGCCATAAATTGTGTTAAAATGCGTTGCTTCCGTGCTCAGGTCTTGATGTGTATAAACAGAAAGATCGGCGTTTTTATTGACCTGAACCATTGCCGCGGCATTATCTTTACAGCTTGAATCAGCGGAGAAATAGCTCTGTACAACATCGAGCTTGGCCCCTTCTTCCAGAGCAATTATGTGAGATGGTTGAACCCATGCATCTGCTTGTTTGCCGCTATTTATGTGGATAATATGTACAGGTTTATCCAGACTTTTCCCGGCTTGAAGGTGGATGAAGGCTCCATCGCGAGCCATTGCTGAATTCATTAAAGCAAATGGATTGGTCGATTTGTCGTCATAAGCGGTAAATTTCTCATTGAGGAGGTCGGTATGCATCTTCTGTGCATCGCCTAAGGAGCTTACAATAATACCGTCTTCGTCAATGCAATCTGAACTATGCTTATCAGAGAAGAAACCATCGACAAATACGAGTCGATAGGCATCAAAATCCGGGATAGGGAAGTCATTGAGATTCACCTGTCCCACTGATTCACGTTCAGCGAGTTTTACATCGTCTTTCAGTAATTTTACGAGGTTGAGATATTTGAATTCCTCGTGTTTTCTATGTGGAAAGCCTACTTCAGAAAAGAGTCGTAGTGCCTTTTTTCTTTCATCGTGAAATCGCGAATGGGAGAGTCCATTCAAGCTTGATTCCATGACACCGAAGGCTTCCTTCAGTTGTAATTGTGCGTTATTGTCCATAATACATTCATTTAAGCGGTTTGAAGTTCTGCTTTTAACCAATCGTAGCCTTCGTCTTCAAGGCGGAGTGCGAGATTTTTATCACCGGACTTTACGATTTTTCCATCCATCAATACGTGGACATAATCAGGTTGAATGTAATTCAAGAGTCTCTGATAATGAGTAATGATAAGGAAAGACCTGTTTTCATCGCGCATTTTATTCACACCATTGGAAACGATCTTCAAGGCGTCGATGTCGAGACCTGAATCTGTCTCGTCCATAATCGCGAGCTTCGGTTCAAGCATAGCGAGTTGAAAGATTTCATTGCGTTTCTTCTCTCCGCCACTGAATCCTTCATTGACAGAGCGGGTGATGAATTTCTTATCGAGTTCAACCCATTCAGCGCGTTCTCGCATTTTCTGCAAGAAATCTCTTGCTGAAATCTTGTCTAGGCCGTTGTATGCCCGCTGCTGATTCAATGCTTCACGGAGAAAATTGGCATTGGAGACACCGGCAATTTCCACCGGGTATTGAAATGCAAGGAAGAGGCCACTGCATGCTCTTTCATGCGGCTCTAGCTCGAGAAGATCTTCTCCCATGTAGCTTACGCTGCCTTCCGTGACTTCAAATTCTTCTTTCCCGGCCAATACAGAGGAAAGTGTTGATTTACCGGAGCCATTGGGGCCCATTAAAGCATGTGTTTCACCTTTATTAATATGGAGATTAACTCCCTTCAATATTTCTACATTACCATCATCTGTTTTTACACTTGCGTGCAAATTTTTTATATCTAACATTATTTATAAGCTTATTTTATTAATTGAAAATATTATCCTACAGATCCTTCGAGGCTTACCGCCAGTAATCGCCTAGCTTCAGCAGCAAATTCCATGGGCATTTTATCCATGACTTCTTTGCTGAATCCATTGACAATCATCTCCACAGCTTTTTCCTCATCGATGCCTCGCTGCTGGAAGTAAAATAGTATATCATCTCCGATTTTGGAGGTTGTTGCTTCGTGTTCTACGGTTGAATCCGGGTTTCTACTGACGATATATGGGAAAGTGTGTGCTCCGCATCGATCACCGAGTAGGAGAGAATCGCACTCGGAATAGTTCTGTGCATTGGAAGCCTTTTTCCCCATTTCTACCAGGCCGCGATAACTGTTTTCAGAGCGGCCGAGAGAAATTCCTTTGGAAACAATCCGCGATTTAGTATTTCTACCTATGTGTGTCATCTTGGTACCTGTATCTGCAATCTGCTTATTATTGGTCAATGCGACAGAATAAAACTCCCCGATTGAGTTGTCGCCGCGGAGAATGCAAGATGGATATTTCCATGTAATTGCAGAACCTGTCTCGACTTGTGCCCAGGAAAGCTTGGCATTATTATGCACTATTCCCCGTTTAGTAACAAAGTTTAAGACACCTCCGTTGCCATCTTCGTCGCCGGGATACCAGTTCTGAACCGTTGAATACTTAATTTCGGCATTATCGAGTGCTATTAATTCAACGACGGCGGCATGGAATTGATTTTTATTCCGTTGTGGAGCTGTACAACCCTCAAGATAGCTCACATAGCTACCTTCGTCTGCGACTACCAGCGTCCTTTCAAATTGTCCCGTTCCGGCAGAGTTAATCCTGAAATAAGTAGAAAGCTCTACGGGGCATCGTACACCTTTAGGGATATAGGCAAATGAGCCATCTGAAAACACTGCGGAATTCAATGCAGAATAGAAATTATCCCGTTGTGGAACGACCGTCCCCAGGTATTTTTTTACAAGTTCCGGATGCTCGCGTATAGCTTCACTCATTGAGCAAAATATAATACCGAGTTCCTTCAGTTCTTTTTGGAAGGTTGTTTTTACACTCACAGAATCAATAACGGCATCCACAGCAACACCGGTAAGCCGTTTCTGCTCTTCCAGCGAAATACCGAGCTTCTCAAATGTCTCCAAAAGTTCCGGATCAACTTCGTCGAGGCTTTTCGGTTTATCCTCATCTTGTTTAGGCGCTGAATAATAGGTCATATCTTGAAAATCGACCTCCGGCACCTTAAAATTGGGCCATTTGGGCATTTTCATTGTTTTCCATGCCTCAAATGCCTTTAAACGCCACTCGAGAATCCATTCCGGCTCTTCTTTCTTGGCAGATATCATACGGATAATATCTTCATTCAGGCCGGGTGGAACCCTGTCTTCTTCGATATCCGTGGTCCAGCCGTACTCGTATTTTTTATTGGAATATTCTTCTATTATATCTTGGTCAGTAGGCTTCTGCGCCTCCGTATTTGTTTCTGTATTATACATATCTATCGTGTTTTGAGCTGCAAAGGTATGAATAAGTCTCGTCATTACGCCTTCTTATACCGTATTTATGCAGCTATTATATATAGCTTCCAATCTGTTCAAGCTTAATCGAGATCAAGATTCTTAACGGAAGTATTATTTCTCCTGAACCTCATCCTGGATTTCAATTCAGCCCTTCAGCCGGAATAGTTTATAAAGCAACAAGGAAGGAACAAAAAGGGTTTTAATATTTAGCCTCTGTTCTGCCACAATTTTCCCGATCTCTCATTTGCGTAAGCTTCCTTATCAGTCGGACAAACATAAACAGGAGTTTCATGTCTTAAATTGTGGAATTGTAATAATATTGTAAAAATCGCCACGCTTTACAATATGCGATTTAAAATGTGCCGGCCGATTACGCTCTATGCCACGATATTCACCATTCTGCCCGGGACAACGATAACCCGTTTTACGGTTTTCCCATCAAGCCACTTAACTATTTTCTCATTTTGCAATGCTAATTCTTGAATTTCGTCTTTGCTGAGATCTGCTGAGAAACTTGCTTCTGCGCGCTTCTTTCCATTGACACAGAGCGGGTATGAAACACTATCTTCCCGTGTATATTTTTCAACATATTGAGGGAAGGGCACCTTGGCGATGCTTGATTTATTCCCCAATTGATGCCATAGTTCCTCCGCTAGATGTGGAGCAAATGGAGCAAGCAGTTTTATAAAATCTTCCAGCACGTCGCTTGAATTCTTAGTTAATTTCTGAAATTCATTGACTGCCACCATAAATGCACTCACGCAAGTGTTGAAAGACATGGTCTCGATGTCATCCTTAACTTTTTTAATACACTGGTGCAAGATTTTCAGTTCTTCATCGCCGGGCTTCTCATCAAGGGGTTTCCAATTGCCATCATGGTCGTAAAATAATCCCCAGAGTTTATTTAAAAACTTAGAGACACCTGACATGCCTTGAGTGTCCCATGGCTTATGGTCTTCTATCGGTCCCAGGAACATTTCATAGAGCCTTAAGCAATCTGCGCCATTGTCCTTAATCACATCTTCCGGATTGACGACATTGTACTTGGACTTGGACATCTTTTCTATCTCAGGGAGGAGCTCAACCATTTTTTTGCCATCTATTTCAGTCCATTCTAGCTCATTTTCAAAGTCAATATTCTGATAACGATTATCTTCATCCGCCAGCTTCCGCAAATCCTCGATGCTTATCCTGTCCTGCTCATCTGCTAGATGAATAGGAACGTGAATTAAACGCTTGCCTGTGTCAGGATTATGTACTTCCAGTTTTAAAGAACGACCGTTGATCATACCTTGATTAACAAGCTTCTCAAATGGCTCTTCGGTAGGCACATAACCGAGGTCATAGAGGAATTTATGCCAGAATCGCGAGTACATGAGGTGTCCTACGGCATGTTCTGTACCTCCGACATATAGATTAACATCTTTCCAGTAATTTACGGCATCTTGACTGAACATTTCCTCGGAGTTATGCGGATCCATGTACCGGAGAAAATACCAGGAGGAACCGGCATAGCCCGGCATGGTGTCAACCTCTCTCGTGTAGCCTTCTTTTTCGTTTACCCAGTTATCCAATGTCGATAAAGGAGCCTTTCCATGGGCATTCTGAATTTTATTGAGTTCCAGTGCAGGCAATTTTAAAGGAAGTTCACTCAATGGAAGCACGCTTGCAATTCCATCTTCATCATAAAGGACAGGAAAAGGTTCTCCCCAGTATCTTTGCCGGCTAAAATTGGCATCCCGGAGCTTATAATTCACCTCTCTATGGCCGATATTCATTTCTTCGAGATAGTTTGCCATTTTTTCTATTGCTTCCGGAATCTCGAGACCGTTAAGCAATTCGGAATTTATGAGAAGACCTTGTTTATCGCCTATTGCACTCTCCGGATAAGCGCTTCTGTCAATTATTTCCTTCACTGGAATATTAAACTTATCGGCAAATTTTCTGTCGCGCTTATCGTCGGCCGGTACGGCCATAATAGCGCCTGTACCATAATCAGCAAGCACATATTCAGCGATATAAACCGGGATTTCTTCCTTATTGAGAGGATGTATTACATAAGCGCCGGTAAACTGTCCGGTAACTTTTTTTTCTTGCATCCTTTCAACATCGGAAAGCGTTCTTACATAGGATTTATACTTCTGTACCTCTTTTTTCATGTCCTCGGTTGTTATCTGATCAACGAGTTCATGTTCCGGAGCAAGGACCATAAAGGACACGCCATAAATCGTGTCGGGACGCGTGGTAAAAACCTCCATGCTTAATGGAGAATCTGCAATATCAAAGTTGAGGCGCACTCCTTCTGATTTACTTATCCAGTTTCTCTGCTGTATCTTGAGCGAATCGCTCCAGTCGAGCTTATCCAATCCTTCCAGGAGTCGATCGGCATAGGCTGTGATACGAAGTGCCCATTGCATCATCGGCTTTTTTACCACGGGATAACCACCGCGTTCAGAAACACCGTTTACGACTTCATCATTGGCGAGGACGGTACCGAGTTCTTCACACCAGTTTACATAACTTTCCTTGCGATAGGCAAGCCGGTAATTCATGAGGATGTCCGATTGTTCTTTTCTGCTCATGAGTTGCCAGGATTCTGCAGAAAAATGCGCTTTCTTATCTTTTTCTATGGCAGTATTTCCCCTTTTCTCAAACTCTGTGATAAGTTCTTCAATCGGTCGCGCAGTTTTCTTCTCGGAATCATACCAATGTTTAAAGAGCAGGGTAAAGATATATTGCGTCCATTTATAGTAATCAGGGTCGCTTGTACGCAGTTCCCTGTTCCAGTCATAGCTTATGCCCAGCTGTTTTAATTGTGACTTATAGCGTTTTATATTTACATCAATTGCCTCTGCAGGATGAATACCACGCGATAAAGCATACTGTTCAGCCGGTAATCCAAAGGAATCAAAGCCTATCGGATGTAGGACTTGATAACCCTCTTGACGCTTATACCTAGCCATTATATCTGAAGCTATATATCCGAGTGGGTGCCCGACATGGAGGCCGGATCCACTAGGATAAGGAAACATATCCAATATATAGTAAGTAGGCTCACCTGAATTGTTCCTTACGGCAAATGTTTCTTCATTTTCCCACCTTTTTTGCCATTTCTGCTCAATTTTAATCGGATTATATCTTTCCATTCCAATTTTTCTTTATAATTTTACCTATGAAACCTAAATATAAATAAGCGAGCGCAATTATACGAATACTTCTTCACTAAACACATCAGAATCTATGAAGTCATTGATTAAAATAGCAGTTATAGCAATTATAGCCATTCTCAGTTACAACTATTTCTTCGGGACAGAAAGTGAGAAGCAGCAATCCCAGGAAATAGTTAATGAGGTTAAAGAGCTCGGGCAGTCTTTGAAGGAACTTGTTGTGACTGAGAAGGAAAAGTTTGATGAGGGGAAATACGACAAGCTTGTTCAGAAAGTAGAAAGTGTCTTGAAAGATGTGAAGAAAAATCTGAGCTCGGCCAGCGAGTCCGGTAAAGAAGCCATTGAAGATAAATCCCGCGATGTAAAGGAAGGACTTAAAGACTTAAAGAAAGATATAGAGAACGGCAATGCACAATCAATTCAGAGTAGAATTGATTCCCTGCTGCAGAAGCTTAAGGCTCTAGAAACCCAGTTAAAGGAGCAGAATCAATAGGTATTTTCACTATATCCATACAGTGGCACATCCGTTCAAGGAGAATAAGTTAAGGATAATTTTTTCATCAAGCACAGAGCTGTTATTTTTGCGTAAGCTTAATAAAGTTAATAATGGTAAAGATAGGCGATATAGAGCTCGGAGAATTTCCATTTCTGCTAGCTCCTATGGAAGATGTGAGTGATCCTCCGTTCAGGGCATTGTGTAAGGAACAAGGATGCGATATGATGTACACGGAATTTGTCTCGGTGGAGGGCTTGATCCGCGATGCGGAGAAAAGTGTACAGAAGCTGGATATTTACCCTTATGAACGACCTATAGGCATTCAGATATTCGGGGCAGAATTTGATTCAATGATGCGCGCCGCTGAAATTGTGACAGAAGCCAAGCCGGAGGTGCTGGATATCAATTATGGATGTCCGGTGCGGAAAGTGGTGCGAAAAATGGCCGGTGCCGGGATATTGCAAGATATCGATAAGATGGTGAAGCTTACGGAGGCAGTGGTAAAAAGTACGCCTTTGCCTGTAACGGTAAAAACACGTCTCGGATGGGATGAAGATACAAAGTATATTGTAGAGGCGGCAGAACGGCTTCAAGATGTAGGTATTCAGGCCATTTCGATTCACGGCAGAACGCGCAAGCAGATGTACAAGGGAACTGCTGACTGGGATTTAATCGCTGCGGTAAAGAATAATCCGCGGATGCATATTCCGGTATTTGGGAATGGTGATATTGACAGCCCTGAGAAGGCAATGGAATACAAGAATAAGTATGGTGTTGATGGAATTATGATCGGCAGGGCTAGTATCGGCAATCCATGGATTTTCAGAGAAATAAAACATTATTTTGAAAGCGGTGAACATCTTCCACCTCCGACAATTCCAGAGCGAGTCGAAACAACAAAGAAACACATTGCTCATTCCATTGAGTGGAAAGGCAAGCGACTGGGAGTACTTGAAATGCGCAGACATTATGCAAGTTATTTCCGAGGCTTTCCCAATATAAAGCCATATCGGAGCCGCCTTGTAAGAGAAGATAATCCGGAGGTGTTATATGCTATATTGGATGAAATTGAAGAAGAATACACAGGTATTCTAGAAATGAGTTAATGAATATGGTGAAAGAGAAACTTGATATTTCAGAAAAAGAGTCTATGCTCTTTGATATTATCTATCGTGCTTCGGCCAATATAGGTGAAGAAGCTTATGTCATCGGGGGTTATGTGAGGGATAAGCTCCTCGGCAGAGAAACGCACGATATAGATATAGTGTCTGAAGGCGATGGCATTGCACTAGCGCGTGAGGTTTCCAAACTTTTACCGGAAGGACCTAAAGTATCCATTTACCCCAATTTCGGCACATCTCTTATCCATACCGAAAAGTATGAACTGGAATTTGTCGGTGCTCGGAAAGAATCATATCGTTCAACATCCAGAAAACCCGAAGTGTCCAGAGGCACAATTGAAGATGACAGAAATCGCCGTGATTTTACAATAAATGCCTTGTCCATCAAGCTCGATGGGAAGGAGAACTATGATGTAATCGACCCATTCGGTGGGATTGAGGATCTGGAGGAACGTATTCTTAAAACGCCGCTTGAACCACGTCGTACCTTTTCCGATGATCCGTTGAGGATGATGCGTGCAGTAAGATTTGCTAGTCAGCTTGATTTCAGTATCGATGTTGAGACCTATGAAGCAATAAAGGAACAAGCAGCACGCCTATCCATTATCTCTCAAGAAAGAATAAGCACTGAACTCAATAAAATTATGGAGACAAGAAGACCATCCAAGGGTTTCAAGCTTCTCCTTGATACGGGTTTGTTACATGAATTCTTTCCTGAAATGGTCGATTTGCACGGTGTAGATGAAAGAGATGGCAAGGCTCATAAAGATAATTTCTACCATACTATTCAAGTGATTGACAATGTAGCAAAGGAAAGCGATAAACTCTGGCTCCGATGGGCTGCATTAATGCATGATATAGGAAAACCGGCTACCAAACGCTTCAAAAAAGGTTCCGGATGGACATTCCATGGCCACGATGTCTTGGGAGCCAAGATGGTCAAACCTATTTTCAGGAGGTTGAGGCTCCCCCTGGATCATAAGATGAAATATGTCAGAAAACTGGTGCGCCTTCATCTTAGACCGATTGCGCTTACATTCGATGGCATTACAGATAGCGCGGTACGTAGATTACTCTATGATGCCGGTGATGACATCGATGATTTGATGATCTTATGTAAATCGGATATTACTTCCAAGAATCCACAAAAAGTAAAACGCTTTCAAGCCAATTATAGAAACCTTGCACAGAAACTCATTGAAATCGAAAAGAAGGATAGGTTGAGAAATTGGCAGCCACCGATAGGCGGGAAGGAAATTATGGATACATTCAACCTTAAGCCTTCAAAAGCAGTAGGTGTCATCAAAGGAAAAATACGAGAGGCTATCCTCGAGGGAGATATCCCCAATGATTACGAGGCTGCTTATGCCTTTATGCTCGAACTGGGACAAGAAATGGGCTTAAAAAAATAACATGATCAATAGGTGAGGGAACGGCAATATGGCCACTAATAGAGCAGAAAGAATACCCGGAAATAGAGAAATATGTATATTGGGCTTAGCTTTCGTCATTTGCGGAAGCTAAAAGTGCATTGATGTACTATTGAAAATTAAAACAAATGAAAACTATTGTAGTTATTCCGGCGCGTTATCACAGTGTCCGTTTTCCGGGGAAAATACTTGCACCCATCAAAGGGAAAGCGATGATACGTCATGTTATCGATGGCGTTAAGGAGTCCGACAAGGTTGATGAGATTTATGTTGCCACCGATAACGAGGCAATTGCGACGGCGGTATTGAACGATGATGTGAAGGTCATAAAAACATCAACCGAGCATAATTCAGGTACGGAAAGAATCATTGAAGCAGTAGAAAACATTGATACGGAATGGGATTTTTTAATTAATGTACAGGGGGATGAGCCTTTAATATCAGGTCATCATCTTGAAGGTTTAATTGAATATGCAGTTAAGCATCCGTGTGATGTCGTTACGCTTGCAAGAAAGGAAAGCTCCCTGGATAAAGTAAAATCTCCCAATGTTGTTAAAGTAACCTTTGACGGGAAGAATATTGCACATTATTTCAGCAGGGCACTTATTCCTTATCCACGCAATGAAGTATCCGTGTGGTATCAGCATATCGGTGTATATGGGTTCAGGAAAAACGCATTTGAAAAAATAAGCAAGCTTGCTCCATCTCCGCTAGAAATGGCAGAGAGCCTAGAGCAGTTGCGCTGGATCGATAATGGGATGAGAATCGGCGTCGCAATTACGGACACGACATTGCGAGGAGTAGATGTGCCTGAGGATGTTGTTGAGGTCGAAAAATTGCTAGAACTGCGGGAAAATCGTATCGATTGAGCATAAATAGGCCTGATTTTTAATTCTTTTATGCTATTCTAGCTGATTCTTTCATGCGATTGTAAACTATTGCATTATATTGTGATTTATGGATGAATATTATGAATTACCAGCATAGATATCTTCGTGGTATAAACCTGTTTATTGTAGGATTACTTGTCTGTATCCTTGCACTCGGCTCCTGTGTGCGCATAATAAAAATCAAAGATGGCGAAACGGCATTTGAGCGAAAGCGTTATGCCCAGGCTATTCCACTCCTTGAAAAAGAGTATAAAAACTCATCGGTGCAGCACAGTCGAGCTTTAAGTGCATATTATCTGGCTGAATCACATCGACGTCTCAGTGAACTCGATGCTGCCATTGTATGGTATGAACGCGCCATAGAATTGAACTATGGGCTCGAAGCTGTAGCCCAGTATGCCTTTACCTTACGGCAAATAGGCGATTATGCCAAGGCTAAAAAGCTCTTGCAATATTTAACGACGCAGGTGCCACGCGATGTACGTGTAAATAAAGAACTTCGGTCCATAGATCTATTGATAAAATGGGATGAAATGGAGAAATATCGCGGTGTCAGTATCCAGAATATGGAACTGAACACTCAAGCTGCAGAGTTTTATCCACGTCGCATATCTGAGAACAAGCTAGTTTTTATCTCTGACAGAGCAAGTTCTACGGGAGACAAGCCATATCAATGGACCGGTAGAAGTTTTATGGATCTATATGTTTACAATCTGCGTTTTCACAGCGTAGAGAGGTTTAATAAAATACCGGCCACGGAATATAATGAAGGAATGATAGCCAGAGATGCTGCGAGACAGACTATAATATTCACACGTTGTGGCATCGATGGTGATGGGGAAGAATTTAAGGATCAATATTGTCAATTATATCAACTGAAAAACCCCAATACTTTTTATCAGGAGCTTGCACCTATGCCGTTCACAATAGATAAGATGAACTATATGCATCCTGTACTGAATGATGCAGGTGATTTTCTTATCTTCTCTGCTTTTCTGGAAGGTGGAGAAGGGAATTATGATTTATGGTATTCAAGAAAGCTCCGTGGGAAATGGCAGACGCCACAACTTTTAAGCAGTCGCATAAATACGCGTGGTGATGAAATGTTTCCCAATCTGGTCGGTGATACTTTATACTTCTCTTCCAATTTTCTCACAGGTTATGGCGGCCTGGATATTTTTAAAACCTATATTATGGAGGATGGGACATGGGCGCCGCCGCAGAACTTGAAGTCACCGATCAATAGTGGATATGACGATATGGGATTTGTGCCGGATTATGCTTATGCACAAGCCCATGGACTGGATTTTGCCGGCTATTTCTCTTCCAATCGCCCCGGGGGAAAAGGCTCTGATGACATATACTTTTTTAGCCAGAAGAAACTTTCTCCGCCTGATTCACTTGTCCCGGAGGAGAAAGAGGACCTTGCCAGGAGATTGCGCTTGAACATTCAAGTGAAGAAAAAACGCTTTATTGTAGAAAATAAGCCTATCTCCGGATTGGATACACTCTTGAATCTCACGAATACTTATATACGATATACTCATGGAAATACTAGCGATACGCTCCGCGTGAATGAAGTTGCAGAAGTTGAAATCCCTATCGACACAACTGAGGAATACCGATTTAAGGTAATGGCTGATAATTACCTGAGTAAGACATTTACATTGGATCCTACGGGAAAGCTTCTTCCTCAACGTGAAGTAACAACGCTTGCCAAGACAGTAGTTCTCGATAGTATTATTCACAATGTGGAGATTGTGCTCAAGAATATTTATTATGATTATGACAAGTGGAATATCAGAGCGGATGCAGAGCCGACATTGGATACGCTGGCAATCCTACTGAAAGCAAATCCTCAACTGAAAATCGCCCTAAATTCCAATACTGATTGTCGAGGAAGCGAAGCTTACAATAAAGAACTATCGCAGAAAAGAGCTGAATCCGTCGTGCAGTATCTCATAGGACAGGGAATAGCGGCAGATCGATTGAAAGCTAGAGGATATGGCGAATCTCGACCAGCCGTAGATTGTCAATGCAATGATTGTACAGAAGAAGAACACCAGAAGAACAGGCGCACTTCCTTTACGATATTGGAATAAATTTATATCCTATTTTATCATTTTATTGTTTTGGTGAATTCAACTTAATGAGCTTGGCTCTATAGATGATTTCCGCATCGCGAAGGACAAGATAGTATATACCCGGAGGGAAATTGCTGATGTCAACATTGAAATACCGAGTAGTTTCTTTCAAAAGAACGCCTTGAGTAGAGTAAATTTTCAAATTAGCCTTATTACCGAGTGCCGGGAGATTACTCATGGAAAAGCTTTTCTGTGTAGGATTGGGATAAATGACGATATCGTTTTTCAATATCTTAGTAGTCCTAGTTGCCTCGCCCGTGTAAATTGACGAATCAATGGCACAGCCTTCAGCATCTTCTAATGTATAGAAATACTCGCCTTCGGGGAGATTGCTTCTTACAAAACTCGTCGTTGTATCGTCTTCCCAGCTTATATTGTAGGGACTTAAGCCTCCATTCACCTTTACCTCAATCTCAAAGTGCTTATTACTCAGTTCAGAAACAAAGTGTTGAACAAGCATAGGATTTGACTTGAATATTTTAATTGATGGTGTAGTTACTGTACAACCGGCTGCGTCTGTCATAGTGAGTTGATAGATTCCCGCCGGTAAATTGCTTGCCACAGAATCGCCCATAAGATGATTCCAGTCAAATTCAATCGGCGCATTATAATAGGAGAGTACAATTTCAATCCTTCCTGATGAATCGCCAAGGCAATGCAATTGATCTATTAAAATATCTTTATAAACGAGAGTATCAATTTCCTTGAGAGAGAATACTCTAGAGATTCCTACACAACCATTGGCATCGGTTGCCGTTACGGTATAATTTCCTACGGGAATATCGAGGAGTGTATCGGATAAGAAACTGTTATTATGGACTGTACCATTGCTCCAGTTGTATTCGACCGGATTATCTTTTCCATTGAGAATTGTAGTTGTAATACTGCCACTGCTATCACCGCAATAGATCGGATCAATTAACTCCAGGCCTACATCGAGTTTCTCCATGCCTTGTTCAATCGTAAAAGCATATTCTTCAGACTTACAACCAAGTCTATCCACGACTGTAAGAGTATATATTCCGGGACTTAAGCCATCAATTTCATTATCATCGAGTCCGACATTACTCCATATATATTGAAAAGGAGCTGTTCCGCCGGAGGCTTCCACATTTATTCCGCCATCACCACTCAATGGACAACGGGTATGAGTGGTATGGGCATTGACTACTATATCGGATTTTTGCTTAAGCTTAATGGAATCCATAGTTAATGTGCAGTTATTGATGTCTCGTACTACTAGAGTATAAGTATCGGCTTTCAAAGCATTAAAAACGGGCCCCACATAAAAAGTGTCTTGGGTAAATAATCTATTCACGTATGGTTGTGTTCCTCCACCTACCTTAGCAATTATAAGTCCATCGTTTATATTGCTGCATGTGGGAGAGACAATGTTGAGCTTGCTCACGTAGAGCGAGTCGGGTTGTCCGAGGTAAAACGTGTCGCTTGTTATTGTACAATCATTCATGAAGCGCATTGTACAGGTGTACTTGCCTTTCGGCAAATTGCGGGCTATGCGCGTTGTATCCCCAGTGTTCCACCTATATGACTGTACGGTCGTGTCTTGGAGGCTTGCTACCAGTCTTCCATCGCTATTTCCATAGCAACTTATGGCTTTATAGAGATCGATATGCGCTTTATTGTGGAATTTATCCCTTATAAGGATAGAATCTATGAAGACGCGACAGCCAGAAGCGTCACTTATTGTAACACTATATATTCCGGGTCCAATGGAGTCTAGTGTGGAGCCGGTTTTTCCATTATTCCACAGATATGTATATGGCTGTACACCTCCACCGGAAGATACAGTTATTGCTCCATCATTAATTCCATTACAAGTAGGTTTTTTTATGCTAGTGACCATTGCATTGATATCTGAGACATTGTTTAATTCGTAAAACTGTGAACGAAAAAGACAACCTGTTGATGTGGTAAACTCAAAGTAATAAACGCCTGCCGGAATATTCTCCAGGCGTTCTGTTGTGTCTCCTGTATTCCATCTGATGTGATAATTATTATAATTCTCAACCTCTATTTCAAGAATTCCGTCATCAATTCCCTTACAAGTAGGGTTCCGACTTTCGACAACAGTAAATATCGGGGTCGGTCCTTGCTGGACTTCATCGACTACGCCATTACAGTTATCATCGATAAGATTGCAAGGCAACTCAGGAACTCCGGGATTAATTGCCGGATGAGTATCATCGCAATCACCGGGAACGTCGGTAAATCCTGATGGGATAGAACTTCTACAGAATCGGACACTATCCTGAGTGTAGCCATAATTGTCATTATCCTGGTCCGGGAAGACAAGATAACCATATCGATGGATAGGAACCGGCCCCATCATCACGATATTATCCAGCGCGATGTCTCCACGCGCTCCGATTGAAGGTCCGGCAATAAATTGCAGATTTACTGTGGAGCCGGCATAGGACTTCAAGCTTATTGTCTCGTGATGCCATTCAGCTCCCTGGTCCCCGGTACGATGAAATAAAGTATCCCATTCCATGGATTCGTCCACCATAATCCGTAGTGTGAGTGATGATATTTCATTTCCATTCATAGAATAGTCAAATGCCATCCCACATGAATTTGCTGGAGCGGGAATGTTAAAACAACTGCTATTCAGTATAGCGGGGATTCTGCCACAACTATAGTCTGACGCATCAAAGAAGATGTAATTATCGTTTCCGTATGGGCTGGATTCCGGTCCGGTAAGTTGCGTATTTGTAGGACCTTTACCTATTTTCCATGCGTATAAGGTGCTAGAATCTTGATACCAGATGCCACTTGTCAGCGACTCATCACTACATTTTCCTGTACTGATAGGATAATCGTTGAAATGAGACATTGCCGTAGGTCTGTCGCAGAGAATCCTTACTTCCATAGGGCAGGTAACTGAGGAATTGTTTCCTTGACATCTTCTATAAGAGTAAAAAGTATATGCTTCTCCCGGATTCAAATGCGAAAGTGTAATTGTGGTATCACTGATTGCAGAAGTATAAATTGTATCGAGAAAATATCCGCTGGTGTCCGTAAACTTGAGAGGACTGAGACCATATTTAAATATTATAGTATCTGAAGATAAGAGATTGGCAAGGTGAATGTTTACTTCTGAGTGGGTAAATGATTTAAGTTCTGATACTACCGGGCGACAATCAGCAGAACTGAACCGTAATTCCATGGAGAAAACATGACCTATATCACCTGGCGAGTCATCACAGATATCTAGCTTCCATGTCCCTATGATTTCATCTGTAGGAATCGATTGTAAACTGCCTATAGGTTTAAATTCCCCGATAAATGGACCACTGGAGGACTGGATAAATCTACAACTTTCATCTCGGAGGACCAAGGCTTCTGTACAGCTGGAATCTGTGGGATTCCCAATGTCCGGATAACCTAGCGCAAGGTTGTCAAACAGTGGTATTACTTGCCCGGATGGCGCTATGAGACTCGCTTTTAAATCAGAGGGCCACGGATGATCTACAATTAATGAAACTGCTGCCAATCTCGGATTAGTTATACCTTCTATAGCTGTACTATCTACAATGATGAGCATTTTTTCTCTGCCGCTGAAGGCACAGGAATTATCTTGTATGGGGAAGTGAATATTGCAATTGTCTTTATACATGTATGCTGTACGTACCTGCATTGAAATCCAATTACTCATGCCGGATGGGCATACAGAGCGCACGTAAATTGTGTACAGCGTGCCGGATTTCAGGTTTTTTAATCTGAAATTGCTCTCGAGAATGCCTGAATATAGTGGAACATTGGATGGTGGTGCTGTTCCTTCTTGAACATCCAGTTGAAAAGACTCTACATTATCATCAAAGTTATACCAATCTATCCGCATAGAGTCGGTACCTATAAGATAGGCCGACAATAAAAACGGATCATCGCAGGCTCTACTGATGCCGGTACTACCGCAGATAAGGATTAAAAATATGAGTATCCGTTGCATATTCCACTATTGAAAATTTGACTTCATATTACCATTGTCAGGTTCAACAAAGTACAGCTATTTACCTTGTTCTGTATTATCTTGAAGCGTAGTGCTTCAGTTGAAACAGATTGAGCAGTTCTCAGTAAATAGTATTAAAATTTTTAGATTGATATATCACGGAATTATAATTGTTGTGAGGACAATATCGATATTTTACCACTATTCTGCAAACAGATAAATATAATTTATAGGAATTGTTATTAGTTCTATTATCTCAAGCTATTCATCACTGAGGTTCTGGAAGAATCTGCATGACGCCTTATATGCAATCGATTTATAAGTGTAAAAGGGTTTATCCTTGTGGTAGGAGCAGCAGAATTTGCCGGTATGAAATACTCCTGTGTCAATTTCACTAGAAGTAGCCAGGCTGTATAGACTCCGGGCCTAAACTCGTAGGAATATAAAACAAAGCCGAGCAACAAATAAAGTCTCAACTTATTTCTTGAAGAATGATGCGGAATTCATTGAGCATCATAGCAGTAGCGCCCCATACAACTTTCCCTTCAAGATCGAAGTATGGCATTCCTTTTAAAGTCATTCCTCGGACTGCAATATCTCGGTGTTTAATATTGTCCGGATTCAGTAGGGAATTTAGACTAGGAGTGAGAATAGAAGCCACTTCGCTTTCTTGCAAGGTAAATGAAGGGCGATAATCCAGATAGCCGACATGGGGATGAACGAGATAATTGGAAACACTGATAAACAATTGACTTAAGCGCCCCAAGATAGTAACATCAGTAGCATTTATACCTATTTCTTCATGTGCTTCACGCAAGGCGGTTTCCTCAATATTTTTATCGCTATCTTCCATTTTGCCACCCGGGAAACTGATTTGCCCTGCATGAGGATCATTGGGATATAAGCTAGTACGTTCAATAAGGCTAAAATCGAGAGCATTCGGATCGGTAGCAGACGGAAATAGAAGGCAGAGCGTTCCTGCGAGTACGGGATTTTCACTTAGTTCTAGTAAGTGGCCTATTTTGCCCGCTCGTTTATTTGCGAAAGCTAATTGAGCTTCCCGTCCCGGCAATTGCTCATCATTTAAGTACCGTGAAATGCGTTTCAGAAGCACATTACTCTGTTTATTGCAGATTTATGAGACCTTATTGGCTTCTTGGATATATTTCTCTAGAGCCATAGTCATTGATCTGAGCTCCTTGGTAGGGACCTTAATATTTATGTCCAGTCCACGTTCAATAACGGCATTGGTAGTGCTTTTACCGAAGACAGCGATCCGTGTTTCATTCTGTTTAAAATCGGGGAAATTCTCAAAGAGAGATTCGATACCCAGCGGACTGAAAAACACGAGAATATCATAAGTTATATCGCTCAGATCACTGAGATCAGAGCTCACAGTACGATACATCATGGCTTCTTGATAGTCGTAATTATTTTCATCGAGGTACTTCTGGACAGGCATGCTTCCGAGATTGGAGCATGGGAGGAGGAATTTTTCATCCTTGTAGCGCTTAAAGTATTTCTTTAAGTCCTGAATTTTGCGTTTTCCGACAAATACTTTTCGCTTTCTATATACGATGAACTTCTGCAGATAATCTGCAACGGCCTTGGTAAGGCAGAAGTAGCGCATATCATCCGGCATATCAACACGCAAGTCAGCGCATAGGCGGAAGAAGTGCTCAATACTTGTCTTGCTTGTAAAAATTATCCCAAAAAACTCATCCGGGCGTATCTTGGTCTGTCTGAATTCTTTGGCTTCGACAGGTTCCACATGGATAAACTTCCGAAAGTCTATTTTTACGCCATACTTATCCTGTAGGTCAAAGTAAGGAGACCTCTTAGGCTCAGGTTGAGAAATCAAGATGCTTTGAACTGGCTTAATCTGAGATGGTGCTATCTGTTCTTTATTCATATCGTGCGACATTTATTTATCCAATCCTCTCTATGTCAGGAAGTTAAATTCATAAATAATTTTACGCCCACAAGTAAAGGGGCGATTTCGACGGTGCAAAGGTAAACAAAAAAATGGAATTGCGAAGAAGAAATGAAACGAGCGCTGATAAATAGTCCTCTGAGCTGCCGGAATAAGTAAAATAGACCTATGATTCCCAGACCGATATAGAATGCGAGTTCACTTAAAGAACCGGGAGCAAATGCGAGGAATAAATTTATCGGCAAGAGAATTAAGCCGAGTAAGATATTGAAGATGATAATGGTGAAATTGAACTGATTTGCTTCTTTTTCTATGGGAAACAGGTAAGCGATAAGTCGCATAGCAAGATGCCGGGCTATATAGATAATACCGGCAACTAGGATGCAAGTAAGAAGGGTAATATGTAGTCCCGCGGTTAACCAGTGATCGAGTGATAAGAAGATAAAGAAACCGAGATTGGCAATAAAGAAGAAATAGAGGAAGAGGTATTGTATATTGCTTTTGCCGCGTTGTTCTCTATAGAGTAAGTTTAGATAATTATCATTCATAAAAGCACGAAAAACATGGTCAACTACGCTGCGATCGGAGGTGATAACCAAGGTCAACATGATGAGTAAAATAAGGAAAGTAATGAAGATGAGATTATTCCGCTTCTGAAGTACATCCGGGAGCGCGATAGTAGAGTCTCGTTCTGTCGAGTCAGAGTGTGCTTTTATATCGGGTGGATTGTCTTCATTGAACATATTTTGAGTCCTTGCGCTGTCGTTATGCTGTGTAGAATCCGGTGCGGATAAGCTGTCCCGGGCATTGGGCTTGTCGGGCTGAGCAGGAGATTTGACGGAAGTCAAGGTATCATGCATAGGAAGTGTTCCAAGAGAATCTGCGGTTTTATCCATTGATTGTATGGTGTCAATTGAGTCCGGACTAGCCTGAAGCTGTGTCTGATTTAATCTGAATTGCAGATCAAAGGGATTGGTCTGTTGGCTGTAGGCTACAGACCATGTGCATAGCACGCAGAGAATTCCTAGGTAGATTTTCAACTTCACAGTGCGAATTTACAAAGCTTTACAGGAAAAGTATGCTTCACCGGTGAACAAGTTCTATATTTCTGATTATATAGTATATCAATTGATGGAATGTAATTGTTATAGATAAAGATAAATTAATTAAATTGGGCTTGCAGTACTAATTATGAATAAAAACACATTAAGGACGCTTCTGATATTCGGGTCAATTACACTTGTAAGTATATTGGCCATACAGATATATTCCTTAGTGAAAGCCTGGGAGTTAAAGGATGAACAATTTGATCAGAAAGTGCGGGTTGCGCTTCATAATGTTGCAGAACGCATCGCTGATTATAACGATGGCACACTACCGCCCAAGGAAATTATCAGCCGACGGAGTCCCAATTATTATGTAGTCAATATCAACGATGTCATCAATGCAATAACACTGGAGTATTTTCTCCATGATGAATTTTCAGATGCATCATTAAACCTCGACTTTGAATATGCGGTATTTGACTGTTTTGCCGACAAAATGATTTATGGCAATTACTGTAAGGTAGGACAAGAACACGAGGTGTACAATATATCGCGAGAACTGCCGACCTATGATGAATTTATTTACTACTTCGGTATCCGATTCCCTACGCGAGCGAGTTTTATATTGACAGGATTAACACGCTATTGGATAGGGGCGCTTGTCTTGCTCTTCACCATAGGTTTTTTCTTTTATCTTACTTATGTAATCTTATCGCAGAAGAAAATCACTGAAATGCAACGGGATTTCATAAATAATATGACACATGAGTTCAAGACTCCTCTTTCATCAATCAAGATATCTTCTGATGTTCTCGCCAAGAGTCCGATGGTGCAGAGTGATGAAAGATTATCTCAATATGTCGATATAATTAAAGAGCAAGGTGCGCGTTTAAATAATCAGATTGAGCGAGTCCTGAAAATTGCCACTGTGGATAGAGATAGTCTCAATCTCAATAAAGAGATGCTAGATCTCAATGAAATTGTAAAGGATGTAGGGCGATCACGACTTGCCGAGGTAGAAAGTGTCGGAGGGAATTTAAGTGCGGATTGCACGGCAGGTATTGAGGTTTATGCAGACCAGGTCCACTTGTCCAATATTCTTCACAATCTCCTGGATAATGCCATTAAGTATTCCGGAGGAAATATAGATATTGCACTGAGAACCGCTTATGAGAAGGAGACACCGGTATTTGAAATACAGGATAAAGGAATAGGGATGTCGGAAGATCAGCTGGAGAAAATAGGTCAGAAATTTTTCCGCGTTTCCAATGGCGATATCCACGATGTTAAGGGATTTGGTCTAGGTTTATACTATGTCAAGCAGATATGCAGGCAGCACGGATGGACTTTTTACATCAATAGTGTTCTGGGAAAAGGAACAATTATTAAGATTTTCTTTAATAATTAATAGATTTGCGTTATGAATTCAGAAAATAATAAGAATATTCTATATGTTGAAGATGATAAGGCACTGGGCTTTGTCACAAGTGATAACCTGGAAGATGAAGGGTATAATGTGGTGCATTGTGAGAACGGAGTAGAGGCATTAAAAGCCTTTCACAAGCATGTATTTGACCTGTGTATCCTTGATATTATGCTTCCGCAAATGGATGGTTTTACCCTTGCAGAAAAAATCCGGGAAAAGAACAAGCAGATCCCGATCTTGTTTTTATCGGCAAAATCGCTTCAAGAAGATAAAATAAAGGGCTTTAAACTCGGTGGCGATGATTATATTACCAAGCCATTTTCCATTGAAGAACTCGTCCTGAAGATTGAAGTGTTCCTGAAACGCAATCAGATATCCAGCGGTGAGGAGATTGCTGATTCATACGCTCTAGGTTCATTTAACCTGATTTATCGCGAGCTGTTGCTGAAAAACGGTGAATCTGAAAGGAGCTTGACGGAACGCGAGGCAGATCTCCTCTTGTATTTTGCACAGAATCAAAACAAAATCTTAAAGCGATCGGAAATACTCTTGAACGTGTGGGGAGAAGATGATTATTTCCTAGGTCGCTCACTCGATGTCTTTATTTCTCGCTTACGCAAATATCTGAAGGGGAACAAAGGAGTTGAGATTGAGAATATTCACGGAGTAGGCTTTCGCTTAAACACAGATTAACTACTTTTCTTATCTACAGTAATCTTTTTTAAACCTTCAGTATCCATCACAGAAACTAGGTCTTGAAATTCCTGTAATATTGAATCTTTAAAGACGAGATATTTCTGAAGGCAAGTACTATCCATGGGTTCCGGTTCCGGCAGATCTTGTTTTAATGGATTTACCTGTCGGCCGTTCTTCCAGAATCTATAACAGACATGTGGACCGGTTGCAAGACCTGTCGCACCGACATAACCTATGGTCTGCCCTTGTTCAACAAATGTACCCACGTGAATTCCCTCTGCAAATTTGCTCATGTGGAGATATTGTGTTGTATATGTATCATCATGCTTGACTTTAATGTAATTCCCATTGCCACTTGTATATGACGCTGCAATTACTACTCCCGCCGCTGTTGAGCGGATAGGCGTACCATAAGGAGCGGCATAATCAGTGCCTAAGTGTGGACGACGTACATGGAGGATAGGATGGAAGCGATTTCTATTGAATGGAGAGGAGATATACCCGTACTTCACAGGAGATTTTAAAAATGCTTTACGCATAGGACGTCCCTCAAGGTTATAATAACCTGGCGATGTTCCTTCATCAAAGTAAATGGCATAGAGCTTCTTGCCGCCATGTACCATAATTCCGGCTTTTAATTGGCCGACTCCGACGACCTCGCCGTCAATAAGCTTCTCTTCATACCAGAGCTTATATGTATCGCCATCTTTGAGATGGTAAAAGTCAACAGTCCATGCATAAGCATCCTCCATTTTATTTATCAATGAGTAGGGGGCACCTGCAGCTTCCATTGCCGCCCATAAGCTAGAGGTGATTTCACCCTCGACTACTCTCTCTTTAATCGTTACGTCATTATAAATTACCTTGGCACAAGGATCGCCTTTTAAAGAATACAGGATGTATTTAAAGTCATTGGGAACATAGACAAAATAATCTGCGGAGACACTCGTATCTTTACTCAGTATATAGTATGGCTTTCCTGCCCTTATCTTCCGCACATCATATATTGAGCGTACATTATCTGCCAGTTTATCAATCGTTCCATACTGAACATTGTATTTTAAGAGGATTTCCGAGAGAAATTGTCCCTTCTTAATTACACCTGAATCTACATGGTAAATCGCCTTATCAAAGCCAAACATTAAATCCTTAGCTAGATCTTTCTGTGCTTCTTCCTTCTGAAGCTCGATATTGTGTAAGGAAGCTTGAGCTCCCGTGATTCCATCTTGGCTATAAAAGGCCATAAAGGCAATTCCTAGACCTATCAGACCTATTAAAGCCCCAATCCGAAACTTCTTAGGGAGCATTGATTTCTTCTTGTTCACTGACTTTCTTTTCTTAGTTATTATTAAATGCCTGCGCTAATATAGAAAGTTTATTTTATCTAACTCAATTTATATAGTAAAAATCTATATATAAAGCTGTTCCATAGAGGTATATTCACAACTATTCTAGTTTGCTTGAGGGGTAGATTTTCCTGAAATGAACTTTAAGCAGTAATTTCCTGAGTTCCGCGATTTAACACCCAAATTCAAAGATTTTAGCAATTTGTCTTT
>CAYTBT010000014.1:0-80245 GCA_964436125.1 uncultured Saprospiraceae bacterium | reverse complement strand
TCTTCTGTGGCTTTTGCACTTCCTTTTGCATTTCTATTGCACGTTTTGGGTATAAGCGAAGCTTATATGAAAATCATTCGGTCATCTTCAATCTCTACCGTGTGGACCTCTGGCGTATTGCATGATTTGGTTTATAGGTCGTAATTTAAATTGAGTCCTACACTGGCAAATATACTTCTTCCCCAGCTCATTATCTGCTGGCCCATAGCTCCGGAATGCGTTCCTTGCGATGGACCTGCAATCGCTATGGCGGTTACATCCAAGATGTTTTTAACCCCAAGCGTCAGGAAGCATTGCTCCTTGAAAAAAGTATATTTTGCGGAAGCATCGAGATAATTATACGCCCCTAAGGTCGCCTGATGCAACTTATCTGCACTATCCAGATAAAAATAGACCTCATTACCTACATATTTATGCGAGAGATAAAAACTTAGATTAATTTCAGGAAGATGATAAACCGCCGTGTTCTGGAGCTCAATCTGATGGAGATAAGTCTGATTGCTTTCGGCTGCATAGCTGTTCAGTATCCTTGTGTAAGCAATACCGGAGCGCAATTCAAGCTTGTTGTTCCAGGTGTAATTAACATTGAGGTTAATCCCATGGGTCTCATAATTGTCTATGTTGAGGTAAGTGTATTTCAGTTGATCGTATTGTGCCAGCACAATGCTATTGTAAATATTATTGTAAAAAGCTTTGGCCTTGATATCTAGCTCATGCCTTCCGGCAAATATGCGCTTGTAGCCCACGATTAAGGCTATGTTTCTGGACTTTTCCGCCTGGAGCTCAGGATTTCCCAGGATATAATGATTTACATCGATAAATCGATAAAATAGCTCTTTCAATGCCGGTGCCCGATAGCCATGAGCATAACTGAATTTTAAGTTCCAGAATGGCGATATGTCCCAGGAAAGATGTAATGCAGGAAGCAAGGGATGCGAAAAATGCGAATTATAGCCATAGCGCAAGGAAACCTGAGCCTTGAAATCTTTCAGGCCTGTATAGCGGAATGAAGCCCACAAGGCAAGGTTTTCCATGGTAGCGCGATTTATTTTCTGCGATGAACTATCAATGAGACGCTCACCCGTTCCGCCTTCGTATAGATATTCAATGCCGATCGCGCCATTGTACCATTTATCAGATACATAACTTAATGTGGATCGGTGTAAAAGTGCAAAGAAATTACTCGTATCTCTATTCTCCGGAAGCGATGTAAAACTGTCTATTTCAATATCCTCCCTGATCTTTTCACTTAAGCGCTTGTAGCGATTGTATGATAATAGATTTTTTAAGTACCACTTTTTACCCAGATAAGACTCAAGATGGAGACTGTGATCTTGTCGTTCTGTAGAAAATCTATCATTATAAGCATAGGGTTTATATTGTGGCCTCCGTACCTCGCCATACATATTTACTTCCTCATCAAATGAACGGTAACTATAAGATAGCTTCGTTGAGTCGGTGAAATGATAATAAAAGGATGCGTGGGCCGATAATTGTTCCTTGGGATTCCATGGGATTTTTTTTACATGACTCGTGTTTCCATTCCCTAGATCAATGTCCTCATAAAGCCTGAGGCTGTCAATAGGAGCAAATTGGCTCTTGTAGTAATTTATTCCTACTCGAGCCGTAAGCTTCTTGTAACGGCCGGCAAGGTTTATATTCCCTTGACCTAGTCCCACATTTTCTATATGCCCTTCCATATTGATGGATATATTTTTCTCAATGGATTTCTTGGTGATGATATTAATCACCCCACCGGAAGCATTGCTTCCATAAATTGTAGACAATGCACCTTCAACGATCTCGATGCGACGTACGGTATTTAATGGAATCTGGGAGAGATCGATATTGCCATTTAAGCGGCCGATTATAGGTACTCCATCGATCATGATTTTGATATGTTGTCCGTCAACCCCTTGGATTTTCAGGCTATTTCCAAGCATCGGATCTGTGCTGATGCGCATATTCAGTTGATTGCGCAAGGCTTCATCTAGCGTGGAATATCCTTGGCTTCTGAGTTGTTCCGCATCGAGTACCTTCACTTCATGGATTGCATTTTCAGCAGATATGGGTGCATATTGCGCTGTAATGACCACGTCCTTGAGGTCAATATCCCAGGTGCTTGTATCTTTTTTTATTGTATCCTGCCCAGCGGCGTCTGTTGTCATTGCAATACATAGAAATCCTATCATACAATGAAGTAGGAGATATTTTCCGACCTTATGTGTTGAGTAATATCCTTGCATTCTATCTGCTATTTCTGAAGTTCATTGATGAAGTTAAGAAGTGATTTCCATAGCTCCTTATGGGCCCTTTCTTGTTTACCTGCCTCGCCAATAGATAGAACACAGTTGTCGTCTATGTCATAAATCTCAATCTGCGCTCTATTGTCATTGCCTTGCGGAAGCTCGATAAGCCATGCTGAGGCGAGTCGCTCGGTATCAATATGCAGATTGAAACCATTATCGAGAATATTTAACCAGTTATCTGCTCGTTTCAGATGATGAATATGTCCTGACATTGACTGCCGGGCAGAAGAATTTGAGCTTGTTATTTTTACAGCTATTTGCTGCTCGATTAAACGATGAAGGATTCCTTCTAGATTATCGATTCCTATCGGTAAAGCCAGCCCTTCCGGAGCATGATGTAAAGCTTGAAGACGAGCAACCTTATATTTCTTTACAACTGCATTAAATTCCTTAAAGTCCCTGGCCTTGAGCCAATCTGCTTGGAAGCTTTTTATGGCACCTAGTGGATAGCACTTATCTTCCGGGAAAGTCCCTTTCCCTTTCTCGAGAAGCATCGGGACTTGCTGCGACGTTGTAAATTTCTCCTTTATCGTCTTATAAGCGTCGATTTTGGATTTATCCATAAGGTACACCTTATGTGCAGCATTGCCATATCGGTCAAAAAATTGAAAGGAATAGATTGGTCCGGATTTTTTCTCTGCTTTTACTGCTAGAGCATATCCCCATCTGTCAAGAGCGAATGTGAGATCGAGCTTATCGTTGCACACGCTTGCCTTTTCCTCAACGACCTTCAATGGTTTGAATATTCCATAGAGTTCATGTACGCAGGTTTCATTGCGTGTAAGTGCCATTACCTCGCCGAGATTGGCAAGACTTTTCAGTATTTCTTTAAACTCCCATTGTAGGAGTGTTACTTTTTTCCCTAACTCAAGGCACAGGCGCTCCGCTTCACTTATTCCTAGTTCTCGCGCTTGCTCCCTTACCCTCAACTTAGGTTTTTCACTGAGTAAGTGCTTTAAGTCTTCTTGTAGTTCAGGTATGTTTTTCATAGATCTAGATTTTTGCTACCGGGATTTCAGTCCGTATTGATTGAGGTACAGCTGTCACAAATGGACAGCCTATGACGGGATGTTTTCCGACAATGGCCTTGACATCCAGGGTGTTTTTTATCATTTCGGGATTCAGAACATCTTGCGGCGTCCCTTCGGCTATGATTCTACCGTCTCGCAGCATAATCAGTTTATCTGCACAGATTGATGCGAGATTTATATCGTGCAATACGGCAAATACACCTACTCCTTCATTGTGCGCCATAGATTTAATCAGTTGGATAAAGGTGTATTGTCGATTAATGTCAAGGCCGGCAGTAGGTTCGTCGAGGAAGAGATACTTGTTTTTATTATCCTCAGTGGCATTTAGCTGGACAACACACTTGGCAAGCATGACACGTTGTTGCTCTCCACCGGATAAAGTATTAAAAGAACGATTTACATAATCTAGCATGCCCATCTGATCGAGCGCCTGGAGGACGCGTTCTCGTATTTCCTCCCGGCGTAATTTCTCTGCAATAACATAAGTTCCCATTTCTACGAGCTCATAAACACTGATGGGAAAGCTGATATCTGTCATTTGGGACAGAACGGCTCTTCTTCTCGATAGGACATCGAGGCGCATGGAGTTTAAATCTTCTCCATCCCATAAAATCCGGCCTGAGCTCGGCTTGTTTTCACCGGATAAGGCCTCCATCAAAGTGGATTTTCCGGCTCCATTTTTTCCTATGAGAACCACTACTTCTCCCGGGTGAATTTTACAAGTCACGTCGTGAAGCAGTGTTTTACCTCCTTTTTTAATCTGTATGTTTTCTACCTGAATCATATAATTAATTTTCTTGTGCGCGAGCGCAATATGAGCCATAAGAAGAATGGTGCTCCTATTAAGGCAGTAAGTATTCCTATGGGTAACTCTGCCGGTGCAATTATTGTCCTTGCGACAGTATCCGCGGCTATGAGAAATAAAGCACCGGTTATTGCGGATGCAGGCAATAAATATCTGTAATCTGTACCACTCAATAATCGAAGGAAGTGGGGGATAACCAGCCCGATAAATCCGATGATTCCCGTTACGGCAATGCTAGACCCCACGACAAGTGCTGTGAGAAGAATTACGCGCGATTTAACACGCTCGACGTTTACGCCCAGATACTTTGCCTCTTTTTCTCCGAGTAAAATGGCATTTAAAGCCTTGGAATTCCGGATAATCACCGCCGTCCCGATTATGATGATAGGAGCGACAATGGATAAAGTTGTCCAGTCCGATCCTGCAAAGCTCCCCAATGTCCAGAAGACAATATCCCTCAATTGTTGATTGTCGGATATATTGATAAATAATCCGGTAACAGCTGCCGCAAATGCCGAGATGGCTATTCCTGCCAGAAGCATTGTCATCACCGAGGTCTTGCCTCGCCTACGCGAAATGAAATACACGAGATAAGTAGATAATACACCACCTGCGAAAGCAGAGATCATTACTGTCGCTTGTTGAAATATATCTGCAACTTGCAAGAGTAAACCGGAGGTGCTCACTATCGCAATAACTGCAAAGAGCATCGCTCCATTTGTTACACCGATTAATGATGGATCGGCGAGTGGGTTGCGGAACAAACCTTGTACAGCCGCTCCTGTTATTGCAAGTCCGGCGCCGACCAGACATGCCATGAGAATACGTGGCAAGCGGAGATTGAAAATGAGGAATTCATTGGTTCCGGTGGAATTAAAGGTTAAGACTTCAATGACCTTATCGGCTTCGATACTGTAGGCTCCGATAAAGAGTGAGCCGAAGGCGATAAGGAGCAATCCTAGCCCCAATACCGGTATCGAAGTGTAAAAGTGCCCTTTATTTCCGTTCAATTTAATCAATGTATTGCCTTTGATAGTTTAATCGCTGCTTCTGCAGCACGTGGCCCGAATGATGATAAATAATGCCCATTCATAGTCACAATCTTATCCTCCTTATATGCTACTGTCTGCTGAATCCCGGGAATCTGCGAAAGCCCTTCTCTACCATGAAGACTCTTGAGTCCCATATTGAACATGAGAATGACTTCCGGAGATGCCTCGATTAAAGCCTCAGGGGTTAATTGCCTATAATTATCAAATGAACTTATTGCATTCTTCCCTCCTGCCTTTTCTATCATTGCTGCTACCGGCGTCTCCGCTCCGCCTACAAGGAGTCGTGAAGCACCCATAGCATAGATGAAAAGTACGGAAGGTCGTGTATCGTAATCCTTCAAGAGCTTATTGAGCTTTATGCTGTCAGCAATAATCTTTTCCTTCATTGCCTCATATTCTGTGTCCGAGATATCGAGATAGGACGATAAATAATCAGCTGTATGGATTGCGGAGGCAAAATGATTGCTCTTGGGGGCTGCGAGAATCTTTATTCCGGATCCCTTGAGCTGCTGAACAGCTCTTGCTTCTCCGAGCTGCCCTTTTTCAATCACGATGATGTCCGGCTTTAAGGCTAGGAGTGCTTCGGCATTGAGCGTGGATACTCTACCCACAGCCGGAACCTCTTCAATGCTTGCTGGATACGTACTCGTCACATCTCGACCGACGATATTCTCCTCATATCCGAGTGTAGATAATATTTCAGTGAGATAACCACTCAATGAAATAATACGCAGCCCATCGCCGGAGCTGTTGGGCTGCGTATTCTTGTCACTTACTACTCGAGAATTATCACTTGATGCAGCTTTTTTCTGCCCATCTGTACAGGCCTGTAAAAACAGGCTAGCCAATGCAAGGATTATGACTGGATAATACTGATTTATGCTTATTTTCATTGAATAAGTAGTTTGCGATTGAGTAAGCTATCCTTTAATCGAATAGAAATTATATAAAGTCCTTCAGGGAGATTAAGTTGAAGTGTTTTAACATTAAATCCTCCATGAAATTGGACAGGGTGCGTGTACACTTTCTGCCCGTTCATTCTGTAGATGGAGACTTGTCCTGACTGGCTACCTTCTTTTATATCAATCGTGAAGCTCACCTTATTATGAGCCGGATTGGGGAATAGTGTGAAGCCGGCGACATTTGCGGAAGCTTCATCCGTTGAAGTGACCGTGGCTACAAGCTCTTTCTGAAGCGTAGTAACTCCTGTTGCCGAACCTTCAAAATCAATGAAAATTAATTTATATACCTTATTGTCAGCCGTCTTGACAAAATAAGCACGATCCGGAATAATCTTGTAGATATAATTCTGCAAATCAAAATATTTCCAGTCATGTCCGATGATTGTGAGTGAATCACTTAATTCCGAGCGATAATCATTAAATTTTACTTCGTCGGTATTTATGTCGTCAGCTTGCGCTACTTGAACTCCTGCGCCGGAAAGGACTCCATTTACCATATATTCTAGGATATAATCCCCTGCATCCAGTGGTCGTGTATAGCGTGTGAAAAGGAGATCCCAGTCTTGATCGACGATATCTACAACAGCATTCTGCTTGAAAGAAAAGTAAGCAAAGGAGTTGTCTTGATATTCAGCCTTGACAATTGTGTGTTGTTGCTTATTGCTTCCATCAAGGTCCGCATAAGTAAAGTAATATGCCCCATTCACCATTGAGTCTATCATTAACTTCTTGAAGTCGCCATTGCGTAACTCAACGACAAATACCTTGCTTCCGGTAAGGGTATGCGTGTTCATATTATAATTTCCCCATCCATAGTCAAAGGGATCTTCCGGGTCACCGATAATATTGAAAGCACCATTGTCCCAGGAAACCTCGTTATTATATATACGTGTCATCCCCGTAGTGTCAAGTGCCTCGAGCGATGGGGATTCTGTAACATATACTTTTAATTCCGGCTTGGGATTTTCTGTGGTTGATGTGGAGCCTTCATTTATTATTATACCGGCAGAAAATGGACCGACATTAAATCCCAGATCCCAGGCGTCCATTTCTACTTGCTCATATTCACCTGTACTGAGTGAATAATACGCCTGTAAGCTGTATCCCGGACCGACGGATACTTGATTAAATTCTTGCGCTGAAATACCTGCGGTAAATATACAAGACAGAAGAAGAATAAGTAAAGGTGTTTTTTTCATTATTCCGTTAATTTAGATTAATTCTAGGTAATTTTGTTTCAGCAAATGTAGCTTAGCAAATTAAATTCACCAAAACTATTTTTATTAAATCTAAATAAATGATAAATCGATGATAATTGCGCGGCACAGAGACAAATAAGCATGCATAATTGCCATAAGCTTTCTCTTTTGTCAGGAATGAGTCAAAAAAAGATATGCCTAGAAAGGTTTTATGTTGAATAAGGCACCACACGCATGTCGGATAGAAGAATGCGTATATAATAGTACGTGTATGATTTTAGGAGATTTCATTCCGGCTATCCTTAAAATGTGTAAAAGAAAGAGGCAAGGGAAGAGCCGGGAATCAATAAGTAAAAGCGCATACATTTATCATATATTGCGTATTGCGGAAACAGGTCGAGAACCTATGTCGATGTGTACATCAGCTTATTTCTTAGGTGGCTTGGACGGGCGGACTTCAATCTTGGAAGGGAGAGTGCGTGGGTTCATCTTGAGAAGATCCACAACTATCTGACCGATATCTTCCGGTTGAATCTTCCAGTTATCGTCGGGATTGGGTTGATGATTGTTAAAATGGGTTTTCACAGAGCCCGGCATAATTGTGGTGACTTTCACATCGTCCTGTCTCACGTCAAGCATTACGGCTTGAGAAAAGCCGACCACTCCAAATTTACTAGCGTTGTAGGCGGCACCTCTGGGGAAAAAGTTTGTTCCGGCAAGGCTTGCAATGGTAAAAAGGTAACCATGCGAGTTTTTCAGCTGTGGTATACTTGCCTTCGTTGTGTTGAATACTCCGGTGAGATTGGTGTGGATTGTGTTGTTCCAGTCCTCTGCGGATAAATCAGTAATATCTTTAAAGATCCCCACACCGGCATTGGCGACAGTGACATCGAGACGGCCCCATTTATCGAGGACACTTTTTACCGCTGCTTCTTCAGATGCTAGACTTTTAACATCGGATTGTAATGCAAGAATATGTTCTTTATTGCCGGTGAGTTGTTCCGCTGTGTTAAGTGCGGCCTCGTGAGTCCTGCTCGTAAAAGCGACCTTCATGCCTTCATCGAGAAGAGCTTGTACGACGGCTCTGCCTATACCCTTGGTGCCGCCGGTGATATATGCGATTTTATTCTTTAAGCTGTCTGTATTCATATATTCCTAACAGGATATTGCGGAGCTTGTTCAGGTTTTTTACGGCTTTACCAATGTAGAGAAAGAGTGGAGGATAACGGATTCGAACCGATGACCTTCGCGCTGCCAGCGCGACGCTCTAGCCAGCTGAGCTAATCCCCCGTGCAAGAACGGAAACAAATATATGCGTTTTTTATGTCTAATAGTAGATTTTATATGAAAGAATTATAGATAGGCATAGAAGGAGTATAAATGGGGAATGCTCCGAGGAAAGGCAATAGTGTTATCAGTAATATACACGATTGAGAAGGCATGGAATTGGAAGGTCCAGGTTCCCGTCCTAGATAAGCACAATTTTTTTCTATTATTTCCTTCCGTATCTTTGCAGGAAAGAATAAATATGCGATTATTAAGAATAGCGACATATTGTGCCCTTGCACTTTTCCTTGCAACGGCTTGCAATATTAAGAAAGCGGCCGAGACTAGAGGAGCTGAGGCGGACACACTTGCACATGCATTATTGTGGAAGATTGAAAAACCCGATATGGAACAAGCCTCCTATCTCTTCGGGACGATTCACATTATTCCCGCAGAAGATTTTTTCTGGCCTAATGGGACCTTAGCGGCATTTGACGCAAGTCAGCAGGTCATATTTGAAGTAGATATGGATATTATGCAAGATATGTCTGCGATAATGGAGATCCGAGATCGGATGTTTATGCCGGGAGACACTAGCTTGAGTATGCTCTATAGTGAAGAGGAATATGCTGAGGTGAAGAAATATTTTAAGGAACAAGGTATGCCGGTCTTATTTCTTGAGAAGATAAAGCCATTGTTTCTCTCAGCGATGGTGGGAGTCGATATTTCCGGAGGTAGCCTAGGCGATAATGCAGACATAAAGTCCTATGAAATGGCATTGCAGAAGATGGTCGAGACATCGCGCAATGAAAATGGTGAACGGAAAGAAGTTATCGGCCTGGAAACCATGGATATGCAGATGTCGATGATTGACAAGGTGCCTCTGAATGTCCAAGCTGATATGCTCCTGGCAGCAATTGAAGCAGAATTGCAAGGGGAGAATCAATTTAATGCGATAGCGCAGCTCTACGTGAGCCAAAATATCAATGCGATGGTTGAGGACGTAGCTTCTTCTCAGAAAATGGGAAAATTCAGTAAGGTTTTACTCGATGATCGCAATAAGTCCTGGATTCCCATCATCGATTCATTAATTCATAAGAAACCATCTTTTATCGCAGTCGGAGCCGGACATCTCGGTGGGAAAAATGGAGTGATAAATTTGCTGCGCAGGGCCGGATATACCTTGACGCCTTTGTCGGAAGTGAAAGCAATTGAGCCGTAGAGATAGGCCTTTCACTCGATTTTGTCCCCGGGTAATTTAACATAGGAAAATATTTAAGAGAAAGTTAATTAAGTAGGATTGATGCATTGAATAAGAATTCCTTGCGTTTATTTGGGGCGTGATAAAGTGTGTAAGTAGGATTATACTGCTTCCGCAAATGTATGTGTGTGAATACAATCAAGACCTGATTAATAGTCTCCGGGTGCGGTGGAAGAAGTTTATATAAAGGATGGTCTTATATGAGTATTCTCAACAATTATCGATAAAAGAATTTACCCGGGAAGAAAACGAGATTATCCAAAAGTACAAAAATGGATATAATTAAGATGTAGTGTGAGATATATGGAGGATAAAGAAGGAAGAAATGGGAGCGATATATGCAATCCATCAGAGTGGTAAAAAGAAAATTTTCTCATAGAATTGTTTAAAGTTTAAATGATTTAGCTACATTTACAGCATATTGATGTAGAATATAGGTACAACTGTAAGTCCAATTATGCTTGTACCTTTAATTTTAATAGAGATTTAATCATTACATTATCAAAAATTATGGCACAATCTAAAGAAAAGAAGAAACAGGTAAGAGAATCGATGAAGAAGAAGAGCTCGGCGAGTTCCAATATCATATCGTGGGCAATTATCATACTGGCATTTGTAGCCGGTGTATTAATATACCAGTTCATATTTGGTGATCCGAGAAACTTTGTCGGAGGAAACCCGGCCAATGAACCGGTACAGAGTGGTATGCGACAGTTTCTCGGGATTATTTATAAAGGTGGATTTGTCGTTCCGATCTTGATTGCACTCGTTATTATAACGTTTTCCTTCTCCATTGAACGACTTATTACAATTAACAGGGCATCAGGAAGAGGAAATGTCTATAAATTCATCTCCAAGATCAGAGATTACCTCGACAATGATAAAATAGACGAGGCATTAAAAGCATGTGATAAGCAGAAAGGTTCAGTAGCCAATGTCGTACGCGCTACATTAATCAAATATAAGGAGCTCGACTCGGACAACGACACCGATGTTGCGGTGCGGGTTGCCGCAATAGAAAAAGAGGTGGAAGAAGCGACCAATCTGGAGCTCCCCATGCTCGAGCAGAATTTAAGTATACTTGCAACGATGGGTTCTGTATCAACATTGGTGGCACTATTCGGTACGGTACTTGGTATGATCCGTGCATTTGCTGCGCTGGGTGCCGGTGGAGCGCCAGACTCATCAGCACTGGCAACAGGTATATCGGAAGCCTTGATTAATACGGCATTCGGTATCGGTAACGCGGCTATTGCGATTGTCTTGTACAATATCTTTACGACAAAGATTGATAAGATTACTTATGCAATTGATGAAGCGACATATAGTATTGTACAGACATTTGCTGAAAAGCATAAGTACTCTGATGTAGCATAAGCACATACGCACACAAGTTTTTTAAGCATAATAATAGAATATGGCACGGATTAAACCAAAAAGGAAAAGTACAGAAATTGATATGACCCCATTTGTGGACGTAGCCTTCTTGCTATTGACCTTCTTTATATTGGTGGCTCAATTTAAGCCGGAAGAAGCTGTACCCATAATAGTCCCATCCTCTACAGCTACGGAGAAAATCCCGGAGGGAAATAAGATTGAAATTTCCATGGATAAGGATGGGCGTGTCTTTTTTGGGATGGCCGGCCAGGATAATCGTATTAAAATGCTAGAGAACGTTGCGGAGATGCGTGACATGAGCTTCACAGCTGCAGAGAAGAAGAAATTTTCATTGCTTCATAATTTTGGGACGCCATTGAATCAGCTCAAGGGCTTCCTTGCACTCAAAGGGCCACAGATTGAATCATATATTGAGAAAACAGAAGGGATTCCCGTTGATTCTGCGGACAATCAACTCGTTATGTGGCTTAAGGCAGCAAAAAATGTTAAAAGGAAGGCACCGGTTATCATCAATGGTGATAAAAATGCCAAGTATCCGGTCTTTAACAAGATAGTGCAAGCTCTGCAAGAAGTGAATCAAAATCAATTTCAACTAGAAACTGCGGGTGAAAGTGCCGGCAGTGAGGGATAATACCTGGATGAAGGAATTATCTCATAGTAAATCGTGTTAATCTTTATAAAAATAGCAAGTAATGGCGGATATAGATACAGGGGGAGACGGTAGAAAAAAAGGCGGTGCCAAAAAAGCACGGACCAAGAAAAAATCCACGCGGATTGATATGACTCCTATGGTTGACCTAGGCTTTCTACTTATTACCTTTTTTATACTCACTACAACCTTAAACCAGCCTCAAGCGATGAATATCGTTGTTCCGGCCAAAGATGATAATGTAAAAGAAGAACAACGGAGTAAGGTCGGTGATGAACAAGCTTTTACCATTCTGCTCGGGAAGAATGACCGTATATGGTATTATGAAGGTCTATTTGATGATCCCAATAAAAAACTCGATCCGATTGAGGTTACTTGGGGTGGAGGCCCGGGGAGCATAAGAGCTGCACTTATAAAGAAGTCCCGTGAAAGAAATCCGCGTTACGATGAAATTAAAACGCTGCAAGATCAGTTGAATATAGGAGAGATTGATAAAGAAACTTACAAGAAGGAAGTAAAAGATATTACGAGCTATAAGATGGGGATTGTGGTTATGGTTAAAGCCGCTCCGGAAGCTACGTACGAGAATATGGTGAATATCCTCGATGAATTAAAAATAGCCAAGGTCGGTATATATGCTATTATGGATATTACGAAGCAGGAATTGGATTTATTAAAGACTTTGTACGAGGAACCAAAAGAATAAATTATGGCAGGTATAGATTTAAAAAGTAAGCAGTGGATTGATATGGTATTTGATGGCCGTAATAAAGAGTACGGTGCCTATCAATTGAGAAAGAAATATAATAAAACAGCTATATTGTCAATTATCATCGGGGTTATAGGTGTAGGCCTTCTCTTCTCCATTCCGATTATTGCTTCAGCTATTAAGCTGAATAATGTGAAGGAAGATGTGAAAGTCAATATGGAAACTGAACTGGCTGATATTGACCTGGAAGAAAAGAAACCGCCGCCTCCTCCGGATATCCCACCACCTCCACCACCTCCACCGGCAGTTAAGGAGGTGAAGTTTACACCACCGAAGATTGTAAAACAGGATCAGATAAAGAAAGAGGATATCCCACCACCGGTTGAAACAATTGAAGAAGACGCGCTCATCGGTGATGAAACGGTAGAAGAAGGTCTGTCCAAATTTGATGTGCCGATTAAGCCACCGGAAGACGGTGAAGGAACAGAGAAAATTGTAGGTGCGGTCGTAGATAACAAGGTGTATTCATACGCCAGTATTCAGAAAAAACCCAAATTCCCCGGTAATCGTATGGAATTTATACGGAAGAATATCGATTATCCGGATATTGCCGTTGAATCAGGTATAGAGGGAATTGTATATGTGGAGTTTACGGTGGAACGAGATGGTCGCATCACCAATATTCATGTAAAACGTGGGAAAGAGCTTGGTTTTGGCCTTGCTGAAGAAGCTGTAAGGATTATTAAACTTATGCCTAAGTGGCAGCCGGGTGAAATTAACGGACATAAAGTAAGGGTGAGCTTCGTGCAGCCATTTGTCTTTAAATTACAGTAATGTAGTGCAGAGCTTTTTTCAACGGTTCTTCCAACAGAAACCTTGGACGCAAGTAACAATTATCCTTAAGTTCTTTGTCGTCTGTATGTACTTTGCCGTGGGCTTAATGTTATTTCTGTACAGCCCGATGGAACAGTTTATACAACAAGACATCTTGCGATATTTCGTGGGTATTGCGATTATTGCTTATGCGATTTATCGCCTCGTCCGCTTGCGCCGGAATTACCTGGATAAAGTATAAAAACAGAAGAAAGCTCCGGCATCTAGTTATATCACACAGAAGAACACGAGTGAATATGCATTATAACCTGCGATATCTGTTATTCTTCTTATTAGGCTTCGGTTTATTATCCTGTGGCAATGAAGAAGCTCCTGTACGGAGTAATACTATAGGAGTAATGAAAATGTCCGTGGATGAAACGCTCTATCCATTAATCCATCAAGCTGTCTTATTGATGAAATCGGATTATCCCAAGGCCGTAATTTACGATAGCTATGTCCCCGGGCAGAAAGCGATCAAAGACATTATGGAAGATAGCGCTATGCTCGCCATAACTACGCGGAGCTTGACAGATAGCGAGATGAAGAGTTTTCTTGAAGCCTATCAATACACACCTACAATATCCAAGATAGCTATCGATGCTGTCGCACTGATTGTAAACGAGAAAAACCCGCATAAGAGCTTATTGAAATCACAGATTATCGATATTCTTCAAGGGAATATTTCAGATTGGGATGAGGTGAATGCCGAGGGGAGTTCCACAATGCAAGGCGAGATAAACATAGCCTTTGACAACCCTTATTCTTCTACAGTGAAAGCAATGAAGGAATATACCGGGATTGAATCCATAAAAAACCCCAATGCTGCAGCGCTGCGTTCCAATGCTGATGTTATTAAATACGTGAGTAATAATCCCAATGCTATCGGTATCGTCGGGATGAACTGGATAAGTCAGAAAGCAAGCGAAAATTATAAAAAAGCAAGGAAGCAGATCGCCGTCGTTGCCATCGGAAATCCGGTCGAAGAAGGTGAAAAGCAAGAATACTTTAAACCGAGTGCGGAGAACATAAAATCTGCAGCCTATACCTTAATCCGTAGAGTTTATGTGATTAACAGGGGACAGAATATCAGCCTCGGCACCGGTTTCTCCTCCTTTTTAAACAGCCCTCGTGGCCAGCTTCTCATCGAGAAATGCGGCCTTGTGCCGATCCGGGAAACACCGCAGATTTTATATTTGGAGGACGGATTTTAAAATAAACTAGGATTAACTGTATATTTACGCAGCAAAACGGAAAATGTACCTCATATATAATATATCGAGGCAAATTGAAGTTATAAATTTTAAGTTGACAATAAATAAGCGTTAAACACATGCAATTGATGAAGAAAACAGTATTAATCGTATTAATCGGAATCGTATCGATTTTTCAATCAAATGCCCAGGAAGAAGTTATAGCAAAGGCTCTGAAGGCTATGGATGGAGAAAAGTATGAAACCGCATTGAAATTATTGAAAAGCACCGAGGAGGCTGAAGCTCAATATTATATCGGTGACATCTATATGAAACAGAAAAAATATGATGCCGCCGAGAAGGCATTTAAGAAAGGCATTGAGATGGATGATGACCTTTCATTGAATTATGTGGGAATGGCGAGAATTAATCTTATGAACGGAGATTCTACTGCTGCTTCCGCAAATATTGAAACCGCTATCGATGAACTACCGCGACGAGTAAGAAGCCCCAAAGTCTATATCGAGATTATGCAAGCTTATGCCGATGCAGGCCTATTTAATAAAGCTATTCCCTATGGTGAGAAGGCAATTAATGTCGGAAAAGTCGATGCTGATCTCCTTGTAGCACTCGGAAATATGTATGCAGAGCAGAATTCCCGGAATTTGTCTATACCGGTTAATTACTATAACCGCGCAATAGCCATTGATTCTACCAATGCCGAGGCATACACGCGACTTGCAGTAGCTTGGTCAAGAGCCAAAATGCCCGATCGCGCAGAGAAATTCTTTAAAAAGGCGATTAAAGCCAATCCTAAGTATGCACCGGCTTATCGGGAAGAGGCAATCTTCTTTTATCGCAATGATAGATTGCAAGAGGCTATTGATGTATATGGAGAAAAATACCTTCCACTCGTAGATTATACTTGTGAGACGGTTACTCGTTATATTCAATTCGTCTTCCTTGCCGGAGATGCTGAAACAGCGATTAATGAAATTAATAAACTTAAACAAAGTCAGGATTGCCACGACCTCCCTGAAATGGGAAGAATGGAAGGATATTCCGCCTATGAAACCGGAAATTATCAGCAAGCAGCAACAGCATTAACTGACTTTTTGCAGAATGTGCCGGAGTATAAGATTATCCCTGCTGATTATGTCTATCTTGGAAAAGCACAGTTAAAACTCGATTCTACGATGTACGATGATGGAATGAAAAACTTTCATAAAGCGCTGACACTCGTGGATACCTCAGATAAGGTTTCTGTAAGGAAATTGTATGATGAGATGATTAGCTCGCTTGAGGAAGATAAATTTTACTTGAAAGTGGCGCAGATGTATAAAGAAAAAATCGATAGATTCAAGCCCTATAATGGCTATACTACTGACTTGAGAGATATGGCACTGGCCTATGGCTATGGTGGCGCTTTTAAAAAGGCTGATAGTTCATTTACGGAATTGTTAAAGATTGATTCAACCTATATCTATGGCTACTTTATGCGTGCACAGCTGAATACGCAGGCTGGGATGTCTCCCGATACTGCTATGTTCTTTTACAATAAAATTATTGAGCTGTGTGAGGATCAACCTGAGAAATATGGAACTTATCTCGGACAAGCATATAAGTATAAAGCTAGCTACTATTATGGTATGGAGGTTGATGAAGATAAGAGACTGCAAAAACTTGACTCCACAATCTTGTACTATGATAAATGGTATCAATTGGACACCGTTACTTATAAACAGGTCGGCGAAGCACTTCACAAACTTCAAGATCTCAAAAAGAAGATTATAATAAGAAGAAAGAAAATTGCTGAATATAAAGCCGCAAAAGCAAAAGCAGCAGCTAAGAAGGAGGACTAATCACTTCAACAATCAATGAAAACTTAAAAAGCCATCCGCAATCGCAGATGGCTTTTTAAGTTTAAGATATTTATCTGCAGCTCGTGGTTATTTGCCGGATACCTTCACAATCTTCCCACAAGCTATAGGCAATGTAACTTGAGCCGGTATTTCACCCAGAGATTGTACGGTTTCAGGTAGCTCCATGTCTGAAGGTACACCGTGAATATAAAGCACTCTGGTATCGAGAGCAATATCGCCGCCGAAAGCTTCCGCAAATGCTGATTGAAGATCGCTCATCGATACTGTCACTTCATAGTGATATGTCCCGTCCGCCTTCGCTTCAGGATACGTATTATTGGCAACTTTCATAGCAGATGGTAGATCATTAAATGGAACCATTGTTGTTCCCGAGGCCTCTTCAGTCTCAATTAAGTCGATGATCCCATCGCCATTGGTATCGGCATTATCAGAAGGACAACTTGCTGCTTTCCCATCTTTGAAACCATGGAAGTGCTGCCAGTGGGCCATATTGACCGGTGCATTGACTACGTCAATTGTGACTGTCATAGAATCACCTTCGACGACAAATCTGGCTTTTCCGGTTGTTTCTTTATCCAATAAGTCGGAATTTACACTTGTCAGTGTTGCCGCATAGACAGTTTTCTCCGTTTCATTGCCGGCCTCAGTATTTTCTGTCGTTGCTTCGGAATCAGTTGAATTATCTTGGGAATCCGTCGGTGTTCCACAGGCGGCCATTCCTATAATCATTATTCCGAATAGAAACTTCATTGCATTAAATTTCATAGTTTAATTATTTGATTTTTTAATTCTTACTTTCGGTATTATACTGAAGAATCGTGGCTGTAGATCACAGCCTGCAATTTATATGTATAAAATTACCCGTTAAAGTTAAAGTGAATGTAAGAACTTTTGGTTCTCGGCAATCTTGCCGATATAAATACTACATTGATAATGCCTTGCTTGTTCGGATATTGCTGTGAATTGCACTTGTTGCAAGGGAAATACAGTGATTAACCGGCAATTATGGGATAAAATGTCGGGGTGAGAGGATTCGAACCTCCGACCTCGTCGTCCCGAACGACGCGCGCTAACCGGGCTGCGCTACACCCCGATGCTTTTTACGGGAAGCATACATTACAGCTGCGAGTAAAAATACAGTATAACAATATAGCAAACGATAAAAGCCTGAAATGGTTGAATAGGATTACGGATGATTTTCCTTTATGATACGTTTTTTGGTATGCTTTAATTCTGAATTGCCATAAATCAGCCCTGTCTGTTATGCAGAAGGGTAAATATGTATGATGAAATGGACTAAATCTATAATGAAACGGTATAAATTCAATTATTAGCATTAATTTCCTTATACTTGAAGGTTATATGGGGCTAATTAATAATTAAAACTTATGTACTATGAAAAACCAAGGAATACTCACATGCGGAATCTGCTTATGCATTTTGCTTTTTATGAACCTAGAAGCTTATGCACAGAATCCGATAAATGAATTCGATAGCTCAGTGAAGGAGAATTGTTTTTTATCTCACTTTTCACAACAACTTACACCTGACTTATGGGAAATGCATAATCCATTGGCCAATCAAAATCTTGCCTTGAAGCCTACAGAGGAAATGATGCGCTTGAAAGCTTATCAGACGGAAGAATATGATGGCATTTTCTTTATCCCGGTTGATTCGACACGGATATACTGGGGCGATACAGACGGAGATGCCGATGAGGTCGTGGATTTATTCCTGTATTTATTGGGGCAGCCGGTCTTTGGATTTTATGACGTTAATAATACAATTTTGATCCCATTTGATTCAACATATATGTATGGATGGGATGAAGATGAAGAAATTCTCGAGAGTAAATCAAGGAATAAGAGCGTATTTGACGGAAGTGGAAATATTATTGAACAGATTGAACAAGAATATGATGAACCGGACTGGATAAATGATGATCGCCATCTCTTTGCCTACACTTCACAGAACCGTATAAAGGAAGCAATAGGTCAATCGTGGAATGGTTCTGTCTGGGAGAATGACTCAAAGGACACTTATATCTATGACAGCAAAGGTCGCTTAACGGAATATAGCAACTCCGACTGGGACAAGACAGCAAGTTCCTGGCTCAATGATAAGAAGGAAATATATAGTTATAATGCAGCGGATGAGCTTACACGTAAAATAGAACAGGACTGGAACCAAAGCCGGTGGGTAAATGAAACTCGTGAATCATTTACCTATGAATCGGGGAATAGAACGAGTATGATTGAGGAAGAATGGAACGAGGCAGTGCAAGACTGGGAAAATGACGAAAAAATAGAATATGCTTACGCGAATAATCAACGAGTAGCAATGGTGAATTTAACGTGGAATGGTACTACCTGGGAAAAAGATAGTAGAAAAATCTATGAATACGATGCTGAAGGGAATAACACGGAAATAAAAACACAATACTGGTATTCCAATGCCTGGAAAACCTATTTTAAAGATTTATTCACTTATTCCGGAGGGAACTTGATGACAACAACATATTTAACCTGGGCGGATAGTACGAGTGAATTTGAGGAAGATCAACATTTTAAATATCAATATAATAGCAATGGATACTGTACTAGGGCAATATCTTTCTCTGCTTGGTCCGGTTCTCAGTGGGGACATCTCGAGGGAGACAATGATGTGAAATTTTACTATGAACTATATGACACAGGAACATCTACAGATGATATTCTGGCTGCTGAAGAGTTCCGAGTTTATCCCAATCCCGCTTCAGATATCCTGCATATTGCCATAGAGAAAGCTGCAATACAGCACATACGTATTGTGGATATGAATGGAAGAACCGTTTATGAAACACAATCCGATTTTAACGCTGCAGAAGTGGTAATTCCCACGGTACAGATTACCGATGGCACATATCTACTGCAAGTAACTAGCGATGGGAAGCAAGGTGTGAAAAAGATAGTGATAATGCATTAATTGCAGGGTATAAGCTTAAGATTATATTCTCGTATAATGAAGTGATAGGATAGTGGAATTCGGATAGGAAACAGGGCAAGTTCTGAAAACTAAGCAACCTCATTCATATCCGAATCCCCTTAAATCGCGTTCATTCTTCCGCCAGTCTTTGCGCACCTTGACACGGAGTTCAAGATAAACTTGTTGACCGACAAATTTCTCAATGTCTTTCCGTGCAGCACGACCGAGTTTGTTAATCATTTTTCCACCTTTGCCTATCATGATTCCCTTCTGGGTGTTTCGTTCGACATAGATATCCGCTGCGATATTTAAAATAGGTGGATCGTGGCTTTCATCTTGTTTATACCAGTTTACAACGACTTCTGCAGCATAGGGAATTTCCTTCCGATAGAGTAGAAGGATTTTTTCTCGGATAATTTCCGATACGACGAATCTCTCGGACTTGTCCGTCAATTGATCCTTGGGGTAATACGGTGGATGAATAGGCAGAGCGTCGATAATTGCCTCAAATACCGAATCGACACCGGTTTTATGCAAGGCACTCACTTTAAATGCTTTATCAAAGGCATAAAGTGCTTTCCAGGCTTGAAAAATCTCCTCGGCCTCGCTAGCAGTTTTCTGGTCAATTTTATTTAACACGAGAAAGATAGGAACATCAAGCTTCTTGAATTGCTTGATATACATTTGCGGAAGCTGAATATCTTGCCATACATCGACATAGAAGATTAAAATATCTGCATCTTCCATCGATGACCAGGCGGCATTATTCATTTTTTCCTGCATCGGATTTATGGTCTCGTCGATGAGTCCCGGGCTGTCGGAGAGAACTAGTTGATAATCCTCTTTATTGAGGATAGCGAGGATGCGATGTCGGGTTGTCTGCGGCTTGGAGGTGATGATATTGAGCTTGAGCTCCGTAAAATTATTCACGAATGTGGACTTCCCTACATTGGGATTGCCGATGATATTCACAAATCCGGCTTTATGTGAAGGCGGGAAAGACTCATTCATAGTTCATCGATATGCGTTTCTGTTCATTATACAGGAGATTTTCAATACGCTGTAAAACATGGACAGGCTCTGAAGCGCGCCAGTTAAAGGCATTGAGCCTATCTCCGAAGTGAAGAAAGTAGTCGAGTTGTCCGTCCCGCATCTCATTTTCTACATGATCGAGAAGATTAACGAGACTTATCCAGCCACCTTCCTCCTTGATATCGTGAAACCACTCCTCGTAATAACAATCATCAGAACCGTGAAAATTAAGGACATTTTCACAGATAAGAATAAACTTATTGATTCCTTCATCGAGCATGGAATCGATGAGATTGCTCTTGAGAAACATGATATCATTGGCTATACAGTCATTCCATTCTCCGATGAGCTCAATAATGGCAAATCTCCTTTCATAGCCGGCATATAAGACCTTGCTATACAATGTAGAAGACCCGAAATCATCCCATTGAGGATGAATGACGTAATTGTAAACCGCATTGGTGAAATAAAATTGATCGTACTCGCGTCCGTAAAACGGTGAGCGCTTATCATGCGCAGCGATATAGTGGTCGCGCCACCTATAATATGGTTCTATGTCATGCATTGCCTAAATATATGATAATTCTCTGAATTCTTTATGCATCTTAAGCTTACTTTCTAGGAGAAATGTTTTCTGATTCAATGAATTAACATCATATTTGACAAGATTTTCACATAAATATATTCGCTTGCGCAAATCTCAGTTCTTCATCATTACCGGCCCGGAGTGTTCCGGGAAGTCCTGGCTTACAGAATCCCTGGCCGAGGAATATAACTTGCCCTGGCTTGAGGAAGCTGCCAGATGGTTCTTGCCGGCGCTTAATCGCGAGTATAATTACGATGACTTAATCGATCTGTCGAGAATTGAAGCAATTCAGACCCTCAATTATCAATTCAGCGCTTCACCACTTGTTCTTGTTGATACATGGCTCCTTGTGATGCGCGTCTGGATGGAAGTACGGTACGGACGATGTGAGCAATGGATAAGCCATCTGCCTGCTATGTATAATGAGATACATTACTTCCTCTGTATGCCGGATATCCCATGGGTTTATGATCCACTTAGAGAAAATCCGGATGACCGCTGGGATCTTTATGAAAAGTATCGGATTCTGCTAGAACAGCTGAACTTGAATTATACGGTGATAAAAGGCAGTAAACAGAGAAGAATGGAGAAAGCTGGTGCTATCCTGAAGCCTTTTTTGAAAACATAGATTGCAGTATTGCAGAAAATGATTATTAACACGGCTGTCCAAAACGTTAATTAACCGATAAAGCCAGGTTCAGTGATTATGTCTTTTTTAACTATGGTCAATCTTTAAACAATGTTACAATGAAAAATATCGCTCAAGAAAATGCCTCCCTCGTACAACAACTTGGCGAGGTGGAAAAACTCGCAGTTGCCAGTCGATGGGGAAGGTTTGTTCATCAGCCGGGGAAATATATTTATGCTATTGGCTTAAAGGATTTTATATACCCTTTAAGCAAACAAACAGTAAAGAAACACACCAGACTATTTACAGGTGCAGAATTCACCCTACTCTTGCCTGCTGCGACTGATATTTATCTTACCGGAGGGAAGTCACACCCATCAGAGATTAAACTCGCCCGATTCTTTATTACACACTTAAAACCAATGGATATTGTATGGGATATCGGTGCACATTACGGATATTTTTCACTTCTAGCAGCACAACTAGTCGGTAAAAGTGGAGAAGTATATGCACTTGAAGCATCTCATGAAGCCTTTAAAATACTCTCAGAGAACAGTGCAGCATATCCGCAGATAAGTACAATAAATAAGGTCGCTTCTGAATCAAGTGGCCAAGTCCTATTTTATGAGCTCCCCAATCTCTATTCAGAATACAGTTCTACAGATCTTTCACAATTTCAAAATGCAGACTGGTTTTCTGATATTCACGTAACAAAAAGAAGACTTGATGGTATTTCTCTGGATGAACTTGCCGGGATAAATGGGAAAATACCGCATTTGATTAAAATGGATATAGAAGGCGGTGAAGCTGCTGCAATTAAAGGCAGTAAAGAGATCTTGTCCCTTGATCCGGATGAATCTCCTTTTATCATTATGGAATACCTAGAACCCGGTCGCAAGAATCAAGCACATAGAGAAGCGGATGAGCAGTTGAGAAATTCTGGTTTTCAAGCTCATCGCATCAGGAAGGACGGATCGATATCTCAACTGAATGATATAGAAAAACACCTGAAAGACAGCGGTCTTGAGTCTGATAATATAGTCTATGTGAAGTAACTATAAACCGACATATTCATATACTTTTCAGACTTGTACTATACTCTCTAAGAATGCGTACTTCCGATTGTATAATTATAAATTAATCTGGTTCAGAGTGTTCCCTGGCCGATAAAGGAGCTCTTTAATGTACTAGCGTGTAGGTATTTGGCTCAATCCCGTTTAAACGGTCTCCAGAGCCTTGTTAAATTTCTCGATTTCTTCCAATGTGTTGTAATAATGAGGGCTTATACGCATAAATCCTTTTCTCCAGGTCGTCGAAAAACCCATTTGCGTAAGTTGTTCATGAACCTCTTGTGGCATTTCAACACAGAGGATATGCAATCTGTCGGTAAGGTCTTGCGTCCCTAGGAGATCGTATTGTGAAGCGTGGATACCATTTATCAGATAATTAATGAGCGTATCGTTTTCAGATTTGATCGATTCAAGGCCGTATTGCATTGCTGAATTAAGCGCATTGGACAAGAGGAGGAGAATAGCGACATTGGGATGACCGGGTTCATATCCTTTTGCGGAAGCTTGATAATACCAGCCATCTTCAGACATCGTCATACTCCCGAAGCCGGGGCCCACAGGGGGAAATTGCTCAATAAATTCCGGGGAAACAGCCATAAGTGCAGCTCCGTGACCCGCGCGCAACCATTTATAAGAGCTCGAAATCATGACGTCGATTCCCGGCCATGAAAAACTGATGGGCAGCGCACCACAACTCTGTGTGATATCGAGAATGCAATGCACATTGTTGCGAGCGCATATCTCGCTGAGCCGCGGAATATCAATAGCATAGCCGGAAAGGAATTGAACATGTGATATCGGCAGTATCTCGATGTTTTCCTTTTTAATAATATCTTCTAGTTCGTTGAGATCGATAGTGAATCCATCTGTTGAATCAATATAGGTGATATGGAAATCCCTCCGCTCAAATGGCATTCTCAAAGAAGGATAATCGTCCCGATAGAGCAAGACATTTTTCTTTTTCCCTTCCAGAGAAGCAGCTATTTCATTCTGTGAGGCTGAAAAATTGGCCGTAAACGCGATATTATCGGGATCGGTACCCAATAATGCACCGGCGCGCTCGCGTAGAATGTTGCGCTCCTCATTGAAGAATTCCATAAACCTTCCCATCGGATCCACGGTGATTTTCTGTAAATAATCTATGGAATCTTGGATGTTATTCTGATCGACGATACCTGTCGCTGCGGTGTTGAGATATATCTTGCTCATATCATTGCATGATTTGGGTAGTATAAAGTGTAAAAGCACACTGTTAATTAAATGTGCCCGATGAGCGATGGTTCAATGGAATGAAGAAAACTTAGCCCGCTGCAATTTCTTCCATTAGCGTGCGGAAGCTGACCACCTTATCTCCGTAGCGTTCGAAACCTTCATTACGCATTATTTGAGCATGCTTACGGATATACGTATTGTACTTTTCTATGCTTTCGCAAAAGTATTTTACGACAAATGTCCGGCCTTGGGTATCGTCTTGCTCGAGGAGCAGCGCGACACTGTATTTCTGAAATAAACCGGTTGCCATCATTGCAGGAATATGCTCGTCCAGTAACCATCGTTTCCAATCCTCGAGGATGTCGAGATCAACTTTCAATGTAACGTTATAAATTATCATAATATCAGCGTTGAAGATTGTGTTCTGTATTAATTTTCTCTAGGTTCAGTACTTGTTGAAATTTCTCGGCAATAATGCGTCGGGATATCGATTATATGAATGCTTATCAGCACAAAAAAAGGCTATGCAATCAGCATAACCTATCCTATGTATCAACAGAAAATATCTGCTCAGCTACATAGCTTTCAATACTTCTTTCAGAAAAATCTTTTTATTGAGAAGTAGACCCACTAGGATTCGAACCTAGACTGACGGCACCAAAAACCGGAGTGCTACCATTACACCATGGGTCTATTTTCAATGTGATGGCAAAATTAATACTTTTTTAATAATAGAAAAAGTTTTTCTCGACTATCTCAAAAAATTCTGGATGCACTCCATCCGGAAAGCACTTTTCCTTGATTAGAATAGAATATGTATGGTCGGAGAATTGCATTATATTGCTTAAGTTGATGAGTTAAAACAGAAGAAAGGCAAAAATTCCTTTCCTTTGCGTTGAATTAAAGAGAAAATATGGCACTTTTATCGTATTTAGAGAAAGGCAGAACAGAAGCTGGGTGTGATGAAGCGGGACGCGGTTGCCTGGCCGGTGCGGTTTATGCTGCAGCTGCAATATGGCCTGCAGAACTTCATCATGAACTTCTCACTGACTCTAAGAAGCTCACGCATAAACAGAGGATGAGTATGAGAGAATTCATCCTGGACAATGCCCTTGATTGTGCAATCCGTTCTTGTAGCCCGGCCGAGATTGATGCTATTAATATTCTGAAAGCTTCCTTTAAAGCAATGCACAAGGCGATTGATGCATTGACATTGCCGCCGGAACATTTACTCATTGATGGACACATGTTTACGCCTTATCCCGACCTAGAGCACACTTGTATCGTGAAAGGCGACGGAAAATATTTCTCCATTGCCGCGGCATCTATCCTGGCTAAGACTGAAAGAGATTTATACATGATCGAGTTGTCTGAAAAATATCCGCAATACGGCTGGGAAAAGAATAAAGGATATCCTACGCGTCAACATATTGAGGCGATTAAAAAATACGGTTACACACCTGAGCACCGGAAGTCTTTTCACGTCAAGTCCTTGGAACAGCCGGAGCTTTTTTGATTGTGATTGATTTATGGAGCAGATTTTTCTGTCTTGTTTAACTTCCCTGTAAAATAAGGACATTTTTCAATGGGCTGAAAAAAGAAGGACAAAATTCTAGGACTTTTCTTCCTGTTCTGAGCATCTTCGGAACAACATTTTTGCTTATCGGATGGCTATTGCTATGGAAAATACGCTAATCCTGCTACCCTTGCAGAATTTTGCCACAAGTGTTTAAGCTTGATTCTACCGCGAGCGGCATATATCCTTAGCCCGGTAGCAACGGAATTGATTACACCGGCACCGATTTAAAAGCCGCAATACGAGATTTATCACTATTATTACTGCCTTATAAGCTTGCGATATCCTATTTTACCATTATTTTTCAGCTTAAGGAAATACATTCCCGGTGCGATATCAGTGGTATACAAATCCCTGGAACGACTGCTGTCGAGAATAAACTCTACCTGCTTGACAGTATGACCTTGCATATCCATGATAGAAAGCTGGACCTTTCCATTCATTTTATCAGAAAAGCGGATGGTGAGCCTGTCATTAAATGGATTGGGATAAACTTGGAAAGCTGATTGCGGTATGGCTTTCGTTGCTGTAATGATATCGATGACCTTATTTATCGTATCCGAGCCACAGATATTGGAAGCGATGAGTTCAACTGTATATCGGCCACTGTTTTCATAAATAATAGCCGGCTCAATGCCATTCTGAACTATTCCATTTCCAAAATCCCATCTATATTCGTCTGCAAATATAGACTCCTGAACAAATTGTACGCTGTCCCCGTAAATCTCATAGTCAAATTGCGCTACGGGAACGTCGATCACGTAAATAAAATCAACCATTTCAATGGTGTCTGAACCCGCGGAATTTTCTACGATCAAGCTCACATTATATTTCCCTGTTGAATTATAAACGACCGTAGGATTCTGTTCATTTGATGTTGCAGGCGTTCCCCCTTCAAATGTCCATGTCCTTGAGCTTACTAGACCTTGAGAGACATCGTGATATGTGACGCTTGTTCCGACGCATATCTTCTGCGCCTCTGCAGAAATCGCAGCTTCCGGTGGTATAGAATTGTCGAGTACTACCGTTTTGGAAACTGTGTCACATTGATTGTAGGCTATCAATGTTACCGTATTCCCATTAAGCTCATCGTAAATGTGTGTAGGATTTTCTTCCGTGCTCGTCTCGCCATCACCAAATTCCCAGAGGTAAGAGAGCGCATTTTGCGAGAGATTATTGAATACAACCGTATCGCCGTGCAGCACAAAATTAAAATCTGCAATCGGATCAGGCAGTACTTCTATGTAATCTTCCTTGAACATTGTATCAGACGAGACGGAATTGCTCACAATTAAAGTCACATCGTATAGGCCGGCCGCAGCATAGCTGACAGTCGGTGATTTTTCCGTGGAGTTAAATGGTGCGCCTCCTTCAAATATCCAGCTATAAGTCAAGTTGCTTCCGGTGGAATTATTCTGAAAATGAACTGTGAATGGCACGCATCCAGTGCGCTGACTTAGGTCAAATGCCGCTTCTGCAGGCTCAATCAATTGTACTGTTTTTGCCGTGGTATCTTCGCCGCAAGCATTTTCAGCAATAAGCAATACGGTATAAGTGCCATAATCGGCATAATTATGCGTAGGATTTTCTTGTGTAGAAGTATTTCCATCTCCAAATTCCCACTGCAAATTTGTATAATTTCCATCTACTTCCTCCGTGAAATTAACATTCAATCCATTGCTATTATAGGCAAAGTCACTTTCCGGACTTGTTCCCGCATGTATATAATCTTCTTTTAACAAGGTATCATTTCCGATGCCATTGGTGACGATGAGTTGAACGTCAAATACTCCTGTATGGTCATAGGTAACGGTAGGATTGGGGTCGGTACTTGTTGCCGGCGTTCCCCCTTCAAATGTCCATGCATAAGAATCGACATCGCCACTGTATAAATTCTCAAAGCTCACCTGGAAAGGCACACAACCCTCTGTATCTGAAGCCTCGAACTGGGCATTGGGGAAGTTGCCTACGCCGATGGTTAATGTACGGGTAGCATCTCCACATTCATTGGTAGCTGTGAGTGTTACAGTGTATTGTCCGGAACTTGCATAGGTATGTACCGGGTTTTTCTGTGTACTTGTCTCGCCATCGCCGAATGCCCAGTGGTAGGAGTCTGCTCCTGTGCTTGTATTGTTGAATGTGACGATAAGCCCATTTGTGGAAGCGGTAAATTGAGCAAGTGGCAGGTCATTGGCTGTGATATAATCATCCTTGACAATAATATCAGAGCCGGAGCTGTTTCCCACCTCAAGCCTAACATCATATACTCCTGCATTCTGGTAAGTTACAACGGGATTGGCGAGGGTCGAGCTTGCCGGCGTCCCCCCTTCAAATGTCCATAAGTACGATGTTGCAGTAGGGCTATTGCTTGTAAAATGAACCGTAAGGGCTTTACAACCTTCGGTGACATCAGATGTGAAGTCGGCATTGGGCGCACCGAGAACATTGACCTGCATAGTAAAAGTATCACTTCCACAGCTGTTTTCTACTATGAGTTGAACGGCATAAGTGCCGCCGGTTGCGTAAACATGCGTGGGATTCTGTTCGGTGGAGGTATTTCCATCACCGAAGTCCCATAAATAGCTGTCGGCATATTGAGAATTGTCGGTAAAGTCAACGACAAGCCCATTTGCGGAAGCGGTAAAATCCGCAACCGGGAGCGCGAGGACAACGACATAATCATCTTTAATCAAGGTGTCTATTCCTTCTGAATTCATGACAATCTGCGTGACATCATAGACACCGGCTTGAGCATAAGTGACCAGCGGATCGGATTCCGTTGATATAGCCGGCGTTCCCCCTTCAAATATCCATTTGTAATTTTCAGCGTATTGTGATTCATCGTTAAATTGAATAGGATCACCTTCACATATCGTGGTATTCTGAGCACTGAATCCTGCGACAGGCTCTAAGACTATTTCAATTGTCTCGGTATAAGTATTGTCGCCACAGATATTGGAAGCGGTTAAGGTTACGGTATATTGCCCCGGAGCCGCATAAGTGTGAACGGGATTGGGATCCGTACTTGTAGCACCATCGCCGAAGTCCCAGTGATAGGCCTGTGCATTACTCGATGTATTGACAAAGCTTACAACTAGACCTGTTCTGGAATAGGTGAAGCTCGTTATAGGCACATCATTCACAACAATAAAGTCAATTTTTTCTACATTGTCGGAACCGGCTCCATTGCTTACCGAGAGATACACATCGTAAGTACCGCCATTCTCATAAACAACGGTCGGATTTTCTTCTGTTGAACTGCTAGGAGTACCGCCGGGAAATGTCCATTGCCATGAAGTAGGATCTTGAGAAGATAAATCGGTAAAGTGAACGGTTAAAGGAGCACAACCGGAGGTAATATCAGCCGTAAATGCACCTTCCGGTGCCCGGAGTTGATAGCAATCACTCCTGAAGGCAATCTTGTCGATATATAGATTATTTCCGGACTCGTGATATTGCTGTACCTTGACCTTGATATCGTCGTAACCGGCGACGAGACTTAGATCTATGACAAGGCAATTGTGTCCGCGACCGGCGTGATTAATACACCAATCGGTAGAGTCTGCCGGAATAAAATTACCTGATGTATGTGCAGTAACGTAGTTTCCTGTGCCGTCTTCCGTGATAGCAAATACGCGAGAATAAGTCGCGCCATTATCCTTGGATACATAGACAATTAATGAATCATTACTGCTCATATTTCCTGCTACGGCATAGTCGAGTTGCATAAAGGCCTGGGTTCTGCCTGCAAAGTTCAAAGTCGGTGATATGAGGGCGTCATAAGTTCCTGAAGGCGCATTATAGTTGTCGATAAATAGCGCTTGGTCACCGAGAGCTCCATTTACAGATGTGCGCGTGAAGCTTCCATTATTTCCATCATCTTGTGTTGTCCAGCCATCATAGCCGGTCTCAAAGGTAAAGGCTTCAAATACATCGACGCCTCCGGAGCCTACCTGGACGTAAGCAACTTTATTTTCAGTCGTGGAACCATTGGGGCCGGTAACCTGCAATGAAACATCATAAGAACCCGGTGTAGCATATTTTACGATGGGATTGGCCTCCGTAGATGAAGACGGTGTACCGCCCGGAAATGACCAGGAATAGGAGGTGACTTGACCACCATAAGCCTCCTCAAAGAACTGGACAAAAGAACCTTTACACACTTGTGTATAATCAGCTGAAAAGGCAGCTTGTGGTGGATTGCTGGACGGACAGGCTTCCAGACATCCATTTCCCTGGCTAGACGCAATTTTGCTATTTATAATTGATATTGAATTGGAGGACCATTGATCAGTACTACTCACCACAGGAGCCATTATGTATGGTGAGCCTTGTGCATCGTGGCCACAGCCCCAGTTATGCCCTAGCTCATGTGAGTTCATTTCGCGGAGATATTCCATATTGGAGGTAAAGTCCGAGAGGCAGTTATATCGAGAATAACTACAGAGGGCATTTAAATAAGCAATACCGACAGTACTTCCATCAAAATTACGATTGGTCCATAAGCTCGCCACATCGTAGCTACTATTGAAGCCACCGCTATTTCCCCAGGATCTGAAATCTGAAAGGAGGGTGCCGGCATCGGTACTTGTTGTCCATGGATCGCAGCCGCTACAATCGATAAAATAAGTTTCAACGATAGAATAAGAAAGTTCATCGTTGAATTCATTATCGTAATTGGTCTGCATATCATTGACGATTGCCATGATGTGGTTTTCAACGCCCGATACTGAACCATAATCAAGATACATGCTATAATCTGCTGCGAGGGCATATTCAATCTCCCAGCAGGTACTTGCTATTTTATATGCAGGGCCTTGCGATTGCGTGGTACCGGAGGCTTGTTGAGGGGCATCTGTACCGCAAGTTGCATTTTTCACCTGTTCAGCTCCCTTTATGTCGTAAATAACATAGAGATCGTCGGGAGCAGAAGGGTCGTATTTACTTAAGTTATCAATATAATAACTTGTTTCTGCTGTCTGAATGTATCCGTGAAGAAAATGCGTATTGATGGTCAGTTTTACAAGCTGCCCTTCAGTGGTATAGCCTTCCATAGGACTGGGAATAGGGGAATCAATTGCAGTGCCTGAGCTCGTTCTTCTGCTGTAGTCTGAGCTTACAATGCCTGAATTAAACAAGTGTAGAGTGGTGTTGAAACCTGCAGCCTTTAGGTGAAAATCAATGGATTCAATCTGATTGTTATGCCTTGATTGTAAAGCAGAGATGGAGGACATATCCACTTGAAATACTTCGTAGGAGTCCAAGTGCTTGCTTACTTCAGCAGGATTGTATTGCATCGCATTGTCGAGAATGTGACTGCTTATTGATTGAGCATTTGCGCCGGAAATTATGAAAAATGTGAGCAGGTAAAATAGTATATTTTTATTCATAGGTATTAATGTGTGATATCGGGTTATTTAACAATATATGAGTGTTTAAAAGAATGCATAATATAAGATAAAATAGCTTGGAGCATTTTAGTTCTCTTTCTTCATATATAAAATCAGCGTATTTTAATGCAATCCATTCAATACACCGTATTCTAGTTCAAATTTTAAGCAAGCTTTCAAAGGTCAATATTTTAACATACGCTAGGGATAGTACGGTAATAGAGACGACTTATTGAATAAATGATGCCTGAAGGAATCATTTCAATCGAAATATACATAGTTCATCTGTATTCTTGGGTATTTAAAGTGCGTACTCAGCTATATAAATCTTCCATAAAAGCCTTGTGTATATATAAAACAAGGCGGTTTATGGCTTTCGTTTATGGAAAATTTACATAGAATTGTAACAAAGTCTTTCCGTTAAAGCTTTTATTTCCTTACTGCAACCAAGGCAATAAAAATGAACTATATAAGCCACTACCGGCAAATGTAGCCTTTTTCTAAAGGAAAAAATGTATATTATATAAAAATTTTGTGATTGGTCGTTTAAGTGCCGTTAGATGGTAGAAACTTTGTGTAAATGTTGAAGTTTCTTACATTTATGGAGTCTTATCGGTTCATTATTTTCATAGTAACGTAGTGAAATTAATTTAATAAGATGAGTTCTTTAAGAAGAAGAGATGATTGAATTATTTAAGGCATAGAGTAAGAGTATCTAATAAACTATTTTAAGGAAGAATAAATATGAGAAGATTAATATTATTGCCCGCATTATTCCTATTGATGGTATGTGCGACACCTACAATACACGCACAGAAGAATGGAGATTTTGTCGATCATTTATGGTATGGTGGAAATGTAGGCTTAGGCTTATCCGGTGGCTCATACAGCTCCTACTTTGGGATAGAATTTTCACCGATGGTAGGGTATAAGATATTTCCACGATTTTCGGTTGGGCCCAGGATAATATTTGAATATACACATATCAGGGCAACGACCGGGCTCGGAGTAGATAAATTTAATCTGTATTCATTTGGCGCGGGAGCATTTACGCGATTTAAGATAATTCCTGAATTATTCATTCATGGAGAAGTAAATATTGTCGAAGAGCAGTATCTGACGACCTATTACGATAAAGCGAGTGAGATACGGACCCATGCATTGCTTGGATTGGGTTATGACGCCGGAATAGGAGAAGTCATGCTCTTGTGGGACTTCCTTATGCCGGACAATACGGTGCAGTTGCCCCTGGAGTTTAGATTAGGCTTTAATATCAACTTCTAGGAAGCAATATGCACAGATTCCGGGATTTTTCAGAAGCATGCGAGATGCACAAGCTACAAGCGCAGATATACGTAGACTCAATTGCTAGATATATCGGGTTAAAATATCATAGAAATTGTCATATAATAATGGATTAGTGCTTGAGGAAAAAATCCTCTCTGGCTATATATATTAATATTTTCCCCCCTTTGTTCCAGTACCCTGTATGGATCTTCACCGAGATAAGATTCCGGGCTCATAAATCTGTAGATCCAGCCATTGGTAATATATTTCTGGTTAAAAAGATTGGAAATTTTAAAGTTGAAACGGAGCTGCGATCCATTCTTTAAGGGCTGATTGTACACGACTTGCAGGTCTGTGTAATTATATGCCGGTAAAAGACTTTCGTCAAATGAGGTATTGTCCAGATATTGTTTTCCGACGTACTTTGTCATCAGGCTGATGTCGAGATATCGCTGGTCTGTGCCTTCCGGCAAATGATATTTATCGCCCTCAAATTTCATCCTGTACGATAGACCTCCTTGCAATAGCAAGTCAGGTGAGAAGGCTATATGAGTATTGCTTAAGCTCCTCAGTATCTGTCCTCCGGTCTTCCAGTTATCCATGAAATAATGGAATTCTTTAATACGATTGCGACTTATTGTTCCACCGGCGAGGAAATAAAGTTCCGGCAGTATTTCGGTGGAAGAGCTCATTTCAATACCTATTCTATAGCTATCATCGACGTTGATCCGTGGATATTCACCTACATCATTAATTTCACCGGTGAGGATAAGCTGATTTTTATACAGCATTGCATAGGAATTTACATGGAAGTAGCCATATTCATGAGCAAGTTGATAACCGGCCTCAATATCGAGCATTTTTTCTGCTTCCGGCAGCTTTTCAATAGGAGACTCTACATAGTCATCGCGATTGGGTTCACGGTGGGCAATAGCTGCGGAAAGATAGAGTTTCTGATTCTGTAAGCCGAGATAAGTTAAACCTATTTTGGGATTAAAGAAGGGGAGATTGACTGTGTGCCTTACCTGGTCTCCGTTTCTGTCTATTCCCTGGAAATTATATCTCACTTGTCGGTACTGGAGATCGACAAATCCTATGAGACTAGGAACTATGGTAAAGAGGGACTTGGCATAAAGATTAAAATCCTGTTTGCGGGCATCGTTGAAATAATAGCGGAATGGATTTTCTGTATTTGATGCAAATCTCGCCCAGATCACTTCTCCGTAATGGTTTCCGAGGTAATTGCTCCAGCCACCACCTGCAACGAGCTCTATTCTGTCATTGGGCTTGTATTGTATTGAAGCAATTGCGCCATAAAAATCATTGTCCAGCCATCGTCGCCTCACGAGGTCGGTTGAACGGATGGTGTCGTCGGAAAGGATTAAAGGGCTTATCCCATAGTCAGAGAAAGCTTCATCGGCTTCATATTCTTCATAGTAACCGGAGCCATAGGTGTAATGTAAAGAGAGCTTGGCCGTTAATTTATCGCTGAAAGCACTTGCAATATGAAGTTGTGTATGTGATTGCAGATAATCATCGACCTGATTTTCATAAGGCTTTCCGACTTTTTCCTGTCCGGCAGCATTATATGTACGCAAGGAGTCTATATCTACATATTGAGCGGGCAATCCAAACCAGGATTGATAGGTGCGTTCCTTTCCGGTAAAGTGTTCCAATTTGACGGAAGTCATATCTCCCTGATAACCTGCACTGATGTAATAGGAGTTGAGATTGGAAGTGGCGCGATCGACATAACCGTCGGAATCCGTATGCGATAAGCGCGACTCGAGGTAGAACTTATCTTTGATTAAGCCCGTACCGAGGCGCAGGCGGACATTCTTGGTATTATACGAGCCGTAACTCATGTCAATCCGCCCGAATGGATCGAGTTCAGGCTTCAAGGTGTTGACATTGATGGTTGCCCCAAATGCCGCTGCACCTTGCGATGAAGTACCGACGCCCCGCTGAATCTGGATATTGTCAGCTGAACCGAGGATATCGGGAATGTCAACCCAATATGCTTCCTGACTTTCCGGATCGTTGAAGGGGATGCCATTTATGGTAATATTGATGCGAGTTGCGTCGCTTCCCCGGATTCTTATGCCGGTATAACCGACTCCGGCACCTGCGTCCGAGCTTACGACGGCGGAAGGTGTCCATTTCATGACATAGCTTGCATCAACTGCGACGTTCTGTGTGTTGATAGCTTGTTTTCCTATTTCCGTAAAGGTCATCGGTGTCTTGTACTGTGCCCTTGTACCGCGGACAATTATCTCATCGAATGTCTGTGTGAGATTCAATGTAATTGCCTTCCGGATGTCACCATGTACTTGTATGTCTATCTCTTTTACGGTATTGAAATAGCTTATTTTTAACAGATGCTCTCCTTCCTTTACCTCTTTAAATGCATAGAAGCCCGAGGCATCTGTCATTGTTGATCTGCTCTGGTCGAGTACGAGAAGTACTTGAGGGAGAGCCTTGCCATTCCGGTCGGTAATTTTACCGGATAGTGAGTATTGTGAATAGCCTTGTGTTATAATAAGGCATGTCGTAAGAATACTGATAATTGTGCGCATAATTTGTAATTTTCAATGATCAAATAATCGCACATTCAGGGTAGAAATCTTGCCGCCCTCGCGGCTTGTGGTGTGATAAATTTATCACGGACATCATTTCCCTTCCCGGTATTATCCGGGCAGGTTCGATGGGTTTCATCTCAGACTGAAGAAATTAACTTCAGACACCCCAAATGAACGTGGAGCAAAGGTATGGTTTTATGGGAATTATGCGTGTACTTTTCTTGATTTTTTCATTGTATTTTTCTGCCTTCTTTTTATCTGCCCGATAAAATGGCAAAGCCGGGGCTGTTACCGATTGAAACTCTGAGAAATTTAATATCAGTATGTCCGAGTAGAAATTCTAAATCTTTCGGATGCGGGTGAGCTTGGACGAGCACAGTCTAGTTTATAGTTTTAGCCATAAGCCTTAAAATTTATGTAGGCGATTTTACAAGATTATAATATTGCCGGAACCGGTATTTTCTTGTGTGACTCGTGGATTTCCTTTAACGGTAATATCACCTGAACCACTAGAAGAGATTGTGATATTTTCTTTTACACGCACCTTGATATCACCACTTCCGGAAGATATGATTGACCCGCTTTTAAAGCTTAATTTGTCTAGATTTATATCTCCACTTCCGGTAGTCACCATAGAAAAGGTATTGCATTTATAGGTATTGTGCGCTGTGATGTTTCCACTGCCATCGGAGTTTATTTTTATTTCAATCACATCGGAAAGGTCATAAATATCTATATCGCCGGAACCCGAATTTTTAATTGTCAGTGTTCCATCGGACTGCAGTGACCTGATGATGATATCGCTTGCTCCCGTAGAAGAGATATTATCAATTCCCGGCACAGATATTTTAATGGATAATGCTGTATTGAAATAGCAGCCATCCTTGGCATCGATGATTAGGGTGTTTCCTTCAGTTGAGAACTGGGGACGGTCGAGGACATTGGAGTAGCCTTCAACTCTTATTTTCTGTGGACCTTCTGAAAGGACTATATCTACAGCTCCTATACTTTTAATATTTTTAAAAGGTGGAAGCTCAATTACTTTGCTTGATATTGTTCCTTCTCCTTTTATACAACGAGTGAAAGAGCAAGAGAAACTTGTCGATAAAAAGCAGAGAAGGACAAATAGGAATGAAAGTTGTCTCATTATATTCATACTTTTAATATTGAGTGAAATTATGAGTGATTTATCCGGATAAAGATGTAAAACAATCGCTCAAATTTATAAAATTTATCTGAGCAGCTTTTATAAGTCGTGTTTTTCTTGACCTTTCTACATCTTTATTCGTTAAATTATTCCGACTTATGTATTGTTGAGCTTGGTGAAGCAAGCGGTATAGAAGCAGTACAGTCATATTAATCCGGAGATTCTAGAATAGAAATATATAGCATAGTGAATATAGCAGAGTATATCATCGATTATTACCGACACTTGAGGCCATACGAAGCACTAGGTGATGGGGTAGAATATCTCGATCCGTTTACCGATGAAGAAGTAATGAAAACAGTGGAATGGTTTTATAGGCGCTATTATTCAGGCGATGAGCCTCGCACATTGATACTGGGGATTAATCCCGGGAGATTTGGGGCCGGGATAACGGGTATTCCATTTACGGATCCGATAAAACTACAGGAAGTGTGCGGGTACGAGAACACTTATGAGAAGCGGGCAGAACTTTCATCGGACTTTGTTTATCAATTAATTGAAACTTATGGAGGTTGTGAACGGTTTTATGGGGACTTTATCATAAGTTCTGTGTCGCCATTGGGTTATGTAAAAGGAGGAAAGAACTTTAATTATTATGATTCCCGAGCGGTATTTGAGCGACTGGCACCACATTTGAGAAAGCATATTTTATGGCATTTTCAGACTTCAATATCCGATAATATCGTGATTAACTGGGGAAAGGGGAAGAATAAGAAATTTCTCGGCAAATTAATGGAGGAGAAGCCGTATAAAAAGCTGTTGCACTTGCCTCATCCGCGCTGGGTGATGCAATATCGGCGAAAGTCTGTGGACGAGTGGATAGATCGATTTATTGTGGATATGGGAGAGGTGCATAGCTTGAATCTTGAGGCATATAAGACGGCTTAGGCGGATATGTCTAGCTAGCACAATTGTTATGCTAGGTTTATGGATATGTCGTGGAAGTATAAAAAATTTGTTTCTTCGATGTGTGATTTAGTACCTTGTGCAAGGTAGAGGTAAAAGGCCTAAGTAAGGCAGCGAATCGGGCAGTAAGGAGGAAGTACAAGAAAATCACGAATAAATTTCTAGCACTATTTTTGCTAGAGCTAAGAGAGAAAATATAGGGAATGATGATGAAACTCAGATATTTATTGTATGTAGTTGTATGCATGTTTATGTTTAATACAATGTATGGGCAGAATAAAGCAGCTGGTCAGATCAAAAGTATTGAGGAAGGCAGCATTGCAGAAAAATTTGACTATGTCCGTCGCGAGTCCAATAATTATAAGTACTACGAGCTTGTCAAGCAGGATATGTTTAAGAAGCTTGAAGTGATTGTGGGGGACACGCTTGATGAATTGCATAAGTCTATTGCCGCCTTAAATGGTCAGACTGAACAGGCTCAGGACTCGCTCCAGGCATATCGTGCGAAGCTTGATAAACTCAATGTTTCGCTTGAAAAAGCAAAGAATGCCGGGGCGTCTATTCAATTTTTCGGATCAGAAATGGATAAAGGTGTGTTTAAGACGGTTTTCTGGGTTATTGCCCTGGGGTTGCTGGCTGTAATTGTCTATCTAATTTATCGCGGGCGTGATAATCAATATCTTGTAGAGAAAACCAGGGAGAACTATAAGAACCTTCAAGAGGAGTATGACGGTTATAAAAAGCGTGCCCTTGAACGCGAGCAGAAACTGAAACGGGAATTGATGGATGAGCGGAATAAGGGGATGTAATATTTACTCAGAATGAGCTGTAATAAGCGTGTGTATCAAGCTTTTATACACGACAATGTATTTCTATTGAGGCAAAATCATTATTATATTCATGCTGTGTAGGAAAACCAAAACTTTCTATGGCTTGTTGGGGCTATGAGTAAGCTGATGAAAAGATGGAAGAAAAGATAGTACTTGTGACCGGAGCTTCCTCGGGACTGGGGAAAGCTATTGCTGAATATTTACAGGGGAAGCACTACCGTGTGTATGGAACCAGCCGTCATCCCAAGTCGCCAGAAATAAATGGAGTTCATTTTCTGAAGCTGGATTTAACGGAGCCGGAAAGCATAAAAAGCGCTGTAGATGAAATTGTACAGCGTGAAGGACGCTTGGATTTTCTTATCAATAATGCAGGCAAAGGGATAACAGGAGCCGTGGAGGAAACGCCGGATGAAGAAATTCTGAAGGCGATGAATGTAAATTATTTTGGAGCCTTGCGGATGATAAAAGCTGTCGTTCCCATAATGCGTAAGCAGGGAAGTGGGATGATTATCAACATCACATCAATCGCAGGTTATACCGGCTTGCCGTTCAGGGGGATTTATTCAGCTACCAAGGCGGCAATGGAGATGACAACGGAAGCCTTGAGAATTGAATTGCGCCCTTTTCACATTAAGGTCAGCAATATTGCTCCGGGAGACTTCGCCACCAATATTGCAGCCGGTCGATACCACACGCCTTTGGATGAGAATTCTCCTTATTATGAGAAGTATTCCAAGAGCCTCAAAGGAATGGATAAAGAGGTGAAGGAAGGGATGGATCCGGTGAAACTTGCTGAAAAGGTGCATCGAATCATGCAAGAGAAGAACCCGGCTATACACTATAAAATCGGAAAGTATATTCAACGCATTTCTATCCGCTTAAAGCAAATATTACCCGATAAGCTTTATGAAAAACTCTTGATTAAATATTTAAATATAGGTGACTAGGCCTTATCTTGAGTTAAATTGTAATTCAATTATATATATTTATGACTATAAAACCGCCACTTGTTTTACGTGAGGAGTATGCCGATGGAATTCTTGACTTATTCCTGAGTTCCGCGATTTAACACCCAAATTCAAAGATTTTAGCAATTTGTCTTTGTTCTTCAGTTAAAAGCAGTGTTTTGCGTATTGTTTTTTTTCATCTTTAGTGTAGTCACCTCAATTTGGTAGATGTTTTGAATGATCTCTATAACCTTTTCAGCAGAGAGTTTCGATTGCTTTTCTTTCAATTGCCTTTCCAGTTCCTTATATACCTTGTAGGCGACAAAATTTAAACAGATATGCGCTTCTATACGACGTTGCAAGCGGTGATAGAACGGTCTTATTCTTAAATTCGTTTTCTTAGCTCTAAAAACACTTTCAATTCGCCATAAATGGTGGTAATTTTCTAATACTTGGTCCTTCGGGAGATCCAAAAAGCATTTATACTAAGGCAATTCACCTAAATTAACACCCATAATTTAATCAAAAAATTTACATCTATCTATTTACCAGACATTTAGATATTGTATTATCGTATATGTCATAAAACCGCGGAACTCAGGAGTATATTCAACGCATTTCTATCCGCTTAAAGCAAATATTACCCGATAAGCTTTATGAAAAACTCTTGATTAAATATTTAAATATAGGTGACTAGGCCTTATCTTGAGTTAAATTGTAATTCAATTATATATATTTATGACTATAAAACCGCCACTTGTTTTACGTGAGGAGTATGTCGATGGAATTCTTGACTTATTGAAGTCGGTGACTGTCGGTTCCAATGGAGCCTTGTATCAGCATCAGAGACTGGATCGGCGTATTGAGCGATTGTATAGACCTTTATTCCTAAACCTTGAGCGGAATGGGAAGGTGCGTGGCAATATTACTTTCTGTCGCAGGCCGGAGAACTGGTATATACGGTACTTTGCATTTGACCTTGCTATGCAATCATCGACTAAGAAGGTACGATCGCGGGCAAGGAATTCCGGAATAAAGCGACGGATTGAAGCCTTTTTTCAAGATGCTTTTCAACTTGAAGAACATGCGCCACAGTGCTTTTATGCCTATATCGATCCACAGAATGAGCGGTCTTTATGGATGAGCGAGAACTTTGACTTTCATACTATAGCAAAGATTGCGACACAGACATTTACGCGGATAAATCCGAAGGAACAAGCGAGTGTAAAGGCTGTTGAAGCGGGTGATTTTATCCGGAATACGATAGAAAGTTACTATGGAGATTATCCATTTTATTTTACGCATCACACATTTGACGAAAGTCCGTTCTATATCTTGAAACGAGGAAATGAAATCTGTGCATTTGCCAAGGTGAGGCAAGCAGAATGGAAAATCTTGCGTTTGCCGGGGAGAACCGGTGGCTTACTGAAGAAAGCTATTCCCTATGTGCCTGGTTTACGGAAAATCATCAATCCGGATGCCTATATTTTTTCGGTAGTTGACAGTGTCTGGGTGAAGGAGATGGATCCGCGGCTCTTGCGTAAATTATATGAGGGAATATTGTATAAAGAAAAGACAAATTCCTTGATGTGGTGGGTGGATAATAAGGAGCCGCTTTATCAGGCTGTACGTAAGAAGATAAGGTGGGGATTGCTCCATAAGTTTAATGGCGTACAGGATGCTGATCTCGTAGTGCGCCGGAGGGATAATACGGTTCAGGAGTTAAGTGGGCCGACCTATACGACGGGATTTGATTTTATATAAAATCACAGGGGAGAACAATACTCACACCTGCTCAAATAGTTTTAAATTAAAATTCAGTTTAGGAGGAACACTGAACTACTGCCAATAATTAAAGGATTTTCAAGATCAAACTCCTCCTAGAGGAAATAAAGTTAGATGAGGAGGTGTTTTTTTCGGATTTTAAGGGCTTAATAATCCACTCTATCGCAAATAGGGCGATTCGTAAAATGTGACAAGATTCGATAGGTGCAATGGATATCCTACCTTGTTTTCTGGATAATGGATGAGGAAGACTGTAAATAAGACACACCTCATTTGAATTAGTCGAGTTTTTATTGAGGGGAATATTGCTTTTTTAGTCAACTTCTTTGGAAAATATTTATACAGTTGCATTTCTCACATGAACTTAAACATTTAAATATTATTAAACACGACAATTATGTCAACACTCACCAGAGCCATAGAAATCGCCGTCAAGGCACATAAAGGCCAGACCGACAAGGTTGGTCAGCCATATTACAGACACATCTTCCGCGTGATGGAACGAGGTCTTACGGAAAACGAAAAAATCTGCGGTATTTTGCACGACTTGATCGAAGATACCGACTGGACAATTGAAGATCTTGAGAAAGAAGGCTTTTCTCTAGAAGTTATCGATGCTTTACGACTGGTGACAAAGGAATCCGAAGATGAGGATTACGACCATTTCATCGACCGGATAATGGCTAATCCCCTGGCAATACGAGTAAAATTGAACGATTTGCAAGATAATCTCGATGTGAGGCGCATGGAGCAGTTATCGGAAAAAGACTTAAAACGACTTAACAAATATCTGAGGGCGTATCATACATAAGCTCAAGAGTAGATTAAATAATTGACTGATATAGAAACCAAGGCAACTATCCGGCATGGACAGGACAAGTCCTTAATTATGAAGAGGTCTCGTAGGTTCGCACGGCGGTGCGAACATTTAAATTAATCACAATAAACATCGAATTATGAAATACACTTCCAAAATCACCGTCTATCAATACGGTAAACCAGCAAAGGGAAAATCCGTATCACTAGGTTTTAACATGGGCTTTTCTAAGAAAGTAAAACCAATAGCAACGGGGTGGCACTCATAAAGCATTCGACTAGAGGAAAAGCTAGGATTTATGTCAACGGACAAGGCTATCAAGAGAGACGTTTCCCTTGCGAAGACAGCGTATTTCTATAGATACGGATCAGCTCAATAGGGCAATTTCAACAAAAAAACAGTGATTCTGGACATACCATACTTATCCCACGATGAAAAGCAACACATTGGGAAAAAACTTTCTACCGAGAACTACAAGTCTTATTCTTCGATAAGAATTTAAGGATGTAAGGGAGACAACAAGCTATAATTTCCCTTTATATATGCTGGCACCCTGACAGAATCATCTTCTACGTCAAGTGATTAAGCCCTTATATCCTCATACTTCTTCAGTTCCTCCATTGCCTCTTCAGAAGAAATATCCTGCTCGACATATTTCTTAATATCAAGCACAATCTGATCGACAATCTTATCATTAAATCCGAGACGCTTGGCAAATTTTTTACACATAACCATCTCATTATCATGGATTTCATTATCAATGAGAATTATTGAAATCAGATCATACAGTTGCTCGACCCTGTCCTCATAATTCTTGGGCGGAAGAAAATTCACGCTCTCCGGACGCATACTTATAAGCTTGATATCACGCTCACTAAGGCCGCACTTAAGGCCCACTTTCCGGATAAAATACTCCTCCGATTCATCGAAGTGCCCATCAGAATGTGCCAGCACAACGAGGTTTCTTATATGGCTTAATTTTTCTTCAGTATTTCCCACAACTTAAATATTTAATTATTTTAAATCACTTCACAATAGAAATGCCGCAAGGTACAATATGTTTTCAGAATCACAATCTTTCCACGATAAAATACCAGTTTCCATTTTCCTACATCCATGCACCCTTCCATTAGCCTTTTCTGTCCGAAATTCACAGCTTGCCCTCCCATAAATCAGCTTCCGCAAATGTCATTGTCTTTAACTACAACTAGATTTCTCACAGCTATGGACACAATCAGATAACAGCTTTCGCAAATGCTTTTATCCCTTTCCTTATGGATTATTTCTATACCACTTTTGATCTATCCTCGGAGAAGCTTTCATTTTATATGACGTACAAACATTTGCCGAAAGGCGATATCCCCCCTAAACAAGTTACTTAATGAAGAGCGCTTATCTATAGCTAAGATATTATCGGCAATTGAGAAAAACTATAGGTAGGATATAAAATCAGAAAAGCCCTGACAATCAACAGACTATCAGAGCTTTTAAGCGGTCCGGACGAGACTCGAACTCGCGACCCCCTGCGTGACAGGCAGGTATTCTAACCAACTGAACTACCGGACCTTTATCTTCGTTTATCGTCTAAGATGCTTAAAAAAACAGCATTTTTCAGCTTTTAAGCAATTCCCTTTCTTTCAAGGCAACGCAAATTTATAATTCCTTTCTATTCCGTGCAAACACTTTGACTATTATTTTTTAAAAATATTTCTCTTAACTTTGATGCTCGTGAAATATTGAAGGTAAAAATACGGTATCAGCGATGTAATTAGTCTATAGATAAGCGCAATAATCTATGGAGAGATTGCAGATATTGTCATATATTCGAGTAGTTAAATAATGTGTTTATGGTATTCCTAGAATTTGAAAAGCCCCTTGAAAGCCTCTATGAACAGCTTGAAAAGATCAAGCAAGTAGGAGAGGAAGGTATAATAGATGTCACCGGCAATGTCGCGGAGCTAGAAGCAAAAATTAAGCATAAGCGGAAGGAGATTTATGGCAATCTCACAGGCTGGCAGAAAGTACAGCTCAGCAGGCATCCGGAACGGCCATACACATTGCATTATATACGGGAGATGTGCAGCTCATTTGTAGAATTGCATGGTGACCGCTACTACGGAGACGATCATGCAATCGTAGGCGGAATAGCAAAGATAGATGAACAGAGCTTTGTTATCCTGGGGCAGCAGAAAGGAGAAAATACCAAGATGCGCCAGTTTAGAAACTTTGGGATGGCAAGCCCGGAAGGATATCGGAAAGCATTGCGCTTAATGAAACTGGCAGAGAAGTTTGGTCTGCCGGTTATCACTCTCATTGACACGCCCGGAGCCAATGCCGATATTGAGGCTGAAGAAAGAGGGCAGGCCGAGGCAATTGCCAAGAACCTATTTGAAATGGCACAATTGCAAGTGCCGATTATCTCATACGTTATCGGAGAAGGTGCTTCCGGTGGAGCGCTGGGAATCGGTGTGGCCGATAAAGTCTTTATGCTGGAAAATACTTGGTATTCGGTTATTGCACCGGAATCCTGCTCATCGATCTTATGGAGGAGCTGGGACTACAAAGAACAAGCAGCGGAAGCGCTGAAGTTAACTGCTGAACACATGCACAATTTTGGACTCATAGATGGAATTCTCCAGGAGCCACTCGGAGGTGCACATAGCAATCGAAAAGAAATGGCCGAAATCTTGAAAAACCATATACTCGAGCAATCTGAAAAACTCTTGAAGCTCAGTCCGGCGAGCCGAGTAGAACAACGGATAGAAAAATTCAGTAATATGGGGAATTTTACAATAGAAGAAAGTGTAAAAGCAATACCCGATTTTTCTGAGGAAGAATAAAGCTATGAGCAGCCGCTTGAAAACGTATTTGTTTCAGAGAAAGTTGAAACACAGTAAGCCTAGTCTATCACCTCATCCCGACTATATAGCGCATATAAGCTCTGTGAACCTCCTATTTGAAGCAGAGAAGACTGAGGATAGAGCCATCAGCCAGAAATTTGAGCAGAAGTTAGAGAAAATGGGTGCTTCTCTCAACCGCCTTGGATATTTTGACTATAAATTGAAGAAAAATCTATCCTTCGCATTCCCCTTATACGATAAGAAGGACGTGAACTGGTACGGAATACCACGGGCAGATTCAGTAGAGGAATTTTGTAAAAAATCCGTAGATATTACCCTTATCGCCAATCTCCGCAACATGCCCCACATGGACTTCATCGGCCATAAATGCGATACGGTCTTAAGTCTTGGTTTGCCCAGCCGATATAGTGATTATCAAGATATAACGGTAAAAAACGGGAAAAATCTAGAAGAATTCTTGAAAGCAAGCCTTGAAATCCTTCATGAATTGCAACTCCTGCCGGACAAAATCCGCTTGTGATCCGATTCTACGGATAATGATGACTGTACCTAAGGCGCAATAGCGTAGGCGACTTCGTCGCAGTCGTTGGCGGCTTCGCCGCAGTCATAAGTCGTTAAGTCGTAAAGGTGTGAAGTTGAAAAGTTGAAAAGTTGAAAAGTTGAAGAGTTGAAGAGTTGAAAAGTTGAAGCAATCCATAATTCATAATCCATCATTCCACCTCGGCGGACTAGGTCGAGCTATCTCACTCAGCAAGCTGAGCTTGTAGTCTCGCCTTGAGTCATAATCCATCACCGGCTACGCCGGAGCTGTTAGCCATTAGCTATTAGCCATTGGTTGACTGCGGTAAATAATTTTATTACTTGCTTTTTAGTTGAAGAGTTGAAGAGTTGAAAAGTTGAAGCAATCCATAATTCATAATTCATAATCCATAATCCATAATCCATCACTCATTGTTCATTGTCCATTGTTCATTGTTCATTGTTCATTGTTCATTGTCCATTGCTCATTGCCCATTGTTCATTGTTCATTGTTCATTGTCCATTGCACATCACCCCTTAAATTGTTTATTCTTAATATTCAGCTTTTCCATAGCGATCTTAGAAGCCTTTTGCTCCGCACTTTTTTTACTATATGCGACAGCAGAACACACCTGGATACTATTCACGACAACCGCAATCTTGAAAGAGTCTCGATTGTTTCTTTTAAACTCCTTGAGGACCTTAAATTTCACCGATTCTTTATTTTTCTGACTCCACTCTAGAATCTGACTCTTGTAATTGTCATTGTGCGTCTCGAGTGTCTCAATATCGAGATATTCCTTCAGGATATAGTGAATAATGAGTTCTTGGGTGAAGAGAAAACCTTTTTCAATATATATAGCGCCGATCAGTGCCTCAAGGGCATTTCCGAGCATCGATCGAGTGATTTTTACCTTATTGAATTCTTGGAGAAATAAATCGAGGCCCATTTGCTCTGCAATCGCATTGAGGGTCTTCCGTTTAACGATTTTGGAGCGCATTTTGGTAAGGAATCCCTCATCACTACCGGGATATTTCTTGAAGAGATAATCGGCAACCACGGTAGAAATAACAGAATCACCGAGAAACTCCAGACGCTCATTATCTTGAATGACCGGATAATCGAGATTTTGTTTTGAACTGTGGTAAAACGCCTGTTTGAAGAGACCTACATTTTTAGGTGTAAAACGGATGACCTTATGCAATCTACGTATAAATTGTGCATCACTACTGATAAACTTATTGTACAATTTACGTAGCAAAATAGACGGATTTACTTATAAGACTTGAAAACCACCGATGCATTGTGACCACCGAAGCCAAATGTGTTGCTCATAATCGCACGCACCTCTCTTTCCTGAGCCTTATTAAAGGTGAAATTAAGCTTTTCATCAATTTCCGGATCGAGTTCCTCAAAGTTTATCGTAGGAGGAACAATATTTTCTCTGATAGCAAGGATACCTGCAATGGATTCCACAGCACCCGCAGCACCGAGTAGATGCCCCGTCATAGATTTTGTCGAGCTTATATTGAGATCATAAGCACTCTCCCCAAATACCTCCTTAATTGCATTGGCCTCAGCGATATCACCGAGCTGTGTTGATGTCCCGTGTACATTGATATAGTCTATTTCATCGTAAGCAAGTCCACTATCTTCAACCGCTTTCTGCATAACGCGGATAATGCCTTTTCCGGATGGATCAGGTGCCGTAATGTGATAAGCATCGGCAGTCATCCCTACTCCGACAACTTCGGCAAGAATATGAGCACCGCGAGCTACAGCGTGATCGTGTTCTTCAAGAAATAAAGCACCTGCTCCTTCACCGAGAACAAAGCCATCTCGATTTACATCAAATGGACGTGATGCCGCACCGGGATCATCATTCCGTTCACTTAATGCCTTCATTGAACTGAATCCACCGACACCGGCCTTGGTAATGGCTGCTTCTGAACCTCCGCAGAGAATCGCCTTGGCTCGACCGAGCCTGATATAATCCGTGGCGTTTATGATAGCATGCGCAGCCGATGCACATGCCGATACAGTCCCATAATTTATCCCTTTGAAGCCAAATTCAATGGAAATATTCCCGGGCGCAATGTCGGAAATCATCTTGGGAATCATAAATGGATTGTATCGAGGCCTTTCAGGGCGTTGAGACTCTATTTCCTTCTCGAGCGAGCGCAGCCCGCCGATACCGGAACCCCAGATAACACCTATGTCTTCTTTATCTGCTTTCTCTATGTCGAGTCCGGAGTGCGCAACCGCTTCACGAGCAGCAATAAGGGCAAATTGTGAGAAGCGATCGAGACGTCGCGCTTCACGCCGCCCAAATACTTCATCCGCATTATAATTATCTACCTCACAGGCAAATCTCGTCTTGAAATGCTCCGCATCAAAGCGCGTGATATCTCCCGCACCGGATTTGCCGGCAAATAAGCCTTGCTTATATGCTTCGACCGTATTCCCCAGCGGCGTAATCGCTCCCATACCGGTTATAACAACTCTTTTCATAAGCAGAAATTAATCCTCGTTTGATTTATTGACAATCTGTATTTATTTTTATCCTTCTCTTTATTCAGGAAGCTTTGTATCTGTAATACATGGAATTCTGATAGCATACCATCCAAAATCTTACCAAGGAGCGTGGAATTTTAAAAATTTGCTTTAATATTTCAGCAATTAATGCCACAACTTTCCCTTCCGTTTCCTTCAGCTACATAATATCTCAATTCCCATAAGATGAAGCCTAAACTATATAATTTATAAGGCACAAACAAGAAAACATTCAGAAAGCCCTTAAATTATACGGTGTCCAAAGCTTAAATAAATGTATAACCCTCTACCAAAGACTGATTTTACACACCCTCCTCGAGAATAAACCATAAACTAAAAGCATTGGAACAAATTCACATCGGAAATCCTGTCCGGATTTGCTATAAGTGCAATACGAGTTTCCCTCCCGGTAATTTCTTCCTTGCCCATTGCTTATAGCCATTGAATGCATAAGCCTTAGGCATATAAAAAACAGACACCCAGCACTACATAAAGTGTGGATGTTTGAAAAAAAATTAACTATATTATGACTGCATTTGCTCCTCGAGGTAATCAATAGCATTACCTACAGTCTGAATATTTTCTGATTGTTCATCCGGAATAGAAATATCAAATTCCTTCTCAAATTCCATAATAAGCTCGACCGTATCAAGTGAGTCGGCTCCTAGATCATTGGTGAAGCTAGATTCACGTGTAACCTCTGATTCGTCAACACCTAATTTATCAACAATAATCTGCTTTACTTTTTCTGTAACATCTGACATTTGTGTAAAAATTTTGATTTAGATTACAAAAGTAACATCTTCTCAGTAATTCTGACAATGTTTTATCAACTTTGTTAAAACAACTTTGTCCAAAATAGTTCCAGAATGCAGAAATAATACGCATTTGAACACTCAATTCAGCTATATGTATGCCTACTTCATCTCGGAATGTGCTCATGTTGCCTGATTTGAGTAAATAAGGATATGATCGGCTCAATGGAAGAAGGATAGAGGAGAAGAATATAAAATAAGCTCTACTCACATATAAAACAAGCTTAATATTTAATCAAAAAGGATATTTGTGCTACCTTGCAAATTCATTGTTTAAAATGCTATAGTTTAATGAAAAAGACTACCTTTAATAAAACTAAGACAATAGCAACGGTAGGACCCGCATGCAGTTCTTACGAAGACTTACTTGCACTTGTAGATGCTGGCGTAGATGTTTTTAGGCTCAATTTTTCACACGGAACACACAATGAACACCTGGAAGTCATCAACCGCATACACTACATCAATAGAAAGTATCATGAGCATATCGGTATCCTGGCAGATCTTCAAGGCCCTAAGCTCCGCGTAGGTAAAGTTAAAGAAGGCGGGGTGAAGCTTCACAAGGGAGATACAATAAACTTTGTGAATAAGGAAGTCCTCGGAAATGAAGAGGAGGTATATATGAGTTATGCTCCCTTCTCCGACGATGTAGAAAAAGGGGAACGCATCTTGGTTGACGATGGAAATATCGTTCTTGAAGTAGCTGAAGTAATCGATCAAGGCACGGTGAAGCTAAAGGTGATATTCGGTGGATTATTAACGAGCAATAAAGGGGTAAATCTACCCGATACAGAAATTTCTTTACCTTCTCTGACGGAGAAAGACTTGACCGATATCGAGTTTATAATGACCCAGGACATACATTGGGTCGCACTCTCATTTGTGCGAAAGCCTGAAGACCTTCAACGCCTTAACGCTATCCTGAAAGAAAATAATCATCCCGCCAAGATTATAGCTAAGATTGAAAAGCCTGAAGCCGTTAATAATATCGATGAAATCATTAAAAATTGCAACGCCGTTATGGTCGCACGTGGTGATCTCGGTGTTGAAATGCCGATGGAGAAACTACCGGCAATACAGAAGAGTATTATCAGGAAGTGTATAAGCAGATCACGCCCCGTAATCGTTGCTACGCAGATGATGGAATCGATGATTAAGGATCCTTCACCGACTCGAGCTGAAGTTACCGATGTGGCCAATGCTGTGCTCGATGGAACCGATGCCGTGATGCTCAGTGCAGAAACTTCTGTAGGAAAACATCCGGTGCGCGTCGTGGAAGCTATGAATAAAATTATCCGAGAATCTGAAAAGGCACTCGAGCCCGAAGAAAGACCGACACTGTCAGCTAAGTCTTCAACCTTCCTGAGCGATGTCGTCTGCCTGAATGCCGTAGAAACAGCCGATGATGTCAATGCCGATGCCATTGTAGGAATGACGTATTCAGGATTTACCGCATTCAAACTTTCTTCCTTCAGACCTCATTGCCCCATTTTTATCTTCTCGGAAAGACGCACTATCCTCTCTACCTTGAATCTGGTATGGGGAGTGAAATGCTTCTATTACGATAAACTTACGACAACCGACCAGACACATCGCGATGTAAATAAAATTTTAAAATCTAAAAATTATATTGAATCGGGTGATATCGTCGTTAATACCGGTAGTATGCCTATTGAAGAACGATTGAGAACCAATATGCTGAAAGTTTCCATCGTTAAATAAGTCGGGTGATGACTTATGCATTGAGCCGGACACGACAATGATGAATATGTGAATTATGATGAAGAAAAGCCTTTTTATTTTCCTCCTTTCATTGATTTCCCTTCCTGTCCTTGTGCAGGCACAGGATTACCGTATTTCTGAAGCAAAGGTAAAAAAACAAGAGGCTTACCTCAATGCATTTATGCCGACCTTATATGAGAAAGGAAATGTCTCTGAAACTATTGAAGACTTTAAAGAACTGCTCGATGAACAACCCAATAACGATGCAGCTAATTATATGCTCGCCAAGCTTTATTACAAGAAAGGAGATATGTCGCACGCATTGACTTATGCCTTAAGAGCGCATCGCATCGATCCGGAAAATAAATGGTATTCAGAATATGCTGCTCGGATCTACAGTGCTATGAAACGATATGTGCCTGCCGCTGAAATATATAAAAATCTCAGTGATAAATATCCTGCGGTACAGGATTATGCCGTTAAGTATGCATACTTCCTTTTTACCTCAGGAAATGCTGCCAAGGCGCTGGAAGTTATCCGGAAGGCAGAAAAGAACTACGGATTCGAGGTGAATTTAAGCTTGAAAAAGATAAGTATCCTTGAAGCCCTGCATAAAGCCGATGCCATCACCGCTGAATGGAAGAAACTTATAAATGTGAATCCTGCAGACATGAACTGGAGACTGAACCTCGCAAAGCATTATCTGAATATCGGTCAAGTGGATAAAGCGAGGGAAAGTCTGGATAATATACTGGTATTGGACCCCGGGAATGTCCGCGCTCAACTTGCTCTATCTCAGCTGGGAGCCGATGCAACCACGCATTCTGATTCAGAACTAACTGCCATTATTCACGATGACAGCAAGTCTATCGACCTGAAAATTAATATGCTGCTCGGTGAGATGGATAAGATCCATCCCGACTCGACGACAAGGAATAATTTCCTTCTTTCCCTTGCTGAAAACCTCACTGAACAATATCCACAGAATGCCAAGGCATGGTCAATGCTCGGCGACCTTGCCTTCAATATCGGGCATACAGCGCAGGCAACTGACGCTTATAAGCAGGCAACTCAGCTCACCATGTCGGTTTATACCGTGTGGGCTCAATACCTGCATTGCCTCAACTATATCGGCGATTATGCTGACTTGAAGAAGGCCGCGGACAATGCACTTATGTATTTCCCCAATCAGGCCTTGAATTATTATTTATTAGCTTCCGCAAATGCCCGCTCGGCAGATTATAGCACCGCTACAAGTCAATTATTTCAGGCTGATATGATGGCCGGTGAAAATTATGCTCTCCTGCAGAAAATCACTGCTCTGCGTGCATATATCGCAAGCGCCCAAGAAAAAAGTACAGTAGCTATCGATAAAGCAGTGAAAACATTGCAGAAGTCCGAAGAAATTACTCCGGAAGCATTTTACTGGGTATTGGAAGCTTATTCCCTTCTACAAGTAGAACCCGTGGATCAAGTGCTACAACTTATCCGAGATAAATCCCTTGAACTCGGGCTGACAATGAATAAATATTACGTGACGGCACTCTATTATTTTATTAAAGAAGACTATAAACCCGCACTAGAGGCTGCAGTCAAATGCTATTCATTTACCGGCTTCAGGAAGCCTCAAGTCTCTGTTTTAATCGGTGATATTTATCAAGCCTTGAAACAGAATAATCTCGCGGATAAATGGTATAGTAATGCGATAAAACAAGGAATATCACAAGATATTATTTCGCCCAGATTAAAGCAGATAGGTAAATGAACGGAGTGAAGAACATCCTCTTCTTTTTTCTGCTTGCCAGTATATTGGCTGCTTGTGGCGGAACAAAGAAACTCGAGAAAAAGGATAGTGGCAGCCTCAGCGCAGCACAACGTTATATGCATAGGATAGAAAGCGCACAAGATAGCTTTCATACCTTGCAACTCGATGGGAAGATAGATCTGAATTCCGATATCTTCAGTGGACGAGGAAGCTTTAAGCTGCGTATGAGAAGAGATAGTGTAATCTGGATTAGGGTGAGCAAATTTGGATTTGAAATAGCACGGATAAGCATAAGCCGGGATAGTTTTACCTTGATTAACCGGCTGAGGCAAGAATGTGTTAAAGGACCGGTACGAGCATTTGCGCGGAAGCTGACACATCTCCCGATTGATTATAATTTTTTACAGAATTTAATCATGGGAGAGATTCCGATCGCTTATGCACTTATTCCTCCGATACATCTTAACGGGGATACATTGCGTGTTTCTATGCGACCACAAGGAATGAATGGAAGGCTGGAAGTCACTTACCATAATCCGCAGGTAAAGCCACTTGCGATAAAGGGAAAAGTGGGGAATGAAGGGAATGATTTATCCATTGTGAACGGGGCTTTTACGGAGAAAGCCGGCATACAGAGTTTTCCATTGCGCCGTATTTATTTTTACGAGGATAGGGGAAACCGTTATCGGGTCGAGATGGATATATCCACAATGCAGGTTGACAGAAAACTGAACTTTCCCATGCAGATCCCGAGCCATTATAAGATTGTTTACCCATAAGTAATTGTTTTATATGAAGCTTAAATGTTCAATGCTATTTATGATTTTCTTCCTTATAGCAGGTACTGCGATGGGACAGAATATCGATGAATTGAATAAAAAGCAGGCGCAGATTAAGAAAGAAATTGCATTGCTTTCTCGCCTTATCAATGAAACGAGCTCATCGATTTTATCGCAGCAAGACAGATATACTCTCCTGCTGAAACGACGCGATGCCAGAAAAGAGCTACTTGAGGCAATCGCATCTGAAATACAGCAGATTGATGAACAGATTAAAGCAAAAAAAGCAAGAATTGAGCAGCTTGAAGAGAAAATATCCCGGATAGAGGAAGAATATGCACAGCTAGCCCGACAAGTTTATCTATGGGAAAAAACGTCCAGCCCATATATTTACCTTTTGTCATCACAATCGCTGAATCAGGCATTCAGGCGGTATTTTTATATCAAGCAATTTGAAGAAAGTCGGAAAGAAAAGAAAGCAGAATTAAAAAAACTCACAGAAGAACAAGAAGCAGAGAAAAAGGCATTGGAAGCCGGGAAAGCCGAGAAAGTGCGTGTTTCAGAGCAGAAAAAGGCAGAAAACAAGGAATTGCAAGCCGATATTAATGAATTGGAAGGACTTTTGCGTAAGCTGAAAGATAAACAAGAAACACTGAAGGCCAATCTCGCTCAACAACAAGCCGCAATGGAAGAGCTGGAAGCGACGATTAGGAAGTTGATTGAACGGGAAAGGAAGAAATCGGAGGAGTCTCGCGAGGATATTGCAGATGCGCCGGAAATGAAAGCATTGGCAAGTGAATTTAAAGCCAATAAAGGGAAACTACCCTGGCCGGTTGACAAGGGAATTATCGGAAGAAAATTTGGGAAGCAACACCACCCGACGATTCACTCATTACTTATTAATAATAATGGGATTGATATTACGACGGTGAAAGGTGCGCAGGTGAAGGCGATATTTGAGGGGAAGGTTATCAGCGTTGTTTATGTGCCGGGATATCAGAAAATGGTGATTGTTAAACACGGTGGATTTTATACCGTTTATTCCAGGCTGGCAGAAGTTTACGTTGATAAAGGGATGCATATTCCTACCGGAGCAAGTATAGGCACTGCCTTTTATGATGACAAAACGGGAAAAAGTCAGGTGCATCTGGAAATATGGCATGGAAAAAGTAAACTTAATCCGGAAAAATGGTTGTTAAGCAGATAGGAATTATAAAAATCAGGAAATAGTATATGAGTCAAGACTGGGACTTGCAAGGAGGAAAAGAACACTTAACCAGGGGAGCTGAGACAGCTGTGATTGTCGGCCTTATCACGCGCGATGAAACGGAACAGAAGGTAGAGGAATATCTGGACGAACTGGAATTCCTTGCCTTAACTGCAGGCGCCAGGGCCAAGAAGCGATTTACGCAGAAAAGAGATCGCCCCGATCCCTACGGCTACATCGGAAAGGGGAAATTGCGGATGATTGCAGAGTATATCAAGCAGAACGATATAGATCTCATTATATTTGACGATGATCTTTCCGCAAGTCAGGTAAATAATATCGAAAAAATGACTAAGGTCAAAGCCGTAGATAGGTCGAGTCTTATCCTCGATATATTTGCACGGCGTGCCAAGACTGCTCAAGCCAAGGCGCAAGTGGAACTGGCTCAGATGCAATACCTATTGCCGAGATTGCGTGGAATGTGGAGTCACCTTGAACGGCAGCGCGGTGGTATAGGCATGCGCGGTCCGGGGGAGAAAGAAATTGAGACGGACAGACGTATCGTCAGAGACAAAATAGCAAAACTGAAAAAAGACCTTGAAAAGATTGATAAGCAAAATGCGACGCGACGGAAAAATAGGGGACAGCTCATCCGCGCTGCGCTCGTCGGCTATACCAATGTCGGTAAATCCACCCTTATGAACCGCCTCGCCAAGGCCGATGTCTTTGAAGAAAACAAGCTCTTTGCAACGCTTGACACAACCGTGCGCAAGGTGGTGCTCGGAAGAGTGCCTTTCCTCTTATCCGATACAGTCGGCTTTATCAGAAAACTCCCGACTCATCTTATTGAAAGTTTTAATTCTACCTTGAATGAGGTGCGGGAAAATGATATCCTGCTTTATGTAGTCGATATATCTCATCCACAATATGAAGACCATATCGCAACCGTAAATAAAACCCTGAAGGATCTCGATGTTGAAGACAAAGTGATAATCTATGCCTTTAATAAAATCGATAAATATCGCAAGCAATACTTTGATGATCACCTCGATGAAGAAACTAAAAATGCACTTGAAGAAGAGCTGATACACAGCTTAAAGAGTAGATATGGTAAGAATAGTATTGTCTGCTCGGCTTTAACGGGGGAAAATATCGGTGAATTGAGACAACTCTTAAAAGAAAAAGTAGTTGAATTATACGAGAAGAGATATCCTTACCGCAAGCGCTTGTGGAGTTAAAGCACTATGACAAGTGAGATTGAGAGGAGCTATGCACTCGCTGTTTGTCCTCGGAAGGAATGTTCATATTATTTATATTTATAGAATTATGATACTACAGAAATACGCCGATCTGCTCGTGAATTATTGTGTCGAAGTCCGGAAAGGGGAAAAGGTGCTCATCGCTTCAACGACACTCGCTGAGCCTCTTGTGAGGGAAGTCTATCGCTCGGTCCTTGAAGCCGGTGGGCATCCATTTATGGAACTCGATATCCGCAACCAGGATTATCTCCTCTATAAATACGGGGAAAAAGATCAACTCAAGCAATTCTCGCCGACCTATAAGGAAGCAATGGAGAACTTTGATTGCTATATTGCGATACGAGCACCCTACAATATTTTTAGTAATAAGAATTCAGATCCGATGAAAGCTGCCTTGCGGCAAAAAGCCGGGAAGCAATGGCGCGATTTATACTTTGAGAGAACTGCAACGAGGGAATTGAAGAGAACCTTGTGCCAGTTTCCCACAACTGCTTCCGCTCAGCTTGCGCAAATGCCCTTGACGGAGTATGAAGAATTTGTCTTCGGTGCCTGTAAACTTTACGCGGACGACCCATTATCAGAATGGCTGAAAGTCAGGGATTTTCAACAAGAAATTGCAGATAAGCTGAATAAAGCGGAGATTGTAAGATATGTCAATGATAAAAGTGAAACGGATATCTCTTTCTCCTGCCAGGGGCGCACTTGGATTAATAGTCACGGAACGACCAATATGCCTTCCGGTGAAGTTTATACCTCTCCCGTGGAAGATAGCGTCAATGGTACCATTTATTTTTCTTATCCGAGTTTTTACCGCGGAAAAGAAGTGCAAGGAGTACGTTTAAATGTCAAGGACGGATATATCGAATCTTGGGAGGCAAAGAAAGGGAAGAAATTTCTCGATCATATCTTTAAACTGGAAGGAACGAGAAGATTTGGCGAGGCGGCCATCGGCACCAATAAAGATATCACCCAAGTGACGCGCAATATCTTATTTGACGAGAAAATGGGTGGAAGCGTACACATGGCAATAGGTCAATCTTATCTCCAGGCTGGAGGGAAGAATAATTCTACAGTACACTGGGATATGATTACTGATATGAAGAAAGGAGGGAAAATCTATACAGATAAAGTGCTTTTCTATGAAAACGGGAAATTTCTATCGACAGATGAATGATAATTATCGTTCTGACTTTATGTAAAAATGTGTACAAGAAAGAAGAAAAAAATATACAGAGTTAGAAATCCGTATATTTTATGTAAATAGTGATATGTTTACGCATCATTTTCTGAAATGAATGCGTTAAGCACACAGAGAATCAAAGAATTCAATAATCAACATTTAAAATTAAACGAGATTTTATGAAGAATTTAATGAAATATGGACTTATAGCAATGTTAGGTCTGATGGTAATTACGACAAGTTGTAATCCTGATGATCCCATAACTGTTGATAATGATCCTACTGCAACGATAGATTTCGGAGCGGATTATGAAAATCAGACATTTGAGCCTGGAAAATTCCTAGGTCCTATTTCCGTAACATTCACTGCAGGTGAATCGGACCTTAACGGAGTTTATGTTTACCGTAATGGAGAGAAATTACCGGTAGAAGACTTCCTAGTTGACAATGAATCAAAAGCAGCTAATCCATTCAACTTAAGTGCTGATCAGAAGCAGACTGTGAGCTTTGACTTTGCTGTACAATTAAGCGATGAAGAAGTAACAGATACTTATGCATTTGAGGTAGTTGATGTAGATGGAAATACCGCTGCAGTAACGCTGGATATTACTACTGAAGTTCAAGGGACTCCAGTTGAAATGGATACGATGTATCTCTTGTGGAATGCCGATGGTCGTGAGCCTGGAGGTCTAGACCTCGATGCTGACGATGCGGCTAGCGCAAGTGTAAGTCGTTCAAGTGCTGAAGCGGAGATCGTTGATAAAGGTGTTAACTTCGGTGCTTCTGATCCAGCAGATAACTGGTATCAGCAGATCCTCCCAGCCAATGGTTCTACCTTAATGCCTTATGATGGTGATTTTGATGCGGTTACTACCAAGGAACAGATTGCTGAATTATACGATGAAACAGCTACTGTTGATGAATCGGATGTTGTTCAACCAGGTGATGTATTTATCGTAAAAAATGGCGATAAGTATTACATAATTGAAGCTACTGATGTAGTAGTAATTAAGACATCGGAACAAGCAGATTCCAATGATGATTACTATACATTTTCTGTGAAGAAGTAATTTCTTCAACGGAAGATTATACTGTATAAACAAGCCCAAAGGCGTAGCCTTTGGGCTTGTTCTGTATATGTAATAGAGTAGGATAAGCAGTCTAGAGCATTCGGCAACAGCTCGTCATCGGGAAAAAGCCCACATTTGTCGAAAGACAAGAACTTTTCATATAGAACTTGCCTTAAAAAGGTACATTGTTTAACATAGTACCTTATATTTGTAATATGATGAAGATTGAAAATATAGAAGCACAGATGCGGAAAGGGCTGCTTGAACTATGTGTCTTATCTATTATATCTAAGGAGGAGGTATATGCCTCGGATATAATTGAGCGTTTAAAGAAAGCTGAATTAATAGTTGTAGAAGGCACATTGTATCCATTGCTTAACCGCTTAAAAAATGGAGAATTACTCGATTATTACTGGAAAGAATCGACGAGTGGGCCACCGAGGAAGTATTATAAACTTACGGATGAAGGGGTTGATTTTCTAGGAAGGCTTTCAGACAAATGGCATAATCTCAATCGTGCGGTTCAGCATGCAACACAAAATAATAATAGCGATGAATAAAGTACAGAATATAAATCTCGGTGGAGTGCATTTCATTATGAATGATGATGCATACAAGAAATTGAATGAATATCTCAATGCGGTGAGTAATCACTTTGCTGGTAGCTCTGGGCAAGATGAAATAATTCAGGACATTGAAATAAGGATGGCAGAGATTTTTCACGAGCATCTGCAAGGGAAGACAATAGTAGATATGGATGTTCTGGATAAAGCAATTGAGAGATTGGGGAGGCCTGAACAGTTTGAAGCTGATGAAGAATATGCCACTGCAGAAGAAAGTGAGGATAAAAGCAGGACGAGTTATGAAGACAATACTCGACAGGAGAAAGCATACAGATATAGTGTGGGGAAGAAGCTTTTCAGGGATCCAGATAATCAGGTAATAGCCGGTGTATGTGGCGGGCTGAGTGCATACTTCGGGATTAATGATCCAGTGTGGCTCCGGATTTTATTTGTCTTGCTACTTTTTGCTGGTTTCTCAAGTGGTATCCTCTATATTATCTTATGGATAATAATGCCCAAGGCCAGGACGGCTTCCGACAGGCTAGCTATGCGAGGTGAAGAGATTAATATCAGATCTATCGGGAATAAAATTGAAGAAGAAATCAATGATCTCGGGAAGAAATTTGAGGATATGAGCTCGGACTGGAAGAAGAAATAGTTGTCTCGTGATGACGGAAAGGCTGTGGATGATGGAGTAATTCAGAAGTAAAAGGGCTTGAAAGGAATAAAGAGGGATATGTCTTGGTAATGAACTTACGCAGAGAATCCATATACGAGCTCGCTAGGGATAGTTCAGAATGAGGAAGGTGCTGCCGGAAATGATACATGCATGGGGAACAACTTGTCAAGGTGTTTTCTTGAACTTTCTTTCCATTGAAATAATCAGACTTAAATAATTCAATTTAATAGACAAGGCAACTAAAATTATCAAGATAGTGGTAATAGATAGGTAAGCTTATTCACAAGTTGACTTAATTGGTTATTCCATAAAAGTAAGAAGTATTTACTATAAAGTTGTCCTGAAATTTGGAATTGTTATATTGATTGAATATTTTTGCTTCATTATTAACCTAAAAATTAGTTTTATATGAGACAAAAGGAGACAAAAGGAGACAAAAGGAGACAAAAGGAGACAAAAGGAGACAAAAGGAATGGCGTTCTATAGCCTTATTGATTTTCAGTATAATTATGTTCCAAGGATGTATGGAGAATGAACTCGGGATACAACAGGAACTGAATGACCGACAGCAACATAAAACATTTAAAAGAGCTGGGACTTTGTTGTCTCACCTACAATCAACAGATGAAGGAGTTTCTCAGATTACATCAATAATAAAAGATCAAGGAATTGAAGAATTTTTATTTCATAGACTTGAAGATAATATATTAAGGTCTTCAGTAATTGATTCCATTACATCCGCTTCCCCATTACTTACAGTAGCTTATCCATCGTATAGTTTTTTCTCAGATACTGAATCTCTGAGTACACATATTTCAAACATCGATTACACAGTACTACTTGATACAAACGTATCTGTAACTGATAGTCTTGAAGCGTATGATAGTTCAGGTAAGCTAGTGAAAATTTCTGCGATATTTGATACTACAACTAGGTACTGCGTATTAAAATATAACGAAAGCTTGAAGGCTGTAAACCCTGCGACAGATAAATTTTTGTCAGGTGAAAGTATTCCAACAAATTTGAGCACAGAATTTTCTCCTGTTAATACTATTTCAGGATGGGACTTGTATAAGTTTACTGATGTACTTACGGCTATGGATAAGCTAGCCGGTGTCGGTCCCGGTGGGCCAGGTCCTGTAGGGCCGTCGGTTGATACTACAGTGGTGAGTACACGTGGGATCTGTGATGAGTGCCCGGATAACGCAATAGAAAGGACGTGTTTTGATAGGAGAGATATGTTTTACGGATATAGGTTTACTGGCTTAGATGTGGTGAAGCAATTTGAAACATGGTGGTATCTTCCAAAGGTAGAGATAGTCGGAACTTATGTTATCTGGGATAATAATTCACAGAATTTAAGGAGATATAGGAGGGCATCAACTGCTCATTATATGGGTTCATTAGGGCCCAATTATGTCTGCAATTTAGATATAACAAATTGGGAGCCTGAAATTCATGGGAAATATTGGTATGTTGTGTGGACTGAGACAGATAATCAGTGGTGGCCTACTGGGAAATTGTCTGTCAGCGTATCTTTTAATGTAGGAATTGCTGAAGTGGGAGTCAAAGCCACCAATATTGAATTTGGACGAGGTGATGATCATATTGGTGATATTACTTTATTCTATGAAGATGAATATTGTGACGGTGAGGAATATAAGGTATTTGATTATAATGAAGGTGGGTTCTTTATTACTGAACGAATGAAACATTAATTTAACGATATCCTGCAATTGCCAGATGGTGATTGCAGGATTTTTATTTTAAAAATGAAATATGAAACAAAAATATTTTTACACTTTAATACTTGCTTTGCTTGCTTGTAACCTCATTATGGCTCAAGGCAATAAAATTGCATTGGGAGTACATGCGACTTTAGGTGGAAGTCTATATCTCGGATATGGAGTTTCAGCCAATCTGTCGTATTCCTTGTCAGATCGAATGTTTATCACTGGTGGCGTCAATATGACCAATTCATACGGCTCGGTACAAAATATGTCTATTTTTATTAATGAAAAGGTTCTTGTAGTAGAATCTGTTGTTGATTATAAAGAAGCACCAAATGGGATTGGGATCGCACAAGTTGATGATGATTTATTGTTGAAATATAAAGATAATGGTATTGTACAATTTCAACCTGGAAAGACAACACAATCACTTAAAGTACTCTATTTTCTTTTTAATTACAATCTTATAGATAATTCTACCTGGCGATTTTCTTTGGGTTTAGGTCTTGGCCTTGGAGTCTCGCAAGAATCAATCAACCACTATGCTTTTACACGACTTTATTCTGATATAAGGACAGGAAAAGATGTTTATATCGATCATAAGATCTTTAAACATGCTAAATATTTATACTACAGCTATAATTCAAGGGCAGAGATTGCTTATAGTTTAAATGAACAACTTGAATTGTATTTTCCCATAGGGCTTGACTTTATTCCATCCGGGGAAAACTTTGGAAATAGAATTAGGGCAATTTTTGGCCTAGGATTAAACCTTAAAATATAATTATGTTACAATTATTTACTCGATATATAATGGCTTTTCTTATGATTATGATGAGCCTGTCAGGCATAGCACAATCTACATTTTCACTGAGTGCAGAAGGAGGGTTTTCTTACAATAGAGGCCGAGGATATAATTTGGGGATGGGAGGTGAGTTTAGGTTAACTGAACGTAGTTCAATTACGACATATCTCCGGATTTCTACTGTTTATGTTATAAAAGGCGGGCAATTTTACGATGATAATGGGAGCCCTATGAACTCTGATTTTGCATCTAGTTTAGATTATTTTCAAGGAGAATATGGTTCTGACTTTGGTGGGCTTGTTTCCCCTAGGATGTTCTGGGAGGATTATGATTTCTACTTGAAACAATATGAACCTAAGAAAAAGGATTTTCGTCATGATTATGTATTGTCAGTGCTATATAATTATGATCTCATACATACATCGCGATGGGAAGCATCATTTGGTATTGGATTAGGGCTAGGTATAGCTGATGATATGGATATGATTTCAGGATACAATATTGTCTCTAATACTGGCGAGGTCTTATTGTTACAGATCTCTAGGCGAGTGAAATATTTATATTATCATATTCCAGTCCGCCTAGAAGTGAATTATGAAATAGCACCCAATATTGAGCTCCTTTTATATGGCTCGATTCATTTTATGCCACAAGGCAACAATTTTAATCCTGATTTAATTAATCGCTTTGTAGGAATAGGAACTCGTTTTTCTATGGGAGCCAATTAATGTATTGGATTTTCATAACTGATAGAACGATGTAATAATGAAACTCTATCGAAGCGAGCATTGCCTATTTAGAATATTACAATTGCGGAGCCTTAAGCTGCTCTGAATATGTAGAGAAATAGCAACTTCTTTGAAAGGTAAGTTTGATAATTTTCTCCTATTTCAATTCTTGATATAGTTTGATCTTGGCTAGAAGGCATTGCATTACGGTGTCTATCTAGGCAGTGGAATCTGAGCAAGGGTTTTCAATATTGTGAACCAAAATTTTAAGAAGTCCGCACCTTGAGCCCACAATCACGCCTTCGGCGGACTAGGTCTCGCTAGTTCACTGCGCTCACAGTCTCGCCTTGAGGCCTCAGCCTTAAATATTCAACCCTCCGCACACACTCAAGGTCTGTCCTGTGATATAGGATGACATATCAGAGCCGAGGAATGTGACGGCGTCGGCGACTTCACTGGTATTACCGAATCGTTTTAAAGGAATATTGCTGAAGTATTCTTTCTTGGTTGCCTCGTCGAGTTCATCAGTCATTTCTGTGGCGATGAAACCTGGAGCGATGGCATTACAGCGGATATTGCGGGAACCGACCTCCTTGGCGATGGACTTGGTGAAGCCGATAACACCGGCCTTGGAGGCCGCATAATTGGCTTGTCCGGCATTCCCGAAGACTCCGACGACGGAACTGATATTGATTATCGATCCACTACGTTGCCTCATCATCGGACGCAATACGTGTTTAGTGAGGTTGAAAACGGACTTCAGATTTACCTCAATAACCTTGTCCCACTGTTCTTCTTTCATGCGGAGCATAAGATTATCTTGCGTGATGCCGGCATTATTGACGAGGACATCAATTCTCCCATATTTTTCTACAACTTCCGAGATTAGCTCACCTGCAGCAGTGAAATCAGACGCATCAGACTGAAAAGCATCGACTTTATAATCTTCATCAATGAGCTCATTGAGAATATTCATAGCTCTTTCTGCTGAAGAACGATAGGTGAAAATTACGGTTGCTTCTTGTTTTACAAGCTCGCGCACAATTGCCTCGCCGATTCCACGAGAACCACCCGTGATTAAAATTATTTTTTCTTGTAATAACTTCATTTGTATTAATATTTAGCAAGTTCTGACTTTAAATAATCAATGACCTTAACCTCCACGACGTTGCGATTCTTGAGGATTGCAAGCTCATAAGACATCCAGTCCCCCAGATGCACGAGGTAAAAAAGCTGCTCGATAAAACTATCGCCTTTTCCGTAAAGCTCGATAGTAGAAGCCGCATAAGTTCCCGTAATTTCCTTGGTGATATCCATTCTCAACGCATTCCGAGAAGCATTAAATTTACTCCGTAGATAGAGCACCGCAATATCTTCTTCATTGCGCCATCCCACAAGTTCATTATGATTCATCTCCGGAATGACATTATGCCAGCAGAGTGCCTTGGCATTTTCATTAATCTGTTGCCTCCAGCGCAGCGCAAGCGGCTCCATCGTATCCTCAGCATAAATTACAATACGCTTTCCTTCTACCATCATGGCAATCTGTTCCGAGCGTTGATGAATATCTTCTTTCTCTCGTTGTATGCGCTCAATCGCAGCCTGTACTTGAGCTCGCCAGCCATCTGGCGTCAGATTCAAGTAATCTAGAACCCCGAGTTGCGCAATGAGACTATATCCGAGACATGCCCTCGGTGAAACATAATTTCCAGGCACTTGAACATAGGCTTGCTTATTTTTTCTTGCATTCTCGATGATTTTTCCTCCTGAGCTTACGCAAATGAGCTGCGCACTCTTCTCCATCGCCATCGCATAAGCATTGAGAGTCTCTTCCGTATTGCCCGAGTATGAATTACAGATAACGAGTGTGTTTTTACTCACCCAGCCTGGAATTCCATACCGCTTATTCACGACAATCGGTATTGTAGAGCTTTCTCGGCATATCGCTTGCGCAAAATCTCCGCCGATGCCCGATCCGCCCATACCGACAATGAGAATGTTCTTAATCTTCTCTGCTACAATTGCAGAAAAGTCACTATTTTCTACTATCTTGAGTGCCTCCTTCAATTGCGATGGGAATTGATTTATCATCTCATCCATTGAAGAGTATGTGTTTTTTGTATTCATAACGCAAGTATAAGCAATCCTAGGAAAAAAGATGAGCAAATCTATGCAAAGTATCGGAGAATGGGGTGAGGAACTTGCGATAGCGCATTTGCGGAAGCTAAAATTTACAATTCTAGAGCGGAATTATCACGCTTCTTATGCAGAGGTGGATATTATAGCGATGGAAGGCGATGTGCTGGTATTTGTTGAGGTGAAGACGAGACACATACGACAAGCGGAGGTAGCTTCTGTGGTCAGCGAGGGACAACGATCGCGACTTGCCCAGGCGGCAGCGATTTATATGAATGAAATAGGGCATAGCTGGGAAATAAGATTCGACTTGATTGAGGTGCAATATCACGATAGACACAACTATAATGTGCGGCTCAGGAAGGACTTTTTCTATCCAAAGTGGAAATTTTAATCATACACTTGTCTGTGGAAGAAATTTAACGTACATTTGCATTCCTTTACAGAAAATGAATTAAAAGTTATGAAAAAGGAAATACATCCGGATAATTACAGACTTGTAGTCTTTAAGGATATCTCAAGCGGAGATTCCTTCTTAACGCACTCATGTGCACCGACCAATGAAACGACAACGTGGGAGGACGGCAATGAGTATCCACTAGTGAAGCTTGAAATAAGCGCTTATTCACACCCATTCTTTACCGGAAAGATGAAATTTGTGGATTCTGCCGGTAGAATTGATAAGTTTAACAAGAAATTTGCCAAGTCTAGATTTGCCAAGAAAAAAGAAGAGGCAAAGAAAGAGGCGCAAGAAGGGTAAGTTTAAGATGCACACCTCAATGTGAATCTCGCAGAAGGAATTAAGTGGAAGCTCCGTTTCAGCAAGTCGTTTTATATGAAATGACATTGAGGTTGAAACGGAGCTTTTTTTATAGTATATATTGGATAGAGTTATGAAGAATATCATTTTGTTTGACGATAATGGACGAGATAAACTTCTGCCACTGGTCTTTAATCGGCCTATCGGTGAGTTGCAGATCGGCGCTTTAAAGCTCAGCGAGAAGTGGGAGATGTATCTCGATGGTTCTGTAAGTTATATCACACAGGATTATCTTACTGGCTTGTTTCCGATTGAAATAGGTTCTGATAATCTCGTTATTAATGCACGTGTGTTGCCTACAGCTGAGCTTGTGAAGAAAATTGAGGGCTTGAACTACAATGAGGCACTGTTAAAAGGTGATGACCTTATCGCCGTCCGCCTCAATGAGAAGAATTTCAGGGCATTAATTGATGATAAAGATATCGGAGAATTGAAGGGAAGTCAGATGGAGGATGAAATTGTACAGCTTATCCATAGACCTTCTGATTTATTTATGAATAATGGCAGGGAAATCGAGCGAGACTTTGCCTTAATTACTGCAGGAAAAGAATCTGCTGAGCTCCATCCTTCCAATACACATATAGGCGACCATCCGCTCTTCCTCGAGGAAGGTGTGAAAGCTTATGCTGCGACGTTTAATACCTCGGAAGGACCTATTTATATCGGCAAAAATGCTGAAATTCAAGAAGGTAGTCATCTGCGAGGCCCACTTGCCGTCGGAGATGGCGCGGTAATTAAAATGGGAGCACGGATTTTCCCGGATACATCTATCGGCGTTCAATCTCGCGTAGGCGGTGAGGTGAATAACTCAATAATAATGGCCTACAGTAATAAAGGGCATGATGGTTTTCTCGGCAATTCAATTATCGGCTCATGGTGTAACCTCGGAGCAGATACCAATACCTCCAATCTCAAGAATAATTACTCTATTGTCAGTCAGTGGTCTTATGATGAACGTACATACATGCCTACGGGAAGTAGGTTCTGTGGCCTGGTGATGGGTGACCACTCCAAGTGTGGGATTAATACGATGTTCAATACAGGTACAGTACTCGGAATATGCGTAAATGTGTTTGATAGTGGGTTTCCACCCAAATTTGTGCCCTCGTTCAGCTGGGGAGGAAGCAAGTATGGCTGGGAGACACATGACTTTGAGAAAGCTATCCGCACCGCAACTCGGATGATGAAAAGGAGAGATAAAGCGATGGATGAAGGAATGTTGAAAGTTCTTGCATATATCTATGAACGGACGCGTAGCATGAGAAATAATTAATCAATAATATTGCAAATTCTTGCATGCAGTACCTTGGCGTGAGAATTTCTAAACAGTTCAGGGATGATATGTATTCCATGACATAACAAGCAGCGATAAAGACAAAAAATTAAAATATATCTATGTTTTCTATTAATATTTACTTGAAATTTGCTTTGATAGGCCTCTTGCTCGGTGGAGGGGTGATATTGGCATTTGCATTCGGCTTTTGGTATGCATTTCCATTATTGTTCATAGGCCTGTTATTCCTTGTTTCATATCTTATGCTCGGTACAGTGCAATCGGCAGCCAAATTTGTGGAAACACAAGATTTTGATAAAGCTGAAAAACGCTTGAACTTGACTTTAACTCCCAAGCTTCTCTACGTTACCAATCGCGCTTACTACTACATCTTAAAAGGCTCGATTGCATTGCAGAAAGGGCAATCTGAAGAAGGTAAAGCGTATTTTAAGCAGGCTGAAGGATTAAAATTGCCGACGGATAATGAAAAAGCACTCGTAAAATTCCAGCTTGCTGCAATCTATGCCAATAACGGGAACCTCAACGTCGCCAGACACTATATGCGGCAGATCGATAAACTCGATATTACTGAAAGCCACGTAAAAAGTCAGGTTGTACAACTAAAAGAAATCCTCAAGCAAAGCCGAGGTAGAAATCCGCAACATATGCGACAGGCTCAACGGATGCGTGGAAAGAAAAGAAGAAGATTCAGAAATTAAGCTTGAAGAGGCTATGCTTTACTAGGGAGTAGTAAGTGCCCTTGGTAGCATCTTCTCGTCGTAGCGAGTGCGTAGAAAAAACAGGAGAAAGTGGTAAAAGACGGCTTTAGACTTTTGACCGGGTGAATTAAACATGTAGAATAATTGCTTTTCGATTTAGCTTGATTTCCGTATTCTGTACGTAATCAGCGCATCTCCCCTTAACGATTACTCGTCAGCCCTATCACTTACCGACACCAGCCATAAGTGCCTCAATGCAGTACCTTATATTCATCGCGGAGGATGCTGAAGAAGAGCTCATCGTGAAATTTATCATCCTTGTAAACCGCTTTGCGTTTCACTCCTTCATAGGTGAATTCTGCTTTTTCAAGAACGCGTTGTGAGGCATCGTTGCCTTCCATTGTAAATGCAAATACACGCATCAGTTCCCATTCATCGAATGCTACGGAAAGCATTGCCATCACTGCTTGTGTTGCGAATCCCATATTCCAGTAATCCTGGCCTATCCAATAGCCCATTTCTGCCGAATAGCGATTAATATACTCCTTGCGTTTAAGCCCGATAACACCTACGAGCTCATTCTCAAATTCTATACCGCGGTAGAAGCGGAGCTCTGAGGAGCCAAGGCGATCGAGATATTCACGTGCATCTTGAACCGTGAATGGATTTGGAAATCGATCCCGCACCCATCGCCAGATATTTTTATTGTCTCCTATCTTTTGTAGAGCCTCTGCGTCATCTTGTGTTAATGGCCTGAGGCGTAAATTATCATTGATGGTAATTATTTTATCTTGCTGCATTCCTTATCTTTTTATAACTGAATGACAATTATACAACAATATTCACTTTTTTGATGAATACCGCAGAAGGATTTCTTCAACTCTTAAGGCTTAAACAGGTATTCAGCTTATTGACAAAGTAAAATATTTACGAATGTGTTTTGTGGTGCAGGACAGATATTTAAAGTTTTCGGGGTATATCGCCTTATTTCCTGAAGAATATGCGAGTTGAATATCCTATGAACAATAAAAAAATCACAGCATTTTATCTTACATTGAAGCATGGAGGCAGACACCTTAGTCAAATAAGCTTGAGAGAAGCCGGCTATCTTCAAGCAGGATTCTTATCTTGTGGTATCTATTGACCAAGAAAACGCGTGATTATGAAGAAAATATTTCCGATAGCTTTAATTGTGATATCCCTTACTGTGACAGTTTCCTTCATTCAGCTTCAAGCACAGGACAAGATCAAGCTAGCACCATTGAGCCTAGAAGAAATAATGCGAGACCCGCAATGGATAGGAAGCTCGCCATCACAAGCTTTCTGGTCACCGAATGGCGATAATCTGTACTTTTTCTGGAATCTTACAGGCGCACCGGCCGACTCTCTCTATGTTATAAGCATGAGGGATCACCAGCCTCATCGCACGAGCTATAAAGAGGCACGAGAAGCACTGGCTCAACGATATGGTTCCTGGAATAGCGATAGGAGCAAACTCGTTTATATAGAGGGGAATGCGCTTAAAGTACTCGACCTTCAGTCCGGGAAAATAAATTTGCTTTTAAAAACTCAGAAGCATATCAGCAAACCTAAATTTGCCTTCTTTGATACACACGTTGTGTACAGGGAGGGAAATAATCTCTATGCCATTAGGCTCAAAGGTGGAACGACTATACAACTGACAGATTTTAGGAAGGGGAAAGCACCGACAGATCCAAAACCGACAGCCAGAGAAATATTTTTACATGAAGATGCCCTTGAGAATTCCTCCATTTTGCGTAAGCGAGATAAGGAACAAGAGCAGAGGGAGGAAAATTATGAAAGACATAAAGAATTGAAAGATGAGCCATTGCCCATATATCTTGAAGGGAAAAAGCTCGTTAATCTATCCATCAGTCCCGATGGGAATTACATCCTTTATCAGCTGATGGAAAAAGCCGAGGCAGAAAAGACCATTGTCCCCAATTATGTCACTAAATCAGGCTATATTGAAGACTTGCCTGCCAGACCTAAGGTCGGTAGTAAACAAGCTTCATTTCACAATTATGTGTATGATATGCGCCGGGATAGCGCTTATGAAATAGATACAGAACAGATTCCGGGTATCAGAGATATCCCTAGCTATATCAAGAAAAATTATCCGGATAAATACAAGACACTGAAAAAGAATCCACCCATGCGTTCCGTGTATTTTTCCGCTCCCCAATGGAATAAGAAGAATTCAGCTGTATTTTATGTCATAAGAGCGCTGGATCATAAGGACCGGTGGATAATGTTGCTCGATCCGGAGAAGGGAAAATTGAAATTGCTCGACAGGCAACACGATGATGCCTGGATAGGTGGACCGGGCATCGGCTATCCATATAGCTTGGGGAATGTAGGCTGGCTTGACGGGCATACAGTCTGGTTTCAGTCTGAAGAATCCGGTTATTCGCATCTCTATACAAGCGATATAAAGTCAGGGAAAACGCGGATGCTCACCCGAGGAGATTACGAGGTTCTCGACGCGCAATTATCAAGCACAGAGCCCGGATTATTTTATCTTACGACAAATGCCGTGGAACCCGGACAGATGCAATTTTATCATATCGATGTTGCAAGTGGAAAGCAAGTGCGTATCACTACGATGGAGGGAGGAAATGATGTTGTTGTTTCCCCGGATGAAGAACATATAGCAATCAGGTTCTCGACGGCAGTTCATCCATGGGAACTCTACCTGAAAGCCAATAAACCGGATGCTGAGGCAGAACGCATCACGCACAAAGCGGAAAGTGCCGAATACCAATCCTATCCATGGAGAAAACCGGAGATTATTACATTTACCGACCGCGATGGGTATGAAGTATATGCAAGTGTATATAAACCCGAGGATCAAGCTTCAACGAGGCCTGGAGTGATATTTGTTCACGGAGCAGGCTATCTACAGGATGTGAAAAAATATTGGAGTTATTATTTCCGCGAACACATGTTTATTAACCTACTTGTCGATCAAGGTTATACAGTTATGGACATAGACTATCGCGGGAGTGCAGGATATGGCCGTGACTGGCGTACCGCGATTTATCGCCACATGGGAGGTAATGATCTAGAAGATATTGTCGATGGAGCAAGGTATATGGTGAAAGAACTCAATGTAAACCCGGATAAGATCGGGATATGGGGAGGATCTTATGGTGGATTTATGACCTTGATGGCATTGTTTAAAACCGATGTATTTGCATGTGGAGCCGCCTTGCGATCGGTAGCAGATTGGGCACATTATAATCACGCTTATACCTCCGATATTCTGAATACCCCACAGAGCGATAGTATTGCGTATGTGCAGAGCTCTCCGATATACTATGCAGAAGGCCTTAACGAGGAATTGTTGATGTGCCACGGCATGCTGGACAGGAATGTGCACTTTCAAGATATTGTACGTGTCTCGCAGAAGCTCATTGAGCTAGGCAAAGAGAACTGGGAGCTCGCGGTTTACCCACTTGAAGGACATGGATTTACAGAATCGAGCAGCTGGACCGATGAATATAAACGTATTTATCGCTTGTTTCAAGAGAACCTGATGCCGCTAGGGCAGGATAATCGGTGATGGGAGCCGACTACATCGATTCAATGTGTCGAAGGCTGAAAGTCTAGGAGCGCTTATATGCCACGGTCTATGGACCTTGTGTTGAGCGCTATACTGAGCGTAATCAAAGGGCTTGGACATCGATCAGTTCTTTTTCCGTCATAAGGATCCGTCTAAGGCGAATTTGCTCGAAGATAAAGTGGATGATTGCCATGAGAAAATGCTTCATGGGTGCTATACTCTTGATGGGATATATGTAAATAGAATATTTTTGCTTTTCCAAGAGGCAGAGATTAGCACCTCAAAACACCATTACCACACCGGAACCATCCAATAACTGTATTGATGATCGGCATAGGGTATCCGGTATTGCTCAAGTGGCCATCCTCCCCAGCTGTTGATTCCCTGGAGGCCGAGTTGCCGAAGGTCAATATGCATATATATCGTATCCCTTTTAACTAATTCACCGGAATGAAATTGATGTTTTTCCGGTGCAGGATCAAGATCGTCAATATTATAGGGAAGTGCTGAACAGTTCAAGAGAGAATCGATGAATAGAAACTTTAAGCCATTACCTTGATCATCTGTGACTGAATACCATCGTACATCCGTTTTATTTCCACTTTCTTGCGGTCGGACATAAGGGAAATATTGTTCCTCCAGTAGCTGATGGTAAATACCGACCGGCGAGCCTGATTTCCTATCCCAGTAGTTTTCCCGGGGACCGTGGCCATACCAGCTGATATGCTTTAAGTCCGATGATACTTGCAGATTATTCCCTACGCGCATCATGAGCGGATAATCGCCGGAGATAGCCTGAAAGTTCATTTTCACTTTAATTGAACCATCGCTGAAAATACGATATGATTGTGTAACACGGGCATCACCATTAACCAATTCCTTAGTATAGGAGATTGTGACTGAGCCGTCATTATTCTTGTGAATATCGGTATTTAATAGTTTTCCTTCTTGGTAGGATTTTCGCCACATACGCAATGATTGGTTAAAGCCTGCACCGATATCATTATCTGTAGGTGCTCTCCAGAAGGCAGGAAATGGCCCATTGACAATTAATTCTTGACCACGGAAGGTATAATCAGATAGTAAACCATGTGCATTGTCAAATCGGACGGTAAAGTTCTTGCCCTCCACAATCGATTCAGTTCCCTGCTTATTGATCCTTAAATTGTATTTGCCGGAAGGTACATAATCGGAAAAATCCGGATTATTGAGCTTAAATTGTGCATAAGCCACCCGATATCCTTGCTTGCGGAAGGGCAAGGCATCCTTAAGCACATAGCGGACATTGAGTAAATACTCTTTGTGCGGAGATTTGCGGAAGCTTAATGGAAGTGCGATCACAGCGGTATCACGAGGGGCGACATGCAGGTGATTAATGCTGTCAATTTTAATAGACTTACCATTCTCGAGCACTTCCCAGATGAGGCGGATATTGTCAAGTCCCTTAAAGAAAAACTCGTTGTGGATATGCAATTTATTCCCCTGTAACCTACTGTCGATACTCTGATAAATCTTGCGTATCTCCACCGCCATAGGCGTCATCTCGCGATAAGCCGTCACCACACCTTTAACGCAGAAATTATTGTCACTGAAATTTTCATTGACAGGACCTTCCAATGGGAAATCGCCACCGTATGTCATGATACGATTGCCATTTTTTATGGTGTCAAATGTCTGGTCGATCCACTCCCAGATAAAACCACCTTGGAGATGAGGATTCTGCTCGATAATATCCCAATATTCCTTAAAGTTCCCGAGACTATTGCCCATGATATGTGCGTATTCACACATGACGAGTGGCCGATTGGGATTGGAAGCCGCATATTTCTTGAGATATGCCGGTGACGGATACATAGGCACGTAGATATCGGTATTGTAGTCAAGTCCGGCACGTTCATACTGAACCGGTCGTTCATCGTGAGCCTTCAACCAGTCATAGGCGGCATAAAAATTCACCCCATTGCCCGCTTCATTGCCCAGTGACCAGATGACGATGCTCGGGTGATTCTTATCCCTTTCATACATACGTTTTATGCGTGCCAGATGTGCTTTCTTCCACTTTTTATCATTCCCGAGCGTATATGCCAGGTCGTAATAACGTCCGTGGGACTCAATATTGGCCTCATCGATCACATATAAACCATATTTATCGCAGAGTTTCAGCCATAAGGGATCCGGAGGATAGTGAGAACAACGGACGGCATTAATATTGAGCTTCTTCATCATTTCCATATCCTTGATCATATCCGCACGACTCAATGTATGTCCCTCCTGCGGGTCGTGTTCATGCCGATTCACCCCCTTGAGGAATACGCGCTTACCGTTCACGAGGAAATTTCCATCAATAATCTCTATAGTTCTGAAACCGACATGTGTGGGCACTACCTCAAGGAGTCTTCCGTCATCGCTTTTCAGAGAGATGAATAAGCTATAGAGATAGGGTGTTTCAGCCGTCCATGGATGGACTTCAGGAAATTTCTCAGTAAAGTGAACTGTCCTTTGATAATTTCCCAGCACCGAATGAATTCCCGGAATATTTTTCTGGAAAACAGTTTGCCCATCTGCATCGCGGATTTCCACAATTAATGCAAAAGTATCCGGTGTACTGTGCAGAGTTCCGTGTTCGATTTTATAGCTGTGCACTTCAATATCGAGATTGAGCAATCCTGTTGAATAATCATCGATAAGCGTACTTTTCACCTTGAAGTCCCTTATATCCAATTTCGGAGTACTGTATAGATAAATGCTCCGTTCTATGCCGGAGATACGCCACATGTCCTGACATTCAAGATAACTGCCGTCACTCCATCGGTAAACCTGCAGTGCGATGAGATTTTTCCCCGGCTTCAAGTAATGTGTAATATCAAATTCTGTCGGCAGCTTGCTGTCCTCGCTATAACCGACCTTTTTCCCGTTGATCCATATAAAAAAGGCAGATTTTACAGCGCCCAGATGAATAAAAACTTCCCTGCCTTTCCAGCTCTCAGGAACGGTGAATGTCTTCCTGTATGAACCTACCGGGTTGTTATGCTCAGGGATATCGTATGGTGGATTTAATTCCGAGCCGGTTTTTTCTTTACCCGTAAATTCATAGGGCTGGTTCAGATAAATGGGAATACCATAGCCGTGCAATTCCCAGTTGGCCGGCACTTTAAAATTATCCCATGTTGAATCATCATAGCCTACTTTATAAAATTCCTGTGGTCGATCATAGGGATCTTTGACCCATCGGAATTTCCAGATGCCATCAAGCGACATGAAGTATTTCGATTCCTCTTTTTTCTGCCTTTCGGCAAATGCCATACTGCCATAAGCGAAGCTTGTTGCTTTCATGGGCATCCGATTAATAGATACGATTTCCGGTGTCTGTAATTCGACCGGTAATGGTTGAGCATAAGACAATGTACCGATGAACAGGAATATAGTAGCCAGTATGATGTTTTTCATATTGTGATTTCCAGGATTGATTTATAATACTGTAAATTTAAGAAAATCGGGATACAGAGGGAAATCGGGGGGTAATGCGTTTTCAGACATAATTCTTTTGGCAGCCATTAGCCATTAGCTTTTAGCTTTTAGCTCTTAGCTGAGTACGTTTAATGATTTTGTTATGTGTTTTTACTGTAAAGTCGTAAAGATGTAAACCTGTGGTTTTACGCCACTTCGACTACGCTATTAGGGACAAGAGCTAATAGTTCCGGAGCAGCCGGTTATGGATTATGAATCACCATGCTTTGAATTGTTTAATATGCATCCACCTATATTGCAAATGGTAGATAGGAGGAAACATATTACCCAAAACGTGCAATAGAAATATGACTGAGAGTAGTTCTGGCTTGCCAGAACCAGCTTGACTGAATGTCCAGCTGTCGAAGGATCCGCCGGAGGCGGATCCCTCATCATTGATACATTTAGTATCAATGGTTTCATATAACCCAAATCATGCATTAGAAATTAAAGATAAGCACAAAAGCCTTTGAATACAAGCACTTGCTCGAATTTGGGTCTCATCGTAGTCTTACTACGACTCCGAGCCAAATTCTTGCGCGAGCCCGGTGGAATACTGCTTGCAGTATGACCTGTGGTCATATTCCACAGGGCGAGCCCTTGTCTTCTGTGGCTTTTCGCACTTCTTTTTCAATTTCTATTGCACACTTTGGGTATAAGCGGAGCTTATATGAAATTTCATTCGGTCATCTTCAATTGCTAATGTATATTTTGGGTATTATGAAGGTCTTAAAAGCCATTGGAGGGGAATTAAGGATAAATCCGATTGCATAATCATAAACACAACTATTTTGATTGGAAAGGGAAGACCCGACAGATTGTATTTTAATGCCACAAACCTCTTTTATGATACGAAACCTTGAAAGTATCAATGTAGGTCTCCCTAATTGATTAGTCGAATAATGGATTACCCCATCTATCATACATGAGTAATTTAAGCTGTGTGATTGCATCCTCATGTTTCTTAAAATATTCTTCTTGAGAAATTGAAACTATGTCATATTCTTTCAATAGAACATTGATTTTATCATGCGCAAGTTGTGCAGCTACCTTTTGTTTTCCTCTGGTAGCTATCTCATTGTATAATATTGCCATAGTTTCCAAGCCACCTTCACGATGCATCTTTCTGTCTTCCTCGGCATAGTATATTAATATCTCAAGTGGTGCTTCTTTTAAAAAGTCTTTTTTCACTTTTACCAATGTCATAATGTTAAGTGTCTTAAGATTATTATAATACTTTTTATGCTCAAACTTTGATAAATTGTTCTTGTAAAAAGCATCTACATCTTCCCATGAAATTGATTCGTTAAATAGTGCATCAAAAATCCAATTATCTCTCGGAACTAGTTCCGGTGGACGATTTTCATTACTTTGATTTTCAGGATGGAGTAGTGCCTCCGATTTTTTATGTTCATAATATAGTTGTGAACTGTCATTTTTACATGAAATAATAGTAGTAAGTACGACAGTTAATAATAGAGTAAATTGTAAAATTTTCATAATTATATCTATTTTTTTATGTGGATAAGCAACACCTAACTTGTGCTTCATTTCCAGTAATAATAGTTGATCCCGTATGCTGCCATACTCCATTATCTTGTCGTACATAGTGGTGTATGTATGCGACTCCACCAGCTTTACTGAGGCAGCAATCTTCACCTTCAACATTATAACCCAAATCATGCAATAGAAATTGAAGATAAGCACAAAATCCTGTGAATACAAGCACTTGCTCGAATTTGGTTCTCACCGTAGTCTTACTACGATTCCGAGCCAAATTCTTGCGCGAGCCCTTGTCTTCTGTGGCTTTTGCACTTCCTTTTGCATTTCTATTGCATGGTTTGGGTATAAGCAGTAATTCCAGTTGAATGAGTTCCACATTCGCAGTTTGTTGTACTTTTAACTAAAGTTGGAATAGCAGCCATCATAAAGATAATGATTATAATCCGTTTGTATAACATAATAAAATTATTTAATTAAATCCTACTTCTTTTTTGAGCTGTTTCAGAATCCAGCTATAGTATAAATAACTATAATGCATATATATATATATATCAATAAATCCTAGCTATAAGGATTCTTTAACAATATTTTAACATAATATTAATAAATAAGGCTGTGTTCTAAGTAGAATATGAAAAATGTATTATTATTTGCTTTAATAAAAGGCATAAAAAATGATACCAAACGAGTTCAAAGATTATTTTACATCCGCAACATCACTTGAAAAGCAAGAGATAATCTCCGAATTACTCGAGATAACCAGACAGAATATTCCTTTTACTGATAAGGGGGATAAAGCTGCGGTAAGTTGTCCACATTGTAAAAGCAAAGACATACGAGCAAATGGGAAACTGAAAGGAGTACAGCGTCATGTGTGCAAAGGATGTCGTAAGAACATTAGTGAAACTACAGGGAAGTTCTGGTACAATATCAAAAAGAAGGACAAGATACGTCGCTACTTGTATTGTTTACTCTCAGGATATAGTATTCGGAAAAGTGCGAAGGAGACGGGGATATCCATTCAAACTTCGGTTGACTGGCGACATAAGTTTTTAACAGCAGTACGTACAGTAACAGCATGGCAGGAATTTAAGAATTTAGATCTAGAACATATTGTTTTTAGAACATAGCCACTTTATCCAATTTTGCGTGCTCTTCTGTGTTTAGAACTAATTGAAGGATCTCGAGTTTTTTGCATCTATATCCATAATCTATGTGATCAACTATTTATATTTTTAAGTCATCATTACATCCTAAACCTTTAAACGTACTTTTATAAATATATAGTTCAATTCCATCCGCATAATGTGTAGTACTATTCTTCACCACAATCCCGCAATCCTCGTCACCAGTTCTGCTGCGAGCTTGGCAGTGCGTTTATCGATGTCGTATCGCGGATTCATCTCTGCAAAGTCGCATGAAATGACCTTTTCTCATTGAATTAATCAAATAAACGCTTTTGGTGGAATGACCTGAAATTGATAATAGTTATTTGTCTTTTGCTGTGGGATGACCAATAAACAATATAATTGTTTTTGTCAACGAGGCCTTTTCTAAGATAGGGATATTTTTCTGATTTTGGATAGCTATCAGGAAATAGCTTGATCCTTTCAATAAATGATTGGATATTGTTCTTAAGTTTTCTTATTTCTGTAGCCGACCATTCTTTTTCCAAATAATGAATTGTTTCTGATAAGGCAGCTTCCGCCCTGTGTGTCCAGACAACAGTTATTTCCACTTATCAAATTTTGCCATGACTTTTTTATGGTGTGTCGTTTTCCCTTCTTCAACTTGTTGAAGCCCTTCATGTATTTCAAGCTGTTCTTCCTCGTTCAACTGATCCCACCAATCACCAGCTTTTTCAACTAAGACAGCTTTAACTTTATCCAATTTTGCGTGCTCTTCTGTGTTTAGAACTAACTGAAGGATCTCGAGTTTTTTTGCATCTATATCCATAATCTACCTGATCAACTATTTATATTTTAAAGTCATCATTACGTCTTAAACCTTTAAACGTACTTTTATAAACATATAGTTCAATTCCATCCGCATAATGTGTAGTACTATTCATCACCACAATCCCGCAATCCTCGTCACCAGTTCTGCTGCGAGCTTAGCAGTGCGTTTATCGATGTCGTATCGCGGATTCATCTCTGCAAAGTCGCATGAAATGACCTTTCCGGAGGAAAATATCAATCCCAATGTATCATAAATCCAGTCCGGTTGCAGTCCAAATGGTGACGGCGCACTCACTCCGGGTGCATAAGCGGATGAGATGCCGTCGAGGTCAATGGTAATATACACATAATCGTTTAAGTCGATGAAATTGCGGATGCGTTTCTCGAGGACATTGGAATTGCTTGCCCTGATTTCATCGAGATAAATGATATGCGCACCGATTTCCTCAGCTTTCGCAAATAGTGTTTTAGCATTGGAATAAGCTTGAATTCCGATAGGCATATAATTGAGTCCCTTGCCCTTCATTTGCGTAAGCTCATATATCTGATTAAATGGCGTGCCGCTGTTCCCCCGTGGATTGGGTGTACGCAGATCGAGATGTGCATCGAAATTGATTATTCCGATATCGGCATCAGGCGATGCATCGTGAAGCCCTTGATAATGCCCGAATGCGATTCCATGACCTCCACCGAGGATGATAGGATGGATTTTTTCGATAATGAGCGATGAAACAAGCTGCTTCAATGAGTCCTGCGCCGCTTCAAGGTCATTTCCCAGGCAAGTTATATCGCCATAATCAGCAATAGACTTTCCATCGATATGAAAGGCGAGATGAGCAAGTCGCTCGCGGATTGCCTCCGGTCCGTCAACAGCTCCGACACGACCATTATTGCGCCGCACACCTTCGTCACAAGCATAACCGATAAGGCCGACCAGGTTCTCACACGATTTCTGAACTGCCGACTTTCTAATATCAATTGCCTTGACCACCTGATACCAATATTGATTTTCTACATCGGTTTTTGCCGGAATACCGGACCAGATGTCATTTTGCCTGTAATTTTTTATCGATTGTAATTCATTATATGGCATAAGCTTATTTTTAACTGCTATGATAAGTAATTTTTAGCTTACGCAAATGTTATTCCGGACTTATTTATCGACGCTTTATGCTTCTCCCTTCTTCCGTGCGATGATGGTAACTGCATTGAGATTATCATAATATCGCTGAAAGGTATTTTTCATACCCAATATTCGCTTTCTTATCTTGGGATGCGTGAGTACATTAAATCCGATCTTCAATGCCCTGAAAAACCCTTCATCTGCAATCACACGCTCTGGTTTGAGGAGGTCCATATTGTTGCTGTGAACGGCAATAACCTCAAATCCCTCGTCCTCGAGATATTTTTTCCATTCCGGGACAGTCATCGGCCTGGCATTCACTTTAATGGACTTGGCAAGGCCTTTCTGTATGCCTGCTTTATCCTCCTCAGGCATAGTTTCCGGGGTTAAACCGAGTTCGTGGATTGCATAATATCCACCCGGCTTCAAGATACGAGCTGCTTCACGGATAATTTCCGATTTTCTATGTGAAGCTTGCATAGTCAACATTGCTTCTCCCCATACTTTATCAACCGATTCAGAAGGAAAGCCCGATGAAGCAGCATTGGCAACCACGATTTTCTTATTCGGTCCATTTATTTTTCTCTGAAGCTTGGCGGCAGCCTCTTTATTGAGCTCTACTCCGGTGTAGGACTTCGGGCGTTTTTGTAGTGCCATTTCCGCTGTGAGACCGAGTCCCGGAGCAAATTCCACGACCTCATCTGTGGATTTGATATCGAGTGCGTCCATCATTTTCCGTGTAAGCTCAAGGCCGCCCGGACGCAAGACGCGTTTCCCTACCTTGGCGAGAAACCAGTGTCCTTGATGTTCATTCATTTTTGTATTTGCCATAGTTAAATGAGTTTATTGACCTAAATACTACGTTTATTTAGACAAATTTAAAATAATTTCCATTATTGTGGAGCATATTGTCCTTTATTTTGCAGAAGTACTTCAATTCTTCTCTCAATAGGAGATAGAGAGGATATAATCTGCATAATTCAATGTAAGCTTAAGGTCAAATTGTCTGACGGGGAGAAATTGTTTCAGCCAGATTGCAGAACAGTTCACTAGAGGCGATGTTAAGCATTTGACGGAAGTCACAGGATAAATATTCGATGCAATGCTCCCGGCCTCAATGCGGATTCTGCTGAGAAGTCGGGCAGTGAGGAAATAAAAGTAAAAAGGATGGAATTAAAACTAGAATCTGAAGATAGGGAAGACTATCTACAAGCCGTGCCACCGGCAATAAGATTTGATACGCCACTGATAAAAGAGGCGATACAGGAGATAGAAGGAAAGGCGGAAACAGAGCGCGAGAAAGCGAAGTTGGCATTTGAGATGGCGCGAGATGTTGTACAACATTCATTTGATACGCAGAGCAAGGTGATTACGATCAGTGGAGAAGAGGCACTGGAGAAAAAAGAAGGCATCTGTTTTACCAAGGCACATCTTCTTGCAAGCCTTCTCCGAGGTATGGGTATCCCGGCCGGTTTTTGTTATCAGCGAGTCTTGCGCGATGGAAAAACTGTTGAATCCGGTTATGCACTACATGGACTTAATGCCGTATATCTCGATAAAGTAGGGTGGTTCAGGCTAGATCCGAGAGGGAAAAAACCGGGGATTAATGCGCAATTTATGACAGATAAAGAGCAGCTTGCCTATCCGATAAGAGAAGAATTGGGAGAAGTTGATTATCCCTATGTATTTGCAGAACCACTGGAGACGGTTATTGAAGCTATGGAGAATTCAGAGGATTGCCATGCCTTGTTTTACAATAGACCGGAGGCGATAGAGGGAACGGTGGGCGACTTCGTCGTAGTCGTAAGTCCGGTAATCGGTAACGGGTAATCAGTGATCGGTTCATTGTTCATTGTTCATTGGCATTAGCTGAGTACCTAAATTGATTTTGTTAGGTGCTTTTATTGCGTAAAGTCGTAAAGGCGGTAGAGTAGAGCGAGGCGAAAGAACAAATCCACTTCGCCTCACCCCCTCGTCA
>CAYTBT010000013.1:0-81993 GCA_964436125.1 uncultured Saprospiraceae bacterium | reverse complement strand
GTAAAGTTGTAAAGTTGTAAAGTCGTAAAGTCGTAAAGTTGTAAAGTTGTAAAGTTGTAAAGTTGTAAAGTTGAAGAGCTGAAGGGATGAAGAGTTGAAAATCGGCTATTAGCTTAATTTTCAGAGGTCCGGGCTTCTGGATGTTTAGCTAGTTCCGTTTTGGGCGGAGTGGTCTCACGGTAAGTTCATCGATGAGGACATTTTCCGGAGTTTCAAGGACAAATCTTATGATGTCGGCAAGTTCAATCGGGCTGAGCATCCGGGAATTGGGAGAAATGCCGGAATTTTCAAAGAAATGCGTATTAATTGAGCCGGGATTTATACAAGTTACCTTGATATTATAGCCACGGAGTTCCTTAAAAAGAGCTTCAGAATATCCACGGATGGCAAATTTTGTCGCGCTATATGCTGCTTTCTTGGATCCGCTAACTTTTCCGAGAATAGAGCCGATATTTATGATATGAGAACTGTCGGAATCTTTTTTCATCCATGGCAAGATCGTCGTAGTTAAAAAGTGAACTGCACTGAGATTGGTGTCGAGCATTAGATTCCATTCATCATCGGATAAATTATCCACTTCTTCGAGACGGCTTACACCTGCATTATTGATGAGGACTTCAGGGAAGTGTGTGTCAGAGAAGGTAGAGTCTGCCCATTTGCGCAAAGCTGAAGTATCGGTGATGTCAAGAGGGACAGGAATAAAGTTTTCTCCTAGTTTATCCTGCAATAAATTCAGTTTATCCACATTGCGAGCGAGACCATAGACACGGCTTTTTTTATGAACAAGTGCTTCTGCAGTAGCTGCTCCCAATCCGCTGCTAGCACCGGTAAGGACGATATTTTTTCCTGAGATATCCATAGTAGAGTGGGTGAGTTTAAATGAAAGGGCATTGTCCTCCGTATAAAGAACAATGCCCCATAAAATAGGCTTCTGAATTTAATTATTGAATTAATTCAGCTTCCAGCTGGATGTCAACGCCAGACAATGCTTGCGAGACCGGACAACCTTTTTTCGTTGCCTCGGCGATCTGCTGGAATTGTTCATTATTTATGCCGGGAATATCGGCCTTGGTATTCAGGCGGATCTGTGAGATTTTGGGATGACCATCTACCAAGCCAAAGTCCACTTCAGCCTTGGTGTCGATAGAATTGGGTGTAAACCCTTCTCCTTCAAGGCCGAGAGACATTGCCATAGAATAGCAGCCGGCAAGCGCTGCACCGACGAGTTCATCGGGATTGGTTCCACCTTTGTTCTCAAATCTCGTCGCAAAGCTATATTCTCCTTCATAAGAACCACTTCCTAGTTTCATTTTTCCTGAACCTTCTTTCAGGCTACCTTTCCATTGTGCTTGTGCATTATTTGTTTGCATTAGAATCTATTTTTATTAAATTTATGAAATTATTTCTCTTTGGAATCCATCTTGTCCATAACATCAATGGCAAGTGCAGAATGGGCATAAGCTCCACCTGCGCGCATTTCTGATGCCACCCATATCGCTTCCATGAGCTCTTGATTGCTAGCTCCTTTAATCTTTGCTGCTTTGGTGTGTCCTTTGATGCAATATGGGCATTGTGTTACATGAGCAACGGCAACCGCGATGAGTTGCTTGGTCTTTTCATCGAGCGCACCGGCTTTAAATACCGTTTTGCTGAAATTCTGAAATGCCTCCATTGCATCGGGAGCTAGTTCTTTTTTCTTCCTGTTGATCTCTCTTGTCGCTTGAGGGAAAATCGCCTCCGAATTATTCGCCATAATTGTGTTTAATTTCTTGTGATTTACTTGAAACATTTATGTATGGAAGGCGAGATTTTACCCTTTTGTTCAGGATCTTCTTCTTCTTCTTTTGCTCAAGGCAAAAAACAGACGATAGCATGACAAAATAATAAGTGGTGGATTGAATCGGAGAATTAAAAGAATAAGCAGGAAGGGATATCGCCCACTATTTTCAATCTATGCCCCGGTATCATACAGAAGGAGTTGAAGCGATAATATCGGCTGAACTGATTTTTTCTACTCCGGCTTCTAGCATTTCTTTCCATGCTTGCGCAAGGGAACCATCGATGTCAATACCACGGACCGCATCGGAAATAACTTTCACCTCAAATCCATTTTTAATGCCATCGAGTGCCGACCATTTAACACAGAAATCACTTGCCAATCCACAGAGATATATGGTTTCAATTCCGCGTTCTTTCAAGTAGCCATTTAAGCCGGTCGGCGTTTCTTGGTCGTTCTCATAAAATGCCGAATAAGAGTCGATTGACTTTCTGAATCCCTTGCGTATGATCACTTGAGCTATATTGGGGTCAATATCGGGGTGAAATTCAGCACCTTTGCTGCCTTGTACACAGTGTCGTGGCCACAGTACTTGTCTTCCATAAGGCAGTTCAATACTTTCATAGGGACTTTTTCCATCGTGGGAAGTTGCAAATGATAAATGACCTTCAGGATGCCAGTCTTGCGTCATTATAATATTGTCAAATTGATTGACGAGGCTCTTGACAACCGGGATTATCTTATCACCTTCTTTAACTGCTAGAGCACCTCCCGGGCAAAAATCATTCTGTATGTCTATGATGACTAAAGCTTTCATGAATTCTTATTTTTGTGAGCTTGACTTGCTTTCTTAAGTAAAGTATTTCTGAGATTCATAAGTTTTTTGCTTATTCCGACCTTGTACACATGGGGATTATGAAATCTTTTATGCCCCTCATTCAACATACTGAATCGTTCTTGGAGATATTCTGCACTCTCAACAATGGAAGGTAAAGATTGAATGATTTTTCCACCCTTCATAAAGGTTTCAAGGAGTGGACTTGCCTCAAATGCACTGAAATCCGTAAACTTCTCAGGAAGATATGGATGATAAATTGGTTGTTGAGCTGCCTCGCCTTCCAAGAGAATACCATCGCCGACAAACTTGCCGCTATGCGTGGTGTAGCGATAGAGATTTTTTAATCCCGGTAGCGTAATTTTTTCAATATTTTCCGATTTCTTTAATTTGGGTTCATTGTTTATAGAAACAAGTTTATAAACGCCATCAAAGGCAGCATTGGGTTGTCCGGTTGCAAGCCGTGTTCCGACTCCAAATATATCAATGGCAGCATTCTGGTTCAGGAGGCTTTTTATCACCTGTTCATCAAGCTGATTGGAAGCAGCTATTTTTACATAAGATAAACCTGCATCGTCAAATTTTTCTCTGGCTTTTCTTGACAAATAAGCTAGATCGCCACTATCTAACCTTATTCCGATGAGTCTGTGCCCTTGTTCTTCTAGTTCTTTGGCTACGGTGATTGCATTAGGAATTCCTGAGTTTAAAGTGTCATAGGTATCAACAAGGAGGATACATTTATCGGGATAATGCCGCGCATAAGTCCTGAAAGCAGTCAATTCATCCTCAAAGGACTGAATCCACGAATGTGCCATTGTTCCACTTGCCTGAATATTATATCGCCGGGATGCATAGACATTGGAAGTAGGTTGTACGCCTCCGATTGCTGCAGCCCTAGTGGCCTGGATTCCCCCTAGGCCTTGCGCACGCCGGAGACCAAATTCCAGCGCTGTTCTTCCACCGGCTGCATCCTTGATTCTACAGGCCTTGGTGGCAATGAGAGACTGGAAATTTAAAGTGTTGAGGAGAAGTGTTTCAATGAGTTGTGCATGAATAAGATTGCCTTGTATCCTTGCTAGTGGTTCTGTAGGGAAAATAAGTTCGCCTTCCTTGCATGCTTTTATCTCAAGATCCAGGTCCAATGTGCTTAAGTAATGCAAGAATTCCTCGGTAAAACCTCGCTCTTGTAAATAATCGAGCTCCTCTTGATGAAAGTGGAAATTTTCCAGCGTTTCTAGAAGTTCAACAAGCCCTGCGGATACTGCATAGCCGCCCTCATAAGGTAGTCGTCGGAAGAAATAATCAAAACAGGCTTGCTCGTTCTCTCGTCCTTCTAGAAAGTAGCCTTGAGCCATTGTGAGCTCGTAGTAATCGGTGTATAATGCTGGTCTATCGAGCATTGCTTTATGTTTACTTGTGTAATTAACAGGATATTTATGTCCGTTATTGTTATCTCCTTAAATTGACATAAGCAGAAAATGTTTCTTATCGATAGTGATTTTATAGTACTTCTTTTTCCTGTAGCGGTACAAGAGCTTCAGGGATTTCAGCCATTGGATGTTTCATTCCAGTAATAACTATCCGGATAAATACGCTCACCGAATATAGCAGTTCCAATTCTTATGATCGTCGCTCCTTCTTCGATGGCTATTTCTAGGTCTTTACTCATTCCCATGGATAATTCCTTCATTTCAACATTGGGGATATCGGCAGAGATTAATTTCTTTTGGATATTCTTGAGGAGTTTAAAGCATTCACGTACTTTTTTCATGTCATCACTGAATAAACCTATGGTCATTAATCCGCGGATATGCAGGCGATCATATTGTGCAACTTTTCTTGTAAAATCTATAGCTTGCTCCGGAGCAATCCCAAATTTACTTTCTTCAGCGGATGTATTTACTTGGATGAGGACGTCGATATGTTTATCCTCATATTCGAGTCGATTTTGTAGTTTTCTTGCTAGTTTAAGTCTGTCGATAGACTCAACGCAGGCGACATTATGCTTGAGGATATATTTTATCTTATTGGTCTGCAGGTGGCCGATAAAATGCGTAGTATGGGGCGTATCGCAGAGCGCTTCATATTTATCTCTTATTTCTTGCACTTTATTCTCGCCGATAAGAGTATGTCCGGCATGGAGAGCTACCTTAATATTATCTGCAGAAACGGTTTTGGTTGCGAGGAGGAGTTGAATATCTTCGGGCTTCCTGTCGCATCGTTTGCAGGCATCTTTTATACGCGTATTAATTGTCTCGAGATTCGCGAGGATGGTATTTTCAGTTGTCATATTTTCTGTCCTTGAAATGAATATCATTTAACAGAACTAGAGGTGAGGAATGTTTATGAGTTCATACATATTTTCAAGCTTAATTCTGGTTTGACAGGAAATTTTGATGAAAATAAGCGATAGTAAGAATCTCCACTAGGGGAAGGATAAACATTTATATTGAGTGTATCGCAAGGACATTTGCGTAAGCTAAAATCCAGGAAGAACTGATATAAAACGCATGGAGATGTGTAAAATCTAGACGCTACAGTTTTCTGCCATCCCAGGAATAAGCTTCGACAAGCCCATTGCCATCGAGAATTGTCCTTATAGAATCAAGGACAGCCACAAATTTTAAAAATTCATCTCTAGTGGTGGGTTTGACGATAAATGAACGGTGATAGGATGTCTTGGGCGGATATTCAGTTGCATTTAAGGTGACATGCCCATTATTGATGAAAAATGGTGTATATTCTCCGTCCGGCAAGCTTGTAAACCCACATTCTTTATCAATGTTCTTGAGAATATTGTTGATAAGTTCAACGCTCTGATTATCATTGATTGAAATACGCCCCCACACGATGCGATCGGGGACTTTTCTCACGGTCTGCTTGAGGTCCGGCTGATCATATTGCTCGGGAATATGGATGGATATCATATTTGGCCGATTGGTGATTGTGCCATGGATATCATAGGCGTCACTGATATCGATCTTCAGCTCGTATGTGCCATTTCTAAGGCTGTTTAAAGCAAAGTCTTTCTCTGGCATAACAAGGGTATCTCCACAGTCGCCATAGGTGGAAATGGAGTAAAGCGTGAAGTGAATGGAGTCCAGATCAATTGTAAGTGAATACGAAAAGTCCGTATGCGCACAATCAACTTCTTCTAGGATACGCACGCGTAAAAATGCTGTACGCTCCTGCAATTTCTCGGAATAATGTTCTCCGATAGAAAACTCAAAGTCCGATGGTAAATCTACACGATCTATCTTCTTCTCCGGCACTCGACATGCTGCAAGGAAAAGCACTCCTATAAGGCTTATTATGGATAGATAATCTTTCATTTCTATAGACTGTAACGCAGAAATTCACGAGTAGCTGCTTCACACTGCAAATTTATAGGAATTTACACATTTATCCTGCTTTAGGTGGAGGAGAATGTATTGCGGATGCTATTGAAGATGATTGAATGCCTTCCGGCAAATGCCTTTATACGGCATGATGACATTACATAAGGTAGGAGTATCAATAAAAGCCCACATGGAATTGCCTGTGGGTAGAAGCGATCAGTTCCAGAAGAGTGGGATAGGGAATGGCGAGAAGGTATAGCTATGCAGATTGCAGAATTGATAAAATGTGGTAAAAGGAGAAAAGGTTCTATCTAAGCCAAAAGAATCCGTATATTTGCGGAATATGAAAGAGATAAGAAATTTCTGTGTTATAGCACATGTGGATCACGGGAAAAGTACCTTGAGTGATCGCCTACTGGAATCCACCGATACTCTGTCAGAGCGCGAGATGAAGAGCCAGGCACTAGATGATATGGATCTTGAACGAGAGCGGGGCATAACGATCAAGAGTCATGCAATCCGTATGCGATATATTGCCGATGATAAGCAGGAATACGTATTCAACCTGATTGATACACCGGGACACGTAGATTTTTCCTATGAGGTGTCTCGCGCGATAGCGGCTTGTGAAGGTGCACTGTTACTCGTAGATGCCACAGTAGGTATTCAAGCACAGACAATCTCCAATCTCTATCTAGCCATAGAGCACGATCTGGAGATAATTCCTGTATTGAATAAGATTGATATGGATTCAGCGATGGTTGAGGAGGTCGGCGAGCAGATAGTTGATCTTATAGGATGCGATCCGGAAGAACTCGTTCATGCAAGTGGTAAAACAGGCGAGGGTGTCGAGGAAATACTGCAAGCTATAGTAGATAGGATACCTGCACCGAGCGGTGATCCGAAGGCGCCATTGCAGGCATTGGTATTTGATTCTGTATATAATCCTTATAGAGGTGTTATTGCCTATTTCCGTATATTCAATGGCACAATACAGAAAGGGGATGAAATTAAGTTTTATCACAATGAGAATACATATAATGCAGATGAAATAGGGATATTGCGATTGAAGCCCGAGCCGCGGAAGCAGCTTTCTGCCGGAGAGGTGGGCTATGTCATCACGGGAATAAAAGATTCCAAGGATGTTCAAGTGGGCGATACGATTACGCTTGTAGAACGGCCATGTGATGAGCCTATCAAGGGATTTGAAGAGGTAAAGCCGATGGTTTATGCGGGTATTTTCCCTATAGATAATGAGGATTATGTTGATCTGCGGGACAGCATAGAGAAGTTGCAGTTGAACGATGCTTCGCTGACCTTTCAACCGGATTCATCGGAAGCGCTAGGATTTGGATTCCGATGCGGTTTCTTGGGGATGTTACACTTGGAGATTGTGCAGGAACGCCTTGCAAGAGAATTTGACCAGGATGTGATTACTACGGTGCCCAATGTCTCTTATGCTGTTTACATCAATGGGGAGAAGAAAATGGTTAATACGCCGAGTGATATGCCTGAACCGAGTACAATCGACTATGTTGAAGAGCCATTTATTGAAGCTCAGATTATCACGAAGCCCGATTATATAGGGCCTATAATAACCTTGTGTATTGAGAAACGGGGCATGATAAAGAAGCAGGTTTATCTGACGCCGGAAAGGGTTGAGCTGACATTTGAGATGCCACTTGCAGAAATCGTCTTTGATTTTTATGATAGATTGAAGAGTATGTCCAGAGGTTACGCCTCATTTGATTATATTCCCTTGGATTACAGGCAATCTGAACTAGTTAAAATGGACATTAAACTCAATGGCGAGAATGTCGATGCTCTCTCGGTTCTTGTGCATAAAGACAAAGCGCGTGCGCTCGGCCTGCAGATATGTAAACGGTTGAAAGAGTTATTGCCACGACAACAATTTAAGATTGCGATCCAAGCCGCTGTGGGGGCCAAGGTTATTGCCAGGGAAACGATATCGGCGTTGCGGAAAGATGTTACTGCCAAGTGTTACGGTGGTGATATAAGCAGAAAAAGAAAGTTGCTCGAGAAGCAAAAAGCCGGGAAGAAAAAGATGCGCCAGGTTGGTTCTGTAGAAATTCCCCAGAAAGCTTTTCTTGAGGTCCTTAAACTGGATGATTAAGGATTGTAACTGCTTTCAAGCTTCTCTAAACCAAAATTAATGAATTTTTTAAGCCTTTGAATCCTTAAAGTGCTTCTGAACGAATGTAGAGAGGAGTAGCGGTAAAAAATGCTGTGATCATCTGATTTTATCTTCTCTGTGATACACTGATCTGTGTCCTCAGCCTAACTCTGTTATTAAGATATGGTTAGATAAATCCAGGCCATCAGCTATTACCCAAATCATGCATTAGAAATTGAAGATAAGCACAAAAGCCTTTGAATACAAGCACTTGCTCGAATTTGGTTCTCACCGTAGTCTTACTACGATTCCGAGCCAAATTCTTGCGCGAGCCCTTGTCTTCTGTGGCTTTTGCACTTCCTTTTGCATTTCTATTGCACGTTTTGGGTATTTAGAAACCTCTATGGTTGCCCGACCATACAAGATGGTATTTGACAGATAAGATATCCTTGAAAACAGCAGCACTTGAATTACTTCCCGATTTCCTTATCGAAGAGTGATTGCACAAATGCGAGTTTATTAAATATCTGGAGTTGTTCTTTTGCTTCACCGACACCGATATATCTTATAGGTATTTTAAATTGATCGGATATAGCGATAACGACACCGCCCTTGGCAGTGCCATCTACTTTAGTCAATGCGATTGAAGTAACATCAGTTGCCTCTGTAAAATGAGTAGCTTGTTCAATTGCATTCTGTCCTGTGGTGGCGTCAAGTACAAGGAGGACATCATGCGGAGCGCCTTCGAGGCGTTTATTAACGGAGCGTTTAATCTTGGAGAGTTCTCGCATAAGGCCTTTTTTATTATGCAATCTACCTGCCGTGTCGATAATCGCTACATCGATATCATTGCGGACAGCGTAATCGACGGTTTCATAGGCAACGGCGGCGGGATCGGTATGCATACCTTTGCTGTAGAAATGAGCATCAGTTCTTTCCGTCCATATCTTGAGTTGATCCACAGCTGCAGCTCTGAAGGTATCTCCGGCTCCGAGAACGACGGACTTGCCTTCGTTCATAAAATGGTGCGCAAGCTTTCCTATGGTCGTTGTTTTTCCTACGCCATTGACACCGACCACGAGAAGAACATAAGGTTTATGGCCTTGAATAACATCGGAATAGCTATCGTGATCTTCCGAATTATTATCGTCCAGCAGGCCTACGATTTCATCGTATAGAAGCTCATTTAATTCTGAGACATTGATATACTTATCTTCTGCGACGCGTTCTTCCAGGCGGTCGATAATTTTAATCGTCGTGTCGAGACTGACGTCAGAAGAGATGAGCGCTTGCTCTAGCTCGTCGAGGACCTCGACATCAACCTTTGATTTACCGGCGACGGCCTTGGCGATGTTGCCGAAGAAGCTCTTTTTTGTTTTTTTGAGACCTTTATCGAGGTCTTCCTTCTTTTTCTTATTGTAAAATTTAGAAAAGAAACCCATATATCAATGCCTATTCATTAAAAGAAAAGGCTTTCCTCAAAAAGAAAAGCCTTCGTTTACGATAAAATTTTACTGTAAACACACAGGAAAGGAGATTAATTAAAGAATTCTTTCACCTCATCCTTGTGAATCATCATCTCTTTGTATGAGTATTTTCCTGTAGCCGGATTTTTAATGCTTTTAACGACCTTAACAAAGTCTTTTCCGGAACCTTTATTTTCACTCCTCTGCGAAATCTTGGAGTTCTTTGATACTTTCTTAGCCATAATTATTTAATTTCTTTATGAACAGTATGCTTTTTTAAATATGGATTGTACTTCTTTAGTTCCAATCTCTCCGGAGTATTTTTTCGATTTTTCTGTGTATAATATCGTGAAATCCCCGGGATATCGGTCTTCTTCTGTTCCGTACACTCTAGGATAACTTGGATTCTATTCCCTTTTGATTTTGCCATGATATATGATATTAAAGTTTAAAGTCTGGATTAAGTTGCCCTTTCTTTTCAAGCTTTTTGATATAGGCATAGACACCTAGCTTGTTGATAGATTTCAAGGCTTTGGAAGAAACCTTCAGTGTAATCCATCGATCCTCTTCAGGAATGTAGAAGCGTTTTTTAAATAAATTGGGCTTAAAGCGTCTCTTCGTCTTCTTATTGGAGTGAGAGACTGAATATCCCGCTATCGGTTTCTTGCCTGTAAGATCACATTTCCGTGCCATAACAATCAATTTCTTAATCTATAAATAGGTTTCCCCAGATGCCAATACGGCTTATTTATCATTCAAATTTCTGAAATTCCACTATACATCGCTCTGCCTCGGCACTACACACTGAAGGTTGCACACAACAGAAGTCAATGCTTAGTGACCTCGGCAGGATTCGAACCTGCAACCTCCTGATCCGTAGTCAGGTGCTCTATCCAGTTGAGCTACGAAGCCTTCTCCTTCTTTCAGCTTAAGCACTTCTCATGCCTAATGTTGAAAACGGACTGCAAAGATATATTTTTCCTTGTTAATCTACAAAGGATAAGTAGAAGAAAATTAAAGCAGTGTCATGTTCTACGTGACAGGACCTTAAAATCTTGCCTTTTCTTTGCTTTGTTTGCTTTCTGCGATTATTGCATTTATAGGGCTTTATAATCAAGGACAGTCATGCCTACAAGATTTTTCCCTACTTCAATACAACAAATTTAGCTGTCACGACATCGGTACTTTTCAGATATGCCCCGATACCCGATGAATTATCTAGGCCACATGGAATATTTCCATTGCCGGGACAATGATAAAAACGGATAAAGTACACACCACTCTGATATCCGGTAATATCGAGTTGATAAGTCGAGCTCATAGGATTGGCCTCAAAGTTTACTTCATCGACAAGTTCTCCTGCAACATTGAATACCTCAAATTTATACACCTGGAAGTCCGGATGTGTAATCTCAATATTCAGGAAAGATTGATGAATGACGGGATTGGGGTAAATGCTATTAATCGCAATCGGACCGACTTTGGCCAGGCCACAGGCTTTCTGCAGTGCAATGGCAGACGCATATAGATCTACGACACCACCGGAACTTACTTTCTCTGCTGCATCCGGTATCGCCCTGGCATTGTCAAGAATGATTTTTCGCATTTTCTGGGCAACCGCGGCCGGGTCAGTAAAGAGATTGCGTAGATTATTTGCGCAAGCTATATCATAAAGATAACCAATAGAACCCGTAATATGCGGAGTAGCACAAGAAGTGCCCGAGAACCCGCGGTAGCTATTGTCGTAAGAGCAGGTATAGTTGTCAGAACCCGGAGCGGCAATATCGACATATTTATCTCCGTATCCGCCTTGAATGAGCTCTTCCCGATCGATATTGGTTACGGAAATTACATTGGGCTGAGGGCAAGCAGAAGGCATATCGCCGTTTTCCTCGACATTTTTATATGAATTGGTAACGGCACACACGACGAGGACACCGACATTGTTGAGCATATTGAAGACATTGCATATTCCCGGCAGGTCGGATGGAAGCGCAGGTTCCCAGCCCCAGGAGCAATTTACGGCGACGATAAAATCGCCACTTGCACCTTGGGATTCATTATAGGCTTTTCTGCGATTGTAAATATATTGCATAGCCTCGATAATATCACTTGCAATATAAGCCGGGCCGAGATTCATAAGCTTTGTTGACCACATGATACCCGTTCCACCTTTCTGATTATTTCCGACAGCACCCATAATTCCTGCGACGGGAGTCCCATGAGTATTGTCCGGATTGAGGAAGCTTGTGTCTTGCCTGAAATTATAGGAATTGTAGTCGTCGATATACCCATTGTTATCGTCGTCGATATTATTCTGAGGTATCTCCGCTTTATTAATCCAAATATTTGACGCGAGATCCTCGTGATTTACCTGCATTCCTCTGTCGATGACGGCAAGCACAATCGTGTCGCCATTACTCGTCACGCCATCCATATCAAAGTTCCATGCCTTGTCGAGATGCATTGTCTTGATGCTCCACATCTGCCCTACACCGGGATCATCGGGAACACGGCGCAAGTCCACGGGCCTGTCCGGGTATATTCTAATGTCAGGATTATGCTTGATAGCCTTTAACATGTCTTGCTTTTTCTTTTTTAAGCTGATTCTGTATAAGCCAGCTTCCGCAAATATCGGCTCTGCTGAAGGAAGAGAATACGCTGCGAGCTGTACATTCAAATTCTCTTCTCCGATGTCGGTATATATGATATAACTCGATTTAAGGGGTGATTGTGCGAGCTCTTGTGCTGTAGCCGAAATTCCGCAGAGGCAGAATAGCAAAAGGAGTATATTTAATTTCATAATAGTAAATCTTGTCTTAATGCTGCAAAATAAGTAAATGCTTCCTTTAAATGTGAACCATACCATGAAAAATGCACTGCGTTAACTAGAATAAGCTGTTGCTTTTCTATAAAATCAAGCCATTCAGCCTTGTGTTTTTCTTTAAATGGATATGGTTCAGAGGAGAGGAAGATATAATCGGGTTTGAGTGCTATTATTTCTTCTTGTGTCATGGTGGGATAGCGCGATTCTGTAACGGCATTTGTAAAGCCTGCTTCATCTATCATCGTATCGATAAAAGTATCTTTTCCTGCAAGCATATACGGTGATCGCCAGATGAGATATGCCACAGATGGTCGCTCTGCGCTCAGCTCATTGCGGAAATCTGAGCGATTGGCTAGAGTCTGATATATAATGTCTTCTGCGATATCGTTTTTCCCCATGATTATGCCTAGTGAAGCCATCATGTCAATTGCATCTCCTAAGGAGCTGATGTCGCTGAGCCATAAGTGGTATTCTTCCAGCTGCTCGATATCTTCTTGTGTGTTTTCCTCTTTATTACCGATGATGAGGTCGGGCTTTAAGGCTCTTATTGCATCGTGATTGAGTTTTTTGGTGCCGCCGATACGTGTTTTGCTGCGAAACCATTTTTCCGGTTCTACGCAGAACTTGGTAATTCCCACAACTTGTTTATCACATCCCAATGCCGCTAGATATGCCGATTGCGATGGTACGAGGCTTATAACACGACGTGGATTGTCGGGAATTGTTCTCTGGATGCCGAGTTGATCTTTTATTGTCCGCATTGAGGGAATTGTTTTATGGTTGTCTTTGGTTTTTTAACGCTGTTTCAAGGAGATTGATGTGCCTAGCAGGCGGATTATTTTCTTGTCTTTTTTTTACTCGCCCGGTGAAAGGCAAAGACGTCGATCCGACTAGTTGCTTCATGCAATTGCTTCCCGATGTTCAGGTGGGCTCTGCATGTTCCACTTAATTCGGTAGTACTTTCAAATATAAAGGTACTAATACCCAAAATCAAGTTTAGACAATAGGGAAAGGTCAAGGGCCAATGACTACTCCTTGAATTAAGCTCATGACTTATTGCTTCCGGATAAGTCTGCTCGATTGCCCTAGCGATCTCGGCTTCGACGTAGAAATATCTTTCAGAATTTCATAATTGATGAAATAAGGAGGCATAGTAGGAGATTATCTCCGTATTGCAACAATTGCCTTTCCGTTTCCGATAAATTCCATCCACTCAATGGAATAGTCAGAAAAGCTGAATGGAAGTTTTACTTTTTTCCACTGAATATGAATGTTTGGATTGAAGGCGTAGAGTTGCATATTATTATAGCAGAGAAAATTGCCATTGGGAGTAGTGGTGTAGTCGTCAATGCCTTTGGGTAGTTGTACGAGTATTCTCGAGTCTTGTTTCATTAAATCATACTCTTTGAGATACCAGTATTGCTTTGAAAATTTATAAATAAAAGACAATCTTGACTTGCCAAGGGAATATATTTCTCCATCGACATGATCGCTTAAAATCTGAAAATTTGTGTAACTAGTATCTGTGCGACACAGCTGCATTGCATTATCCACTGTTATGCGGTTATGCTGTTCTAGTGAAAGAATGTTGCTTAAGTTTATCTGTAATGGTAGTAGTTGAGGCGATTCCCATGCGTGTTTATTCCTTAGAATATAAGTTTTGCCTTTACTGTGTAGGATACATTCGATTCCTTGTGGTAGTACGATATAATCTGAAATATTTACTTTAAGCTTCAGAATCGGGCTTATAGTAGAAGTATTCACAGTATATTTCCATAAGGTAGAGCTTGAATCCCGCTTATTATAAGTCGTAAAATAGATCGAGTTCCTATTTGCCGCTTGCACACGAGATATTGTTGCTTCATCCAATGGGAAAAAGAGCAATTCGGGATCATAAAAGCGTATGAAGGGCTTTTCAGTTGCAATTTCCGTATAATTCAATACGTATATGTCTACAACCGATTGGCCAAATGAAACATACTGAAAAGCGAAGTACAAAACAGAAATATAGATAAACTTCATAGGGTTAAGGTAATTAAAAATTACTATTCTGTGAAATAAAATTCAGGTGAGGAGAGAAAAATTTTATATCAAGCTATTATTGATATATCCGTATGGCTAGTAATCTTTTAAGTTTTGCAAGGATTGGCAGAACTATTTCACACCCGACGAAAGGTGGAAATAGAGAACATATTGCAAGCGCTTCTGTTTAATTTCATGTTTTGGTATAAGTTGTTGTGTGGGCTTGAAAGACTTGTGAATCTAGAATAAATATTAAAGTGAATACAGCTTAAACTAAGAATATAAAAATAAATGATAATATGATGAATGTTAAAGAATTTTGGGATAATGGAAAATCCTATGATGAATATATAGAGTACGCTGAGGAAGCATTGAAGAAGGCTCGAGAAAAGGGAGATGAGGAGTATGAGAAATATTATGAGCTAGGCATACGACGGATGAATAGGGCCTATAAAAAATTCCAAGCTGATGAAAGCCAGAAAGAAGCGCTAGCACAGAAGGATTTCAAAGGGAAATTACTTGTTATTGCAGAGCCGTGGTGTGGTGATTGCAGTGCAGCTGTTCCCGCTCTAGCGCGTTTCTTTGAGGATGCAGGAGTGAGAATGACCTTGCGAGATGGCGAGCCTTCATTAATCGGTGATTTTTTAACGGATGGGAAAGAAGCCATACCGAAAGTATTATTACTCGATGAGAACTATGAGGTAACCGACACATGGGGCGAAAGGCCACAGGCAGCTATTGAAATTTATCAGCGTTTTAAAGCTGACCCTGAGAATTATCCACGAGAGCAATTTTACGCTGATTTGCAGAAGTATTATGCCCGAAATAAAGGGCGAGATATGATTGCGGAAATCCTGGAATTGATGCATTAAGCTTTCAAGGTGTAATCGAATATGCAAGATAGTCTTGGATGAGTTTCTCGGATAAGTGATTGGGGCAGGAATATGTGAATTTTACACATTAATCTAATCTTATATCGATGAAGTTTCTATTTCAAGGACTTGTACTCGCGTTGTCCTCTATAATAGTGGGGTGTAGCCCGGCTCTGTATAGTCCTTCTCCACAGATTATTCCATTGCCTTCCGGCAAATATGAATCGGAGCTTATTGTCAGTGGTAGCAGTATGACGAATACCGTATTTGCAGGTTTAATTGATGAGATAGGCCTAAGTCTGGATGCCGGTGCATATTATACATTGAGTAATCATGAACTCGTTCTTGTCAATGCCAATGTCGTCGCCATGGAACCTTTTATTCAGAGGTTGAAAGATAGTTCCGGTATCGGTAGATATGCCAATATTGAACTTGGATACGGCTATTATTCCCAGATAGGAGAAAGTGACTTTATTTTTGACCTTATTGGGCTTGCCGGTTGCGCTTATGTGTCCAATGAATACACTCGCAGTGTTTCACTTCATCCGGACACCGATGGTGAGATATCTGCGATTCCCTTAAGTGCATTTATACAACCCGTACTAGGATATAAACACCCTTTGGGATTTATGGAAGCTTCAATTTCAGTAAAAACCGGTGCTGTTTATTATAGTCATATCCGCGGGAAGCTCATAAAGAAGGATTTTATTATAGAGGGCATTCATCATCAGCAGAAGATATTAAAGGATCATCGGCTTCAAGTCATGCTCGAACCTGCAATTACATTATCCACCGGTTCAGAGAGAACGAAGTTCCAGTTTCAGATAGGAGCAAATTTTAACCTAACAAATGCACGATTTCCACGGAAAGTATTTTGGACTTCTCTGGGGATGAAGACGAAGCTATACTAGTCAGTTTTATGTATGAGAATAAATGATGGCTTGATATGGCTACAAGCCTAAAGTCCTTGTGTCAATAAAATTTATGTCAATGAATAAAGTGGGCTAGGAAGTTTCGGTGGGATATTTGACGAAAGTCACAATCAATTATAAAAAAGATTGATTCCGCAGCCAGTCGATATAATGGACGATTAAGTCATATTCATCTTTCTTGAGGACATCTTTATAAGCAGGCATTTTAATTACCTGATCCTCGGTAAAATACCGGTAGAAGAAATTCTCTTCAACCCGAGGAATTTCACCATCCATAATCCAGCCGTGGAGTTCATCATCAGTTCTCACGAGGTCGGCATAAGCTTCGCCTTCCCAGCCTGGAATATATCCCTTAAAAGCACCATAATTGACTGTTCCTCCAAGGCCATAGGGACCATGGCAACCAAAGCAGCCCATATCCTTGGCAATTTTATAACCTTTCTGGGCACGATTATCTTTAATGGGAATAATTTCCATCACTGCTTTGAGGTAGAGCTCGAGGTCCTTAAATTCGGCTTCGGTCATAATATCTTTATAAGCAGGCATCGGAATCAGTGCTGCTGTATCGCCCGTTTCTCCGTCGAGATGTCCATTCATAACCCATTCTCTGATGTCGGTAGAATCGTGGATAAACATCATTGCAGTATTCCCTTGCCAGGCCGGTGAGGTGCTGTATTTGGAATTGGGATTAGGGAAGCCTTTAACTCCTTCCGGTCCGTGACAATTAAAACAGCCGTATTTCATGGCAACTTGGCGACCTTTCCACACTGAAGTGTATTCCGGACTCCGTACTTGATAGTTTATAAGAAATGCCAGTAATATTACCGCGAGGATTGCGATGAGTCCATATTGCCACTTTTTCATAAGCAAGAGAATTAAAGGAATCGCTTCCTGGAATATCCTTACTGAAATAAAATAAATCTATACTTGCAATAAGCTAGCCAAATGGGCATATAGCTCACGCGCCAGCATTTATTTTATACTGAAATTACAGGAAGCGATTTTAAAAGATTAACGACGTGCTTATTTTTCCTTAGGTGTAAAGGATTGAATCACAATACCATTTACGCCGCCGCGATTATAATAGATACCAGTTACGCTTACTTGCTCAGCACCGTAGTCTTTTAATCCATTATATGCATCGGCACTATCATGACTTTCTGCTACGAGAAAGACATTTCCATCGCTGTCGAGAATACCCATGGGAGCTCCGCCCATTACGCACATCTTGGCACATTGAGCGTGATCTTCACCACTTTTCTCACCTGAAATATAGCAGTGCATGTCCAGGACTTCACCTGTTATGGTTACCTTCTGTCCGTCTTTATATGGGCTCTGTGCATTTGCCTGCACTGATGTAAAGCACATCATCATGAATAAGGCCATGAATCCAATACCCCAATTAATTGTTTTCTTCATAATCTAGTGTTTTTGATTAACAATACTTGATATTTAAGCTATTTTGGTCTGAAATTGTTTTATGGGAACTTATTTTCATTTGATTTTATCGAGATTCTTTAATTGAGTTTCTACCAATTAAGAACATCTAAGTCGTATAAGCCAAATCATGCAATTCGCCAGAGGCACACACGTAGTGAAAAAAGGAAAAAGTTAAGGACACAGTTTCCATATTAAGAAATAAGCTAAAAGGGGAGATTCCGGTGAAATAGTCCGTCCGTCAAGTGAAATTTTGATGATCTCGGCCTTCAGTCACATAAATGAGCATATCAGAATGAGCAAGATGGAAATCCGACTGAATATTTCAATTGAACACCGAGGTGCAAAAATAGGGAGCGATAAAATGGAAGGCAGTTTTGCAAAGCAAAATTTCCCATGAAAGCATCCTAGACTTTGCCCCAATTTAGCCGGAGGAGGTAGCATACAAGTAAACCGGATAAGTTAATGCATTAGTAATCGAGCAAAGCCTTGACTGCATGAATGACTTTCTCCTTATTGGGGATCATTGTCGCTTCCAATGTACTGTTCAGGGGAATTGCCGGCATATTTTCCGATCCAATGACGCGTACAGGAGCATCGAGATGTTCAAAGCAATTTTCCTGAATACGCGATGCGATACTCTGAGCGAATGTATTATTCACCGGCTCTTCGGTAAGCAGGAGGACCTTGTTATGTGCTTTGACGCGATCATAGATAAGTTCAGTATCTAGCGGAACGAGTGAACGGAGATCAAGGACTTCAATTTTTCCATCGAGTTCTTGAGCTGCATTCATTGCCCAGTGTACTCCCATGCCATAGGTTACGATTACAGCGGATTCTCCTTTTTCAATGTGTGCATTGTCAGCCTCATGGGCGATGCGCCCTTTGCCGAAAGGCAGGATATAATCGTCTGCCGGTTCAATTACACGCGCCTTATCAGTTCCTTTTACCTTGGACCAATAAAGGCCTTTATGTTCAAAGATTACAACGGGATTGGGATCTTGATTTGCCGCTTTTATAAAGCCCTTGAGATCGGCACCATTACTCGGAAATACGATTTTCAGGCCGCGGATATTTGTGACAACTGACTCCACGCTTGATGAGTGATATGGACCACCGGCTCCATAGGCGCCGATAGGCACCCGAAGAGTCATATTCACCGGCCATTTCCCATCGGACAGGTAGCAGGAACGCGATACCTCGGTAAAGAGTTGATTCAATCCGGGCCAGATATAATCGGCAAATTGTACCTCGACAATCGGTTTCAATCCGACGGCGGACATGCCCACCGTACTCCCGATGATAAATGCTTCCTGAATTGCGGTATTGAAAACGCGGTTGTCACCAAATTTCTGTGCGAGCGTCGCTGCTTCGCGGAATACACCACCGAGCCGCTTTCCTACGTCTTGACCATAAAGTAGAGTCCGTTTATCCTCGTACATTAATTCCTGGATGCCGTGCAGAGCACAATCTACCATAACCGTTTCTTCAGCGGAAACAGGTTCTCTATTTCCCGATTCTTCGGTAAGATCAGTGGGTGCAAATTCATGCGTAAATAGATCATCTGGCTCCGGGTCCGGCATTGCCAGGGCTTTTTCATAGTCATTCTGAACCTTTTCTTCAGCTTGATTTTCAATTTCTCGGAGCTCATTTGCGGTAAAGCCTTGTTCTTTCAGGAACTGCTTAAACTTTGGATATGGATCGCGTTTTCTTTGTTCTTCCAGATCATCGCGATAGGTTTCCATACGTACGCCGGATGTGTGATGATTGAGTAGTGGTACTTCTGCATGGACGAGAACAGGTCGCCGTTCGGTCCTTATGATATCAATAGCTTCAGATAGGGTAGAATAGGCTTTTTCAAAATCTGTTCCATCGATAGAATAAGCCTCAATTCCCTTAAATCCACGGATATATTCAGCGGCATTTTGAGCTCTTGTTTCTGCTTCAGTAGCGGAGATGTCCCAGCCATTATCCTGGACGAGATAGAGTATCGGAAGTTGCTTGAGTGCTGCCATCTGAAATGCTTCGGCCACTTCACCTTCTGTTACACAAGCATCGCCGAGTGAACAGACAACGACGGCAGATTTTTCATCTTCTGTGGCGATATTTTCGAGGCGTTTATAACGCAATCCCATTGCAATCCCTGTCGTGGGAATAGCCTGCATTCCCGTTGCGGAGGATTGATGAGGAATCTTGGGCTTATCATCGTCTCTCAGACTCGGATGTGAATAATATGTCCGGCCACCGGAAAATGGATCGTCTTTCTTGGCTAGGAGCTGTAGCATGACATCGTACGGCTCCATTCCTATGCTGAGTAACATGGAGTCGTCTCTGTAGTAGGCAGAGAGATAGTCCCTGGGCTCGAGTTGAAGACCACATGCAATCTGAATCGCTTCATGACCGCGTGAAGTCGCATGAACATACTTGCTGACTTTTTTAAAATTGGCTTCATACAAGTCGGTCATTGCCTTGGCAGTAGCCATAAGGGAAAAAGCCTTTTTTAAAGTCTTCTTGTCTATTGAAGTGATTGTATCTGATTGCATAAATATGGTTTATTTAGATGAGCCTTCTATCTCTTTACTTTAAACGCTGCTATAGCGTTTTTGGTGTATTCAGATAAAATGAGTTTTCCACTTATCTCTGCTTGATGAAGGAGCAAGGAAGGCCATTCTTCAGTGCCTCTCCATATCACTTGTTTGAGCGATTTTAATGCCTCTGGGTTGTAGGATGCAAGTTCTGTTGATAAGCTAGCAACTCTTTCATCTACCTCTTCAGTCGTAGTGAATATCTCGTCATATAAATGATTGGTCTGAGCCCATTGTGCCGACTTCCAATCACTAGGTGTTAAGGCAAGCTGAGCGTATAGGCGATTCCCTATCTTCCTTTTAACTGCGGGGCCTATCACAAATGGTCCTAGTCCAAGCTTCAATTCACTTAAACGTATGCTTGCATACTCATTTGCTATAGCATAATCTACTGCAGAAATTAAACCTACTCCACCACCGACAGCTTTTCCTTGGATGCGGCCTATGATTACCTTTGAAGAATTTCTGCATGCTTCAATAACTTGTGCAAAACCCATGAAAAATTTCTTGCCTTCTTCTGGATTGCTTACGGCTGTGAGTTCATCAAAGCTAGCTCCTGCACAAAATGTCCGATTTCCATCGCTTTTCAGTATTAAAACATGAATGTCGTCCTTATCTTCAAGCGATCTTATAGATTGACTCAACTCTTTTAAAAGGTGTCCCGGAAGCGAATTATGTGCCGGATGTGAAAAAGTTATCGTAGCTATATTGTCATTGAGTTCAGTACGTACATATCCAAGTGATCTTTTATCCATAAATTATTTTAAATAAGCTCAAATGTTAAAAAATGCAATAGTGAGCGAAAATTCAAAATATTTATTCCTTTTTCTTGCGCACCATTGTAAGAATCGTTGCTAAGGTAACCGTTTCTCCTTCATCATCATAAACATCGACGAGGAATTTTACGATTCCTTTGGGAATGTCGTCTTCCTCTTTTTTCTCCTGATCTATTTTATCTTTTACGGTTAAACGCACGCCTATTGTTGTGCCTGCATAAACCGGCTTGGTGAATCGGCAGTCCTCGAGACCGTAATTGAGCAGAACAGGACCTTTATCCGGATTGACAAAGAGGCCTGCTGCTGCTGAAAGGATAAAATATCCGTGTGCAACGCGTTCTTCAAATATTGTTTCATCCAGCGATGTGACATCGACATGTGCATAAAAGTGATCCCAGCTCACATTGGCGAAGTTGACGATGTCGGCTTCTGTGATGGTACGCTTGGCAGTAATTATTGTTTCTCCGATTTCGAGATCTTCAAAGTATTTTTTAAAAAGGTGCTTTCCGGGTTCCTTGTACTTCCCTCTAGCTTGATAAATTCCGGTTACTTCGGTAAGCATTGTAGGGCTTCCTTGTACAGCACAGCGTTGCAGATAGTGTTTTACGCCGCGCATGCCGCCCATTTCTTCACCGCCTCCTGCGCGTCCTGGGCCGCCGTGGATTAATGTAGGTAAGGGAGAGCCTGAGCCTGTGCTGTATTTGGAGGCTTCTTCATTTAACACGAGGATTCTTCCGTGGTGCGTTGCCGCATTTACCGTAAAGTCGGTGGCAATTGTCGGATCTTCCGTCACAATTGAGCCGACGAGGGAGCCTTTGCCCATTCTGGATAATTCTATTGCCTCATCCAGTCCATTATAAGGAATTATAGTTGATACCGGCCCGAATGCTTCAATCTCGTGGACCGCTCTTTCTTCAAACGGATTTTCCTGATACATGAGAATAGGACTGATAAATGCACCATTTTCAGTGCCTTTGCCGACTGTTTCAACCTTGTCGAGTGTCCCATACAGGAGTTCATTGCTCTGAAGGAGTTCTTCTACACGTGCTTTTACTTCTTTTACCTGTGCTGAGTCGGCTAGGGCACCCATTCTTACCGATTTATCGGCTGGATCGCCGATAATTGTCTTACTCAGTTGAGAAGAAAGAGCTTTGTTCACGGCATCTACCTTATCGGAAGGTACGATGACACGTCTGATTGCCGTACATTTCTGACCACTTTTAGTAGTCATCTCACGCCTGACCTCTTTAATAAATATATCGAATGTCGGCGTGCCCGGCTCGACATCTTCTCCGAGCACAATTGCATTTAAGGAGTCTGCTTCCATGTTAAAAGGGACGGAGTTGTCGATGATTGCTTGCGTCTGTTTCAAGCGCTTTCCTGTGCTTGCCGATCCTGTGAAGGTGACAACGTCCTGGGATTCTACATTGTCGAGTAAGTTGTATGCACTACCACAGATTAGCTGGAGTGCGCCTTTCGGCAAAATATCGGAATCTATGATGTCTTTAACGACAGCTTGAGTGAGATAGGAGGTAATTGTAGCCGGTTTTACGAGTGCGGGCATTCCTGCGAGGAGATTTACCGCAATTTTTTCCAGCATTCCCCACACGGGGAAATTAAAGGCATTGATATGGATTGCAACGCCGGTTTTAGGAACCATGATGTGGTGACCGATAAAATCGCCACCGCGTGAAAGGTCTTGCATTTCACCTTCTACATAATGTGTTTTATTTCCGAGTTGTCTTCGGAGGCTACCATTGGCAAAGAGGTTGCCGATTCCACCGTCGATATCTATCCAGCTATCTGCTTTAGTCGCTCCGGTGAGATAGGAGATAGGATAGTATTTCTTCTTTATAGAATTGAGGTAAAGCGCCAGCTGTTTTACCATGAGACCACGTTCATAGAAAGTCATCTTGCGGAGATTGGGGTTGCCGACTTCTCTAGCATATTGTAGGCCTGCTTCAATGTCGATGCCGTCTGTCGATGTCGTGTATATTGCTTCTCCGGTTGCGGCATTGTGTAGTGTTTTTCCTTTGCCTTTTCCTTCAATCCAGTTTCCTGCGATATAATGTGATAATTTCTCCATAATATTATAATGTGTCTGTATGAAATGCTTATGTTTATATTCCTATATGAGATACTAAAACTTTGCTCTCGATAGAAAGAGTAGCTCTCGTCATTATAAGTGAAATGATGCTCTTTCAGTTCACGGAAATATACGTATTCAATTGAATAATGTATTCCATTGCTTAATCCGCTTCTCAGAGCGCGCTGCGGAGTGGAAAAGGCGTTGATTTACCACCGTGCCAATATCGGGGTTTAGGGATAAAAAAAAGAGAGAAGACTTCCTTCCTCTCTCTTAATTCTATATTTTATAAGAAATATACTCGGTGCTATTGGCCGGTCGATACGGCTGAGTCATCGTATATGAAGTCCAATGTAAAGGAGAAGCGCATCGTGTTATTCAGTGGTGTCGCCTGTCCATTTGTGGAAGCTAAATAGGAAAAATCAAATCCATAAACATTGTACTTCACACCGAAACCTGCGGTAAAGTACTGGACATTCCCCTTGGTATATGCCTGATGATAATATCCGAGTCTCAAGAAGAGGACGTTATTATAAGCGTACTCCATAGCAAGGGTATAAGCGATTTCTGCCATTTCCTCGGAGAAACCATTGGGAGCATCGTTGAAAGACCTGAAAATACCTTCAATTGACGAGGTGTTCAGGTAGTCATTCACATCTGTTGAATCTCCACTCAAAGGTGGTGTGGGAACCATTAATTTATTAATCTCACCGATAAGGCTTAACCTGTTGTATTGATCGAGCTGGAAAGTATAATTGGCTCCGAGTGACAGATTGGTCGGGATGAAATAATCCTTGCCTTCGATATAGGAAATTTTGGTTCCGATATTGGAGAAATTAAGGCCGAGGATAAGCGTCTGATTATCTTTGATAGGTTGTTCATAGCGCATTCCCACATCGACGGCAAATGCATTGCCGACATTAATGATATTCAGGCCTACTGCTTGGCCTGCAGCGAGATTGGAATAGATATATTTGGCGGCAGCCGATAGGGCAAATCTGTCCGAGAGTTTCCTTGCATAACCTAGTGCAATGCTGAATTCATTGGGGTTGCCTGTACCTAGAGGTGTAGCATTTTCATCGGTAAATTGAATCTCACCTAGATTAAAATATGTAAAATTCACGGTGAAAGCCTGGATTTCATCCCATTTATAATAGCCTGAAGCCATGAGGAGTTTCACGTCATTGGTAATACCTCGTAGCCATGGAGTATAACTCAGACCGATATTAACGCCTTGATCAGAAAAAGCCGTAGTTGCATTATTATACTTGGGGCTATTTCCGTCCGGAGTAAGTACTGTTCCGGCATTTCCCAGCGCTCCTGAGCGCGCATCAGGGACGATATGTAAGAAAGGGACGGCGGTCAGAACCGTATTGGGACAAGGGTTACCATTCTGATCGACATAGCAACCACAGTCCGGATCAAAGTGACATTGTGCTTCTAATTCTTTTGCTCCTAAAAATACAAAAGCCATTAAAATAAGCGAAGTTAAGATTTTATTCATTTGTGAATTTTCATTTTAAAAATAATATAGCAGCTCAATTTAACCTAGTTAACGTGAATGAGCTTATTGTCATTGTCTCTTATGCGTATAATTTTTCCATTCATTGAACGATGTTCCAGAATTACGGTGTAAAAGTACATATTTGCAGGCATAGTAGGAAAAGTTTCTGCATCAATTCTTATATCGCGGATAGTCGCAGGGGCATTTTCATAGCTTTTCTCTATGGTATAAATAAGTCTTCCTGCGGCATCGTAGATAGGTATGGTAACTGTTAAATTCTTCCCGGCTAGGTTGTGTTTTATAAGGATTGTCGTTGATTCAGTAAAGGGATTGGGTGTTGCATTTACATCCATAATAACAATTTTACCTTCTTCCGTGACGGTGAAGTGAATTGTGGCAGAGGATTTATTATTGGATAAATCCCATGCTTCTAGGGTTAAACTATGCTCGCCCGGTGAAATATTGCTTAGATGATATCGAAGGCTTCCCGCTCTAGGCTTGTCGAGCTCAGAGGTGTAGAATTGATTTAAGACAACAGAAGTACTTACATCATCGTCGAGATAGGCAACGAGGTCATGACCGATACTCTGACCGGCTACATTAATCCCTGTTTCTCTGTCGCTCAGATAGGCGATGAGCATGGGGTCAGAATTGGTATAATCGCCATCGACAAACAATGTATCGTTGAGGAATAGTTTAATATGTGGCGGTGTATTGTCCACGATAATTTCTTCACTTATGCCGCCTATCTTAATGCTGTCTAGCAGGCCCATTGCATCGATCATATCGGAAGGGGAATAGGCATAGAAGCTCAGCTTTCCATAACCGACGCGGTATTCAATGTCCTTGGGAAGGATGAAACTGAATTTAAATTTACCGTTCTTTATCGATACTTTACCTTTAAAAAGGACATTTTTTTGCTCCTTATAGGAAAATACCTCTGATCCGGGATCTTGACCGAGTGTTTTCCGTTTTACGGGCTTGTCATAAAGAGCCGGTACTAGGATTCCATTAAACCCGGAGAGGATTTCACCGTCATTGTTCTGTATTTCGCCCTCGATGGTGACTTTTTCCAGGGCAGAAAGCGTGTCTTGAAAAGAGGCGAGTGGGATAGAGTTGATCTTTTTGGCTTTTACCGTAAATTGTGGCATTGCAAGTTTCATCGCCGGATCGCCGAGGAGCATAAATTTTCTCGAATTGGTTGTGATGCTGCGGCTGAGTGAATTCTTGGCAATACGGAGGATTTCACCGAGTTCTCTGATGCCGTCTTCTCGTGCTTTATAAATGTGATTGAAAATATTATTGGCAAGTTCTCTGTTATCGCTATCGTACACGGTTCTCGTAGTTGAATACAAGGCGATTGCGCCGCCGTTGCCTTTTAAGAGCAATCGCTCACCTCCGGAAGTATAGCCTGGGTTGTCAAATGCCGAGAACGTACAGGTTGCGGTGATAAACAGCGGTAATTTGTCGTAATTGTCCCATTGTTTCATATCCTGTACTGTGAGAACTCGTTCCTGGCTCCAGCCACTCGGCCCACCATGCCCGACATAATTCACGATAAAACATCCGGAGAGCATTGCATTATTTAATTCTTTAGTAGCTTCCGGATAGCGATCGCCATCGGCAAAGCTTTCTTGCTTAAAGGCATCGAGGAAAATTTTAATGAGATTGAAAGCCGGAATAGAATCCTGCAGCCGGTCTGCCATGCGATTGGAAGCTTTCATAAATCGAGAATTACTTTCATCGTCCCCGATAAAGACCGATGTTAACCTCCAGTCACCCAGCGATTGAGGATCGCTTTCATAGTGTATGATTTTATCCACTACGTCGCTTGCTTCTTGAGCGGTCTTGGCCGGTATTCTTCCTATCGCAATGTCAAGATCGCCATAAATATCATCCCCTTCATCATCGTCGAGGAGCGCATAATAATCATCATAGGGAAAGGATGCAATATAATGGGTTGAATTCCTGCTCTGCATCGCCGGAATAAAGTTTTGATCGGGATATTCCTTTAATAGATTCCGATAGTCAAATGTCGCATCGCCCATCAATAATACATATTTTAAGGGTGAGCGTTCATAAACCATTTTTAAAAAATCCCGGATTGCCGTCGGTGATACACGTCCACTGCTGAATTCATTGTAGATTTTATCTACTTCCACGACTTTTACAGTAAAACCATTGAATTTTCTACGGTATTCTGCAAGTTTATTTGATGCATCGAGGAAATCCCTATGCGTAATAATAATCATATCGGCATAATCTATCGAATGGAGATTCTGCGCTTTTACTTTTCCTATGTATTGAACATCGCCGGAGATATTATTGCTATTGAAAAGGATAAGTTTACTCTTTGCATTTAAGTTCTTGAGGTCGTAATCGATTGTATTTTCATTTACAATAGGTTGAATCTCGATAATCTGAGTCGGGTCCGAGATATTCCACAGGTGATAAAGCTCTGAACCGAGTCGAGTGTCGGTGGACTGCAAGTGAGCTGAACTTGACGAGAGGGTATTCGGCATCGAAAAACGATAGGCTTCCCCGATAGCGGTTAAACGCGCTTGAAATGTGCCATTTACATAATCTATCCATCCTCTTGCAGCAGTGGAGGCATCGTATTGAACACGCAGTGAATTCTTGTCGCGTGCATCGGCCACGATATCGATAGTGGCAAGCCTTGCAAATGATCGTTCATTTTTATTTAAGGCTACACCACGGATGAGGTTTTGCTCTATGTTTCCGTTGAGATTTACCTTATAATAGGATTGTGCGCTATGCCTTCCGGCAAATGAGGTTCTGATATGTATAGGACTGCCGGGAATGAGCTCAAAGTCGTCAAATATATTACTGAAGTCCATGGTTTCTCCACCGTTCAACAATTCCCCATACCAGTTTAATCCGCTGCCGGAGTTTCCTGCCTGCATCTCGAGGAGATTTACGTCAGCGCGTTCATGATGATAGGGGACGATGACGGAGGTAGTTAATTCACCTGTCACATCGGAACCTTGATGGACTTTTATTTTTTTAGCCGGACTTTTCCCAATGCGGATAAAATAATAATTGAGTGAACTGAATGGATTTTCTCTGATATTCCAGAAAGTCTCATCGAGCTTGACCCTTTCTGCTGCCATCGCATAAAATACGAGGTAGTCTCCTTTATTAAACACGCCATCTGCGAGTCCATGTTGAAGTACCGGCAATTGAGTCAGATCGTCAGTCCGTTCAGCCGACACTTTAAAGGGCAGCATCCCTGTGGATTGCCCCCAGATCTGTATATTTTGTGGATTTGATACAGGGATATCATGAGCGTCAAAAAAAGCCTTGGATAGCTTAATAGGTCCTGTTTCTTTGACTCCTATCTTATAAAAATCGCCGGATTTCAGCACGGAGTTTTTCTTAAAGCCACGGAGGCTTACAGGTGTTGTATTGTTTCCGTTATCTTGTAATTGAACTATCCTTAAGCTGATCTCTGAAAGAAGAGCTATTTTGCCTTCATTAGTGCGATATAGTGGATAAATCCGTAGATGAAGCTTGCCATTGCTTATTGTCTGCGTAATCAGTGGCGAGGTGCCGATAGGGGGTGTAACGGAAATTTTGGCCTCCTGAATAACCTTATAAATAGTGGAGGACTTTATTTTAAGGGTATAATTGCGTTCTGTATCGATATCATAACTACGATCGATATAAGTACGGCATGCTGAATCATGATTCTGAATGCAATAATGTGTATTTTGCATTGTCCAGTGAATGGAAATTTCACTATCTTGGATAAATTGTGCGCTGAGACGTCCCATGCATAAAGCAGAAAAAAAGCACGTAAGGATGAAGAATCGAGTAAACATTATAATACAGAAAGATAAATTTAAGTTAATTGAGTGTTAAAGTCTCTTACTTTGAAAAGCATGTTGTATACTTGCATAATTGAACAGATTATACAAGATACGTTAATCTATAGAACAGTCTTAATGTTAAAAATATTACTAGGTAATACAATTTTAATCTTAACGGTAATAATTACGATAATGTTGCCAGAAAGCGGAAGGTCTCAAGATCCGGTGTTCTCGCAATATTATATGATGCCTACCTTAAGTAACCCATCGCTGGTAGGACAAGTGAATGGGCCGAGATTTGGTCTGATATATCGGAATCAATGGCCGGCAATAAGCAATGCCTATGAGACATTTGCATTTGCTTACGATCAATATTTTAAGAAAATGCATAGTGGCATAGGAGTAACACTCTTATCCGATCAAGCAGGAGATGGACTTTTGAAGTCCTCTAAGCTTCAAGTACAGTATGCATATCGGATAGAGACGAGGTCAGGCTGGAGATCTCAACTAGCAGTGGAAGTCGGAGCGGGACAACAGACTATAGATCAGTCGGCATTGATATTTCTGGATCAACTCGATCCGAGGTTTGGTGCGACATCGCCGGGCGGCACTTTGTATCCTACAGAAGAGCCTCCGCTAGCCAGGAATAATCGAGTTTATCTTGACATAGGAGTAGGAGCTAGCCTATATAATGACAAATACTTTTTTACAATAGGAGTCGATCATCTCAATCGACCTTCAGTGTCCTTCAGAGAGGAAGAGAACGGAAAAATCAAAGGCCTTCCATTGAGACTCAATGCAATGGTAGGCACGACAATAAGCTTGAAAGAACCTACTTCCTACAATCCCAATGGAAGCTTTATCTCCCCTACGATATTAATTGCTAAGCAAGGCGGTACGGGGCAGATTAACGCGGGTGTTTTTTATGGAGTAAGCTATTTTACATTTGGGGCATTTTACAGGCATGCTTTCACCAATCCTGATGCCGTAGGGCTCAGTGCTTCTGTGAAGATAGGAAATCTACGGATAGGCTATGCCTACGATTTTACAGTGTCTCGATTAGGGATAAGTACGGGGGGAAGTCATGAGATTGGCATGACTTTAGCGATAGAGAAGAAAGAAGGAAAATACATGGATTGTTACAATATGTTTCGATAAACATTTTCACGATTAAAAATAAGTTATTACTTTAGCGCTTGTGTTTTATTGAAATCATGAAAAAATAGAATAATTTTAACCGGATATTTACGTTACTTAGTCACGGAATAGAGGAGAATAGGAAAAATATTTGCGAAAGCTTAAAATGTATAAATTACATCACAATATTATGAATAAGAGCTTTATATACACGTTATCATGCCTTATACTGGGAGGCTTATTAATGTCAAGCTGTAATAAAGGAGAATACGATACAGCGACAGGATGGAAGTTAAATGATGCAGAATGGGGCGGCTACAATAAGGTCGATTATGAAAATAACACAGTAGGGCCCAATCTTGTGTACATTCCCGGTGGAACTTTTCTGATGGGGCAGGCGCAAGAGGATGTTATGTTCCGATGGAACAGCGTTCCGACAAGACAGACAGTTACCTCCTTTTATATGGATGAAACTGAGGTGTCTAATTACAATTACCGTTTATATACGATGTGGACCAACCGCGTATTTGGCGACAGCTATCCACAAGTATGGGTTGAAGCTCTTCCGGATACGCTAGTGTGGCGTGAAGAGCTTGCATATAATGAGCCTATGGTAGAAAACTACTTCCGCCATCCTGCTTATAATGATTATCCTGTAGTCGGTGTTACATGGGAGCAAGCAAAGAAGTATTGTGAGTGGAGAACAGACAGGGTTAATGAGGCTATCCTTATTAAACGCGGTATATTGAATCCTTCTCCTGAACAGAAAGATGCCAATAATTTTACAACGGGTGCTTATCTAGCTGGACAATATGAAGGCGATGTACGGAAGAATCTTGAGGACCTCAGTACCGGTGGAGAAAGAAGGGTAAGAAAGTCAGATGGAATTCTACTTCCGGACTATACCTTGCCTACAGAAGCTCAGTGGGAATATGCTGCTGTTGCTTTGATAGGGAATATGAAAAACCCTGAAAACGAACTTATCACCGATAGAAGAGTCTATCCATGGAATGGTTCAACGGTGCGTTATCAGAGACACGATAAGCATCAGGGGGAATTCCTCGCCAATTTTAAACGTGGTGCAGGGGACTATATGGGTATAGCAGGAAATCTTAATGATAATGCGGTTTATACAGCTCCGGTTAAGTCCTATTATCCCAATGATTTCGGGCTGTATAATATGGCAGGCAATGTGAGCGAGTGGGTGCTTGATGTTTATCGACCATTGACTTTTTCCACCGTGCAAGATGTTGAACAAAACGATGCCAATCCATTCCGTGGTAATGTCTTTAAAGAAATTGTCAGAGATTCTGCAACAGGACAACCCATTGAGAAAGATAGCCTAGGTAGATTGGTTATGCAGAAGGTGACGGATACCACGCGCTATAATTATACAAGTGCCGATGTGAGGAATTATCTCGACGGTGAAAATGATTATGTGAATTATCTCTATGGTAAAACTACATTGATAAGTAATACATCACGTGTAATTAAAGGTGGTTCATGGGCAGATAGAGCTTATTGGTTATCTCCGGGCACAAGAAGATTTATGCAACAAGATCGCGCATCCAAGACAGTTGGTTTCCGTTGTGCGATGTTGAAAGTAGGTGGTAGTACCATGAATGGAAAGAATTCTGGAAACTACTTTGATTCCGGAAAACGTGCTACAACCGGAGGTCGTTACTGATCGATGTTTTATGTTTTTATAAAATAAGAGTAAATCCCTCTTTCTCGCAATCGCAGGAAGAGGGATTTTCATTATTCCTTATAACTCTGATAAGAATTGAGATTTATGAAGGCTGAGAAGATTTATGATGCATTTAAGGCATGCGGAAAAGTGAGCATAGATACACGGAAAGATATTGAAGGGAGCATTTTCTTCGGTCTGCTAGGGGAAAATGGCAACGGTGGACAGTACGCAGCCCAGGCTCTTCAGAATGGTGCTCAATATGCCGTTGTCGATGATGCCCGGTATGTACTTGACGATCGTGTCTTTTATGTCGATGATACACTGAAAGCGCTCCAGAACCTTGCTCATAGGTATCGAAAAAGCTTTTTATGCCCAGTAATAGGAATCACCGGCAGCAATGGGAAAACAACTACCAAGGAATTAATAAACCAGCTCTTAAAAACCAGCTACAGGACGCACGTTACACAGGGAAATTTTAACAATCATATCGGCTTGCCTTTGACAATATTAAGTACGCCGGTCAATACGGAAATCCTCATCCTTGAAATGGGCGCAAGTGCAATAGGAGAAATCGACGCACTCTGCAAGATCGGAGAACCAACTCATGGACTTATAAGTAATATAGGACCGGCACATATTGAAGGTTTCGGCAGTCTGGAAGGAGTGAAAGAAGGGAAATCGGAATTGTATCGATACCTCGATAGCAATAATGGAACCGTATTTGTCAATGCAGATGAAGATTATCTTTCAGAGCTTTCTGAGCAGAACCGGAATCGAGTCCTTTATACCTTCAGACCGGATATAGAAGCGCAATTTCACTACACATTACTACAGTCCTTCCCCGACATTAAAATAGCTTATGAAAGTTCTGATTATGTCGAGTGCACAGTAGCACTTTATGGAAAATATAATGCGATGAACGCGATGACTGCAATCAGTGTAGCTCGGTACTTTAAGGTGGCAGATAATGCGATTCAAGAAGCTTTATCGACGTTTAAGACTCACAGAAATAGGTCTCAGATTATACATACAGAGTACAATCACTATGTGATGGATGCCTATAATGCCAATCCTTTAAGCATGAAAAATAGTATTGAAGCTTTCGCAAATATGGAGAGCGACTCTCCTAAGGTACTTATGCTAGGCGATATGAAAGAACTCGGTGAGAATAGCGTAGAATACCATCAATCTATTCTCGATTTTATCGAGAAATATACATGGGAAGCAGTTTATATAATCGGTCCGGAATTTAACCAATGTATCGTGCCGGAAACCGTGATGGCATTCCCTTCTACCGATACATTTATCGATTATCTTAAAGACTTGAGTATACGGAATAAATTTATTCTTTTAAAAGGCTCCCGGTCAATGGCTATGGAGAGAGTCAAAGATATCGTAGGATAGCACTTTTTATGCGATTGCTGACAATCTTGTTCTGTAGACTCTCAAAATCGGTGTAGTTACATGAAAATGTATGCTTTCCTCCTTGAGAATCCTTGAAACTATACCACCACCTTCCACTATTTTCACTACGGATAAAGTCAATCTGGAGCTCAGGGTTCTCAAGGTCAAAGACAAAGTGCTCATTATCAGGGTCGTCGTACTTTTCTTTTTGCCGGAAAGCTAGTCCTTCAGCCATATACCATAACATCTGAATTAGGAGAACCTGACTGGGTTTATCGGTTTCTAGCTTAGAAAGGCTTATATCGTGAAATACAATTTCATTGAGCTTGGGACTCAATCCCGCATAACGCGCCATACCTATGAAATCTTCAGCAGAGAATCCACATGGATTATAGTCTTCCTTGGAGGTGAAATCGCCATATCGGAGAGCATTGAAGCTCATCCGTAAAACATGAGCATCTCTGAGAAATGGCTCTATCTCCGACAATTCATAACGGACATCACCGAGGTGAAGAAAGTCATAATATTTGTCATTGAGATAATTGTATTCGTCTTCCTGGAAAAATTGTCTCTGCCCACCGATCATGGCAAAGTTCAAGATATTATCATCCCAGCCTTGTTCTTTTAGGAGGCGGATTGAAGGACTCAATCGACTATTGAGCTCGCACATGGAAAATAATTCTTGTGTCTTCATTATGTGAGAATGAAAGTTATTCAGAGCATCACCGGATGTCAATAAAAAAATAGTCGCATTATTCTTGCGATTATTTTCTCCCTTTATTTCCTTTAACTCATCATTGAGTTGAAGAATCTCAATCTTTGTATTCTTCAAGTGGGCAAAGGATTCCAGAATAGAATTAAGCTCCTTTAATAAAGAAGTTGAACCATTCTCGATAAATATTCTTAATGTATTGTGCATAATCTCGCATAGTTTTTGTGAAAGCAAATATATGTAAATTTATCACAATATGTCAATAAAATTTAGCCTCTGCAATATAGAGAGCTGAAAAGTACATAGGAAGAAAAGAAATATGATTGAACTACAAGAATATATTAAAAAGGAGCCGGAAATTGTCTTTGAATGGAAAGATGCGGAAACAGATGCAGAGGGGTGGATAGTAATTAATTCACTGCGGAATGGAGCAGCCGGCGGCGGGACGCGTATGCGGAAAGGCTTAAGTAAAGATGAAGTAGTTGCACTGGCCAAGGTTATGGAGGTAAAGTTTTCCGTAAGTGGTCCACCGATCGGTGGTGCAAAATCCGGAATAAACTTTGATCCACGGGACCCAAGGAAAAGGGAAGTGCTGGAACGGTGGTTTAAAGCGGTGTATCCGATTTTAAAAAGTTATTATGGTACGGGAGGGGATTTAAATATTGACGAGATTAAAGATGTAGTACCGATAACGGAGAATCTGGGTTTATGGCATCCACAAGAAGGAGTGATAAAAGGGCATTTCAATTATACGGAAGGGAAAAGAATACATGCTCTCGGGCAATTGCGATATGGTTGTGCCAAGATAATCGAGAACCAAGCATTTGCACCTGTATCGGAAAAGAAGCTTGCTGTAGCAGATATGATAACGGGTTATGGCGTTGCAGAATCCATTAAGCACTATTACGACTTATTCCATTCAACTGATGTGCAAGGAAAGAGAGTCTTAATTCAAGGCTGGGGAAATGTCGCTTCAGCCGCGGGTTATTATTTATCGCAAGCCGGAGCTAAGCTTGTAGGAGTGATGGATAAAGACGGTGGAATTATCGAGGAACAGGGGATGGATTTTAATCGAGTCCGCAATTTATTCCTGGAGAAAGACGGGAATCAATTGGCAGATGCTTCTAAACAAAGCTTTGAGCAAATCAGTGAGAAATTCTGGGATGTCCCTGCCGATATTTTTATTCCGGGAGCTGCATCACGCTTAATAACACGTGAGCAGGTAGATCGGCTTATTGCACAAGATTTATCGCTCATCGCATGTGGTGCCAATGTACCTTTCATCGATGATGAGATATTCTTCGGACCTACTGCAGAATACACGGATGAAAAAATAAGCTTGATACCGGACTTTATAGCCAATTGTGGCATGGCAAGGACATTTGCCTATCTAATGCAAGAAAATCAGGTTATCACGGATGAGAATTTGTTTTCTGATGTGTCGGAAACAATACAGTACGCTATGCAAGAAATTCTGAAAGAATCTAAAGACGATAAAAGTATAACGAGAACTGCTTTTAGTATAGCGATGAATAAATTAAATTAGTAATTTTAAATAATATTTGAAACAATTAAAATAGTTTTGTACTTTCGTTAAGAGAAAGTTGTACATTCTTTAAAATCAAATAACGTTCCTTATGATTAAGAAAATTTTATATTCAGTCATTGCTTTTATGCTTGTAGGATCAACAGCAATTGTTGCTCAAGATTCAGGAGAAAGCTTGACGGCGAATGAAAATACGGATGAAATGACCACAGAGGAAGAACCCAATCCTTTTCCTCCACGACCAAAAAATATGTGGGAGATCGGATTGCAAGGTGGAACTTCTTTTATCGGAGGCGATGTTTCTCCGCGGTACCCGGTACCATTCAGTGGTTTTACGGTAGGTCTTCACGTAAGAAAGGCACTAGGTTATGTCGTTTCCTTAAGATTGGAAGCTAATTATGGACAGACCAAAGGTATTGATAAGCGACTAGCAAATTTTGCGTCCGTGAATAAAGATCTCGATTTAATCGGCCTCGGTTATAAGAAAGGAGATGCCTTTATGAAAAACTATAAAACTACCTATTATGAAGGTGCGCTCCTTGCGATCTTTAACATAGGGAATATTATTTTCCACAATCGTGAAAATAACTGGAACTTATATGCTATGGCAGGAATCGGGATTATGGATCACAATACCTATGTGAACGCATTGGATGAAAATAATAATCCATACGATTTTGCGTCTGCCGGGTTTAAAGATCCTGGAACCGTAGATAATAGAGCTTTTAATCAAGATAGATTTGAGAGTTTCACGGACGATACTTATGAAACAGGAGCAAAAGGTGATTTTACACAGCTCTTGCTCTACAATGTAGAGGACTTTACTTCCAATCTTCAATTTGGATTTGGTTTCAGCAGAAAGATTACAGATAGATTTAATATCGCTCTAGAGCATAAGATGATTCTTACAGGAACGGATGACCTTGATGGTTATACATTCCGTTCAGGAGTTGACCTTTCCAATAATGATGACATAGCACATCAGACCACTATACAGTTGAACTTCAACATTGGATCCAAGGAAAGACTCGTTGAACCGCTTTATTGGGTAAATCCACTTGTAGCTCCTATGGAAGATATCGCTGCATTAAAGGCACGTCCTGTACTTGACCTTACTGATGCAGATGATGATGGAGTTTTAGATATGTTTGATGATGAGCCAGATACGCCGGAAGGAGTTGCTGTTGACGTAAAAGGTGTAGCTCTTGATACTGATGGAGATGGAATTCCGGATCACCAGGACAAAGAAATGTTCTCACCTAGTGGTGCAGATGTCGATAAAAATGGTGTGGCGATACTTGACGATCCTTACATGACTGAAAGTCAGGTGAAAGATCTTATCGATAATCGCATTGAATCTGCAAAGGTAAGCTGGTTCTTGCCGATGATTCACTTTGATCTTGATAAGTATTATATCAAGCCGGAATTTGTTCCTGCTCTTGCACATGTTGCTCAAGTAGCGAAGAAAAACCCAAATATCAGAATACTTGTCAGAGGTTATGCGGATAACAGAGCCGATAATGATTACAATGATGTATTGTCATACAACAGAGCTACTGCTGCTATTAATTACCTCGTAGAGAACTTCAATGTTCCACGGAATAGACTCGTATTGCAGTATGGTGGTGAGAATTCTCCATTAATACCGGGAGTGCCGGATAATCATAACTTGTCTAGCAGAGAAAAATATATGCAATATATGAATAGGAGGGTAGAATTCTCAGTTGCTTCACCTGGGGATAAAAATATGCCTCGTCCTGATGGTCCGGAAGCAGGTTCCGGTACGCCGAGTGGAAACAACTACAGCGGTAATCGAGGATCAGGATATTAAGAAGGATTTTTCATAATGATTAGAAGCCGGAGAGGTCATACTTCTCTGGCTTTTTTTATGGTGTGCCGTGCATGAAGATTAAAAGGGAATGAATTCCACTATGGGGGTATGTAGTCGTCAACTGTTAATTGAAGGTAATGCTCAAGAATAATTAAACCATCTGCTATTGTATTGCGCCCGTACTGCCGACCCTCAGGTACTGAAAAACTTTTATTGCCGGAAGCTGTGAAAAGCGATATAGTTGACAATGTATGTTGATGTTCTTATGCGCAGGATATAGTCATTGTGCTTATTTTCTAGGCGATTCATGAACCGGAGACAAAGGGTGAATGGCATGAATCTCAATCGTATTTGTTGAACCTTAATCGAGGCTCTGCTGTAATCGATTGATCACTGAACAGATGCTTTTGGAACTTAAAAGCCCCGGCCTGGGCTATCATTGCAGCATTGTCGGTGCAATATTCAAGCTTTGGGATATAAATATTCCAGTCGAGCTTTTTTCCGACCTCTTGTATTGCATTGCGGAGACCTTTATTGGCACTCACACCGCCAGCAATTGCGATCTCTTTGATACCTGTATTTGCGGAAGCTTCTTTCAGATTAATTAAAAGCGTCTTCACAATATTCTCCTGTACAGAAGCTGCGATGTCCTTAATATTTTCTTGAATAAACTGAGGATCAGACTTCTGTTTTTTCTGAAGGAAGCGCAATACGGCAGTTTTAAGCCCGGAAAAGCTAAAATTAAGCTCCGGGACATCGGCAATAGGGAAGGAAAAACGAGCAGTGCCTTGGGCTGCGTATCTGTCAATGATAGGTCCTGCCGGATAGGGCAATCCACACATTTTACCAACCTTATCAAATGCCTCTCCTGCTGCATCATCCAGTGTTGATCCTAGTATTTTCATATTATGTGGGCTCTTAACTTTGACAATCTGCGTATGGCCGCCAGAAACCGTTAAACATAGATAAGGGAAAGATGGGACCGGATCTTCGATAAAATGCGAGAGGATATGCGCGTGCATGTGATTGACCTCGATGAGAGGAATGTCGCGAGCTTGTGCAAGTGCCTTGGCAAAGGATACTCCGACGAGCAAAGATCCCATTAAGCCCGGGCCTCTCGTAACGGCAATGGCAGAAAGGTCCTCTATAGTTTTCTCTGCCTTTTTCAGCGCGGTGGAAACCACGGGAACAATGTGTTGAATATGCTCTCGAGATGCAAGTTCAGGAACAACGCCACCATATTCAGCGTGGACATCCTGACTAGCGATAACATTGGATAATAGCCCTTCATTACTGAGAATAGCCGCTGATGTGTCATCGCAAGACGATTCAATGCCGAGTATCACATATTTATCTTTTGCCATTATTTATCTATTATTAGCTGCTGCAAATGTACAAGTTCTCTGAATTATACCGTGGATTTGCGTAAGCTGATTTAGACAGTGGATTTTTCTTGATTTATTCCATCCTCTTCTTTGACAGATAATTGATAGTAATTAGCAGAATATATTTATGGTTCAGCACTTGTTAAAGTTCCTTTATAATCCCATGCTCCTCCTGCGAGTGGAGGAGACTGCAGGCCGGGTTTGATTCTTGTGATAAGACATAGTTACACGGTAGATAATATGATTATTTGCCTTTACAGGTCCTTTATTCTTTTGGGAAGTTATATTCAAGAGTAAACGGGAGGTACATAAGATCTTTGTTGATTTTTAAATGCATGAAAGTTCTCCCCGGATGGTTGAGTGGACAAGTATAAGAGGTAGGCTAGGATTCTGCAGAAAAAGCTGTATTATTGTCATGAATTCAGAAGAAAAAAGAATAATGAAATTGGGAGTCAATCTTGTTCTCGTATTCATCATACTGGTGCTTGCCTATACCTTATACAATTCATTTCAAGAGCCGATACAGTTTCAGGAAGTATTACAAGAACGGAAAACAGCAGTTATAAATAAATTAAAGGAAATCCGCACAGCCCAGAAGTATTATGAAGCAATACATCACCGATATGCCGGGAATTTTGATGCACTCAAAGATGCATTACAGCTGGATAGCTTCATGCATGTGAAGATCTATGCAGTAGGAGGAGACAGCTCTGTCGGAGAATATGTTTATGATACGACTTATGTCGCTGCTGCAGATTCGCTTATGCAGTTCCAGTGGTATGCGGAACTCGATTCCATAGAATATGTTCCGTATAGCATCAGCGATACCTTTCAGATGAGTGCAGGAACGATAACATATCAACATACTCAGGTTAATGTCGTTGAAGTAAAGACTAGATACAAGACTTTTATGGGGAAATATGCCGACGAGAAATATAAACGATATCAAAAATCGTATGAACCTATGAAGTTCATTAAATTTGGCGATATGACAAGTCCCACATTAGATGGAAATTGGTAATAATAGATAATAGATAGAGAAGAGCAATGCAGATAATAAGCGTTTTAATCAGTGATAACTCACTCGCATTTAAGTTGTGGAAGGGCGATAATCCCATGTCACATGGAAAGATTATTGAGCTTGTAGAACAGGATCCTATGGAGCAATTTCATGATGAATTACAGAAAAACGATATCGATATGTCGGAGTGCCGTATAAAACTTGCAGTAGCACACCCGGAATTTCTCCTTAAACCGATAGATACATCCGATGAACACATCAGAAAATCCTTCACAGCAACCTCAATTTCGTGGGCCGATAAGCTCATACAGATAGATGCATATCCTGAATTACGCCTAAAGTGTATCTATAATCTCAAGAAAGATTTTATAGCCGGTCTAGAAGCATTGAATATCAGCTTTAAGACGTATCACTATATTCCGGTTTTGATTCATGGCATATCGCAACTTGAGAATGGAGGAAATAAGCTATACTCGGCAATTACCGACAAACGGATTTCACTCATATATCTGCAAGATCAGAAAATTAAATATGTAAATTGTTATACCATAGAGTATCCTCAAGATATGCTTTATTATATGCGCTTGGCTGCCGAACAGGTAAATGAAGGCTTGAATACCACCGAAATAAACTTTATCGGACGGATTAAAAAAGATAGCGAGCTGTATAAGATCGTAAAACCCTATGCGATGAAGATAAACTTTATCGGTAGTGCAGATGATGAATATATTTATCGAGATTTAACATGGCTGAAGGAATGCGTGTAATTGGTGGTACACTAGCAGGAAGAACCTTTCAGCCGCCACTGAAAAAATGGCGCACAAGGCCCACAACGGACAAGGCCAAGGAGGCACTGTACAATATCTTGAATAACTCCCTTGACTTTAAGGGAATAAATGCACTGGATCTGTTCAGCGGATCAGGGAATCATTCCTATGAACTTGTCTCTCGTGGAGCAGCAACCGTAGTGGCAGTAGACAGCAATCAAGCTTGTCTTCATTATATCCGGAGCACGGCGGCTGAACTTGAGATAAAAGACGCCATTCATCCGGTTCATAGTGATGTGTATCGGTTCCTGCAGGCGGATACATCGACTTATGACCTTATAATTGCCGATCCACCGTATAAGGACTATCGCCTACCTCAACTGCCAGAAATTGTGCTTAATTCTGATACTTTACTCAAGGATACGGGAATATTTGTCCTGGAACACAGCAAGTATCACAACTTTAAGTTTATGGAACGCTGTTTCGATACTCGTCAATATGGCTTGTCAATATTTTCATTTTTCAGATAAGAGCTTGCGATATACAAGCAATTTATACAGGTCCAATATCTTGAGATTTATCCGGGGAATCATAAGGAGTAATTCCCGTAGCAGATTTATGCATACTTGAGAAGGAATAAGTTTTAAGAGTACTGAGCTTTTACTCTGTTGATAAAATTTCTGAAGGCGCGTAAGATTATTATAACCTTTCTCGTGCAATCCGGCAAGCGTGTGAAGTGCCTGATCTTGCTTGTGAATGAATTCCTTATTGCTCATCAAGCCCTCATGGATAATCGGATTATGGAAATGCTCTATCGTATAATTAAGATGCTCTAGTTTCAGAGAAAGTAATGTGTCTTCATGACCATAATTTCTGAGACTTTCGTCAAATTTTACCTCCATTATAACACTGCGTCGGATACAGAGATTGGAAGTTTTTAAGTGGCTATCAGCCGATTCTTGCGCCTCGCGGAGCAATCCATAACGATAGTGGAGCAATTTATCTCTAGGTGGGACTTCCGCCCGGTAAGTTATGCCTCCGGTGAGGACATCGATATCGTTCTTCTGAAGAGCATGGATATATTGTTCAATAAAATCCCGCCTTGCCGGCATGACATCGCCATCGAGGAATAAGACAAATTCACCGGTGGAATCATTTACGAGTCTATTCCTATTCCTTGCGCGACCGAGATTGGAAGAATTCTTATGCGTAAAAAGAAATGGTTCAGAGATATTTATCGGGAACAAGAGCTCAGAACAATCATCTCTGAGGTGAATGTCTATAGGGACTTGCAACCGCTTCACCTCGGTACATAAAGCCAAGAGCAGATGGGAGACATCTTCATTGAATCGACTTATGCAGATACTTAATATTGGTTTCTCTTTATGCATTCTCTTCTTGATATTACCAGATCGGGAAAGTACGCATTATGCTATGGAAATAGTACACTTTCATGTAGAATTCCATACAATAATACGGAAAATAGCGTTTCAAAACTTATATTAGGCAATTGAAAATGATATGAACTTCAGCGTCCAGTATAAAAAGGAGTAATGAAGTGGAGAAAGCAAGATATTTTATGCCTAATGTGTTCAGAATAAATGAGTAGGAGAGGGATTATTCTGTGCTGAGAGCTCATTTGCGGAAGCGGACAGATAAAAGAAATGATATGATATTGCACATAATCAGACATGGAGAAACCGATTATAATAAAGCGGGGATTATTCAAGGGAGCGGAGTTAATATTTCCTTGAACGAAGAAGGGAGGAAACAAGCCGAAGCATTTTATAAGATGTATAGTGATGAAGATTATGAGCTTATATACACTTCAGCTTTAAAGCGATCTCAAGAAACTGTGGAGCCGTGGGAGGTTGAGAATATCCCGATTAAACACACGGAGCTTCTGAATGAGATAAACTGGGGGGTAAATGAGGGAAAGCAAGTCAGTGCTGCAATGACGGAGCGCTACACGAGGCTGATTGATGACTGGGAAAAAGGGGAGCTCACCAGCAGGATTGAAGGAGGCGAAAGCGCGGAGGAATTACTGCAACGACTTTCTGACTTCCTTGAGATGCTGAGGAGATCTGGACATGAGAAGGTGCTGATATGTTCTCATGGACGGACTATACGTGCATTGTTGACACTTTTACTCGGACTTGAAGCCGGAGATATGAAACGATTTAATCATTCCAATACGGGTTTATTTGCCCTTCAAGTTACGGAGGATTCTGCAGTACTTTTAAAGAAGAACGATGTATCTCACCTAGGATAAGTGCTTGCAGTAGGAAATTTCCGGGCAAGCTTCAATGTAATGTTAAAAATCTTTATATTGGAAATTATTATGCTTACTATTTCTCTACAAGAAAGAGAAGAACTTATAAAACCTATAAATTAAAGAAAACAGAAGAGTATGCTATTAAAAATTCATTCGGAGAACCCTCAAAAACGTAAACTAGAGAAAGTTATCGAAATCCTTAACAATGGGGGGATTATGATTTATCCTACGGATTCAGTCTATGCATTGGGCTGCGACTTTGCCGACAGTAAAGCTGTCGATAAAATCTGTAAAATCAAAGGCATTAATCCGGCCAAGGTGAACCTCACCTTCATGTGTAGCGACATAAGCCAAGTTGCTCAATACACAAGCCAGATAAGTAATGATATTTTTAAAACAATGAAGAGAAATACTCCGGGCCCTTTTACCTTTATTATCAATTCCAATAATGAAGTCCCCAAACTTTTTAGGAACAAGAAAAAACAAGTGGGCGTGCGTATTCCTGAGAATAATATCGTGCAGTCCATTATTGCCGAACTCGGTAATCCTATTCTGAGTACCTCCTTAAAAAAGGAAAATAGAGATAATGCTTATGTCCTTGACCCGACAATGATTTATGATGAATATAAAAATCTCGTCGATGTGGTTATTGATGGTGGGCCGGGAAATCTTCAGCCGAGCGCTATCATAGATTGTACAGGTGATGAACTTATCCTGGAAAGGGATGGGATACGAGAGTTGAAGTAATCATCCTACAGAATAAAGAATATTTTCCGGTATAAGAGTAAGTCTAAATGATAAGTTATTTACCTTGATTGCATATTATGCCTTGTTGCATCTCGGTAAAGAGAGGGGTAGAAAAAAGAAAAGTGTCATGGAATTCATTCCATTGACACTTTTCTAGGCTTAATTCACCATTTTTACATCTTACTGTATCGGTGGAATTCTTAGAGACTGGCCCGGATAGATCTTATTAGGATCTTTTAACATCGGCTGATTGGCCTCAAATATTACCGTGTACTTCATCGGGTCTCCGTAAAATTCTTCTGCAATTTTTGATAAGCTGTCCCCACTCTTTACCTGGTAAAACTTGGCTTCCGGCTCTGGATTGTCAACGACGATATATGCGTCCACAGAACCTACACCTGCCACATTACCTACGGCGAGAATAGCTTTTTCTTTCTCTGCTTGAGAATCCGCTTTACCGGAAATTGTTACTTTATCTCCGTCGAGCTGAATATTGCAATTCTCAATCCCTAGTTCTAGCTGGTTGAGCGTATTTTGAAGTGTTTCAGCCTTGTTGGCTACTTCATCGTTTCCACCGAACATTTTATCTCCGGCATCTTTTAAAAAAGAAAATAATCCCATTAATGATTTTTTAACTGTTAATAAAAAAGGTTAATTGATATTGCTGCGTTATCTAAGAACTTCTAGTTCTCGACCTTCTCGCAATCTGTCTGATCTGTATGCACAAGAATCTCAATAGTTTCTGTCACACAATGACCAGTATATATTATCGCCTAGGCACAGTGAGACGGCATATCAACCGGCCCTGAAAATCCTCTGCATAGCTTGAGCTTCAATATATTCCTTCAATAAAGGAACTAATATCAGCTATTTATCAGGGTTTTCAAGATGGAAACGCAGAAAAAGTAAAAATTGTTCCGTAGTGTCCATAAAACTGAATAATAAACCGGATAAAGGAACCCAGATGCACTATTTTAAAAACAGCTAGCTGAAGTTTCAATAACCATATACCTCAATGTTAATAGTCGAGAGTTATTGTAGTTTTCTACATCAGATTAAGCTTAATCAAGTGGAAAGTGAGCGTACAAAACATATTATTGCTTGAGCTACCAGCCCGGATAAAAAGGAGGTAAAAGGAAGCCTTTCTTGAGGAATAACAGAGCAGGAAGATGGATATTCAAGGAGCAGAAATGAATTAATCGGATAAAAAGGAGATATTTTCGGTAATTGTAAGAGAATTGCTTTATATTTGCGCGACTTTTTATCACAAGAATATCTAAATATATACTATAAGGTATGCAAGGAAAAAGCATTGTAAAGTTTTTTCTCATCATTATGACGATTGTCTGTGCCGTACAATTTTTATTTATGTGGCCGACTAGTCGTGTGGAAAACGATGCTGAGGAATATGCAAAGGAGCAAGTACAAGGAATAAAAGATGATTTTCAACGAGCAGAAGCCTTTAAGACGGCACGCGCATCTTATCTTGACTCAATGTCTAGTGAAAAGATATTCACTATACCGCTATTGAAGTCATATACTTATCAAGAACTCAAGCAACAGCAATTGAAACTGGGACTTGACTTGAAAGGTGGGATGAGCGTTGTTCTACAAGTTAATCTGAAGAATTTTCTCGTATCATTGTCTGGCAACAATCAGAATCCTAAGTTCAGAGAAGCATTGAAGAATGCTTCAGAGCGACTCAAGGATGGACAAGATGATTATATCACACTCTTTGCTCAAGAGTGGAATAAAATAGCCGATGGGGAAAAACTTGCGGATATCTTCCAGCGCAATGCTTCTCTCCGTGATGAAATAAATATAGCTTCGACAGACGAACAAGTTATATCGGTATTGCGTAATCTTGCCGATGAGACAGTTCAACTTACCTTCAAGCGATTGAAGCAGAGGATTAATAAATTTGGGGTAAGTCAGCCCAATGTCTCTCTAGACAAGGCTCGAGACCTCATTACCGTTGAATTGCCGGGAATCAGCAATCCGGAGAGAGCACGGAATTACCTTCAAGCAAGTGCAGACCTTGAATTCTGGCACGTTTATCGCGTATCAGACCCAGGAATTATAGCCGCATTCCGAGAAGCTGATAAACTCCTTGCTACAGAACAAGGTGGAAGCCAGGATAAAACTACACAAGTTAGTGACAATATCTTGAGGATCGATACATTACCGGTACTCGATTCATTGGGTAATCTTACTGGTGAAGTACGCTATGATACAATCCGCACAACAGGAGATGACGCTATCGTCAATGAAAGTAATGGTCCATTATTCAAGCTCTTTACCTTGAATCAAGCAGCCGGAACCAATCAGCAGTTTATGATGCCACTTTCTGTTATGGGTACTGCCAAGAAAAATAATATGAAGGCGATAAGCAGAATGCTTGCCAAGGATGAAGTACAACAACTTTTTCCTCCCAATATCAAATTCCTCTGGTCACGTGATCCTGCAGTAAACTACCAGACCGGTGAAGAGACAGGTATGTATGAACTCTATGCAGTGAAAACATTGCCGGGAACAACCGATGCACCTCTGGAAGGAGATCGCGTAACAAATGCGAGCACGCAACCCGATCCGGTTACCGGAAATGTTACGGTTACGCTAGAAATGGACCAGAAAGGAGCAAGAATATGGGGTGAGATGACAACAGAAGCAGCTAGAGATAATCAACGACCGATTGCTATTGTCCTCGATGATCAAGTTGTCTCTGCACCGAGCGTCAATGAACCGATTAAGAATGGTAGTTCTTCAATTTCCGGAAACTTTTCTGTCCAGGAAGGACAAGACCTTGCCAATATCTTGAAAATCGGTAAACTTCCTGCCGAGACCAAGATTATTCAGGAATCTGTCGTCGGACCTTCACTCGGACAAGAAAATATTAATAAATCCCTGATTTCCCTCCTCGTAGGTTTTGGCTTACTCTTAATAATTATGGCGGCGTATTATGGTGGCGCAGGACTGATTTCCATTATCTGCCTCCTCACCAATGTCTTTTTTATCCTCGGAACCCTTTCCTCTATAGGTACGGTATTAACTTTACCCGGTATAGCAGGTATTGTCTTGACTATGGGTATGGCCGTGGATGCCAATGTCATTATCTATGAAAGGATACGTGAGGAACTTGAGCTCGGAAAAACATTGCTGAATGCTATTGAGGATGGATTCCAGTATTCATATTCAGCCATTATTGATGGTAATGTCACAACCCTGCTTATCGGTATCGTCCTTGCATATTACGGACTCGGTCCGATTAAAGGTTTCGGTATTGTCTTGATTGTCGGTATTATATGTACTTTACTTTCAGCAGTTCTCTTTACTCGCCTCATCGTTGACTGGTGGATAAAGAAAGGAAAGAATCTTTCCTTCTGGACCAGAGTTTCCGAGGGGATGTTTGCCAACATGAATTTTGACTGGATGGGCAAAAAGAAGATTGCCTATATAATCTCCGGTACGCTACTCGTTGCAAGCATTGTGTCAATAGCAACGAGGGGATTTGAATACGGGCTGGATTTTAAAGGTGGAAGGTCTTATGATGTTCAATTTGCTCATGATGTGGATTTGGATGCACTGCGCGATGAACTTGCCGTGCAACTAGATGGAGAACCTGTGGTGAAATCGGTGGATGTGCACAATAAATACAATATTACAACGGACTACCTTATTAATGAAAGTAGTAAAGATGCCGATTCAATTGTTCTCAGTAAACTGTATGCCGGAATTAATAAAGTTACCGGTGGAAATCTGAACTTTCAGAAGTTTAAAGATACTGGCTCGCAAGGGACACATGTCACCCGCTCGTCCAAGGTAGGACCGACGATAGCAGATGATATTATAAATAGTTCATGGAAGGCGGCAATATTGGCTTTACTTCTCGTATTTGTCTATATTCTGATACGATTTAATAAGTGGCAATACAGTCTCGGTGGTGTCATAGGGCTTATGCATGATAGTATAATTATGATGGGTGTATTCTCATTGCTACATGGTATCCTACCGTTCTCGCTAGAAATGGATCAGACCTTTATAGCAGCACTCTTAACGATCATCGGTTACTCAATCAACGATACAGTGATTATTTTTGACAGGGTGCGTGAATATCTCGGGCGAGGTATCAATAAGTCCAAGGATGAGGTTATCAATATGGCTGTAAATAATACATTCAGGCGTACGGTGATGACCGCTTTTACGACGCTTATCACGATTACGGCATTATTCTTATTCGGTGGGGACTCTATCCGAGGATTTGCATTTGCAATTATGATAGGTATTATTGTCGGTACATATTCATCCGTCTTTGTTTCGACGTCGATTCTGTCTGAATTGTCCGGTGATCTTACACGTAAAGTGAAAAAGTCATCACAACAGAAGTATAGTAAGAGTAAAGCATAGGTAATTAAGCGGTAAGGATTTGTTGAGATTTCCCGAGCATGGCATATTTTATTGAGGAAATTCTCTGAATCCGATAGCGTGAAGTATCTATAGCTTACGCAAATGCAAAAAGGGAAGTAATCTGAAAGATTACTTCCCTTTTTGTTAATACTCAGGATGCTTGAAGCCCGGGGCTTAAATATCAATCCCCTCCTTGGATTTATAAAATTGTATCCACTTCAACATAAGGTAGATCAAATGCATCGGCAACAGCCTTATAAACTACATCGCCATGGACGACATTTAAGCCCAATTTTAATTCAGCAATATCTGAACAAGCTTTCTTCCAGCCCATATCGGCTAGTGCAATAGCGTATGGAAGGGTTGCATTGGTCAATGCCATAGTAGAAGTAAAAGGAACCGCACCGGGCATATTGGCAACGCAATAATGAACTACATCGTCCACCATAAATACAGGATCATCGTGAGTCGTCGGATGAGAAGTCTCAATACAACCACCTTGATCGACAGCGACGTCAACGACAACGGAACCGGGTTTCATTGTTTTAATCATATCACTGGTGATGAGATGCGGAGCTTTGGCACCCGGAATGAGTACCGCACCGACGATAAAGTCAGCCTTTTGCGCAAGCTCACGTATAGTTAACTCACTACTGTAAAGAATACGGACATTGGCAGGCATAATTTCTGCAAGTTCGCGTATGCGATGAAGGTTCTTGTCGAGAATTGTTACTGATGCACCGAGTCCGGCTGCCATCTTGGCCGCCTCAGAACCTACAATACCGCCACCGAGAACAAGAACTTCCGCCGGCCGCGTACCCGGAACTCCACCTAGCAATAAACCCATTCCTTGTTGCGGCTTCTCAAGGTACTTGGCCCCTTGTTGCGTAGCCATACGGCCGGCAACTTCCGACATTGGAATTAGAAGTGGTAAGCTGCGATCGCTTAATTCAACTGTTTCATAAGCAATGCAGACTGAATTGTTTTTAATCATTGCTTGCGTGAGTGCTTCAGATGAAGCAAAGTGGAAGAATGTAAAGATGAGCTGATCGTCTTTGATAAGCTCGTACTCTTGTTCTATCGGTTCCTTAACTTTAAGAATCATTTCAGCAATATTGTACACTTCTTCGATACTGTCAAGTATCTGTGCACCCGCTTCAGCATACATCTCATCGCTGAAACCACTGCCCTTCCCGGCATTTTTCTGTATGTAAACCTCATGACCATGACGGGCTAGTTCCATCGTGCCCACCGGAGTTAACGCTACTCTGTTTTCACTTGGTTTTATTTCCTTTGGTACTCCTATAATCATAATTTTATAGTTGGTTTTATGAATAATTTTATTGTCGCACTAAAGTACATATTTCCCACGATATACACCATGGTTCCAGAAATAAAAAAAGGCCTGGCTCTTGCCAGACCTTGCAGCATTAACTAAAACTAAGATCAAAAAAACGCATTAGCTATTATGATTTCATAACAACTATATTACGATGGGTCAAATATAATACATATTATTAAAAAGCGTAATATGTATAATGATTTTTTTAAAAATATTTATCTCGATCCTGAGATATGAAGGAAAAAGTGAAGGAATTATGTTCTATTTGTCCAATTACTCTTCAAAATTAGTGATATAAGCATAGATTAATATCTGGTAAAGCTAGATTAATAAGGATATAGCCCATTGTTAATCGAGCCTGTGTGTAAATCGAGGAAGTTTACACAGTTCATATAGGTGGTGCATATTTTATCTATGAACTTTAAGCGAGAAGGGAATTTATCTTAGTTATGGAAGGAGGATCCGAGAATCCAGCATTTCAGAGGGTCTTTATGACCATTTCCGTAATTGATTGATGCAAGCCCGCATATCCTTGGGCAGAGGAGCAGTATATTCCATGACATTACCTGTCTTCGGATCATTAAATGCGAGGAACTCCGCATGGAGTGTTTCTCTACTGATTAAAGGCCGGACCTCTCTATACTTATTGGGGTTGAAACGACGTTTTTTAATATCGGTAATCGCAATTCCATCTCGTCCATTATACAGGTGATCGACTGCGAGAGGATGGCCGATGGAGGCGAGATGTGCTCTTATCTGGTGTGTACGACCTGAATCAAGTGAGACCTCCAGCAAGCTGAATTCATTGAAGCGTTCGAGAACTTTAACATAAGTCTTTGAAGCTTTCCCTTGCTGAGAGATAACCATCTTGGACGAGTGCGGGAGTTTTAACAGTGGTCGGTCGATGGTCATTTCATCCCTGAATACTCTTCCCAGGACGAGTGCTAGATATTTTTTTACAACTTCTCTTTCCTGGAATTGAGTGTTTAATGCTTTATGCGTCTGTTTATCCTTGGCCCAGACGAGCAAGCCACTTGTATTTTTGTCGAGGCGATGTACAGTAAAAATCTGCCCATACTTTACGGTAAGTAAATTGTAGAGATTGCTCAATGACTTGTCAAATCTATCCGGGATTGTCAACATACCTGCGTCTTTGTTTATGACGAGATAGGCATCATTTTCTGCGATAATTGAGTAAGAGGGCATTTGCATAAGCTTACATAATTTCTTTAAAAGTCTTCTTTCCAAGGATATAAAAGCGAAAGATAAGCGATTTATGCAGTAAACCGGCTATCTGTGCGTGATTATTCCCCTTGAGCTGTAAAACTTTCTGCTGTGCTTTCCGTCGAGATTTCCAGTGGACATTGAACTTCCCATAAACAGAAGAGTAGGCTTTAAAGATTGGATTCATCACCTGTTTTTTCCCTTGTACTAGATAAAATACAGCTGCAATCATATCTAGGACAGCCCTTATAGGTAGCAGGAAAAGTAGCTGGGCTTTATTCTTATTGCGGATAAGTGTAAGGAGGTTATTCCTGAAATTGAGATATGTTTTAAAAGGGCTTGTATAATCGAGCGTTCCTCCGCCCTTATGATAGGCGACTGCTGCAGGCTGTACACTTATTTTAAGACCGGCGCGCTGAATGCGCCAGCATAAATCAATTTCTTCTTGATGAGCAAAGAAATACTCTTCAAAGCCACCCAATGCGTCAAATACGGATGCTTTTACAAGCATAGCGGCTCCCGTTGCCCAGAAAATATCGCATGCACTATCGTATTGGCCATTATCTTCCTCGACAACATCAAATATTCTTCCGCGACAGAAAGGGTAACCGAGGTAATCTATAAAACCTCCTGCAGCGCCTGCATATTCAAATCTCTCCGGATTGTCAACAGCTTTTATCTTGGGTTGAGCAGCGGCATAGGAGGGATGTGTTTTTAAAAAATTGTACAAGATATCCAGGTCTTTTCGACGCATGCGTACATCGTTATTCACAAGAAAATAAAACTCTGCATTTATAGTTTGAAGGCCGCGATTGTAGCCGCCTGCAAAGCCAAAATTTTCATGGAGTTGTATCAACGGGATTTCCGGATGTGTTTTTTTCAGATAGGGAACGGAATTATCTTCAGAGGCATTATCGATGATGATAAGCTTGTATGGATCCCTATGGAGGTCGAGCAGATCGGGTAAATATTCCCGGAGGTACTGAAGGCCATTATAGTTCAGGATTACAACGGCAACTTCTGCTGTAATCTTAATGCCTTGCATGGAGAATTCTCTCTGTCTGTTTTTTATCTACTTGAAGCTGAGCCCTGAGTTTATCCAGGGAGTCAAACTTTTCATCTCCACGGATAAAGCTGATAAATTGGATACTTATCCACTCGCCGTATAGAGATTGATTAAAATCAAAAATATTTACTTCCAGCACGATTTTCTCTTCATCGCTTACAGTGGACTTGGTGCCTATGTACATCATTCCGTCATAGCTGTTATCTTCATAGCCCACTTTGACAGCATAAATACCGTTGCGAGGCAGGAGTTTCATGGGATTCTGTACGTCAATATTGGCGGTGGGGAAGCCAATCTGGTTCCCTATTTTCATGCCGTGGACGACCTCGCCATGCAAGAGATAATTGTAGGAGAGGTAGGTATTGACAAGTTTGATATTTCCTTCTTGAACTGCATTTCTTATCTTGGTACTGCTGATTGCAATCTCATCGATGACCTCTGCGGGGATTTCTTCAACTTCGTATTTATACCGACGACCAAAGTCCAGCAGCAAGCGGATACTTCCACTCCGATTTCTACCGAAGTGGTGATCGTAACCGATGACTATTTTCTTCGGGGCAAACTTTGCTACGAGGAATTGTGTGATATATTCTTCTGCAGCCATGTGTGAAAACTCGATAGTAAAAGGGACGATAACAAGGTGGTCTATCCCCAGCTCGCTCATGAGTTCTATTTTTTCTTCAAGTGTTGTCAGAATGCGCAGACTTGTGTCAAGTGGAAAAATAACACTCCGAGGGTGGGGATGGAAAGTGATTATGATAGATTCCCCTTTAATTTCCTTGGCAATCTGGACGATTTTACTGAATAATACCCTGTGACCTCGATGCACACCATCAAATGATCCGATTGTAAGCACCGGCCTTTTAAACTTGGGCAGGTTTTCTATGTCTCTGTGTACTTGCATTGCATCAAATATATTAAATATATCTTTAATATTATACTTTTTACAAAAAATATTTTCTTCAATGATTTCTTCTCGATTTAAGTATCGTCGTATCGTCTTCCACTCCTATCAAATTCTCCGAGGACTTGCTGAGTTCCCATCAGCAGGATATCTTGAATATTGACATGGGGAGGTCGAGAAGCGATAAAGTAAATCACTTCTGCGACGTCTTTTGCTTTCAGCGGATTATAATCATCGTATATTCTTGCCTTTTCACGATCACCATGGAATCGCCTTTCGGCAAATTCAGTTTCCTCTACTGCACCGGGAGCGACCTGGCTGACTCTGATACCATACTTGTACAGGTCTCTGCGCATAGCGCGAGTAAGTGCATCGACGGCATGCTTGGTGGCGCAATAAACATTACCACCCGGATAGGTTCTTTTGCCTGCTGTGCTCGCAGTATTGATAATATGCCCTCTACCATTTTTCACCATCGTCGGGCTCAATAATCTAGTTATATAAAGGAGGCCTTTGAGATTGGTGTCAATCATCGTTTCCCAGTCGCTGATAATCCCTTCATGAATCGGCTCTAGCCCTTGAGCAAGTCCTGCATTATTGATAAGGATTTCCACGGTTTTATCTTTGATAGAATTGATGGCATCTTTACAAGCCGTATAATCCCGTATATCAAATGAAAGGCATTGTACATCTATTCCATATTCTGATCCCAATTCAGATTTTATGGCTTCCAACCTGTCTTTCCTGCGTGCGCAGAGGATGAGATTGTGATTATGTGCGGCGAATTCTTGGGCACTTGCACGGCCTATGCCGGAACTGGCACCTGTTATAAGCGTATAATTCATAAGCTATTTTTTAACGAGTTCTTGAATCCGGTGGTGAAACTCCTTTTTATAAGTTTCATATTCTTCTGTAGCCGGACCATAAAAGCCTGTATGAGTACCTTGAATGACATTGTTTTTGTCTAGAAAAATCATTGTCGGATAAGCGGAGATCTTATCGATAAAGGGAAGGTTTTCAGTAGGATTTTTCAGCGTCCCCGCCATAAGTACAGGATAATCAACGCTGTATTTATGTTTAAAGTAGTTGACGAGATCAGCTGCACGCTGCCCGTCATACTTCTCAATGGCGAGACCTATTATCTGAAGGTCTGGGCTAGGATGCTTTTTGAGATATTCTTGGATAAACTTCGTCTCATCACGGCAATTGAAGCACCATGTACCCATTATCTGTAATATCTTGGCTTTCCCTTGAAATTCCGGATCGTCAAGGCAGACAGAGTCACCATGTGAAGAGAGGAGGCATAGGTTTATGGCGGCATTGACATCTTGTAAATTAGTTATTGAATCCGCAGATGTTAATGTAAAAGTAGAATCCCTGACTGCGGTCCACATCCTTATTTTGTCTTTGCGTTTTCCATAAGTATATGAGCCGCTTAATTTGTCTTCCCCGATAGCTTTGGCATGAAAAAGATACATGTGTGACCCATCGAATGATGAAAGCCATATTTCCTTACCATCCACGACGCCTTCAAGAAAGCCATAATCGCCGGTCGTAGTGGCAAATGTTCCAGTGAGCTCATTCCCCTCTTGTTGAAATTGCCCTATGGCATACTTTTTACTTCCTTCTTGTCGTGTAAATGCGACTTTCCAGCTGCCATTTACGTTTATTTCCGGCTTGTCGGGCATCTTGGTAAATCGGTATCGCTCGTCGTGAAAGGCATTAAAGGGGATTTTAATCAGTGGTTTATCCATATCGCGATAAAAGCCTTGCATCACTCCTTCTGCAAATTCTGCAAAAATATATGAATTATATTCTTTAAAACGTATCCGTACGGTGTCATGGGACGTATTTCTATCAGTACCGAGAGAAATGTCGGTAATTTTAAGCTCCTGACTAGCATTCTTAAGGATTATATATGGCTCATCATTTGCGTAAGCAATTGTAAAGTTAAAGGGGATTTCATTCTCGGAGATACCCGTGAAAATGGTTTTCTGCCGAGCGGGTGAATCCTCCCCGTAATATTTATATGGGTCTTTACCCAGGAGAAAGACGCCCCGATACTCTCCGGGGATTAAGGCTCCGACTTTATGTTTAATTTCTATGCAAGAAGAGATACTCATGCTGACAAAGAGAAGAAGAAAGAAGTAGGCACTGAATCTGAGTATTTGCGACTTGACTATTGTATAGGCCATAGAGTGATGATTTTAACTAGGAAATAAATTACACAGTATGAATGAAATCTCTCGTACATTGGTTTAACGTATATAGGATTATATGGATTGAGTAGAGGTGTAAAAAAATGGGCCGGAATGAAGAAGATTTCATTCGACCCATATCAAGCATCCTAAATTTTACACAAAGTGAGAGTGTCAGGGTTGATATTTTTCTTTCTCCCGTAGAATTCTGACGTTTCCATCTTCCTGGACTCTTATCCCATAGTCATAGCAGTACTGGGTTTTCTGTTTCCCGTTATTCTGAATATGTGTACAGTAATCCATGATAAATCCCTCCATTTTTAAATATTCTAATGGGACACTGCGTTTACTTATGGATTGTTTAATGTGCTTCAGAATACGATAATTGTGCTTCAATATCTTATTAATCTTTACGACAGCCTTATTGGACTGATATCGTCGATTATTATACTGGCTTCTACAATTATCAGAGCAGAACTTTTTATCGGCTCTTCCCCTGAAAGCATCGCCACATTCTATGCATTCTCCCTTTGCCATCAGTGTTCTTCATATTGTGTTCATGGATAAGTGTCATAAGGAGCCGGAAGTGTTCCTTTAAACAGAGATTATTTTGAAAATATTTTTAATGAAGCCTCAGGATGCTTGATAGACAGGCACTCTAGAGTGAATCTATAGGATAGTGAGCCGAAAATTGAAGGAAGGGTAGGGCGTAGATTGTTTATTGGGGCGCAAGGTTGATCCCGGAATCTTCTTCTACAATGGATTTTCAATAGAATTACGGTTATTCTGCTCACGGAATGCGGGAAAATATGCCTGTATGAGGTTCTTGATAATCGAGCTTCAATAAATTGAAGAGAATTTCTGGATGAGCTTGATATACATGGCACTGATTAAGTTATGGCAAAAGTAGATGAATAGTACGAGCTATATTTCTAGACTTTAGGTACAATCAATAGCCTTCTAGGCACTTGATTGTTCAAGATGCAGTAGAAGAGAGGTGTTTATCTAGCCCGTGACTGCGATTGATTTTACATATTTAGGTTTTGCGCGATGCGTGGGTTAAACTCATCGGGATCAGCAAAGGCAAAATCATATTTTAAGTGTTCCGGTACCGTATCTTCATGTAAAAGGCAGCCTTCTTCGATGTAAGGATATACCTGAGCATAAGATTTTATCTGATTCATCGTAATTCTGCGATACACCATGTGCCTGTTGATATGATCTTGATTTACTAGTCCTGCACCGGCTAGCATCTCTCGTAATGAGTGAATGGTACGCTTGTGGTAATTGGCTACTTTTACTTTTTTATCATTGACATTAAGACCGGCAACGAGCTCGGGATTATGTGTCGTGATACCTGTAGGACAAGTATTCAAGTGGCATTCAAGTGCTTGGATGCAACCTATGGCAAGCATCATGGCTCGAGCAGCATTACAACCATCGGCACCGAGCGCAAATGCTCGATATAGGTCAAATCCCGTTATAATCTTCCCACTTGTAAGTAATTTAATATCTTGCTTAAGTCCGTGACCTACCAACGCATTATAAGCAAATGCCAGGCCTTCTCGATACGGCATTCCTATACTATCAGAAAACTCATGCGGAGCGGCACCGGTTCCGCCTTCACCACCATCGATCGTAATAAAGTCAGGGGTTATGCCTGTTTTAACCATGGCTTTACATAAGGCTATAAATTCCATTCTGGAGCCTATGCACATTTTAAAGCCTACTGGTTTTCCTCCGGAGAGTTCACGGAGCTCTTGAATAAATTCCATCATCTCACAAGGGGTAGAAAAGGCCGTATGATATGGCGGTGACAGAACGTCGGTACCAGGTTTAACATGCCTTATCCTGGCGATTTCTTCTGTATTTTTTACTGCAGGTAGAATTCCGCCATGCCCGGGTTTGGCACCTTGGGAGAGTTTTAACTCAATCATTTTTACGGATTCGTAGCGCGATTTTTCTTTGAAAAGCGAAGGTTCAAATTTGCCATCGTCATCGCGGACACCGAAATATGCGGTACCTAATTGAAAAATGAGATCTCCACCTGCCTCAAGGTGGTACGGAGAAATGCCTCCTTCACCGGTATTATGAGCAAAGTTTCCAAGCTTGGCACCGGCGTTGAGCGCTCGTACGGCAGCGTGACTTAATGAACCATAACTCATTGCTGAGATATTGAGGACGCTTGCATTATAGGGTTGTTTACAATCCGGCCCACCGATTGTGAGTCTCAGGTCTTCCGGAATCTCATCCAAGTGCTTAGCTGCTATACTATGGTGCATCCACTCATAGCCTTCAGAATAAACGTCGTATTGTGTACCGAATGGCTCGTTGTCATTTCCTAGCTTGGCACGATTATAGACCATTTCTCTATTGACGCGATTTATAGGTGTTCCATTGGTGTCTGATTCAATGAAGTACTGGTAAATCTTGGGGCGCATCTGCTCCATTAAAAATCGACCTCTTCCTACGACCGGAAAATTCCGCATGATTGTTTCTTCAGCAAAATACATATCGTAAAATCCCAAGAGGTAAATCGGAATAAAAATTACAAATAAGTAAAACAGCATAGGGTGTCCAAAATAGCCGAGAAATAATACGAGCGCCGCTGATACCACGACGAATATGACAAAATCATTCCGCATGATTGATATATTTATGTTTGTAATAATTTGAAACTGCAATTTAATAAATAGAGTAGAAGGAAAAACGAAATTGAGAAGATTTATTAAATTCAGCCTTGCTTGTGATAGGACATTTGTGTGTTCTGCCGGATATCTGTTTTTGATGATTTTTGTGCTTGTTTTTCAGTCGGATTAAGGGGAGCTGGACATTTGCGGAAGCTGAGTTAAGATAGGATTATTGGATAGGTTTATAATAATGTAATATATTTGACCTATGATTCTGAAATTAAAAGAGATCTCCAGATGAAAATTACATATTTATTCTACCTATGTTCTGTAATAGTATTTTTCTCCTGTGCGGATGCTACAGAGCGGCAAGAACCACAGCCCGAGGTAAGTAAAGCGCCCGATACGATGAGTACTTCTGAAGTGGTGAATGCGGCGGAGCAGAAAGAAGAGTTGCCATTGATTGAAAATATATTGATGGAATTGCATAGTGGGGAGACCTATGAGGCGACCGCCCACTTAAAAGGAAAGGATGTGAAGTACTATAATATATACGTAGAACCATCGGAACAGTATCATGCGAGTCTCACCGGAACTTATCCATTTACCAATCTTATGATTTTTACTCCTGATGGCAAGCGTATATTGAGGAAAAATACAGATGGCAGCAAGATTGAATGGAATGGGAGCTTTAAGGTTGCCGGTCGTGCGACATTTCACGTATCTATAATGAGTGGAGAAGCGACAGACGATGCTGAGACAACAACACATTTTATCTTGACAGAAAAGTGATATGATAGGAGAATTAAAAGCAGAATTTGAGCAATACTTGAGGGAAAATGCATTTAAATCCGAGCCGGAGAGTCTTTATGAGCCTATTAATTATATTATGGCTACAGGCGGGAAAAGGTTCAGGCCTTTATTGTGTCTCGTGTTGAGTAGGCAGAAACAAGGTGAATTAAGTAAGGAAGCTCTTCTCGGTGCTTATATCCTTGAATTGTTCCATAACTTTACCCTTGTGCACGATGATATTATGGATGAAGCAGACATCAGACGAGGTGCCGCAACAGTACATAAAAAGTATAGTACTCCGAAGGCGATTTTGTCCGGCGATGCAATGTTGATTTTGTGCTTTCAATTGATAAATCGCCTTGAAAGTGAACAAAAGGAGCTTATTCGAGAGGCATTTATTCAGACGGCGCTAGAAGTATGTCATGGACAAGAGCTTGATATGGAATTTGAGAAATCGAATCAAGTGGAGCATACAGATTACATTGAGATGGTGCGCTTAAAAACAGGTGTTCTTCTAGGCTTGTCCATGTTCATGGGGAGTCTTCTGGGAGGAATGTCGGTGTCTGAGGCGCGACAACTACAAGAAGCGGGCGAGCAAGTCGGTATAGCATTTCAGATTAAGGATGATTACCTTGATGTTTATGGAGATTCAGTGGATACGGGGAAAAAACAGGGTGGCGATATCCTGAATGGTAAAAAAACTCTACTGTATCATTATTCTATGATGCGGGCAACAGAAGAAGATAAGCGTAGCTTAAAAAGAGTATTTGACTCAAGTCAAATAAGAGGCGAAAGGGAAATAGCACTCATTAAAGGGATTTATGACCATTATGATATACCGGCTCAGATTAAAGGAGAGATAGAGCTTTATAACAAGCAATCTCGCGCAATTATTAATGCAGTACCTCTGAAACAGAGCGTCGTAGATCAACTTTCAGTCTTATTCCCAATGCTTACAGTCCGCAATAAATAAATGGAACAAAGAGAGATTACGACAATATAACAATGAAGATTTACTAGAAAAGAAGCTAAATAGAATGAAGCAGGAGATCAATCATGAGAAGTATATGAAACGCGCGATAGAATTAGCCAGATATGGAATGGAGAATGGGCATGGGGGACCATTCGGGTCTGTTATTGTCCGTGGTTCAGAAATAATAGGAGAAGGGTATAATCAAGTGTTGTCATCACATGATCCCACGGCCCATGCTGAAGTTGTCGCGATAAGGGATGCATGCGGGAAGATTGGGGATTTCCAATTGGAAGATGCCATTTTATATACCACTTGCGAGCCCTGCCCTATGTGTCTTGGGGCCATATACTGGGCTAGACCAGAGAAGATTATTATGGCATGTACTCGGGAGGATGCTGCCGATGCCGGATTTGATGATAACTTTATCTATGAGGAGATCGGGAAGGATCTCGAGGAGCGCAAAATCCCTGTATTCCATACTTTTCGCAGTGAAGCACTTCAATTATTCAATGCGTGGAAGTCTATGGAGGATAAAACGAACTATTAAAATCCACATAGAAACCCATTGATGCACAATGCTGCGACCTGTGTGCTATGCAGGCTTTAAATGACGAGCTTATTGTAACAGTAAAGATATTTTCTGCTATTTAAAGCTATATCTCATCGCCTTACTCTGTGCCTCCTTTAATTTTCCTCACTACGCACAATGATGCGTAGAATAAGATAGGACAGAATTAATGAAATAGCCACTCCTTCAAACAAAACTACAATCGGTGCTGTAACCGGTGTGAGAAAATCTTGTATTGGACTCGTTGATTTAAGTCCTTCAAGGAAATGAGTATTAAAAGTAAGATAGAAAAATTGAAATACGGCAAAAAGCACGGTTGCTATAATACTCGGCTTAAAACCTGCCATAAAACCCGAGAGATAGTTAAATCTTTTCTTGGCAATTGCAGAATCGTGAAATCGCGATATCGCGAGATAGACAATGATAGAATGAAATACGACATTTCCTATCCGGAGATAGGAGTTGAAATAGTAGTTATTGATGGACAAGAGCAAGAAGTAGATGACAAAGCATAAGAAGAGTATAATACCGTACTTAAAATCACGTGCATTCATGTTGGATAGGTTTTATCTAGTGATAAAATTGATTGATAGCTTAAATGTAAAGTATAAATTTGTAAATTCCATATTATTACTACTATTTTTTATCTAGGATAGTGATATTTATAGAATTTAAAGTTGATAGTGTAGGAAACGCACTCATAAGTGTAGGAATGCGTGTTGTGGAATAAAGATAATCAGCCTAGTAAAGAAAACTGAGCAATGGAAATCCTATCTACCATAAAACTATGGGCTTATGCTGAACTGAGATAGCGGAATAGACGTACATAGGTAGCTTTTATTAAATTTTTCCCCTGCAGATATTGATAAACCTTTGACGGTCATAACAGCGGGTATATAATTGACCGGATTGCCTTCTAGGAAGAAATAGCAGTGATGAAAAAATGGGAATGCGATTGACTCCGACATAAAAGTACAGCCTATGCGAACCTAAAGCTGGGAATAAAACAAATATAGCCGTTATAGAAAGGATGTGTCAGCATAAATCGGCACGGAATGTGAATGTTATATTGCTGGTACACCTTGCCTGAAGACAAGATGAGAGGTGGGAAAAGGATTTTTTTTGAACAATATTGAAATATTTTTGGATGGAGCTTGGATAATAAAAGGAATAAATGTACCTTTGCAATCGCTTTAGAAAAGAGCATTAAGAACGGTAAATAAAGTAAGTACCGGTTTATTTTTTAATATAATAAGAGAAGGAAAGTATGCCTACTATAAATCAGCTTATACGGAAGGGCAGGGAAAAAATTGTTCAGAAGAGTGACTCGAGGGCGCTACAAGGATGTCCACAGAAGCGAGGAGTATGTACAAGAGTTTATACTACGACCCCGAAGAAGCCAAATTCAGCCTTGCGTAAAGTAGCGAAGGTGCGACTGACCAATGGTATAGAGGTGCTCGCATACATTCCGGGTGAAGGGCATAACTTACAGGAGCACTCGATCGTACTTATCAGAGGAGGTCGAGTAAAAGACTTACCGGGAGTTAACTATACGATTGTACGTGGTGCGCTTGATACAGCCGGTGTTCAAGACAGATTACAATCACGTTCTAAATATGGGACTAAACGACCTAAATAATTAAGCGAGAAGATGAGAAAAAGAAAGCCAAGAGTAAGAAGACTTCAACCAGATCCACGCTATAAGGATCCGATGGTTACGAGATTTGTGAATAATCTCATGGTTCAGGGCAAGAAGAGCTTATCGTATAAGATATTCTACGACGCAATGGACATTATTGCAGAACGCGTTGAAGATAAAGATCCACATGAGGTATGGAAGCAAGCATTGAATAATGCAATGCCTCAAGTTGAGGTGAGAAGTCGTCGTATCGGTGGTGCAACCTTTCAGATACCAACTGAAATACCGGCAAACCGAAAATTATTTTTTGGAATGCGCTGGTTGATTAATTTTTCACGTCAAAGAGCAGATAAAGGAATGGCAAATAAGCTCGCAGCTGAGCTTATTGCGGCTAGTAAAGGGGAAGGAGCCTCTGTAAAGAGAAAAGAAGAAATGCATAGAATGGCGGAGTCCAACCGTGCATTTGCCCATTTCAGAGTATAATATTGTAGAAGAGAAGTAAAATCATAATTAAGAAGAAGATAATTTTTTGTCATGTCAAGAGACTTAACATACACGAGGAACATAGGAATCGCTGCCCATATCGATGCAGGTAAAACAACAACTACTGAGCGTATCCTTTTTTATACAGGCATAAGCCATAAAATAGGTGAAACACATGACGGTGCTGCCGTGATGGACTGGATGGAGCAGGAGCAAGAGCGCGGTATTACGATTACCTCTGCAGCGACTAAAACTTCGTGGAAGTGGAAAGATGACAAATATTCAATTAATATCATCGATACTCCGGGGCACGTTGACTTTACAGTTGAGGTTGAGCGTTCCCTCCGTGTACTCGATGGTGTTGTAGCACTTTTCTGTGCTGCTTCCGGGGTTGAACCACAATCTGAAACCGTCTGGAGACAAGCGGATAAGTATGGTGTTCCTCGTCTGGGATTTGTAAATAAAATGGATAGACAAGGTGCAGATTTCTTTGACGTATGTCGTCAGGTAAAAGAAATGCTCGGTGCCAATCCCGTTCCACTCCAAGTTCCTATCGGAGCAGAAGATGATTTCAAAGGTGTTGTGGATTTAATCACCAATAAAGCAATCGTCTGGAATGAAGACGACTTCGGGATGACTTATGAAGAAATCGATATTCCGGAAGAGCTACAGGAGACGGTAGCTGAGCACAGGGAACATTTGCTAGAATCTGTTGCTGAATATGACGAGTCAATCTTAGAAAAGTTTTTTGAAGATCCGGATTCTATTACTGAAGAAGAAATAAGAAATGCAATAAGAGAAGCAGTTATTGACAAGAGTATTATACCTATGCTCTGTGGATCTGCTTTTAAGAATAAAGGTGTTCAAGCTCTTCTAGATGCTGTATGTGCATATTTGCCTTCACCGATGGATGTAGGATCCATATCAGGTATTAATCCCGATACGGGAGAAGAGGTAGAGAGAAAGCCTGATGTCGATGAACCATTTTCATCCCTGGCATTTAAGATTGCTACGGATCCCTATGTAGGAAGGCTTGCATTTTTCAGAGCTTATTCAGGTAAACTTGAAGCCGGTTCCTATGTATTGAACAGCCGTTCCGGGAAGAAGGAGAGAATATCGAGACTTTACCAGATGCATTCCAATAAGCAAAACCCCATCGATGTTGTTGAAGCTGGTGATATAGCTGCCGGTGTAGGGTTTAAAGATATCAGAACAGGAGACACACTCTGTGATCTCGATCACCCGATAGTTCTTGAAGATATGACTTTCCCCGATCCAGTGATAGGCCTTGCAGTAGAGCCGCGGTCTCAGAAGGATCTTGAGAAGCTAGGGATGGCCTTAAATAAGCTATCTGAAGAGGATCCAACCTTTACGGTAAGTTATAATGAAGATACCAATCAGACAGTAATCAGTGGTATGGGCGAATTACACCTGGAGATTATTGTTGATCGTCTTAAAAGAGAATTTAAAGTGGACATTAATAAAGGTGCTCCACAGGTTAATTATAAAGAAGCATTAACTAAAACAGTCTCTCACAGAGAGAGACTCAAGAAGCAATCCGGTGGATCAGGGCTCTTTGCTGATATGGAATTTGAGCTTGGGCCTGCTGATGATGAATATTTAGAAAGCGAGGAGTTTGAAAAAGGAGAGAAATTGCAGTTTATCTGGGATATCTTCGGAGGCGCAATTGATAAGAACTATCAGAAGCCGATTAAGGACGGATTTAAGCAGATGATGGACAATGGTGTACTCGCAGGATTTGCCATAGATTCCATGAAAGTCCGTGTCTATGATGGTTCAATGCACTCAGTGGATTCCAAGCCTATTGCATTTGAACTCTGTGCCAAGGAAGGTTTCCGTGCAGCAGCTAAGCAGACTGCACCCGTCATCCTTGAGCCGATTATGAAACTAGAGGTTACCACACCGGAAGAATACACCGGAACAGTAATCGGAGACTTGAATAGAAGAAGAGGCTTGATGAAAGGCCAGGAAAGCAAGAGTAATGCAGTTGTGGTTAAAGCAGAAGTGCCATTGTCTGAGATGTTCGGTTATGTTACTGAGCTCAGAACACTCACCTCAGGTAGAGCAAGTTCATCAATGGAATTCTCACACTTTGCACCGGCACCATCAGGGATTGCAAAAGAAATAATTGAAGAAGCTAAAGGTGAAGTGCACGCATAATCACCTATTGCATAATTGATTTAATATAAAAGAGGCATGAATCAGAAAATCAGAATCAAGCTACGATCTTATGATCATAATCTGGTGGATAAATCTACTGCTAAGATTATTAAGACAGTGCGCACTAGCGGAGCTGTTGTATCGGGGCCGATTCCGCTGCCCACGAAAAAGGAAATCTTCACTGTATTGCGTTCACCGCATGTCAACAAGACTTCCCGTGAGCAGTTTGAATTACGTACCCATAAACGTCTCATAGAGATTTATTCGCCTACTCAGAAGACTGTCGATTCTCTATCGAGATTGGAACTGCCTAGTGGAGTTGATATTCAAGTAAAGTTGACATAGCTGTACCTCGAGCATTACTGTATGCCTTTCGGCAAATGCCTGTACAGCCTTATCTCTCAGATGATGAGATGATATAACTAAAGGAAAATTTATTAATACGATTAAAGCGTAAAGTTGTGAACGGAATAATCGGAAAGAAAATCGGAATGACGAGCATCTACGATGATGCCGATAGGAATCAAGCTTGTACAATAGTAGAAGCCCATGAAAACTATGTTACTCAGGTAAAAACTGAAGAAACAGATGGCTATAACGCTATTCAACTTGGTTACGGAGACAAGAAGGCCAAGAATACTTCCAATGCCGAGATAGCTCATTTTGATAAAGCTGGTGTCTCCCCCAAACATAAAGTTGTGGAATTTAGAGACATGGATATTGAGAAAAACCTCGGTGATTCTCTTACAATCGACGATGTCTTTGAAGAAGGCGATATGGTAAATGTTGTCGGTATCACCAAGGGGAAAGGATTCCAAGGAGTCGTTAAACGCCATGGCTTCCGCGGTGTCGGCGATAAAACGCACGGCCAAGGCGATCAAGAAAGAGCCGGTGGTTCAGTCGGTGCTTCTTCAGATCCATCCCGTGTCTTTAAAGGGATGAGAATGCCGGGTAGAACTGGAGGAAATCGCGTAAAGATTGAAAATCTGGAAGTACTGAAAATGTTAAGCGACAAGAATTTATTATTAATAAAAGGTGCCATTCCGGGTCATAAAGGATCCTATGTCATCATAGAAAAGCAATAAGATAATGAACGTTGATGTAATAAACATAAAAGGCGATTCAACAGGAAATACAATCGATTTACCTGAGGATATTTATGGTATAGAGCCCAATGAGCATTGCGTTTATCTTGCTGTAAGAGCTTACAACAATGCGCAGCGACAAGGAACGCATAAAGCCAAGGAGAGAGGTGATGTACGTGGTTCAGGAAAGAAGATTAAACGCCAGAAGGGAACAGGTACCGCTCGTGCCGGGGATATAAAAAATCCTATCTTCCGTGGCGGTGGCCGGGTATTCGGCCCACGACCGCGTTCTTATAATATTAAGTTGAATAAGAAAGTTAAAAGGCTAGCACGTCAGAGCGCATTTGCTGATAAAGCACAGAGTGATAATATCCTTATCGTAGATTCACTAGCCTTTGATGCACCTAAGACCAAGGACTTTTATAATTTCCTTGCAAGTGCTGAGCTTGAAAACACTAAGCTCCTTGTCATAACTGCCGGGAATAATCGCAATGCATACCTTTCTGCACGGAATATACCGGGTGTTGAAATAGTGCAAGGTGAACTAGTCAATACTTATCAAGTTGTGAATGCCGATAAACTTATCATTGAGGAAGAGGCCATTGATAAAATTAATTCATTATTTGCATAATTAAGCATAAAGTAATTAGCTATGGCAAAAAGAATTTTAATAAAACCCATTATTTCAGAGAAAGCTGAAAAGGTAACTGAAGACTTAAATAAATATAGTTTTGTAGTGAACCGCAAGGCCAATAAGATCGAAATAAGGAAAGCTGTGGAAGATCGATATGACGTAAAAGTAACTTCTGTCAATACAATGGTTATGCCGGGTAAAAAGAAGTCGAGATATCAGCGTTCAGGAACTATAGATGGGCGTAAACCCGCTTTTAAGAAAGCCATTGTTTCGGTAGAGGAAGGAGAATTTATTGACTTGTATAGTGATATATAATTTATAATACGTAAATAGTAGAAGGATGTCAGTCAAGAAATATAAACCGGTTTCACCAGGATCGAGATTCAGAGTATCTGTTGATACTAAAGAGTTGAAAGAAAATAGTCCTGAAAAAAGCTTGATAGCCAAGAAATCTAGCACCGGTGGGAGAAACTCCCAGGGAAGAATGACAACACGCTATCGTGGTGGTGGACATAAACGTCGCTATAGAATCATTGATTTTAAACGCGATAAAGACGGAGTCCCCGCCAAGGTGCAATCAATTGAATATGATCCCAATCGCTCCGCACATATAGCTTTACTTGCTTATAGGGACGGTGAAAAGAGATATATCATTGCACCCCGAGATCTGAAGGTAGGTGATGAAGTGATTTCAGGCAAAGAGGCCAAACCTACAGTAGGAAATGCAATGTACTTAAAAGATATTCCTTTCGGTACGGTAATTCATGCCGTCGAATTGAGACCCGGTGCAGGTGCAGCTATTGCCCGTGGAGCGGGAACCAATGCCCAGTTGATGGGAAAAGAAGGGAAATATGCGGTGATAAAAATGCCTTCCGGTGAAGTGAGAAGAATTTTACTGACTTGTAAAGCAACGGTCGGCATTACCTCCAATCGCGACCATAATCAAGAAGTGATGGGGAAAGCCGGAAGAAACCGATGGAAAGGAAGAAGACCACGTACACGTGGTGTTGTTATGAATCCTGTGGATCACCCGATGGGTGGTGGTGAAGGTAGAGCTTCAGGTGGCCATCCGCGTTCACGTAAAGGTCTCCTCGCCAAAGGTAAGAAGACAAGAAAAAAGAAAAATGCTTCCAATCGGTTGATTGTAAGTAGTAGAAAGAAGAAAAGAAGAAGTAAGTAATCGTAAATAATAAAATTATCGAGTATGGCACGCTCAGTTAAGAAAGGACCTTACGTCTATTACAGACTCCTAGATAAAGTCTTTAAAGCGCAAGAGTCAAAGAAGAAAAAAGTTATTAAAACTTATTCTCGTGAATCTATGGTTATTCCTGATATGGTCGGGTTGACGATAGCTGTTCATAATGGGAAAACGTTTATTCCTGTACTGATTACAGAAAACCTTGTCGGACATAAACTCGGTGAATTTTCTCCTACGAGAACATTCCGCGGGCATGCCAAAGGGAAAAGGTAAGGTGATTAAGTAAGTGGATTTAAAACTATAATGTGATGGAAGCAGTAGCAAAATTAAGAAATTATCGGATGTCAGAGCGCAAGGTGCGTCTTGTAGCGGATCTTGTAAGAAATAAGCCTATTGATGAGGCCCTTAATATCCTGCGGTTTAACAAGAAGGCAGCTTCTAAACCTATGGAGAAATTACTGATGTCTGCAATAGCCAACTGGGAATATAAGCTTGACCTCATGGAAAGTGCCGATGATTATGATCTCATCCTCCGTGAGATTTATGTCGATGGAGGTTCTAGCCTTAAACGGTTCAGACCGGCTGCCTACGGGCGTGCACATCCGATACGCAAGAGAACCTGTCATATAACAATGAAAATAGAGAATACTGTACCTCTTCCTGATGAAGAAAGTGAAAGCGTAGAGAATCTAGAGCAGGATGTTGAAACAGAGAATACACAAGAAGATAGTAAAGAATAAATAATTTAATCAGAGAGACTCATGGGTCAAAAAACTAATCCAATAGGCAATCGTTTAGGAATCATCCGAGGATGGGATTCTAACTGGTTTTCAAGTACCGATTATGCGGATAATGTTATCGAAGATGAAAGAATACGACGTTATATCCGCGCTCGTGTCCCTAAAGGGGGAATTTCACGGATCATTATCGAGAGAACCTTGAAGAGAATTACACTTACTGTACATACTTCTAGACCGGGGATAATTATCGGTAAAGGTGGTTCAGAAATTGACTTGATTAAAGAAGAGGTAAAAAGCCTCTTTGATACTGAAGTACAGATTAATGTCGTACAGGTTATGAAACCTGAACTAGATGCTGCTCTTGTAGGTCAAGATATTGCTAAGCGTATTGAGTCGCGATTTAATTATAGAAGAGCTGCCAAGATGGCTATCCAATCTACAATGCGTGGCGGTGCCGAGGGAATTAAAGTCCGTATCGCAGGTCGGTTGAATGGTGCTGACATGGCGCGAGAAGAAGAGTATAAAGAGGGGAGTATTCCATTGCATACTTTCCGGTCTGATATCGATTTTAAAATTACCGAGGCACAGACTGTCTATGGAAAGATAGGTGTTAAAGTATGGATATGCCGCGGGGAAGTTCTCGGAGAACGCGATCTCAGCCCGCATATCGGAAATCAACAAGGACGTCGTGGTAAGAAAGGTAGAAAAGGTAGAGGCGGAGGACGTCGACAAAATCGCGGTAGAGGAAAAAGACGTTAATCAACTAGTTAATGTGAAGATTAATTTATACCTTTGCGACGCTTTTTGCGGAAGCTCAGTGTATGTAAAGAAAAATATGAGATATGTTACAGCCTAAAAGGACGAAATACAGAAAAAGACAGAAAGGTAGAAACGATGGAATAGCTAGCCGTGGTTATACAATCTCCTTTGGCTCATTTGCTATGAAGTCATTGGATAGTGCTCGATTAACTAGTCGTCAGATTGAGGCAGCTCGTGTAGCTATGACTAGACACATGAAGAGGGAAGGGCGTGTCTGGTTACGCGTATTTCCTGATAAACCTATTACATCTAAGCCACAGGAAGTGAGGATGGGTAAAGGTAAAGGTGCTCTTGATCATTATGTAGCAGAAATACAACCGGGGAGAATAATATTTGAGCTGGATGGTATTCCGATTGAGCGTGCTAGAAGAGCTTTATGGCTGGCATCTCAGAAATTACCTTTTAAAACTAAATTTGTAGTGCGCAAGGACTACGTTCAACCATAAAAAACGAGATTATGGCAGGTGGCAATAAGAATAAATTCTTGACTGTGGTTACGGATGAACTAAGAGAAAAGCTCAACGTAGCTGAAGAACTTTATGTTAACTTAAAATTTGAACATGCAACCAAAGGACTTGAAAATCCGATGGAGTTGAGAACAGTACGGAGGGATATAGCACGGATGAATACGGAATTGCGTGCTAGAGAAATTAAGCAAGAAGCAAGCACAGAAGAAGAATAGATAGCTTAGAATAGGACAATTGATAAATAAGATCTCATGAGTGAAGAAAAAATAATAAAATCGAGAACGGGAGTTGTTGTGAGTGATAAAATGGAAAAATCCATTTCAGTCTCCGTTGAGAGAATAAAGCAACATGCTATGTATGGTAAATACATCAAGCGATCGAGAAAAATAATGGCGCATGATGAAAAGAATGAAGCCAATATCGGTGATAAAGTGAGAATCGTTGAGACTCGACCTATCAGTAAGAAGAAGCGGTGGAAGCTTGCGGAGATCGTCGAGCGCGCAAAGTAATATATTTATAGCAATCAATTGAATTAAGGATTTTGTCATGATACAACAAGAATCAAAACTTAAAGTAGCAGATAATAGTGGAGCAAAACTCGTGAGTTGTATAAGAGTTATGGGTGGTTCCAAAAGAAGATATGCATCCATCGGAGATCAGATCGTTGTTTCTGTGAAGCAATCTACCCCGGGCGGAATCAAGAAAGGAACCGTTTCCAAAGCCGTTGTCGTAAGAACAAAGAAAGAAATAAGACGTCAAGATGGCTCGTATATTCGATTTGACGATAATGCAGTTGTATTATTGACAGCGCAAGATGAGCCGCGAGGTACGAGAATTTTTGGCCCTGTGGCTAGGGAATTGAGAGAGAATAATTACATGCGTATTGTTTCTCTTGCACCTGAGGTACTGTAAGTTTTTTGCATAAGCATAGAAAGATAAAGCAATGAAAAAACAAGCTAAAAGAATAAAGCGAAAATTGAAAAAAGGCGATCAAGTCCTTGTGATTTCTGGTGAATCCAAAGGTCAGAAAGGAGAAATATTGTCTATCGATGTCGTGAAAGGGCGCGTTATTGTGGATGGTGTTAATATCGTTAAAAAACACATGCAGCCGACACAAGAAAATCAAGGTGGTATTGTAGAGCAAGCAGCTCCTATCGATATCTCCAATGTTATGCTTGTCGATCCTAAATCCGGTGAACCATCTCGCGTAGGACGTAAAATGGTGAACGGTAAATTACAACGTTATTCTAAAAAATCTGGTGAAATTATCAAGTAATGAGTTACGAACCGAGATTATATAAAAAATATAAGGAAGAGATTGTCCCTCAGATGATGGAAAAGTTCAAATACGATTCTATCATGGGAGTACCCAAGGTTACCAAGATAAGTCTCAATCAGGGTATTGGTAGTGCTACGCAAGACAAAAAAGTAGTGGAGCGGTCTATCGAGGAGATGAGTATTATCGCAGGCCAGAAGGCAGTCTCTACAAAGTCTAGAAAGGCAATATCCAATTTCAGCCTCCGGGAAGGTGTAATCGTGGGTACACGTGTAACATTGCGGCGCCAGAAAATGTATGAGTTTATGGATCGTCTCCTTACGGTAGGCCTTGCTCGTGTCAGGGATTTCAGAGGAGTAAGTGATAAAAGCTTTGACGGTCGTGGAAATTATTCTATCGGAATCACTGAACAGATAATTTTTCCGGAAATCAAGGTTGATCAAGTGGATGGCCTGAGAGGAATGGATATCACATTTGTAACAACTGCTGAAACCGATGCAGAAGCATACGAACTGTTGAAACTGTTTGGTATGCCCTTTAAAAATATACATAATAATTAAGATATGGCTCGTAAAGCACTTATAGCAAGAGAAGAAAAAAGACGAAAACTTGTAGATAAATACGCAGAGAAGCGTAAACAGCTCAAGGAAGAAGGAAGATGGGATGAACTCGATAAATTACCTCGGAATTCCAATCCGGTACGACTTCATAACCGTTGTCGATTGACTGGAAGACCTAAGGGGTATATGAGAAAATTTGGTCTGTGCAGGATTCAGATGAGAGAACTTGCTTTACAAGGGAAATTGCCCGGTGTAACTAAATCGAGCTGGTAAATTATTTTTAATAGATAAGAGAAACGTGAACTAATGGCAGTTAATGATCCAATAGCAGATTACCTTACGCGTATCAGAAATGCGCAGATTGCAGGACATAAGATCGTGGAAATCCCCGCTTCAAATCTTAAGAAGCGGATCACGGAGATTCTCTATGATCAAGGATATATCTTGCGGTATAAATTTGTCAATGACAATAAACAAGGTATTATTAAGATTGCAATCAAGTATAACAAGGAAGGAGAGCCCGTTATTAAGAAAATGGGGCGTATCTCTCGACAAGGTCTGAGAAAGTACTCCAAGGCGCAGGATATCCCACGTATATTAAGTGGCCTTGGTATTGCTATCGTTTCTACCTCTCAAGGTCTTATGACGGATAAGAATGCGAGACAGAATAATGTAGGGGGTGAGTTGCTCTGCTATATATATTAATAGAAAAATTAAGGAAGAGTATTATGTCTAGAATAGGAAATGCACCGATTGATGTGCCGGAAAAAGTTGAAATTACCATTTCCAAAGGGAATGAAGTTACGGTTAAAGGACCCAACGGGGAGATAACCCGTCAGCTTAACCCGGATATGAATATTCAACTTGAGGATGGTGTCCTGACAGTGGAAAGACCTACTGAACAGAAAAGGCATAAAGCTATGCATGGCTTGACGCGAGCATTGTTATTTAATATGGTGCACGGCGTTACTGAAGGCTACGAGAAAGTGCTGGAACTTGTCGGAATCGGTTTCCGCGCATCCAATCAAGGGAATCTCCTTGAATTGCAACTCGGGTATTCTCACCCTGTTATGTTTGCTATCCCGGATGAAGTGAGCCTAGAGACAGAGACTAAGAAAGGGAAGAATCCTTTAATCATCCTGAAGTCTGCCAATAAGGAGTTGGTGGGGCAAGTTGCTGCCAAGATTAGAGCATTTCGTTCTCCGGAGCCTTATAAAGGAAAAGGAATCCGTTATCAAGGTGAATGGATCAGAAGAAAAGCCGGGAAAACTGTTGCTGGTTAATTTTAAGAATATATTTATTGCATTGTTATGAAAGTCACAAAGAAAGCTAGAAGAAATAAAATTAAGCGGAGAATCAGAGCAAGTATCCTCGGCGATTCTGCAAGACCACGGTTAAGTGTATTCCGTAGTAATAAGGAAATTTACGCACAATTAATCGACGACCTCGCTGGAACTACTTTGGCTAGCGCTAGCTCACTGAAACTAGATAAAGATGAGTCGGAAAGTAAAACTTCTGTTGCCAAGAGAGTCGGTGAGCAGATAGCTCAAGCTGCCCAAGAAAAGAATATTACGCAGGTTGTATTTGATAGAAATGGTTACCTCTACCACGGTAGAGTCAAAGCCCTTGCTGATGGTGCACGTGAAGCTGGTCTGAAACTTTAAAATATATGAATATGTCAATAGAGAATCATAAAAGAATTAATCCTGCTGAACTTGAACTCGAGGAAAAACTCGTAAGTCTTAATCGAGTGGCTACGGTAACTAAAGGTGGACGTACATTCTCCTTTGCTGCTCTAATGGTTGTCGGAAACGGAAAAGGTATTGTCGGGTATGGGCTCGGTAAAGCGCGTGAGGTTTCTGAAGCTATAGGAAAAGGAGTTGATGATGCCAAGAAAAACCTCGTGAAGTTCCCGATTTATAATGGCACTGTGCCTCACCAGCAGATCGGTAAATACGGTGCAGGTAAAGTTTTTATTAAACCGGCTTCTGAAGGTACCGGAGTTATTGCAGGTGGTGCTATGAGAGCTGTCCTAGAAATGGCTGGAGTGCATAATGTACTAGCTAAATCGCAGGGTTCTGCCAATCCACATAACGTGGTTAAAGCAACATTTGATGCTCTACATAAAATGAGATCTCCTCTACAGATTGCCAAGGAAAGAGGTATTTCTGTTGAAAAGGTCTTTAACGGTTAAGATTTATAAAGTTATAAAGTTATAGTCCGATGGCTAAAGTTAAAGTAAAGCAAGTAAAAAGCGCGATAGGTGCTACCTTAAGGCAGAAAAATACCTTAAAAGCACTCGGCTTAAAGAAAATAAATCAAGTTGTAGAACATGAAGTCAGTCCCCAGATTAAAGGAATGATTCAGAAAGTTCAGCATCTTATTGAGATTGAAAATGCGTAATATTGCATTAAGTGTTTATCAATAGATACAGAAAAGGAAGATTCTTATGAAATTACATAATTTAAAACCTGCTGCAGGTTCTACGAAGAAACGAAAAAGAAAAGGACGTGGGGTTGCCGGTGGGCAAGGTAGAACAAGCGGGCGAGGACATAAAGGAGCCAAGTCGCGTTCCGGTGCTAAAAAGAAAAGACACTTTGAGGGTGGACAGACTCCACTCCAGATGAGGCTGCCTAAATTTGGGTTTAATAATCCGACCAGAAAATCCTATGTTGTATTTAATCTGGATCGACTGGAAAGTATCGCCGAGAAGCACAATGTATCGGAAATCGATGTTGCTTTTCTCGTTGAGAAAGGATATGCCAAGAAAAGTGAGTTAATTAAAGTATTGGGCGGTGGTGAGCTCAAGAGTGCGCTCTCTATATCAGTACACGCTGCTTCCGCATCAGCCCAGAAAGCTATTGAAGGTAATGGAGGTTCACTTAACCTCATCTAAATTTAAGCAATGAAGAAGTTTATAGACACACTCAAAAATATGTGGAAAATCAAGGAGCTTAGACAGCGCTTGATATATACATTAGGACTACTCGCAGTGTATCGATTAGCCTGCTTCATCTTATTACCCGGCGTGATGCCTTCAGCTCTCGAGGCTGCGGTTGCCAATCGCTCGGCCAATAACCTCCTGGAACTCGTTAATATATTTACCGGTGGTGCTTTCAACAATGCTGCTATCATGGCACTGGGGATTATGCCTTATATCACCGCAGCAATTATTGTACAGCTCCTTGGATTTGCCGTACCTTATTTCCAGAAATTACAGAAGAAGGAGGGCGAGAGTGGACGGAAGAAGCTTACGCAGATTACCAGGCTGTTAACCGTTCTTATCACGCTTGTTCAAGGTGGTGGTTATCTCAGTTTAATTGCTTCCTATAACGCTATATCTCCTGAGATTAATCTCAGTCTGTTCTGGGTGTGTAATATTATTATCTTATCTGCCGGTACGGTATTTGCCATGTGGCTGGGTGAGAAGATTACGGAAGATGGAGTGGGAAATGGTATTTCTATCTTAATTACAATAGGTATTATATCGCGATTGCCTCAAGCTATCCTCTTTGAGTTTCAATCTCAATTGGAAGGTTCCGGTATGTTGATATTTATCTTGGAACTTGCATTGTTATTTGCCGTTATCATGGCGACTGTTCTCATTGTGCAAGGTGTGAGAAAAATACCTATCCAATTTGCCAAGCGCATGGTCGGAAGAGGTGGCTCCAATACAATTCCATCTGCGGGCGCACGAGACTATATTCCGGTAAAAGTAAACGCTTCAGGAGTGATGCCTATCATATTTGCGCAAGCTATTATGTTCTTGCCCATGACGATAGCACAATATTTCATGGGACCTGCCGGTGCAGGAAATGAAGGAGTCATGGCCGCATTGATGAATCCCTTTTCGTTCTGGTATTCAGTTGTATATTTCCTATTGGTAGTGCTGTTTACGTATGTTTATACGGCCTTGCTGGTGAATCCTAAGCAATATGCAGAGTACCTAAAGAGACAGAACGCTTTTATCCCCGGAGTGAGACCAGGAAAAGATACAGAGGATTTTATTGATACAACGACAACAAGGGTTACATTGCCAGGATCTATATTCTTAGGACTTATAGCAATAATTCCGGCAATTGCCGTAGCATTCGGTGTAAATCAACAGTTTGCGATATTTTTCGGTGGAACGTCACTACTGATCATCGTTGCAGTGGTACTTGATACATTACAGCAGATAGAGAGTTACCTCTTGATGAGAAAATATGATGGATTGGTGAAATCCGGAAAGTTGAGAAGTCGTAGCAGTATGCAAGGCATAGGAGCACAAATGTAAAGCTGATTCATTGAATGATATTTTTTAAAACGCACGAAGAAATTGAGCTAATCCGAGAAAGTAACCTTGTCCTATCTAAAACACTCGCCTTGATAGCTGCTGAGTTGAAAATAGGAATGACAGGCATAGAATTGGATAAGCTGGCAGAAGAATTTATCTGTGATCACGGCGGCTCTCCTGCGTTTAAAAATTATAATGGATTCCCCAATAGCTTATGCATCTCTCCCAACGAAGTTGTTGTGCACGGCATTCCGAGTGATGAACCATTTAAAAATGGTGATATTATCTCAGTGGATTGTGGTGTTAAACTCAATGGCTATTATGGAGATTCTGCATATACTTTTTTATTGGGCGATGTGGATGATGAGGTTGTGGAATTGTGCCGCACTACGAGAGAAGCCTTGTATCTGGGGATTAATAAAGCACGTGTAAGAGCGCGAGTCGGCGATATAGGGTATGCGATACAGACATTTGCCGAAAGGCGTAGAAATTATTCTATCGTCAGAGAACTTGTAGGGCATGGAGTGGGGAAAGAATTACATGAGAAGCCGGAAATCCCCAACTATGGAAGGAAAAATAGCGGAAAACGCTTGAAAGAGGGAATGGTGATTGCAATTGAACCCATGATTAATCTGGGGAGAAGACATGTAAAACAAGCTAAAGACGGCTGGACAATCTCAACAAGAGATGGAAAGCCATCAGCGCATTATGAACATTCTATTGCGATCACGAGAAAGGGGCCGGATATCCTGTCAACGCATGAATATCTGGAAGAAGAAATAAAAAAGAATGAGCATATTATGTATTTAGGGGAATAATCCTCATATTTGCACTTCGAAAATCGTAAGATGGCAAAACAAGACGTAATAAAACAAGACGGAATAATAGAAGAAGCACTCTCAAATGCAATGTTTAGGGTGCGATTGGAGAATGACCATGAAGTCATTGCGACTATCAGCGGCAAAATGCGGATGAATTACATCCGGATCCTTCCAGGGGATAAAGTTGCTGTTGAAATGTCACCTTATGACTTGTCAAGAGGTAGAATTACCTACAGATATAAAAACTAAATTAAGTATCATGAAAGTAAGAACTTCAGTGAAGAAACGGACTCCGGATTGTAAAATCGTGAGAAGGAAGGGAAGAGTATATGTAATTAATAAAAAGAATCCCAGGATGAAACAACGTCAGGGATAATTGTTGAAAATTAAATTTTTCTATGGCACGTATTGCAGGAGTTGATTTGCCGCGGAATAAACGTGGCGTGATAGCGTTAACCTATATTTATGGAATCGGAAAGTCCAGCGCCGAGGATATCCTTGAAAGAGCCGGTATCGATGAAAATATCGATGCTGATGACTGGACGGATGATAATATCAGAACTATCGCCAATATTATTCAGGAGGATTATTCTGTGGAAGGTGAATTGCGTTCACAAGTCCAGATGAATATTAAACGCCTGATGGATATTGCATGTTATCGTGGTTTAAGACATCGACGTGGGCTTCCGGTTCACGGGCAGAGAACCAGGACCAATGCTCGGACACGGAAAGGAAAGAAGAAAACAGTTGCTAACAAGAAAAAGGTAACTAAATAATCGTTAAGCGTAGTATTATGGCTAAAGATAAAGGAAAAAGAAAAAAGGCAAAGCAGATTAAAGCTAAGGTGGACCCGACGGGTTGTGCCTACATTCAAGCTAGCTTTAACAACATTATTGTAAGCATGACCAATCAGCAAGGTCAAGTATTGAGCTGGGGCTCTGCGGGTAAAGCCGGTTTCAGAGGATCTAAGAAAAACACGCCTTTTGCCGCTCAGATTGCTGCAACTAGCGCCGCTGAAGTAGCTCGAGACCTCGGTATGAAATCTTGTGTCGTGTATGTCAAGGGACCTGGCAGCGGTAGAGAAGCTGCTATACGTGCAATTGATTCTTGTGGAATCGCGGTAAAGAAAATTACTGATGTAACTCCTATTCCTCATAATGGATGCCGACCACCCAAAAAGCGTCGAGTGTAATTATATTCTTAAGAATTTAAAGTTTTTTATATAATGGCAAGATATACAGGCCCTAAAACAAAGAAAGCACGCGCTCTGGGAGAGCCTATTTATGGCCCGGATCGTTATTATGACAGAAAAAAATATCCTCCGGGGCAACATGGCGCTAGCAGAAGAAGACAACGTTCTGATTATGCTGAACAGTTGAAGGAGAAACAGAAAGCCAAATATACTTATGGATTGCTTGAAAGACAATTCCGTAACTTGTTTGAGAAAGCTTCTCGTGCCGGTGGGGTAACCAATGAGGTTGTTATGCAATTGCTTGAATCTAGACTTGATAATGTCGTCTATAGAATGGGGATTGCTCCGACAAGACGAGCTGCAAGACAATTAGTCTCTCATAAACATATTGTGTTGAATGGCGGCCTTAATAATATACCTTCTACGCAGGTGAAACCGGGTGATATTGTCGGTGTACGTCCTAAGTCACAGGGCTTGACTACGATACGACAATCGGTTGCCAATAATAGCAATATGCAGAAATTCCCTTGGCTAGAGTTCAGCCCGGATACGCTCAATGGAAAGTTTATCGAGCTGCCTACACGGGAACAGATTCCTGAAAATATTAATGCTCAGCTTGTCGTTGAGCTTTATTCTAAGTAATAACAGAGCGCAATAAGTCTTCTGACGAGAGGGCTTATTGTACTCTTTTTTAGTCTTTTCAATTCTAATAAATTATATAATGAGTTTACTTAACTTTCAGAAGCCGGATAAAATTTTATTGGAGAAAGCCACAGAGTATGAGGGCTTTTTTGAGTTTAAGCCTCTCGAGCCGGGCTACGGACAGACGATTGGAAATTCCTTGAGGCGGATCCTCCTTTCATCGCTTGATGGCTATGCTCTTTCTGCAGTGCGTATTGCCGGTGTGGATCACGAGTATTCTACGATAAAAGGTGTTGTTCAAGACGTGATTGATATTACCTTGAACCTGAAACAGGTCAGGTTTAAACGCGTCGTGGATGAAGTAGAAGGGGATGATACGACTGAGACAATTTATCTTACCTTAAGTGGAAAGGAAGAATTCAGAGCCAAGGATATTGAAGAATTTACCAATGTCTTTGAAATCACCAATCCCGATCTCCTTATTTGTACTATGGAGCCTTCTGTTACCCTGGAAATGGAACTCATTGTAACCAAAGGACGCGGCTATGTACCAGCCGATGATAACCTGCCCAAGGACGCTCCGATAGGAATTATTCCTATCGACGCTATCTACACGCCTATTAAAAATGTTGCCTATTCTATCGGTAACACCAGAGTAGGACAACGTACGGATTATGAAAAGTTGACTTTTCAGATTGAGACCGATGGAACTATACATCCGGAAGAGGCTATTAAAGAAGCATCGCGTATATTAATTCAACACCTTATCCTGATTACGGATGAGAATATAACATTTGATGCGGTCAGTAAAGAAAAAGAGAATGTCGTTGATGAACATATTCTACACATGCGTAAGCTGTTGAAGACACCGCTTGAGGACCTTGATTTGTCAGTGAGAGCATATAATTGCTTGAAAGCTGCCAAAATTGATTCCCTCGGCGATCTCGTAGAATATGAGTCGCACGACTTGTTGAAGTTTAGAAATTTCGGTAAGAAGTCTCTCGTCGAGATTGAAGAACTACTTGAGAATAAAGATTTACAATTTGGTATGGATTTAAGTAAATACCAGCTTAACGAAGATTAATTCATTATTGCAATAACTGAAAAGTGTTGCGAAGATAAACCGCTTATATCATGAGACACGGAAAAAAGTTTAACCATTTAAGTAGAAAGAAGGGACACCGTAAGGCATTGTTGAGAAACTTGTCCAATTCCCTTATTGAACATAAACGTATCTTTACGACCCTTGCCAAAGCAAAGGCCTTGCGTCGATTCATCGAACCGATAATTACCAAGGGGAAAAAGAATACTCCTCACTCACAACGTGTTGTATTTAAACATCTGCAGAATAAACATGCAGTGAAAGAACTATTTGGCCCCATTGCTACGGCTATCGGCGATAGACCTGGTGGTTATACCCGCGTTATCAGAACCGGCTTCAGAAAAGACGACGGCGCCGCACTGGCAATGATTGAACTCGTTGATTTTAATAAAGATATTAAACAGCAAGCTAAGTCCGCAGGCCGTAAAAGGAAGAGAAGCAGAACGCGTAGAGGTGGAGGCGGTAGTGCAGCAAGCAGTTTAGCCGCTGCCAATGAGTTGTCACATAGCAGCGAAGAAGAATAACATAAGCTATGTAAAAATTTTACCGAGGTGCAGAAGTCATATTCTGCGCCTTTTTTTATGTTTCTTAAAATCCTTCTTACATTTGTGAAAATCTTTAATATGACCAAGAACAATACAGCAATTCTACTCCTCAACGACGGGACTATTTATCGTGGACGTGCTATCGGAGCAATAGGAACTACAACAGGTGAACTCTGTTTTAATACCGGAATGACAGGTTATCAAGAAGTATTTACCGATCCATCATACTACGGCCAGCTTCTCGTAATGACCAATTCGCATATCGGGAATTATGGAGCAATTTCCGAGGATAATGAATCTGATTCTGTGAAAATATCCGGTTTAATATGCCGGGATTTTGCCGATCACTACTCTAGAGAAAATGCCGATCATAGCCTCCAAGAATACCTGAGTTCACGGAATGTCGTCGGGATAGCTGATGTCGATAGCCGTGCTATTGTCCGTCATATCCGCTCCAAGGGAGCTATGAATGCCATCATCAGCTCAGAAACTGATGATATTGATAGTTTAAAGAAACAATTGGCCGATGTGCCTAGCATGAGTGGACTCGAGCTTGCTTCAGAAGTGTCAACAAAAGAAAGATATTTTGTAGGAAATGAGAATGCACATTATAGGATTGCCGTTATGGATTATGGCGTAAAGCAGAATAGCCTGCAATGCTTTGCCGATCGGGATTGCTATCTATCGGTATTTCCTGCGAGAACAGCCTATGAGGAAATTAAAAAGTGGAAGCCCGACGGCATCTACCTGTCCAATGGCCCGGGCGATCCTGCTGCCATGGATTATGCCCTTATCGAGTTACAGAAAATGCTCGATGATGACATTCCTATATTTGGAATCTGTCTCGGACATCAACTTTTGGCATTGTCACAAGGAATTCCTACATATAAAATGCATCACGGTCACCGTGGAATCAATCATCCTGTGAAAAATATGCTGCGCAATACTTGTGAAATAACTTCCCAGAACCATGGATTTGGCGTCAGCTCCGATGAGATGGAAAAGCATAAGGATACAGTAGAGGTAACACACATCAATCTGAATGACAACTCCATTGAAGGCTTACGCTTGAAAGAGAAAAAAGTGATGTCTGTACAATATCATCCTGAAGCATCTCCGGGACCACATGATGCAATGTATTTATTTGATGAATTTATTGACCTATTGAATTAAATGTATATGGCAAGGATAAAACAAGTTATTGCACGTGAGATACTGGATTCACGAGGAAATCCGACCGTTGAAGCTGAGTTGTTAACCGATCAGGGCGTGCTTGCACGTGCGGCAGTTCCATCCGGTGCTTCAACCGGTGTCCACGAGGCCGTAGAACTACGCGATGGTGATATAAATCGCTACCTAGGCAAAGGTGTGCTTGAAGCTTGCGCTCATATTGATACATTGATTAATCCGGCACTTCAAGGACAGAACATTTATGAGCAACGGAGCATCGATCGACTCCTCATTGAATTGGATGGGACAGAGAATAAGGGAAAGCTTGGCGCAAATGCCCTTCTCGCGGTTTCAATGGCTGTTGCCAAAGCCGCTGCCTCCTCGCTGAATATGCCGCTTTATCGTTATCTGGGTGGGACCAATGCACACGTACTCCCGGTGCCCATGATGAATATTCTCAACGGAGGAGAACACGCTGATAACAATATCGATATCCAGGAATTTATGGTTATGCCGGTAGGTGCCGCTTGCTTTTCAGAAGGCTTGCGGATGGGAGCAGAGGTGTTTCACAACTTGAAAAAGGTGCTTCAGGAGAAAAATCTTTCTACCAATGTCGGCGATGAAGGCGGATTTGCTCCGAACATTGCTAATAATAAATCTGCACTTGATTTTATTATGATGGCGATTGAAAAAGCCGGCTATACTCCCGGTGAAGATCTGGTGATTGCCCTCGATGTTGCCGCTTCTGAATTTTATGATGCTTCCGCAAATGTCTATAAACTTTCTTCCGATGGGACTGTACGTACCGCCGATGAAATGATAGACCTCTATAAACACTGGACTGCAGAATATCCGATAAAATCTATCGAAGATGGCCTCAGCGAAGACGACTGGGACGGATGGAAAACCCTTACGGATGAATTGAACGAGGATATCCAACTCGTCGGTGACGACCTCTTTGTGACTAATGTAGAGCGCCTCAGTCGTGGTATCCAAGAAGGAATTGGAAACTCAATCCTCGTTAAAATGAACCAGATCGGGACGGTTACGGAAACAATCGATGCTATACAGATGGCAATACGTCATGGTTTTACGGCCGTCGTCAGTCATCGATCCGGTGAAACTGCCGATACGACAATTGCTGACCTCAGCGTTGCTTTTAATACAGGCCAGATTAAAACTGGTTCTGCATCAAGGTCAGAACGGATAGCTAAGTACAATCAGCTCCTCCGCATTGAAGAAGGACTCGGCGAAGCTGCTTTTTATCCCGGTTTGAATCTTTTTAAGTAAAAAACCGGTATTTATATATTACATTTATTAATAATATGTATATTTGCTCTACATATTAAAGAAAAATGTAATATGAAGATACTATACTACCTTAAAAGTCATAAAATCAGTAGATATATTGTAGAGCATAAATACAGTATTCTATTAATCTCATCATTTATATACATTGCTTTTTTTGATAAGTATAACCTCATTAATCAGTGGAGGCTTTCTCAGACTATTAATGAGATGGAGACTGAAATGGAATACTATAAGAATGAGATAAAAGAGACCAAGGCATATAGAGATCATATTAATGATGACCTGGAAGAATTTGCACGAGAAGAATACTATATGCACAAGAAAAATGAAGATATCTATATTTTTAACATAGAAAGCGACAAATAATTATTTTTCCATTCTTTTTCCCTATCTCATTTCGGTATTTTACTACTTAGCGATTGTATAATCGGGATAAATCTATTCTTTGACGGCACGACCGGAGGTCGTATTCCACCGGGCAAGTGCTTGTATTCACAGGGTTTTGTAAAATCCCACTCGCAGGAGCTCAGTCTTTAGTACGCCGTAGGAGGATCCCTCGCATTGATACATTCAGTATCAATGATATTGCTTCACAATATTAAACTCGGTCATCTTCAATTTCTAATGCATGATTTGGGTAATAAATAAGCAGAAAATTTAAATTTATGTCTGCTAAAAATTGATATTCTCAATTTAATGAATTATATTCGCTGAAATGGTAATGTTATTAATTAAATAAAACCAAGCAGATTATGAAATACAGCACCTCAGCACCTCAGCACCTCAGCACCTCAGCACCTCAGCACCTCAGCACC
>CAYTBT010000012.1:0-84218 GCA_964436125.1 uncultured Saprospiraceae bacterium | reverse complement strand
AGATGATAATCATCAAGTAAGGAAGATGAGATGAACGGATGATGACTCATCCGGAATCATAAATCAAGAAAAGCCTATCTCAGGAAAAGAGATGGGCTTTTCTCTTTTAGTAGCCTAATTACTGGGAAATGTGTATGTACTTAACTTTATTTTCTAGCCCATGCGTCTCAGACGTATTGCATCTCTTGAATGTTTTGTGGGTTATCTACTTCATTGATTAACCTGATAAAGCCAATTGAACCCAATGGATTTATGAACAACCCTTCATTAAATTCTATCTTGATTATCCGTATAATTAAGCGTATTGTCACTATAAAAGCGCTTCAGGTCAAGAATTAATACAATAAACATGAGGAGATATTCAATGAAAATAAGTAAATGTGAATAAATAGCAGAAAGACCGGAATAGTGCATATAGCTGAAAATGATCAGAAAAGACCATACAAGAGGAGTCTTTAAGTCCGTGAATATAGAAAGTGCGATAATGGGAATAATATACCACGGATGCACAGTCGTAGAACATACTAGATAAAATATCCAGAGAAATATACTCATAGAAATAAGCTGCTGAAGAGAGTATTTGTCCCTCTTAAAGCTCAAGAGAAACATTCCACAGATTAGGATGTAAATGATGGCTAGCAAGGGACCGATAAAGTGGATCATATTATAGCCATACATTGCATAAGCTATGCTGCGCAATAGGACATAGAGACTGGCATTGAATTCAAATTTTCTGAAATACAGATTGAGACTGTCCAGCATACCGGGAAATGCATCCATTGCATATAAACCGACTACTGTAAGGCTGAATATACTGATTATTCCACCGATAATCTGCCATCTCTTGTTGATAGCTTTCACAAATGGCAGGGCGAGCAATACAGGATTAAGCTTAATCCCTATGGCAATTCCCCAGGCAATGCCGGAGGGAAACAATCTCATGCGGTAAATGAGAACTAGAGCAGCGAAGAGAAAAGGCACTACAAGTCCTTCCGGGTGAAGATTCCCTACAATTTCGATTATGACAAGAGGATTGAGCCAGTAGAGAAGGATATTCCATTTGCGTAAGCTGAGATATTTTAATAGGCGCAATCCGAGAAATAAGCTTCCGATTTCTGCAATGAGATAGACAATACGCAGGTAAAGGACATTGAGGAGAATTGAATCTCCGGAGAGAAATTGACATAAGCTGAATAAATACTGAAGAAAAGGCGGATATACGGAATAATACATAGGAGAATTCATCCGGGAATAGAGGAGCGATGTATAAGAATTATTGTGAGGCAGTTGAGCCGGCAGCGAGGTGAAGGGGCTCATCCCTTGATTGAATACATAGCCGTCCCAGATAAACCTGTAGTAGTCATCAGATAATTCCGGGAGATGAAAAAAACAGAGAATCCGACAGAATAAACCGAGGAGGAGTAACAATAGGAACGGTGTGCGCCGATGGTGATAAAGCAACAGTGCAGCACCTGAAGTGAGTGTAAAACAAGCAATAATACGTGTGCCTTCTGCTTGTTCTGTAAAGAAAATTACAAGGACAATCCCGAGGAGGTAACTGAAAATATAGGCATAATCTTCCCATTTCATCGTTTCAAGGAATGTTTAACCGAATAAAATGCAATGCAAGCGAATCCTATGGCTGCCATAAGATGAAAGAAAATAAAGACATAATTGCCCGTGTAAACCCCATAGATAAATGCTGCGCTGAAAAGCATGGCAAGCACTATCTCAAGGTAGCTTGTAAATGGAATGCGTTTAATCTTATATGCCTTGTTGTGAAAATGTCCTTCCGTAGTGATTGCATACTTAGGTGTCCGGATAAATGGAGTTCTGACTCCGAGAAAGCCTTCAATAACAGCTATCGTATTGTGCAGCGACATTCCCATCGATAAAGAAAGGAAAAGTGGATATTTAAGGATGAAAGGATTAAAGCCTTTTATAGAAAATACAGGAGATTCTGGTCGAGAAGAGAGATTGGCGCAGAAGTAAATATAGGCGAGCAGGATAAAGCCAACGGAAAAAAAGAGGAATGGAAAATAGAGAAGCTCAATATTCCTATCCATAAAAAGCAGAGCTGTGCTACTCAGCATTCCGAACAATAAAAGGACAAATACCGAAGAGGAGAAAAGATGAATGAGTGAATGGAGCTTTCTCCTCGGGGAAATGTCGGAATATACAATGCGCGGCAATAATTTACGAGCGGTTTCGGCACCGCCTTTCATCCAGCGGAATTGTTGACTTTTTAAGCCTTGCATCTCAACAGGCAACTCTGCAGGACAAGCACAATCTCTGAGATAGTGAATTTTCCAGCCATGGAGTTGAGCCCGATAAGATAAATCGAGATCCTCCGTAAGCGTATCTGAAGCCCATCCACCGGATTGATTTATGCATTCCTTGCGCCATATTCCTCCGGTGCCGTTGAATTGTAAAAATGCGTCGGCAGATTGCCTGCCGGTCTGCTCTATATTAAAATGTACGTTAAGGTGGAAAGCCTGCATGCGGGTAAGGAGAGAATATTCCTGATTAATATGTCCCCATCGCGTCTGCACTACACCGATATGCTCGTCGCAAAAAAAAGGAATAGTCCTGAGTAGAAAGTCAGTAGTCGGAAGAAAATCCGCATCGAATATTGCAATAAAATCCCCTTGAGCACGAGATAAGCCCTCCTCTAATGCGCCGGCTTTGTATCCTTTTCTTTTCTCTCTGTGTATATGTGAAATATTTATGCCTTGCTTGCGATAATATGCAAGCTTTCTAGCAATAATTTCTACTGTCTCATCTGTAGAATCATCGAGCACTTGTATTTCAAGCAGATGTTGTGGATAATCCAGTGCACAGACGCGATCGATAAGCCTTTCTACGACGTATTGCTCGTTGTATATCGGAAGTTGGATAGTGACAGGCGGAAGAATATCCTTGTCATTCATTGGGAGGTCTTCCACTTCGTATTTGCGTGAATGCAGATATAGAACAAACTGACCGATGCAATAAAGCGTAATCAGTCCTAGGCTTGTGATGTAAAGAATGTATAGAAAATAGTACAGCATACCTCTATTTCGATAGTCAAAGGTACCGAATTATTGTCAGAATTATCTTGTACCCTGCTAGGAGGCTTCCCTTGATAGTTCCTGATACCTTGCTCTGACCTATCCTGTTGCGATATCGCACCGGCACCTCGGCATATTTTAATCCTTTCTGAGCCGCCTTAATCTGCATTTCCACAGTCCACCCATAATTTCTGTCGCACATGCCTAGTGGAAGTAAGCTATCCCATTTTATTGCCCTGAACGGCCCGAGGTCGGTATAATGTACTTTATATAGCTTACGCAAAAGAAGAGTAGCGATCCAATTTCCGGCTTTCTGCGCACTAGTAAGACTGTTTTTCTCTGCCTTTATAACCCGCGATCCGATAACGATTTCTGCATTTCCATGAAGGATCGGCTGTAAAAGCTTATCCATATCCTCTCCATAATCGGCATAATCGCCATCCATAAATACAAGGATGTCGGGTGCTTCCGGCAACTCTTTCAGGAAATTAATTCCATGGAGGCAGGCACTACCGTAGCCGCGTTCTCGTTCAAGAAGCACAATAGCACCACTTTTACGCGCCATAAGAGCCGTGTTGTCACTGCTATTATTATCAACGACCAAGATATTGCGGACATAATCCGGGATGTCGTGAATAACCTTCTGGATGGCTTTTTCTTCATTCAGAGCGGGTATAATGACATCGATATTGGCCTTAAAAGTCATAAGAAAGAGATAAATATTGTAGTTTTGGTAATATATTGCATCTAAGAAAACAATTATATGAATTCATCGCGGATTTGTTCATTTATTTTTTACCTCACAATGTCTTTGGCAGGGATGAGCATCCTTCAAGGCTGCCTAAAGTCCGTCGAATATACCGACAAGGCTGTCGCACTTAAATTTTCTGTCGATACGCTTCACTTTGATACTGTATTTACTACGCGAGGTACTGCTACGCGATTTTTTACAGTGTATAACCCGGCTTCCAAAGCGGTGAAAGTCGATATTGCAATGGGGATGGAAACTCCTTTCTTTAATATGAATGTCGATGGAATACCCGGTGATAAAGTGGAAGATGTCGAGATATTGGGGAAGGATAGCATTTATGTATTTGTGGAAGCGGAAATCGACCCGCATAATCCATTATCCGTATCACCATTTATCGTTGAGGACTTTATAAAATTTAATACCAATGGCCGGGAACAATCCGTCCGACTCGAGGCTTATGGCCAAGACGCGATATATCTTACACCGGATAATTATCAGGGCAAACAAGTGTACCTTTCATGTGATATGGGAGAGGTCACATGGGAAAATGAACGGCCATTTATTCTCAATGGAATACTCCTCATTGATAGTTGTACTTTAAATATTGCTCCCGGGACGCGATTGTATGTACATGGCGGTATAGAAAAACAAGGTGAAGTACAGTATCAGGACGGTGCTATTATTGTTATGAATCATGGGAAATTGCATATCAATGGTACCGAAGAAGAACCCGTATTAATCGGCGGAGATCGATTGGAAGAAGAATTTGAAGGTGTGGCAGGACAGTGGAACGGAATCCGCTTTATTGAGGCATCTAGGGGAAATATTATCCGCCATTGTACCATTGAAAATGCGATAATAGGCCTTTATGTAGATTCGCTTTCTTCGGTTAAAATAGAGAAAAGTAAAGTGGTGAATTCTGCAAGCTACAATATCCTTGCATCAACGGCGGACATACAGGCGAGCAACTCATTATTTGCCGATGCCGGACAGACTTCTGTTGCACTGAGCGGAGGAGGGAGTTACAACTTTACCTATTCTACCATCGTCAATTACGGGACGGGTGGCAATGCGCTCTATTGCTCCAATCTCTATCGCATTGACGATAAGAATTTTAAGTATATTCCCATCGAGGTTTCAGTACAGAATAGTATCATAAGTTCAAGTATAAGTGATGCGCTTTCCCTCGCATTGAAGGACAGAGATTACAAGAATATAGAAGTGGATTTTTCACATAGTGGCATACGCAGTGATGAACTCACAGATTCGGAATTTGGATATCCTGGATTTTACGAGTATTATAAGACGGCATTCAGGATACACAATACAGACACCTTATTTCTGGATACCGATGATTATATGCTGGACACATTTTCTATTGCGGAGGGAAAGGCGCTACCACTGATAGAGTTTCCGGACGATATTCTTGGAACTATTCGCGATTCCTCGGAACCGGATGCGGGTTGTTATGAGCTTGTCCATTGAGTAGAAATCCAGAATCTGACATAAACGGCTTTGTCATTGCTCTGCATCGAGCTTTAATTTAAGTGGTTCTATTCGTGTAAAACACAGTAGAATAATGCCGATGACAAAGAAAAATACAAGGGATAGGAGGCTATTGCGCATACCGCCTGTAAGTTGATCGACCAAGCCAAAAATAAAGGTTCCGGCAATAATTGCAATTTTTTCAAGAATGTCAAATAAGCTGAAATACGTAGCTATTTCCTTGGTCCCTTCCTTTACATACTTGGCGTAGGTGGAACGACTTATAGATTGGATTCCTCCCATGACAAGCCCGACTCCGGCGGCAAGAATATAAAAGAGGAACTTGGTATAGACATAATATCCACATGAACAGATGATAAGCCATATAACAAGCATAATCATTAAGCTCGTTTTATTTCCCCATATCCGTGAAATATAGGCAAATAGATAGGCTCCCACAAGAGCTACCATCTGAAGGATGAGAATGGTTAAGATGAGTTCATTGGTTGTAAAAGATAGTTCTTCTTCTGCAAATGTCGGTGCGAGATATATAATCGTCCTCACGCCTGCGCTATAAAAAAAGAAAGAAGCAAGGAAGTACATAACGGTCTTGTGTGATTGAAGCTCTTTATATACGGCTTTTACTTCATTTAGGCCGGAATGAATATATTCCCTCAGCGTCGCTTTTTTGCGGGAATCTTTCGGGAGTTTATTCAAGGAAAGGGTACCGAATCCGATCCACCATATCCCCACCATCACAAAGCTGAGCCTTATGGCAAATTCAGAGCTCGGTAAATAGAAAAAATCCGGAAATGTGATGAGAAGTAAGTTAAAAAGTAACAAAATCACGCTTCCCACATAGCCGTAGGCATAGCCGCGCGCGCTGACGATGTCCATTTTGTCCTCTGTGCTTATCAAGGGTAAGAAGGCATTATAAAATACAAGCCCACCGGTAAATCCGATTGTAGCTAGTATGTAGAGAATTGTTCCCAGTTGCCATTCAGCCGCTTCATCAAAGAAAAACAAGCCCATACAAGATATACCGCCGAGTAACATAAATAATCTCAGAAAATACTTGCGTCTGCCCCCGACATCGGCTATTCCACTGATTAAAGGCGTCACCACAACGAGAAAAATATACGCAATCGTAATAGCCCATGCATAAATTGTAGTATTGGCGAGAGACCAGCTACCTATAGAAATTACGTCATCCGTCACGCCGGCATAAAATGCAGGGAAAATAGCTGCTGCGATGACTAGCGAGAATGAAGAGTTGGCCCAGTCAAAGAGTGCCCAGTAATGAATTGTCTTGGCTTCGTTGAGCTTGAGTGCCTTACTTTCTGGCATAAATAAACGTTGTGATTAAAAAACTATTTTAAAGAAGAGCGTAATTTAAGAAGCATCGAGCAATAAGAAAAAATGAATATTTGTTGTCTAAATAATTTGAACTTAACTTGAAAATTTTAATTTTTGACATATTTTAGAATATGAAGATAGTAGTACTTTCCAGAAATACACAATTATATTCAACACGGAGTATAGTGATGGCCGGCAGGAGGCGTGGGCATTATATGATAGTGCTTGACCACATGAATTGTGATTTACTTACGCGCAATGGAGAAATAGAGATTTATTATAACGGTTTTCAAGTAAAGGGAATATCGGCGATTATCCCGCGCATAGGTACATCCTCGACCAATATGGGAGCGCTTGTGATACGTCAATTTATGAATAGAGGAGTGTATTCGACCTTGACCCCGGATGCATTATTAAGCGCGCGCAATAAATTTGCAAGCCTACAGATTTTATCTTATCACGGTATAGGGGTGCCTTTAAGCATCTTGTCTTCCACCTCAGAAAATGTAGAATCTTTAATAGGTAAAATGGGCTCCCCGCCTTATATCGTCAAGTTACTGAAATCTACGCACGGTTTAGGCGTGTTAATTGCAGAGACGAAGGAGCAGGCAGTATCCCTTTCAAGCGCATTCAGTTCTATGGGGCAAGAAGTGCTTATACAAGAATTTATCGAGGAAAGTCGGGGAAGAGATATCAGAGCATTTGTGGTCGGAAATAAAGTCGTGGCAGCAATGGAAAGAGTAGCGCGCGATGGAGAATTCCGCTCCAATTTACATCGGGGAGGATCAGGCAGAGCCGTAAAATTAACTCCCCTTGAAGAACAAACAGCGATAAAGTCTTGTAAGTTAATGGGACTGGCAATTGCGGGAGTAGATATATTGCGGTCCGATAAAGGACCACTTGTCCTCGAGGTGAATGCTAGTCCGGGACTAGAAGGAATTGAAGGTGTAACCGGCGTGGATATAGCCGGTGACATCATCCGGCTAGTGGAAAGTAAAATTAAACACGCATATCCATTCTAAAACGGAGAACTTATGGCAGATACGATAGAACTTTTAGGTACCAAGATTGAGCCCGGTGAAGAAAAAGTCGTGAAAATGCACGTCGGTAAGCTCACAACTGGCTCTGAAGTTTTTATCCACGCTCATGTTTATCGCAGTAAAAATCCCGGCCCTGTCGTATTGCTTCAGGGTGGCATGCATGGCGATGAGACCAATGGCGTTGAAATCGTAAGGAGACTTATTTATTCAGGTATCTTGGAGAAGTTGAATTGTGGAACAGTCATAGCCATTCCCCTCGTCAATATTTACGGTTTTATTATCAAGACAAGAGAAGTGCCGGATGGGAAAGATATCAATAGAAGGTTTCCCGGCTATTCCAAAGGCTCTCTTGCAAGTAGAATTGCCGATGCTCTTGAAGAAAATATCGTCCCACTCATCGATGTGTCGCTTGATTTTCATACAGGTGGCGCAGATAGATATAATCATCCACAGGTGCGATATACCACGGGGCATGAAGCAAGTAGAGAATTAGCTTTGGACTTTGCTCCGCCATATATTTTAATGAAAGATGCCCTGGAAGATTCCTTCCGTGAGGAAACAGCGGTTAAAGAAGATATTCCTAGCCTGGTATTTGAAGGGGGGGAGGCATTGCGCTTAAATCTATATCCTGTTGAAGTCGCCGTTAATGGCGCACAGCGCGTCCTCTATAAACGCGGTATGATCGATTCTGCTCCCCCGGTAAGACACAAGGTAATTGAAATGCGGGATAGTAGCTGGTTGCGTGCTCCTATGGGCGGAATGTTTGAATGGACTAAGTCCAGCGGACAAGAAGTAAGGAAAGGCGAACCGATCGGACGCATACGCGATCCTTATGGGAAATATAATACAGCCGTGGAAAGCGATGAAGATGGCTATATTATCGGCCATAATAATTCGCCACTAGTTTATGCGGGCGATGCTTTATTTAATATTGGCTTTAAAGCAAGTGAACTTGACCTGGATTAAATATATATTTCTCTTTGGCGGTCTTGTCCCTGCGATGATGAATGCGCAGACTTCGCTGAATGAGCTTATCCTTGACGAGGAGCTGGAAACCGCACATGTCGGATTCTGCGTGACGGATATTGCTAGTGGAGAAATAATTGCCTCACATAAAGCAGGTAAGCTATTTACACCGGCTTCTACATTGAAGTTGCTGACTGGGTACACAGCATTAAAAACCCTAGGTCCTCAATATGCTTTTTACACGCAAGTAGCTTATCAGGGAAGCTTAAAAAGTGACACACTTTATGGTGATATCCTTCTTATAGGCGGAGGTGACCCGACTCTGGGCAGTGATAAGTTTCTGAAGAGCAGGAATTTAGATGAGCTCCTCAATCTCTTGCAGGATATTATCACCAATACCGGCATTATCGCAATTCAGGGTGATATTCTTATGTATAATGGCCGGTACAATAATGCAGGTGAGCAAGATAAATGGCCTTATGAAGATATCGGAAACTATTATGGTGCCGGAGCACACAGTATAAACATCCATGAAAATCAATATACTATTGAATTTCAACGAAGCAATAGATCAGGTAAATCAACGGAAATTTACTGGGTGTTTCCACCTCTGGATTCCATAAGCTTTATAAATAAAGTAAGGACGGGACCGAGCTGGTCGGGTGATCAAGCCTATATTTTTGGAACTCCATTTACCTGGAAACGGCAGATACGTGGAACTATTCCAGCGGGTACTTCTCATTTTACAATCGATGGTAGCCTCCCTTTCCCGGCGTATAATCTCGGTGTATGGCTTAAAAACAAGCTTGCAAAAGCAGGAATTTCAGTCTCCGGGAATGTCGAAGTGCTGGAAGTGGCAGCACCTGAGGATAGAGAAAATCTCGGGGCAATAGCAAGTCCACCATTAATCGATATTGTAAAGGAAATGAATGAACGCTCGGTGAATCTCTATGCAGAGGCACTTTTAAAGGAAATAGGCTTATACACCACCGGAGTAGGTGATACTGAGCACGGTATCTCAGCTGTGTATGAGGCGCTGCCGGAGTTAAAAGGTAAAAGCAATATTGTTGACGGAAGCGGACTTTCACCATTCGATGGGATTACGCCACTTGCATATTGTAGATTTCTCGCCAGTGCTGTCAATGATGATGAAATATCTGATGCTTTTATAGGTAGCCTCGCAATTTATGGCCGGACGGGGACCTTGCGCTATGTACTTGACAATACATATCTAGAGAACCGAGCTCGAGGCAAAAGTGGCTCACTCTCCGGTGTCCGCGCATATACCGGAATCCTCGTCTCTGCTCATGGCCGTCACCTGGCTTTCAGTTTTTTCTTAAATAAATTTCATGGTTCCTGGTCGCAAGTGAGGCCAAAATTTGAGAAGCTTCTGGTTGAAATTGCTAAAAAGTATTAAGATTACCGATTTCTTTCTCTACTCTATTAAGCACTCTGCCGATTGATAAAAAGACAATGCAGGATGCTTTTATTCACTTGATCCCGGATTTTATGATTCCCGATATGGATTGGCGCAGATATCTAAGGGAACTGGGAGAAAATTTATTACCTTTAGCAGATGAATTTTGATTTAACATCCTGTTTTACAAGAATTGGGATCTCTGAGCAAGGTAAACTAAATCAGAAATTGATAGGCATTTTATTTTTGCTTCCTGTTCTTGTTATTATTTCTTGTGGTACGGATAAACGCGGAGATAAGAGCGGATCTGAGCACGTAAAAGTAGATGTGGAAGAACAAGAAAGGTCCAATGCTTTCCCAGACACAATGGATTATTCTGATGCTCCATCAAATCGGGTGAACTGGCAGAAACCGGATAAGGTGATAGCTATGATGGGAGATCTCAGCAATAAAACCGTGGCGGAAATCGGATCAGGAACAGGCTTCTTTACCTTCAGGATTCTACCACTGGCAGAGAAGACAATCGGCATAGATATCGATAAGCGGATATTGAATTATCTCGATAGTATAAGGACACATTATCTGCCGGAAGAAATCGGCAGGAAACTTGAACTGCGTTATGTTGAGCCGGATAATCCAGAGATAAAAGACAATGAAGCGGATATCATCTTAATAGCCAATACCTTTGCATATCTTCCGGATAAGGAAACATATTTGCGTAAGCTAAAGCCGGCATTGAAAGAAAGTGGAAGAATATTTATCGTTGACTATAAAATGCATCGCATCAAGGTCGGTCCGGACAGATCGGAAAAAGTGCCGCAATATAAAGTTGAAGATTATCTCATTGATGCCGGTTATCATATCCTGCTTTCTGATGACAGAACCTTACCGTATCAATATATCATCATTGCGGAGAAATAAATTGCAGTCGCAGCTATTTATAGCGGATAAGACTCTTGCGCTCCGGTCCCGTTGAAATAAAGTTTATAGGGACTTGAAGGAAATCTTGGATGACGGCGATATAGGCATGGACTTGCTCAGGCAACTGCTCTGCATCCTGCAAGCCATAAATATTTTTTCTCCACCCATTATAACTTTGATAAAGTGGCTTGATATCGGCTCCACACAGATCAAATGGCAGTCTGTCGGTTTCTTGCTCATCAATCTTGTAGGCGGTACATACTTTCAGTTCATCAAAAGCGTCCAAGACATCGGTTTTTGTCATTATAAGTTGCGTGACGCCATCAATCATGCAAGCATATTTAAGTTGTGGAATATCGATCCATCCACATCTTCTAGGTCGGCCGGTAGTTGCACCAAATTCATGGCCGGCTTCCTGCAATCGTCGTCCCGTTTCTCCATGTAATTCCGTAGGAAAAGGCCCGGAACCTACACGAGTGCAATATGCCTTTGTGATGCCATATACTTCACCGATGGATTGTGGTGCGATGCCGAGTCCCAGGCATACGCCTGCTGTTATGGTATTGGAAGAAGTGACGAATGGATATGTGCCATAATCCAGGTCAAGCATAGTGCCTTGAGCACCTTCTGCAAGAATTTTTTTATTTTGTTGCAGCGCATCATTGATGTGATATTCACAATCGATAAATGTGCAGCTTTTCAAGAATTCAATGCTTTGGAACCATTTTTCTTCTTCTGCTTCAAGTTCAAATTCTACCTCGGGCAGGTTGCTTAAAAGCCCCAGGTGCTTCTGTTGAAGTGCTTTATATTTTTCCTTGAAATGAGGCTGGAGCATTTCTCCTGAACGCAAGCCATTTCTTCCGGTTTTATCCATATATGTCGGGCCTATTCCTTTCAGGGTAGAGCCGATTTTTTCCGTGCCTTTGGATTTTTCAGATGCTTTGTCAAGCATGCGATGTGTGGGCAAGATAAGATGGGCCTTTTCTGCGATAAAAAGACGGTCGCGACAAGGGATGCCGCGCCTTTCCAACTCGAGGATTTCTCGATGGAGAATAATGGGGTCGATAACGACGCCATTCCCGATGATATTCTCGATATCTTCTCTGAATATTCCAGATGGTATAGTGTGCAGGACAATTTCCGTATCATCAATATTGATAGTGTGTCCGGCATTGGCACCACCTTGAAAACGACATACGAGGTCATAAGATGGCGAAAGATAATCAACAATCTTCCCCTTGCCTTCATCGCCCCACTGAAGGCCTATTAATACATCAACTGGCATCTCTCTTGTTTTTGGTCAAGTGCAAAGATAGTAAGAGGAAGGCAGGAAAACGTGGATAATGGAAGAAATATTTCAGACTTCTAATCCTATTTCCGCGTGAATTTATTTTTCCTGCTCGTGTTTATAGTCACAATCATGTCCATTACATTCACCGTAGAGGTTCAATGAATGGCTGGTGATGGTGAAATCAAAGTATTCACCTATCATATCTTTAATCTGCTGAATCCTCGGATCGCAGAACTCGAGTACTTTATCGCACTTGGTACAGATGAGGTGATCGTGTTGTTTATAATTATACGATTTTTCATACCGGGCGAGGTTTTTCCCAAACTGATGTCGCTTAACGAGATCACATTCAAGGAGAATCTCGAGTGTATTATATACTGTCGCCCGCGACACGCGGTATTGCTGATTCTTCATGTGAATGTACAAGTCTTCAGCATCGAAGTGCTCATTCATCTTATAAATTTCCTCGAGGATATTGAAACGTTCAGGTGTTTTACGGAAACCTCGTTGTTTAAGGAATTCTGAAAATATATCTTTGACTTCTTGTAATTGGTCTTGTTTTATTTCTTGTGTCTGCATAACTGAAACTTTAATCTACTCTTCTAACGCTGGAAATGCCTTCGAGGTTCTTAATTTCTCGGATAGAATGATTTAATTGATTGAGATTGGTCACGAGAATACTGAGTTTTCCTTCAAAGTATCCACCCTTTCCCTCAATGCTGAAGGAGCGTATATTCAGTCCTAGCATTGAAGATATCGTAGTAGTGATTTTCTCAATTACTCCCACTCCGGTGTCCAGGCCGGTCATAATTAAGGTTGCCACAAAGTCACTTTCCGTCTGACTAGCCCATTCAGCTTTCATGATACGGTAGCTATAATTGGCATAAAGATGCGTAGCATTGGGGCATTTCTTGGAGTGAATTTTCACCCCGGAGCCAGTTGTAAGGAAGCCAAATATTTCATCTCCGGGCAATGGGTTGCAGCAGGGAGCAAATTCATACATATAACCTTCAGCCGGCTCACCGTCGAGGAGGATTAACGAGCTGCTGCTATGGGCTATCTTTTGTGCGGCTTCTTTTTTCTTTTCTTCGACTGATTTCTGTGGACTTTCCTCAGCTTCTTTCTTTGGGACAATAAAGTTTCTATCTTCAATATCGAGTTCCTTCAGCCTATTCAGGTCAAATTTATCGTTCTGGATAGAGCTATAGAGGTTAAAATGGCTTTTGAAGTTGAAGAAAGCTTTGATTGTATCGATATTGGCTTCGGTAAAATCAACTTTTAAACTTTTTAACTTCCTTTCCAGGGCTTCTTTTCCTAGGCTGGCTTTCTCTTTTTTACGTTGATTCAGTGATTGCCTTATCTTGGATCGCGCCCGTCCTGTGACGACCATTGACAACCATTGTTCAGTAGGTTTTTGACTACTCTTGGTAATAACGGTAACCTGATCGCCATTCTGCAATTCATAGCCCATCGGCACGAGTTTGTTATTGACTTTTATCGCAGAACATTGCATGCCTATATCGGTGTGGATACTGAAAGCAAAGTCGAGTGCGGTTGCGCCTTTCGGCAAAATTCTGAGATCCCCTTGAGGAGTATAGACATACACCTCATCTTTAAAGAGGTTCCTTTTAAAATCAGATATAAACTCAATTGCGTCGGCCTCATTGTTCTCGAGGAGTTCTCTGATACTGTTCAACCAGGTTGTGTAAACATTATCTTTGCCATTGCTGACTCCTTTATATTTCCAGTGAGCTGCAAATCCACGCTCGGCGATATCATCCATTCTCTCTGAGCGTATCTGTACTTCCACGAATCTTCCTTTGGGACCGATGACCGTTGTGTGAAGTGATTCATAGCCATTGGACTTAGGTGTAGTAATCCAATCTTTCAGACGCTCCGGAATCGGCGTGTGAACATCGGTAACTATGGAATAGATTTCCCAGCATATTGAGCGCTCTTTTTCTGGTGGTACATCAACGATAATACGGATGGCGAAGAGGTCATAAATCTCTTCAAATGCCACATTTTTATTCTGGATTTTATTCCAGATGGACGAAATGCTTTTTGGTCGTCCAAATATTCTGTAGGGAACCCCGAGTGCATTGATGTTTTTCTTTAAGGGCTCGATGAAGGATTCAATAAATTCGTCGCGCTCCTTTTTAGTATCTTTCAGCTGTCTTGCTATCTCGTGGTAAATGTCCGGATTTAAGACCTTTAAACAGAGGTCTTCCATCTCGTTCTTTATGTTATAAAGGCCTAGGCGATGGGCGAGCGGAGCGTAGATGTACAGCGTCTCCGCAGCAATCTTTGTTTGCTTTTCCTTGGGCATAGAATCAATAGTCCGCATGTTATGGAGTCTATCCGCCATTTTAATTAAGACGACACGGACATCCTCAACGAGAGTTGACAAGACCTTTCTGAAATTTTCAGCTTGGGGGCTATTTACGGTATAGGTATAATCAAGCTTGGTGAGTCCATCGACGATTTTGGCAATTTTAATGTTAAACCTATCTCGTATTTCTGCGAGGCTTACCGGTGTGTCTTCTACAACATCGTGTAGGAGAGCTGCGACAATAGCAGTAGGACCTAGACCGATTTCTGCAGCACATATTCTCGCAACTTCAATCGGGTGACGGATATATGGCTCACCGGATTTTCTCCGTTGGGTTGCATGGGATTGCAGTGCTAGGGTATATGCATCAAAAATCTGTTCTCTGTCCTCTTCAGAGACATGAGACTTGATAGAGTTCAGCATTTCTTCATAAGCTTCCTCTATGCGTTTTTTTTCTTCCGTGTTAATACTGAGCACTTTATTCATTGCAATTCCTCCCTTGTAATATGGCTTTATTGTCTTATAAGTAACGAAAACAATACCAATTACGCTTCTATTATGATAAAATTACAGACTAGGTGAGATAAATACATAATAATTGACCTATTTCTTTATTAATTTTTTAAAAAACTTTCCCCAAGATATTTTTTACTGAAAATTAAGTCAATCCTATTGTGATTAAGAAATAATGTTTATACCTTTGCCTCGCTTTAAGTTTTTCTACTGAAGCTTATTTTTATTGCGGGTATGGCGGAATTGGTAGACGCGCTAGACTTAGGATCTAGTGCCGCAAGGCGTGGGGGTTCGACTCCCTCTACCCGCACTTCTACTTTTAAGTTTATGTATCGGATTCAACTATAAATTACTACAGAGTAATTAGTTTTGTTCAGCATAGCTCCATTACACATCATAATATTTAAACAGGACTTACTTTATCTCGCACTTCCTCTTGTCTGATAATAAAAGAAGCGGATAATTGAGCAAAAGAGCTTAATATTGGCTAGATTTTTATACTTTTGCAGCCAAATTAAGAATAACGGATGTCTATCGGTACAGAAGTACTCAAATAGCACACATGTTACAAATCATTTTACGTTCAGAAGACAGGAAATTATGGATATTAAGCACACCGATATAAAACCACTTGTTAAAGAGATAAGCATCACAATTGAGCAGGGAGATTATGCTGCCAAGGTAAAATCAGAGTTAAAAAAACTTGGAAAGAAAGGTTCCTTTAAGGGATTCCGGAAGGGGAAGGTTCCTATGAGTTTTCTCAAGCGTACTTATGGAGAATCTGTTCTTGCTTCAACTGTATGGGAATTGCTTGAAGAGAACTTAAACGATTATATTGATGCTCATGAAATGCGTCCCCTTGGGAAGCCAATGAGTTCTGATAGACAAGAAGCGATTGATTTTGATATCCGTAATCAGAAGGACTATACCTTTATCTTTGATGTCGGTGTTGCACCGGAAGTAGAACTTCAAGGATTTGATGAATCGGCGAGCTATGAGCGATATGACGTTCAGATTCCCGATGATATCGTTGAGAAAGATCTTAAAGAAATAAGAAATCAGCTCGGTGAACAGGTAGAGGTTGAGGAAGATATTAACGATAATGATATAGTTGTACTAGAGGGGAAAGAGCTTGAAGATGGCGAGATTAAAGAAAATGGCTGGGAAACTGCTTTTTCTGTGCATGTCGGTTCATTGGATGAGGCCGCTCAGGAATTGCTTCTAGGTAAGGATAAAGGCTACAGTTTTCACTATGATATCTTTAATCTTGCAAAGGAAGGAAGTGAGTCATTTGTGCGAAAGCATTATTTAAATATGGATGAAGATGAAGATATTGAGGTGAACCATGATTTTCAACTTACTGTAGATACCATAAAACGACTTAAGCCTGCGGAAATGAATGAGGAGTTCTTTGAGCGGGCATTCGGCGGTGAAGTGAGTACTGAAGAGGAAGCACGAGAGCACATCCGATCAATTATAAAAAATCAATTTGGTTCACAGGCGGACATCATCCTTTCTTATGAAATGCAGAGAGGCTTACTAGAGGCAAATGACCTGGAGCTGCCGGAAGAATTCTTGCAGAAATGGATTAAGATTCAGGAAGAAGAGGATGGTGAAAGTCTGTCGGATAAAGAATTCCAAGATTTTCTGAGGAATACGCGCTGGGCCTTGATAGTAAGCGAGATCCGAGATACATATAATCTCGAGGTTCAGCAAGAAGAGATCGCTGAATATATGCGCGGTAGCGTTATGCAACAATTCCAGGGAATGCAATTGCCGCCGGAATTTATGCAACAATTTGTGCAGAATTTCATGAACGATGAAGAAAAAGTAAGAGAAGCAGCCGATCGCATTATGGGGAATAAAGTCGTTGAAACATTTAAAGATAATGTGACAATAGTACCTATAGAAGTGAGCATCGATGAGTTTAATAAATTAAGCAAGGAATTTAATGAGAGTCTTCAAGCTCTGAATTCTGACGAGGAAGAATAGAGTGGACTCTTGCTTTGTCACAAAGGCTTTCGATTTTTATTTTTTTGTTTTTTCTGATTGCGGCAAAGCCGGCCCGCTTGCCCGCCAGCGATTTTTATCTCACCGGCGTATTGCAAGACTTGGGCAATGCTTTCAGCTAGGCTCTTATTCCACTGGTATCGCTCCACAATTAAGGTAAATTCACGTATCCGATACTCGTTCATCTCTGCGCGTACCCGGGAATATCTCTGTTCCGCATTGTGGATTATCAGAATCGCATCATTCAGAAAGGAAAGGGAGAAAAGAGGACTTTTATTCTAATTTGCGAATAGATATGATAAAGCCAAGGATTTTATTACTTTTGTGTAGTTTAAGATAAAAGGAGGCTCTATTTCAGAAAAATGTTTCCCGTGGCTCAAGCAAAGGGAAGCAGTTACAAAAAGATAATGGGTTTAATTCATAAGATAAAATTACCACTTAAATCGCATATTTTGGATTACAAGAAAGCGTATAAAATATCGGGATGGCTTACGGTAGTGATAGCCGCAATAGTTTATTTTTTCTCGGTACAGAGGACAGGAAGTCTATGGGATTGTGGAGAGTTTATATCAGGAGCGTATAAACTAGAAGTAGTGCATCCACCGGGAGCGCCATTGTTTTTGATGGTTGGCCATTTATTTGCAATGCTAGGAGAATGGTTTAGTACTGATCCGGCAGATATTGCATTTATGGTGAACCTATTGTCGGGTTTAAGCACGGCATTCGGTGTGGGTTTTCTGGCCTGGACGACGTTTTTATTTGGTAAGCTAGCGATGGTAGGAAGAGAAGGAGAAACAAGTGGAGCGCAGAACATTGCATTGGCTTTAGGTGGAGTAGTTGCGGGCTTGACGGCGGCTTTTTGCATAAGCGTTTATTTTTCAGCGGTGGAAGGAGAGGTGTATGCAATGTCTTTCTTTTTTACGATGCTGGTCTTGTGGTCTATGGTAGTGTGGTATAGTAAACCGGATACACGTGAAAGTGATCGCTGGATAGTATTTGCTTTATATGCTGCGGGATTATCTATCGGAGTGCATTTGCTATCATTGTTGGCACTTCCTACGGCAGCTTTACTTTATTACTTTAAGAAATATGATAAAGTTACACCGCTGGGCGTGCTTGTGTCACTCGCGGCAGGAGGTGCGGTGGTAATATTTATCCAGAAAATCGTAATTGTAGGTATTCCGACCTTGTGGGCGTGGTTTGATTATTTTATGGTCAATACGCTGGGAATGGGCTTCAATACGGGCATTATTCCGACTGTAATTGTGGTATTTGCAATATTGGCTTATGGATTAATGCAGGCGCATAAGAGAAATAACCATTTCTTACAGATGGCTTTTATGTCAGCGATGCTTATCTGTATTTCATTTTCGACCATCGGTGTTGTCGTCATAAGAGCGACGGCAAATCCACCGATAAATATGAATAATCCGGATGATCCATATTCATTGCTACCTTATCTCAACAGGGAACAATATGGAGAAAGACCGATTTTGTACGGCCCATCATTTGAGGCAACTCCGGAGAGAACAACGGTTGAACCGCGATATGGAAGAGTAGGAGATAAATATGAGATAGTTAATTATAAACTTTCCTATGAATATTCCTCCGGAGATAAGATGCTTTTTCCACGGATGGGACACTTGACAGACGATGCGCAGTATCGTAGCTGGATAGGGAAAGGGACCCCCAATATGTGGGACAATTTAAGTTTCTTTATCCAATATCAGATAAACTGGATGTACTGGCGTTATTTTATGTGGAACTTTGTCGGAAGGGAAAATGCGCACCAGGGTTATACGCCGACCAATAAAGCTGACGGGCAGTGGATGTCAGGAATATCCTTTATTGACCAGGCACGGTTGTATGATATGGATAAGGAACCGGAATGGAGGAAAAATGCGGAAGGTAGGAATACCTATTACTTTATTCCGCTTATCCTGGGCATAATAGGCTTAATTTATTCCTATAAAAAGAGAAAACGGGACTTTTTCTCGCTCTTAGTTCTGTTTCTTATCACCGGAATAGGTATCATCATTTATTCCAATCAGCCACCGCAAGAACCACGGGAACGAGACTATGTTCTGGCTGGTTCTTTTGCAACATTTGCGATATGGGTAGGGCTTGCCGTGCCGGCCCTCTTCAGCCTGCTCAAGGCCAAGCTGAAGAATGTGAATAAGGAGATCATTGCTATTGCCTGTGGTGTTCTAGTATTGCTAGCACCGGCGATTATGCTTTCTGAGAATTACGATGATATGGGGCGTAAAGATCTATACGCTTCTCGTGATTACGCCTCCAATTTCTTGAACTCGCTCGAGAAGAATGCGATTATTTTTACTTATGGAGACAATGATACTTATCCACTGTGGTATGCACAAGAAGTAGAAGGAATCCGCACAGATGTACGTGTGATAAATCTGTCTCTTATTGCGGTGGACTGGTATATCAATCAGATGAGGCGTAAAGTAAACAAGAGTCCGGCTGTGGATATGTCGATATCTCCGGAACAGTACCGCGGTTACAGGCATAACCAACTTTTCTTGTATGATGGAACAGATAAAACGCCGGAACAGATGGTGTCTTTCGATCAATTTGTGCAGATGATTAACACGGGGAAGACTGAAATTAAGAATCCGAGTCGTGAAATGTCACAGTTTGCCATTCCTATCGGGAGAGTTGCTGTAAAAATTGACAAATCTCAAGTGCGTCAGTTATATGGCTACAAGGATTCACTGATGCAGCAAGTGCAGAAATATATCGTTTTTGACAATAGGAATAAATCCTATCTGACCAAGGACGATATTGCTATCATGGATATCATTGCCAGCAATATTAATAAACGGCCGATATACTTTGCCTCAACTGTAAGGCGATCAAAGATGCTCGGGCTTGATGACTATATGCAGTATGAAGGGCTCGCGATGCGTGTTACCCCGGTAAGAACACCATCAGATTCACGGATGGCAATATTTGGTTCTGGAAGGATAGATGCGGATAAGGTGCTAGAGAATGCAGAGACGCTATTTAAATGGGGGAATCTGGACAAGAAAGAAATGTTTGTCGATGAGAGTTTTGCGCCAGCTGTTCAGTCACACAGAATGGTATTCATGCGGGCAATGGAGAAGTTTATGCAGCTGGGAGAAATGAAGAAAGCGGTAAAGATGTCAGATATCTATATCAATGGATTCCCAAATATGAATTTTCCATTTGGCTTTTTCACGGTACCATTTATCAGTCCTTATGTTGAAGTGGGACAATATGACCGCGCTTATGCCCTTATTGATCAGACTTTATCCAATCTGAAAGCTCGCATAGATTTCTACAGGTCGATTGATCCTGATATAGTACAAGCAAGTTTCAGCAGAAAACAGCGTCTTGCCTACTCGGGATTGTCGCGTTTACAGAATCTTGTGCGACAATTGCCGGATTCAGATAAGAAGAAGGCTTATACGGAGGAGATTAAAAAATATCTTCCTCAGCAAGCAGGTTAAAATTTAATTATGCAGGTATCAGAAATAAGAACAATAGCAATAGGAGCAGACCACGCTGGTTATACTTATAAAGAAGCGATTAAAGGCTTTCTTGAGGATAAAGGCTACGATGTACTGGATTATGGAACGGATTCAGAGGATTCCGTCGATTATCCCGATTTTATTCATCCGGTTGCCGATGCTATTGAAGCAGACAAGGCACAAGCCGGTGTTATCCTCTGCGGAAGTGGCAATGGCGTAGCAATGACTGCCAATAAACATGCCCATATCCGGGCGGCAATATGCTGGGAACCTGAGCTAGCTAAGCTAGCGAGGGCGCATAATGATGCCAATGTTATTTCGCTTCCCGCTCGATTTGTCTCCTTGGAAGATGCCATTGCAATGGTGGGAATATTTCTTACAACGGAATTTGAAGGCGGACGACATGAAAGAAGAGTTAAAAAAATACCGACAGCTTAGCTGGATAGTTGTATGCTTGATATACCTATGCACTGCACAGAATATGCGGGCACAGGAGACGTATTATGTGCTGGACTCCATGCACTTGAAAAAACACTTGAAAGTGCTTGCCTCTGATAGTTTACGCGGAAGGGAAACCGGCAAAATAGGACAGAAGAAAGCAGCCCGATATATCCGTAGTAATATGCTTGAAAATAAGCTGATCGCCATCGATGGCGACAAGAATTATTATCAGGAATTTGTGATGTCTAAGCTAGCCTGGGATAGCCTGACTTTTATGCTGGGAGATAGTACAATTGAGAGTTTAAAAGACTATGTCGCACCCCCGCATCCCAATTCCTCTATTGAAATTCATACAGATAAAGCCCTCTTCCTCGGTTATGGGATTGACGATAATCGATACAGCGATTATCGCGGCAATCATGTTAAAAACAAGCTTATTATTATCCGGCAGGGAGAACCACAACTCCCCAATGGTAATTACCTCATCACAGGTACAGATTCTCCTTCAATATGGACCAATAGCATAAGAGAGAAATTAAAAATTGCAGCGAGATACGATGTAAAAGCTGTCATTTTCATTGTAGATAACATACGGAGGATTACCGCTGAATATAGTTCCTCTATATTTTACCATCGAATAATTATGGACAGTATCCCACAAGTCATGGAAGATTATCCGCCCTATGTATTTATCTCCCATGAGACCGCCGCGCAGATATTTGCCGGAAGGCAGGAGAATATAGACAAAGCCTTAAAGAAAGCGGTAGAAAGAAGGCGTTTAAGGGCAATAAACTTAAAGAATCTAGATATTTCTCTGCTTGCGCAAAAGGCGATAGCTTATGTCCACACGGAAAATGTCGTAGGCTTGTTGCAAGGTCAAGAGCCGGTGGAGGACGGTTATGTTATAGTTTCTGCACATTATGATCACCTGGGGAAGCACGGAGAAACGATTTATCACGGAGCCGATGATAATGGCAGTGGCTGCGCGACATTGCTTACAATAATGGAGGAGTTCAAGCAGAGGATAAAACGCGGGAATAGACCGCTGAAATCAATTCTCTTTCTCTTTATGACGGGAGAAGAAAAGGGCTTGCTCGGCTCGAGCTATTATGTGAATAATCCACTTTTGCCCCTAGAAGATGCATATACGGATATAAATACCGATATGGTGGGTCGGAAAGATAAGCTGCATGAGAAGGCCTCTTATATTTATGTCATAGGGTCAGATATGATAAGCCGATCTCTCGATACGCTCATCAGAAAAGTAGGCGAGCAGATGCCGGCTCTGAAGCTCGACTACAGGTATAACGATAAAAATGACCCCAATCGATTTTACTACAGATCCGATCACTACAACTTTGCCAAGAATGGTATTCCCGTTGTCTTTTTCTTTTCCGGTGTGCATGAAGATTATCACAAGCCGAGTGATACGGAAGATAAAATAATGTACCCGGCACTTAGCCTGCGTGCTCGATTTATCTTTCAAGTTGTCAAAGCGGCCGCGAGCCGTAATTTCCCTTTTATTATCCCTGATTAGGTTGCAATGTTGCTACATGATGGAATTATGATGTTTATATCCTGAAGTAATTTTTGCAGGGGATATTGCTCACCGATAAGTGAAAACCTCGCGGATTAATCTTCAGCAATGCGCTCCAGACCGGCTTCAGCTTGTTGATGAATTCCACTTGAATAATTGTCCGGAGACAGCGCCAGGCATCGCTTATACCACTTGCGGGCTTCAGAAAGCCGATTGTGTTGTTCCTTAATTTTCCCTATATGCAAGGCTGCGTTGCAGGCATAATATTCAGGCCTATCTATGCCTACTTGATAAGCTTGCTTGTAATAGCCGATAGCTTCCTCATATTCCCGCATCTCATCAAGTATCCTTCCTAGACGATAAATATATTCATAACTGTAGATATCTGACTGATATAAAGTATTGCTGTGCTGAAGGAGCAAGGTATAGGCATTTTTATAATAACCGCCATCAAAGAGGAGTTGTGCCTTTAAGAGGATTTTATTGGGTGTCTCACGCAGCTTGGCTTCTTGTTCCGCTGATTTATCTGCTTCTACCAATGTCGTTCCGTGACTCAATACATTATCCAGTGCTTTATGGTAATCGACCTTATTGCCGAATATAAACGCATACCAGGCTATTTTCTGATATGCTTCCTTGACATAATTGTGCCCGGGATACTTCCGTACAAATGCCTTTAAGTGTGTAATCGCTCTTTTGTCTAGCTTCCGCAAATATGCGGTCCCAAGCATAAACTCCATATAGGGAAATTCCATGTATTCTGTTCCGCGCGGCCTGTTTTCCAGATACTGAATTGCAAGATCATTCCTACCGGTACGCATCGCGAGATTTGCCAATGCAAAACATGTCAGAGGTTCTTCTCGCGGATTTACATCCATGCGATTGACTATCTGCCATGCTTTCTCGGGATTGTTCTTGAGGTGCAATTGCAATAAGACATACATTGCAAGCGTCTCGCGATAAAATAAGAATTCTTGTGGATCCGCCTTGCGTAGGACATGCTCTATCTCTTCTTGACCGCGACTGAGATCGCCTTCCATGCCGGTAAGTAATTGTAAGCCCCATTGATATTCTGCCGGAATTGTCCCTATGAGGGCATGGAGAATCCCCAAACTTGAATATGTGGGCAAGAAATCCGGATAAGCACGGTGATTTTTATAAAATAAATGGTACGCCTTCTTGATAGCGATGAATGCATTATAAAAATTGCCAAATTTTAAATGCAAAATTCCCCACTGGAGGTGGATCTGCCCGTTAATATAATCCTGAAAGGGCCCATTGACTTTATGGGCATTAAGTTTTCTGATGCGTTGGGCATAAGCCTTTCTTCCTTGAGCATAAGCTTGTGCATTTTCATTGATGAAGATCGTCAGAAATTCCTTAAGATTTTCCAGATGTAGAATCGCTTGATTAAATGGATCATTTTTTTTAAGGGATTGTAATTGACGCTCTGCATCGTGCATTTTCAGATCCAAAATAAGGAAGTAAATCTCCTTTACTTGTGGCGTATAATCGATATGGTAAGCAGAAACTGACCTGGCGGACGCCGATGCTATCGGACCGGTGAACAAGGGACAGAGCAAGAAAAAGAAAACCCCGGAGAGAACAGCCTTCCAGGGGTGCATTATCTTGTTTGGGCTGCCAAGAGCATCCATATTAAGAATTTGTGGTTACTTCTTGTTTCCGTTCTTTTAAGATATCCTCATCGACGAGAATTCTACCGCAATTCTCACATTCGACAACTTTTTTACGCAATTGAATCTCGAGTTGAGTCTGCGGGGGAACTCGATAAAAGCAGCCACCGCATGCATTGCGCTCAACCGTGACTACAGCAAGCTTATTGTTTTTATACCTTCCGATGATTCTGTCGTAAGACCTCAATAAATTATCCGGGATATCTTTGCGCGCTGTATCAAAATCTTTTCTGAGTGATTTTTCTTCCTTTTCTGTTTTCTTGATGATATCTTCAAGCTCGGCTTTCTTCTCTTTAAGGTTCTTTTTCCTTGCGTTGATTTTATCATTAATAGCCTGCAGCGTTTCTTCTTTTACCTCCTTCTTGGTGATAGTTTCCTTTTTCCGCTTTTCCGCAAGCTGGATATCGAGCTCTTGCATCTGAATCTCTTTTTCAAGTGCCTCGTGCTCACGTTTATTCTTCACGTTATCCATCTGCTTGTTATAGCGTTCTTTTAAAGATTCGGCATCTTTGATTTTTCCGTTGTAGCTATTAATTTCATCGTTGATAGCATCAAGTTGCGCCTGATTTTTATCTAGGCGCTTTTCAAGATCGCCGATTTCCGCCTCAAGGTCGGCGACCTCCATCGGCAATTCTCCCTTAAGGATTTCAATCTCTTTTAATTCACTATCAATTAATTGCAAGCTATACAGCGCGCGCAATTTTTCTTCCGTAGTTAAATCTTTCTTCTTCTTAGCCATAATAATAATTCACTGGATTAGTCAATACATCCGTTAAATGAACTGCAAAGGTAGTAAAATTCTCCTTTATGATATCTTGAAGCAGATTAATTGTAAATTGTTCACTCTCATAATGCCCAATATCGGCAATAAGAATTTTTCCATCTGCATCAAAAAATTCATGATACTTAAAATCAGCGCTTACGAGTGCGTCTGCCCCGGCTCTGATTGCATCCGATAAAAGAAACGATCCGGAACCGCCACATATTGCTACCTTGGAAATACTTTTTTCAAGAAAAGCCGTATGCCGGACTACATCGGTTTTCATATCTTGTCGGAGCATTGCAAGAAATTCCTTTTCTGTAAGCGGCCAGGTCAATGAACCGATGAGTCCTGAGCCTACTTCTGCTGAAAGCCTGTTCTTCTGAAGAACTTCATAAGCAAATTCTTCTTTACTCAATGCCTGTGCAAGCTTCTGTTCATCCCCTACGGACAATTCAATTTCTAGTCTATAATCTGCACGATGCTTATCTTTAATAGGCCATTTCTGCCAGGTTATATATCGCTCTGTCAAAATATTTTCCAGGATATCTATCCGCAATGCGCTGGCATAGACGGCTATCTTGTGATTTTCTTGCTTGGGTGAAAGTATATACCTGTCCATGATGCCGAGTTTGTCGGCAATGCGATGATTTACACCTGACTGAAGGACATTATCGAGATTGGTATGAGCTGCGTAGAGGGCGATATCGTTTTTTATAGCTTTTCTTACAACGCGATGGATATAATAGTCATTGTGAATCTGTTTCAATCCACGGAAAACTATAGGGTGATGTGATACAATGAGATTACATCCCTTTTTAATTGCATCATCTACAACGGATTCCAGACAATCCAAGCTACATAATACCCCTTTTATTTCCACTTCCCCGTCTCCTACAAGAAGACCGACATTATCATAGGATTCTGCATAAGATTCCGGAATAATGCTATTCATCTTCTGTACAAATTCCTTTATTTTAGTCATTTATCTCAAGTTTTTTTATCCGCCGGATAATCTGAGTACTAGAATATCCGTCAATAAAGTCCAGGCTATACACATCGCCGCCGTTTTCTTTCACATAGTCTGCTCCCACAATGTCCTTAATTGCATAATCTCCACCTTTGACCAGAATGTCCGGTGCGAGTGAGTGTATAAGTTTTAATGGTGTTTCTTCATCAAAGATAACAACTGCATCAACCCAATACAAGGACGCGAGCATCAATGCTCTATCTTCTTGTGCATGTATCGGCCTTCCCGGACCTTTTAATATACTTACGGAACGGTCGGAATTCAGGCCGATAATTAATCGGTCACCGAGTGAGGCGGCCTGACTGAGATAAGCAAGATGGCCGCGATGAAGGATATCGAAGCAGCCATTTGTGAAAACGAGTTTCTGCCCCGCTTTATGCCACTGGATTGCTGTAGTCATCGCCAGCTTGAGTGTCTTGACCTTTAACTTGGTCCTTTCAAGGTAGATGTTTTCCATGAGAATTTATTTGATGATTTCTTGTTCTTCCCTTACGATGGCAGGAGTATAATTCCTGTTGAGCAATGGGAGACCTATCAAGGCAATGATACCGAAAAACACATTGCAGAAAATCTGCACGCTGAAGAAAAGGATATTGGCAAAGCTGAAGCTGTCTGCCGCCGATATTCCATACAGTGATAAGGCAATTCCGGTCAGGAAATGAAAGGTCCCCATGCCACCCGGAGATGGGATGACAATACCGAGAGAGCCAAATATAAAGACCATTAAGCCTGCCGAAGCTGATAAATGCTCAGTCGGCGCAAATGCAAAGAAGCCCAAATAGGTCATCAGATAAAACATAAACCAGATAAAAAGACTATGCGCGATGAATAATATCGGTGATTTGAGCTTTCCTATGGATCGTATTCCTTCAATAAAGCCTGCTACTTTATTGCGGACTTTCATATAGATGGAGAGCTTTTTAACCTCTTCACGGAAAATCCACAGAAGTGCGATACTGATAAGACCTATACCCATTGAAATCCATAACCAAGTAGTAATTCCACTTTCACCTTGATCGGATAGTGATTTACTTATCTGAGACCATAATACATCAAAATCCGTGATTAAAGCAAGGCAGAACACAAGGAGGAGACAGACGACATCCATGGCGCGATCCACAACTACCGATCCCATCACCTTCTCAAATGGTATTTTCTCATACTTTGACAGGGTGCCGGCCCGGACAACTTCCCCTATGCGCGGGAAACCGAGATTGGCAAAGTAGCCGAGCATTATAGCAAGAAAATTATTGAATAAAGACGGCTTATATCCCATAGGCCGGAAAAGCATATTCCATCGCAAGGCACGACTGATATTACTCAATAAGAACAGGCCGATGATGACGGCTATCCACACAAGCTTTACACTCTTGAAGTCATTCCAGACCTTGAGAATCAGGCTGCAATCCTCTGATGCGATACCATCGAGAGCACATTGAGCTTGATAGGCAGCATTTTGTTGTCGATATACGAGGTATAAAATAACAATTCCTATTCCTAGAAATAGGAGAGCTTGCAATACCTGCTTAACCTTCTTACTCAAGAGAAATTATTTTAACTGATTATTCTTGTCAGGGAAGATTGTTGTCGGCTTAAACTCCTTGGCCTCTTCCATATCCATATACGCATAGGAAATAATTATCAAGATGTCTCCGACCTCTACCTTTCTCGCCGCAGCACCATTGAGACAGATCGTTCCTGAGCCACGTTCTCCTGTGATAATATATGTTTCCAGACGTTCGCCATTGTTATTGTTGACAATCTGAACCCTTTCTCCTTCGATCATTCCTGCTGCCTCCATTAAAGCTTCATCAATCGTTATGCTTCCGACATAATTCAGCTTGGCTTCGGTAACGACAGCTCTATGAATCTTTGATTTAAATACTTTTAACATCATTGCGGCGCAAAATTACAATTTCTTTTGGAGATACATATTGTCAATCAGTCTTATTTCACCTGCCCATACAGCTGTGCAAGCCAGGATATTGATATCTCCTTTCACTGTATTAACGGGATACAGGTTCTCGGCGTTCACTATTTCAAAATATTCCGGTCGGAAATCCGGTATGCTGAGCCTTTCCAGTGCCTCTGCTTTTATCTGTTGGATCGGCAATGAATCGATTGCTTCAGTAGCCCATTTAAGGGTTTTGTATAAGATTGATGCTCTATCCCGGATAAGCGGTTGAAGCCGTTTATTTCTGCTACTCATCGCAAGACCATCAATTTCCCTGACAATAGGTCCGATGATTAATTCAACCTCAGGAAAATATCGGGAGAGCATAAGCTCCACTATGCGAGCTTGTTGAATATCTTTCTGGCCCATGATTAAGCAATCCGGTTCAATAATTTCTAGAAGACGATGAACGACTTGAAGCATACCTTCAAAATGCCCCGGCCGGAACTTTGCTTCCATTATCGATCCTAGTATCCCCATGTCTATATTGATCTTTTTATCCTGCCCATCCGGATAAATCTCTTTATCTGTAGGAAAGAACAGAACCTCATTCCTGAATTCAATAAGCTTCTGAACATCTCGCTCAAATGTCCGTGGATAATGCTTCAGATCACTTGCTTCATTAAACTGTGTCGGATTTACATAGATACTGCTTACGCAAATGTCGCTGTGCGAGCGCGCTAGCCGTATGAGCGAGAGATGCCCCGCATGGAGCGCTCCCATAGTAGGAACATATCCTATCTTCATCTTCTTTTCTGATTGTAGATAGTGCCGGATAGCTTTTACCGTCTTGAATATTTTCATAGCTGCGATGAATTACATTACTTTCAAAAGACTAACATAACAAGAAAATCGCTATTTAGTGGAAAATAATTCCTTGTGCATATATTATTCTCGCGCTTATTTAAAATCTTAACAGATATCGTTTATCGATGGAAAACAGCCTTCCTGGTACTTGAGTCCCGGATGTTTTAGGTATTGCGCACTTCTTCAATTTTGTCCCGGATTTTCTTGTCGATTACTTCAAGACTTTCCTCCGGTACATCACCAAACCAATCTACGAGTGTCTCCTTGGCTTGTTCTATGATCTTTTCATCGATAAATATAGCAATTGTCATAAGTCCATAAATAAGGATACCGATGTCATCCGTATAACCGATAAAGGGAGATAAATCCGGCAGTAAATCAAGTGGTGACAAAAGGTAAGCTATGGCACCGATAATTACAGTCTTTGCCCAGCGTGGAGTATCTTCTTTCATAAATGTATAATAAAGCAGGAGTGCAACATATACAACTGTATTTCCTGCACGATAAGCCAGCTCCTTTACCTTGTTCAGAATATTATTTACGTCAACTTTTCTCGTAGAATAACTCTTGATAATTTCTGCGAAGGCCTTCTTTTTCTTGGACATATTTTAATTGAGTTTTAACGCCCAAAACATACATTGCATATCTGGAACAATGCATGTTTTGGCTAATATGAATAAATTCCTTATAATAAGGGAGATAATCTCTCAGAAGTTCCATACCAGGCTTTCAGTTGTACCGATATCGCGTATAAGTAGGAGCCTTTCCTGCAAAATTGTAGGTGAGCCCTGCATTTATGATGCCGCCTTGACCTATTCCCAGTGCAGCATTGAAACCTAGATGGTCGGTGATATAATACCTTAGCCCGATTCCGACTCTAGCAGCAATGGGCCAGAAATTGGGAATGGGAGCTGGCGTAAAATCTGTATCCGTCGTAGAAAAAGCGAAGCTTCTATTACTGTATCCCATACCGACCATTGCATAGAAATCCGTCCTCGCAGAGCGCTTGAAGAAATGATAATTCAAGGTAAGCATTATCCCGTACTTTGAGGTTTTAAATCTGTATTTATGTAATTTTCCGGCATCTGTAGCCCGCTTGTGATAGCTAAGGGTGATATATTCATATGCAGCATCTACTCCCATCCCAAATCGGTCTGACAGCATATATTCCACACGTATTCCTACAGATGGAATGCCTTTTGCCTGCAAGAATTCTTCCTGGCCTGTCGCCGCATAGATACCTTGGAAAATATTTTTATACAGGTTGAAAAAGCCATAATAGCCATCTAGAATAATCTTGCCTTCATTGACTGATTGAGCCTTTAATGTATGTGTATTCAAGAAAATCAGTGTCGTCGTTGCCAGGAATGCTATCTTTAGGTACTTCATAATTCATACTTTAATTCAATAAAAGAGATTCATTATCTTCTACTTCCAACCTTTCGTCAGCTCCATATATTTTTGTCCTCATCATTTTTAAGATAGTTTTAACCTGCTAGGCAATCCACAGATTATACGCATAGAAAGGATTCTTCTCCTTTGTAGAGCAGTTTTGTTAATTTCTCATTTGCATTTCTTTAACTCTGTCCGATATCAATCCCATGCTTTATACCCAAATCATGCATTAGAAATTGAAGATAAGCACAAAAGCCTTTGAATACAAGCACTTGCTCGAATTTGGTTCTCACCGTAGTCTTACTACGATTCCGAGCCAAATTCTTGCGCGAGCCCTTGTCTTCTGTGGCTTTTGCACTTCCTTTTGCATTTCTATTGCACGTTTTGGGTTATAAGATTTCAATATTGGACTTTATGGCTATGATTATAGCTTTATGGCTAAATATTTGGCTGAATTAGATATTTTATATAGATTTGTGACATTACAAGGTGTTTATGTTGTGAACAAAGAGGGATTAAGGACAAGGTGGATTAAGCGTTTACAGAAATGTAATGCTATATTGAAAAGAAAGACTTCAGAACTTTCCGACCTTGTTCTCGACCGCGGAAATATTCTGAGTAGAGGAGGGTATGGAGAGAAATGCAATGTTTTACCGGGGCTACTCGGGGAGAGATTGCAAAGCCTGCCGGACGAGGTAAGAAAAATAAGAATTGGTATGTTCATTTTAAGTATTTTGTACTTGTGCACTGTGAATCTTTATGCACAGAGAGACAGTGTTTATTGTACCTGGGAAGAAATAGATTATGCGGATTTAAAGCAATTCAGCAATGACAGCATCTATCGATACGCATTATGCCTATATCGCAATGGGAATACAGCGCGTTCAAAAGCATATTTGCGGAAGCTAAACAACAGGGATAGCATATATAGAGCATCGAGGGATTTACTGGCAAGTATTTATCGGAATGAGCATAATTATCACGCTGCTGCAGATATGTATGTGGCATTGATAAAGATTGATTCATCACAGGGATCATATTATCGGAGCTATGGCGATATGCTGATGAAAATGGGCTTAGTATCCGGTGCAGAAATGGCATACAGGAAAGCAATAATGCTCAATGGGTCTGATATACGAAGTCATTTAAAGCTATCGGAGATTTTCCTTTCCCGAGGCGATGATGTTTCTGCAAAGCCTCATATTGAGAAGATACTTTCTATGGATGAAAGCCACTTGAGGGCATTACAACTTGCGCAGAAAATTGCATTGCTTGAAGGAAGCTGGAAAGATGTGATTGCATTGAAAAATCGGATAGCATCCATAGCTCAATCCAGTGTCGGAGTGATGACGCGAGCTGCCTATGCATATATGAAGCTCGATAGCACGCGGAAGGCAATAGGGATTCTCGATAATCTGACAGATCTTGAGAACCCGGAGACTATTTATCTTTATCTGGCTATGTGCTATTCCGAGCTAGATGATAGTGAACGAGCTGAATCGTATTATAGAAAATCTATTGAGGAGACAATTCCTACAAGCTTGCCTTATAGAATAAAACTTTATGGGAGATATCTGGAAAGAGAGGGAAAGTATGCGGAAGCTTATGAAGCCTATAAAAGAGCGTATAAATTAAAAGAGGATTCGGAGATATTATTTGCCCTGGGACGCGTCTGCGAATATGCATTTGCCGATAAAATGATGGCGATGCGATACTACCGTGAATATATTGAGGAAGGTGGAAAAAATCATATCGATAAGGCAAGAGAACGGCTGGCTTATCTGAAGAAATACCATAAAAAGCTAAAGGCATACAGAATTAAATAGAGCAAAATGAGGAAGCTGACAGAAGCAGAAGAAAAGGTGATGCATTACCTCTGGGATTTAAAAGAGGCAACGGTGCGAGACATTGATGAAGTCATGAAGGAGGATATCAGTAGATCGACGATTTCATCGATTGTACGGATTCTGGAGAAGAAGGGATTTGTCGATCACAAGGCTTATGGGCGGACCTATCTGTATTTCCCCATAATTGATAAGCATAGATATTCACGGAACAGTATTACGGACTTTGTTAAAAAATATTTCAGTGGCTCAACGGAGAAGATGGTGCATTTTCTCGTAGAGAAAGAAGAGATTAATCCGGAGGAATTGAAGAAGATTGTGGACCGATTTAAAGACGAAGGAGATGCTGTATAATATCCTCATGACAACAATTTTCTGGGGCTTTTCTTATGCTCTTTACCTTTTATTTATGAAAAGGGAGACGCGTTTTAATCTCAATCGGATTTACCTATTGTGCACCTTAATAATGGGAGCCATTTTGCCTTATTCAAGTGGGATTTTAAGGTCAGCCGATATCGCAATACCATCGGGTTTAAGTCCGGTTGTCCTCAATGTTCAGACCATTGATATCTTGACGCAAGAATCCTTGAGTACCGGGATGGGCTTGTCGATTATCCAAGTATTATTTTGCATTTATAGCATCGGTTGCCTTGTGGCCTTAATAAGAATAATAAGCAGTTTATATACCTTATATAGCCTTACGGCAAATGCCACTCCGGCATACTACAATGGCATCGGCTTTTATCACAGTGATGCGGTGCAATCCCCTTTGTTTTGGAGTGGAGAAATTCTCGTTCCCACTATGCTTTTACCCGATACCGATACTCTGGAAATAATTCTTGAACACGAGAATGGACACCTAAAACATAAACACCATTACGACCAATATTTTATTTACCTGTGCAAGGTGATTTTCTGGTGCGTTCCATTTATTTATCTTCTCGCAGCAGAGCTAAGGCTCCTTCACGAGTATCAGGTTGATGCGTATGTATGCAAGAAATACAACAAGAAGAAATATGGCAATTTACTTATTCAATTTTCATCGCTATCGGTCTTGCAACTGAGCAGCCAAGCGCATGGAATATTTTCTCATCAATTAAAAAACAGATTAATTATGATTGCACGTAAAACAGAATTGAAGGACTCAATATGGAAGTACAGCTTGTGCTTTATTTTATTTCTGGCTATGATGGCAGGTTCTCTTATAAAGACAGCGCCGCAGTTGAATGCACAAGATGAAGTCTATAATTTTAGTCAACTTGATGTAAGACCAAGTTTTCCGGACTGTAGTGAGGTTCCAAACAGGATAAAGGACGACTGTGCTTCAATGAACAGGGTGAAGTTTATTATTGAAAATATGGAATACCCACAAGAAGCAAAAGAAAAGGGAATAGAAGGCATGGCCTATATTTCTTTTATAGTTACATCTGAAGGAAAGATCGATAATGTCAAAATCTTGAAAGAAACGCCGGAAGGCGCCGGATTTGGGGCTGAAGGAAAACGCATTATCCTTGCAATGAAAAAGAGTGATTATCGATGGATTCCGGGTAAAGTGAACGGAAAAGCCGTGAGTGTTGAATTTGTTCAGCCCTTCCAATTTCAATTGTCCGATAAAGATAAAGAGGCTGAATCTACAGAGGAATAAGAAAGAAGGAAGGAAGAAAGGCTTGTGGTCCTATGAGTGTATTGTGAAAAATACCGGGAAAATAAGCTGTGTGACGGAGAAATATGTGTATCTTAGGGCAAATTTTAATAAGGTATGAAAAACATAATTTTCCTCTTTTTCAGTTTAATTATTTCAGCGCATTATGTGACCGCACAATCGACTGAGCGACAGTCACAGAGCGCGCAAGACGTGCAGATTGCTACGCAACCCAAGCTCGTGGTAGGGATAGTCGTTGACCAGATGCGTTATGATTATCTTACGCGCTTCTGGGATCGCTATGGAGATGATGGATTCAAGCGCTTAATCGCAGAGGGATTCCTCTGTAAGAATGCACATTACAATTATGTCCCGACATACACAGCTCCGGGACACAGTTCGGTATATACGGGGACATCGCCACGCTTTCACGGTATTATTTCCAATACCTGGTACCAGAAAAGCAATAAGGATTATGTGTACTGCGTAGCAGATTCGACGGAGCATGGCGTAGGGACGGATCAGAAAGTAGGGGAGAGTTCTCCGCACCGACTTCTCGTTACGACACTGCCGGATCAGAACCGACTGGCGACGCAATTCCGCGGAAAGACAATCAGCGTTGCCTTGAAGGATCGTGCGGCAATACTACCGGCCGGTCATACGGCCAATGCAGCCTATTGGTTTGCCGGACATGATGAAGGGGAGTTCATATCAAGCACATATTATATGAAAAACCTTCCACAATGGGTAAAGGATTTTAATGCCTCCGGAAAGGCGGAAAGCTATATGAAAACCTGGTCAACCTTGTACCCTATCGATACTTATACGGAAAGCGGGCCAGACTTAAATGATTATGAAGGGGGATTTGACGGGAAGGAAACAGCAACATTTCCATACGAGCTCGCAAAGCTCAGTAAGGAAAATGGCGGATATAGTATATTAAAAGGCGTGCCCTATGGTGATGATCTCACTGTAGACTTTGCAATAGCAGCTATTGATGGAGAAGAATTGGGACAAGACGCAATCACAGATTTTCTTACAGTAAGCTTTTCTGCAACGGATTATGTGGGGCACAATTTTGGCGTAAATTCCAAGGAAGTAGAAGATACCTATTTGCGGCTTGATAAAACCATCGCTCGCTTGTTAAAAGCACTGGATAAGAAAGTTGGGCGAGGCAACTATACTTTATTTCTTACCTCTGACCACGCAGGAGCACATGTCGCGGCTTATCTCAGTGATAAAAAGATTCCTGCAGGCCTCTTTGACGAGGATGTCCTGGAGGATAAACTCGATAGCTATCTCGATGAGAAATATGGCAGTACAAATCTCATTGCAAGTGTAAGTAATCATCAGATTTTCTTCAATTATGCAGAAGTGGATGAGCATAAAATATCCAGGCGAGAACTAACCAGGCAGATTCGATATTTTTTACTGACATATCCGGATATAGCACAAGTTTATACAAGAGAAGCTCTTTCAGATAATGCCTATGGCTCATCAAGTCCTATCGGAAAGCGCGTGAAGAATGGCTTCAATCCACGGCGAAGCGGAGATGTGGTATTTGTCCTGCAGCCGGGAAGAGTGCCTGATTATGCAGACACAGGTTCAACTCATGGAAGTACATATAATTACGATACACACGTTCCTATCATCTTCTATGGGAAAGGGATAAATCACGGGCAGACCATAAGACATGTAAGGATTATTGATCTTGCACCGACAATCTCTGCATTGCTGGGAATAAATGCTCCCAATGCCGCAACAGGAACTCCGATTCCGGAGGTGATCAAGTAGATTCCAGGGTAATCGAAAGTCGGTGAAATAGAGTATTCCAGCCTCTTATTTTAAGAATACATAGGCTATCCCGAATGTGCTGAAGAAGCGACTATTCTCAGAGAAGATTGCTCTTCCGCAAGCTATATCGACTTGGAGGTAAGGCTTCACATTAAGGAGGATTCCGATATCTATATTATGTTGTGCATTTATGTCGTTGAAGCTCGAAAAATACTCAAGGTACATACTTGCATTTTCTGCAGGTGTATAACCGAGACCCACCGATAGTGTTAATTCCTCAAATCCCGTAGTCGTCCCTATATTATATCCGAGGTTAAGCTTATCTGTAAGCACATTCTCAAATGCTATTTTCAATTCGTAGGGCATATTATCGGTCTGAAACTCGCTACTGGCAAGTTTCCCAAAGTTGAGATAAGCTACCAAAGTAATACCGGGCAAGGCTTTGTTCTGCTCTATGACTTTCTGCTTAACACTGATGCCCAGCGGCATAAGACCTGCATATTTGCCTACTTTTCCTGCATCTACCGTCAGCCGTAACTCTGTACCATTGAGTAAGCCATAACGCAGCATAAAGTTATTGACAAAGTCCTCATCCGTAAGGGTAATCCCATTTTCAATCTGAAATATATGTTGAGGTAGTGTGTAAATTCCATCCCTCTGATCCGGCCTATCCGTATCGATGCCTTGAGCCAGGCACTGACTTGTCAGAGTAAGGAAAATGAGATAGAATAGGTATTGTATTATTGACTTCATAAAGATCTTTTGCGCTATTATAAGTCTTTTCCTGAAAATAAAGCTTATTTTATCAGACCTTTCTTTGTTTTTCATAGAAATGATTTTGAGTTTAAGATAAAATTCTCTTAAAAGGATGATTGACTTTTTGTTTCTTGAAGCCTTATATTGTGATGGGCTTGTTTCACTACAGTCAACATCGGTGAAGGGGATGGATTACCTCTCTATCGATGTGTCGTAAGTGGTAAGTCAAGAAGCGGCAATCGGCCCATAGCAGAGTTTGTAAATTGGAATGGAGGAAGAAAAAGCAATGGAAAAGCCAAGGGAGAATTCAATTATGCACTGCAAAGAGGGAATGAATACGGGATCACATTTGCGGAAGCTGAAATATGTGTTTTTTAAAGAAAAATCTCAGCGAGGAGCATCAGAAGGCTGAGGATGAAGCCTAGTACGGGAATAAGCATGGGGTAGGTGCGGACTCCGGCGGGATGTGGATTTCTTTTCTTGAGGACAATTAATGCGAGATTGCAGAGGATGAATACGAGGAAAAGAATAAAGACCGATGCAGTCCCAAGGGATTCCAGAGAGAAGCTTAATGCAAGGATGATGATAATTCCCACCATAGTAATTGTTGCCCATATCGGTGTCCGTGTAAATGGGTTTATTCGATATAGAAAGCGCGGTGCCATCTTTTTTTCAGCCATTCCGTACATGATGCGTGATCCGACAATGACCTGCGCAATTACACCATTGATTAAAGTGATCAGAGGAACGAGACTTATGAGTCTGGCATATTGTGGCGCCTCGGAAACAAGAAGGGTATTGATAGGCGCATCGCTACCTGCAAGGTCAACCGGTGCGAGCACTGCTATGGTTGAGATAATAAGGTAAATTATAGCCACAACAACAAGTGCGATCCACATACCGCGTGGCATGTTCTGTCCCGGATTTTTGGTCTCCTCTGCTAGGTTTACCATATCTTCAAATCCGATAAACATATAAAATGCCAGAAATGCTGCTGAGAATACCATATTCCAGTCGCCGAGATTAAATGAAGGCACCATTTCATTGAAGTGATTCGGTAATTCTGTGAGTATGTCGGAGGTAAGATAAATAACAAAGAGGAGTGCAGCTACGTCAAGAATCGTAAATATCATAATCGTAATTGCCGATTCGGTAATTCCCCAGGCAGCTATCGCACCGAGGATGAGGATGACGCTTACAATTATTACCGGGGCCGGAATCTGGACAAATACATGGACATAACCTACGTAACCGTTTAATGCTGTGGCCGTACTCACCATACCGGATAAGACGATTAACCAGCCGATTAATGCCGAAAGCCATTTTAAGTTAAAGGCACGATGAACGAAGTTCATTTCACCGGCACTCTTGGGGATTCTTCCGGCGAGTTCACCAAATGATAGGCCTGAGAACAAGGCGACGACCGCTGCAAGAATAAAGGCAACCGGTGTGAGCAGACCTGCTTTCCCGATGACATTGCCGATGAAAATGTACACTCCCAGACCGAGCATTGTTCCTACGCCATAGAAAATCAGTAAAGATAGGGAGATACTGCGTTTAAGACTTGGTTGTTCTACTTGCTGGGAGGATTGTCCCTGGTCTGTGTCTGAAGACATATAAATGTTTCAATGAATTTCTTGCGCTCAACCCAAAGATAAAGGCATTAAGGAGAATGACAAATTGTAGGCGGAGGAGTTCAACTTTTCATTGAATTGTCGGCCGAGAAGTGCTGGATTGAGTTTTCAATCAGAATGACAGCTTATTCTGTATCTGTGGAGTCCTTATCTTCTTTCTTCTTTCTTTTCCTGAAGAGGATACTTGTCCGCTTTTTCATGTTTCCTATATTCTTAATGGCAGAGTCTCTTTTGTTGTCTTTGGCTTTTCCTGATTGTAGGGTCTTATAGCTTTCATGTGACTGCTGCGGATAGATGATAATCTTATTATTCTTGGGGAAATATTTCTCAAGTTTATGTGGGATATGGTCAAGGAGGCCCATATAAGACGCTCCACCTTTTCTTGCTGAGATGAGAATAAATAAGTCTTCCTCATTTACGTATCGAGATAAAATTAAGAAGCTATTCCAATCAGAAAATTCATTGTAATTGATCAGTGAAGGGAAATTATCGCGCTCAAATACCCGTTTGATTGCTTCTTCTGTAGTCTTATTGCAATAACATTCTATCGGTATGCTTAATTCTTGTGCGAGGACGACAACCTTGGTAAGCCATTCATCAAAACCACCTTCAAATTCTGCGTAAGGTGGAACGACGAGAACGATTCTTTTCTGTGTAACCATCTGTTTTTCCAGGGAGCAGAGCAAGATATTCTTATCGCTATAACTGATTAATCGGTCGATTTTCTCGCCGACGATTCTGTCGAGGAATTTGGCTTGTCGTGGCCATCCAAGGATAATAAAGTCTGCCATGATTTCCTTGGCAGTACGCGTGATGCCTTGAACCGGGTTGTAGTCAATCGTAGTAATGATATTGACATCCGTTTCCGTAGCAGAACCTTCAACGACAAATTTTTCGAGGCGTTCTCTTGCCTTGAAGATATTGAGTTCTGCTTCGTCATTATTGGAGACAACGGATAAGATAGAAATAGGATTACTCGATTTTTTATCTTTAATGAGAATCGATAACTCAAAGAGCTTTTCGATATTGGCAAATCGTGCTATCGGAAGCAAGATATGTTCATCGTGTAATTCATCGGACCGCGATACTCCCATAGATTCATCATCGGACTGGATGACAATCTGTTTTGCTGCTTTCTGTGTGGATATTGAAGCAATTATACTCGTAATGAGGATGAGAACAATCGTTCCATTTAAAATATTTTCATCAAGAATCTGAGCTTCAAAGCCGACTATAATCACGGCAAGGGTTGCTGCGGCATGTGCACCACTCAAGCCAAATATAACTTGTCTCTGTGCGCCGGAATAATTGAACACGTGCTGCGTGCACCAGGCGGCAATCCATTTTCCACAGACGGCGACGATTGTAAGTGCACCGGCAACTATCCAGGCCGATAGACCACTGAAAAGTACATTTACATTGACGAGCATGCCGACACTGATTAAGAAAAAGGGAATAAACAGGGAGTTTCCGATATACTCGATCCGATTCATAAGTGGTGATGAGTGTGGAATATGCTTATTTAAGGCAAGTCCGGCTGCAAATGCCCCGATAATTGCCTCCAGTCCTGCTATTTCTGCCAGAAACGACGCTGCAAAGACGATAAATAAGACATAGATGAAGTGCGAGTGCTTCTCTCGCTCCATTTTCTCAAAAAACCATCTCGTGATACGTGGAACTATCCAGAACATAATTCCGATGAAAATTGCAACGCCTATTGCAAGACTCAACCAGAATTGAAAATTGAGGCTGCCTTGTGCATTGCCTAAGATTACAGCCAATACTATCATCACGGCCGTGTCTGTTAATATCGTCCCACCTACGGTGATCGCTACCGCGGGATTCTTTGATATTCCTAGTTTACTGACTATCGGATAGGTGACCAGTGTATGCGTGGCAAACATACTCGCCGTGAGAAAAGCTGAATTGAAGTCATATCCGAGGATGTAATGAACTACCGGATAGCCGATAATTAAAGGTATCATAAAGGTAAATATCCCAAATACGATACTCTTATTCTTATGTGTCTTAAATTCATTAAGGTCGAGTTCCAGCCCTGCGATAAACATAATATATAAAATGCCGATTGTTGAAAACATCTCTATCGCAGAATCATTCTCCAGGATGTTCAATCCATAGGGGCCTATAATCACACCGGATATAATAAGCCCTATGATGCTGGGTATATTAAATCGCTTGAGGATTATAGGGGAAAGAAGAATAATGCAGAGAATCAATGCAAATATCAATACCGGCTCTTGAAACGGCAATGCAAAGTGGTGCTGCAGGTCTTGTAGGAATTCTGACATATACGTTCTTCAAGTTTTGGATTATTGTTTTAGGAATTCCTATAACAACTTGAACGCCCAAGATATTAAATTTTCTCTTTTATGATAAAAGAAGATGCGATTTTTTAATATAAAATATGGGATTGGATGCCTCGTGAAGAGGATAGAAAGAAAGGAATGAAGTCTATGCCACGAGCTTATCCCTAAAGGCTTTCTCTTTTTATGTTGATCGAATTTCTATAAAACAACAAGCTTTGAAATAAGCCTTTTTTCTCTGCTTTCCGCAAACATAAAATACACTCCCGAACCTTCCAGATGAAATATTGTCTGCTTGCTTGTCAGCTGTATTTCCTTAACTTTTCTTCCCATCATATCATAAATAAAGAGATGTGGGGAGCTTGCCGGTACACCTGTGTAAAGGATAGTGAAATGTCCATCCTTACTGGGATTGGGGAATATTTTAAATGCGGAGGAAATCTCGCTATTCACAAGATCAGTATTTTCATCACAAGGAAGATAATGAACGTCGGGAACTTGTAAAGTAGAGTCGATCATAGTTAAGGGGACTCTGATAAACTTAGGTCTGTACCCATCAGCATTTCTCCTGTCATGCCACACATCTTTACATTCAGGTTCACAAGGCGTATCCGGATTTGTATCAAATCCATTGACATTGTAGGAGATGAGCAATTTATTGTTTTTAATAAATTCCGGATGTGCCACTGCATTATAGGTAACCCAATAATGGCCTTTGTACTTATCTTCAATGGTGTAAATAAGCTTCTTATTGACAAATGGCCCATACGGATTTTCACTCTGCCATGCGTAAATCTCCCTTCCATAACCACAAGTAAGAAAACCGATTTCCTGAGTGATTAAATAGTATTTGCCTTGTTCTTTAAATACGGTGATTGAACTTACGTGATCGGTTTTCCCGAAGATTCCCTCAACTTGTGTATAATCCAATCCCCATTTGTCCCCATTGTAGTATTCCCATTGACCGCTTATCGGCTGATCTATCGGGAATCTCGCTACGACAGGTCTCGTCAAGAACCAATCGGCTTTTCCTCCATACACATAGATATAATTTCTTGCAGAATCTACCAATATCGCTGAGCCGAAGTATATTGAATCCGTCGGCTGCGGAAGTTTTTTTATACTCAGAATATTGGATACATCGGTAAAATCTCGCGCATCGATGGTTGCAAGCCATAATCCTGTGTGTTCTAGCTTCTCATTTTTATATTGATATTGAGACCAGAGTGAATATACCGTATCTCCCTTTGCGTAGCCATGCATAGGCCACATGAAAGTAGAGTGATCTTTATCGACTCGGACGGGATTCATGATATTACCCGTACTCGAGGTGTCCAAGATTGTGATAAATTCTGATGGATTCTCCAGGTCCTGTACCATTATGGCATTCCGCACCTGGAAGAGACAAGGGAGAGTTGTATCTGCCGCTCTGAAGTGATCGATAAAAGAATCTCCGAAAAGCCAAATTGTCTTATTGAGACACGGGACCGGTATAGAGAGCGTACCATCGCCACCCGTCCAGCCACTTGAACGCCGGAAATATTCCGTAAAAACAGTATCTTTAACAGCCTGTTGAGTAAATGCTTGTTGAGAAATAAATACAAGGAAAAGTAGGATGAGGTAGCGCATAACATTATTATTTATGACCTTAAGTAGGCTAGTAAGTTATAAATTTAAATTGTGCTATTCAAGAGATATTGTTCATTTATACCTTTGTGCCTCTCCTTTATACTTTTTGACTTAATTTCATTGGGGATTCATATAATTCCACTCCCTTATGCTTAATCTTGTTTATGCTTATAGATATCTTCTCAGTGCCTATTTCCAAATTCATGCAATGCTCCTCTGGAGCATTGCATGATCGAGCTGATAATATTCAAGCTATCTTTTCGGTACTTATAAATTCAACTGCAAGCCTATTCCCGGCCCCATATCACTATCATAATGTGCACGGATTCCGATATTTTTATGGAGAATATAGCGGAGGCCTACCATATATTCCAGATCTGTATTTACCATAAAGCCGGCTCTTAATCGGGGACTCAATGGAATATCATCGCGTGATAAGCTTATGCGTACAATTCCATCTTGATATACTTGAGCTTGTAGGTCGATAAGCATGGGAAGTGTATAGACAAATCCAATACTGAAGGCATGTCTTGCGTCTTTTTCATTCCTCTGACCGAAGAGGTTTTCTGTATTTTCTCCATCTTCGATTTTCCTGTAGTGCCAGTCGAATGCGATGAAAGGCTTAAACCATTGTTTTCTGCCGATATATCGTCCCAGTTGTGTCTCGACTTCATAGCCATCAAGATCATTATAGCCGACGCGCCATTCAGTAGATAAATCCCATCGCGCATTGGAAAGGCTTGCCCCACCATCAACTCCATTGCTCGCAAAATCACTTTCTGCACTGAAATAAAGCATATTATTATGCCTCTGAAGCTTCTTGTAGGCCTTTTCTGCATTTGGAAGAAGAGGATTGTCGTAATCCCCGACATCAAATACCCGATTCATCCCCGACATCATGTGATATAGGATATGACAGTGGAAGAACCAGGAGCCTTCTTTATCGGCGAGAAATTCAATTGTGTCAGTTTCCATCGGCATTATGTCAAGCAATGTCTTCATAGGGGCATGCTCACCTTGACCATTGAGTATGCGGAAGTCAAATCCATGCAGATGAATGGGATGACGCATCATCGTATTATTATGGAGAACAATGCGTAGAATTACACCTTGTTCCACCGGGATCTTGTCGCTTTCAGAGAGTATTTTCTCATTCATACTCCACACATATCGATTCATATTGCCGGTAAGCTCGATTTCAATTTCCTTTACAGGTGCATCTTCATCCAATACTGTTTTATGCGGCGAGCGGAGCATGGTGTAATTTAACGTTTTAATCTCATTGTCTGTATTTTTATGCATTGTATGATGGCCTTGCATCTCCTTGTGATTCTTATGTGAAACGGACTCATCGGTCATATACATCTTGTCTTGATGTCCGTGGTGCATTTCTGAATCATCCATGTTCATTCCTTGATGCATCTTATGATGTGGATGGTTTTCTATGATATCGGTTTTCTTGTCATGGTGTCCAGAGGAATGCCCATCATCAGAGTGATGCGTAGCATTGCTATTTAATTCCGGATACATAACGGAATTCATGTCCATACTCTGCATGCTCATAGGCATACCCATATCTTTCATGCCCCCATTTAGTTTCATCATAGCATTCATCATTTTCATCCCTTCAAAGTATTTCAAAGGCGGAAGAGTCGGGGCGTATTGCTTTACTCCATCTCCAAAGAAAATTGATGCTGTCTTGCTCCGATCCTCGGTTGTTGCAAGGAGTTGATAAGATTTTCCGTTTTCCGGAATACTTATAACAATGTCATAGGTCTCAGAAACAGAAATGAGCAATCGATCTACGCTTACAGGGACGACATCGTTCCCATCATTGGCGACGACGGTGATATCCCCACCGGCATAATTCAGCCAGAAATAGGAAGAAGAGCCGGCATTGGCAATGCGGAGTCGGATTTTGTCACCGGCTTTTAAGGCGCGGCCATTTATGTTGCGGATTGTGTGAAGCTCGCGTCCATTGATGAGCACTTTATCGTAATAAATATCGCTCACATCCATCGCATGCATTCGCTTCCATTCATTGGTGAGCTTGGTTGCAAAGTGTCCTTGCAGTATCGCTTCCCAATAACTCTGCGTAGCGCCTTTCTTGATAGAGAACCAGTCACTGGAGTTGTGGAGCATTCTTTGGATTGTTTTTGGCTTCAGATTGCTCCATTCACTGAGAATAAGCGGCATAGTGGGTAGATTATCTATGCCGGGACGAATTGTGCTGTCACCTTCTCGTTTTAACATGATATAACTCCCATACATGCCTATCTGCTCTTGAAATCCTGAGTGTGAATGGTACCAGTGTGTACCGTGTTGAAGAATCGGGAAGCGGTAAGTATGTGTTTCTCCCGGCATTATAGGTTTCTGTGTGAGAAAAGGAACACCGTCTTCTTTATTGGGAACCCATACGCCGTGCCAGTGTAGGGCGGTAGGCTCGTCCAGTTGATTGTGGACGACGATTTCTGCGGTATCTCCTTGTGTAAAATAAAGTGTCGGCATCGGAATCTTGCCATTTACTGCAATTGCTCGCTTGTCCTTGCCTGCATAATGCACAATAGTATCGCGGACATACAGGTCATAGCGCACTACTTCTTGTGCAAGTGGAAGTTGCCATAACAATAGCGATAGGCATGAGAAAATAAAGAACCTCGTGATATTCCTATGAGTCTTGTTCATATTAATTAATTTCTGTCTTTTTGTAATAATTGAATGTTATCCGCTTCCGCAAATGCTTGCCAATATGGCACAGGAACCGATTTGATGTCATCGGGATGCATTTTATGCTTCCGCAAATGCCCTAGCCGTTCAACATTTCTATTTAATCCACTACAAAGGAGAGACTTTTCTCGCAACTGGCCCTTATACTATTTTGGCTTTAATTTGCACAATTTTCGGAAATTTCCTGTAGCCTTGCACCGATTAAAGCACTTTAACTGTTAAAATACTCGGAATGCAAGTCCATAGAATGTTCTTGAGGCAATTCCTTTATTGATCATCGACTCTAGTCGATGAAAATTGATTTCTGAGTACTGGATTCAATCATAAATCCTCTATTTGTCGTCTTTTATTGTCTTTGAGTTTTTTAAAGTGTGTAGGGCTGAGTCCGGTGACCTTCTTAAACTGCTTACTGAGATGCGAAGCACTGCTATAGTTTAATTTAAAGGCAATTTCATTGAGGCTTAGCTCGTCGTATGTAAGCAGTTCCTTTACTTTTTCAATCTTCTGCTGGATATAAAACTTTTCAATGGTCGTACTTTCAATTTCAGAAAATAGATGGCTTAAAGTACTATAATCCTGGAATAATTTCTTGGCGAGGTATTCCGAGAGTTTAATATCGATATCATTTTCTTTATTATGGACGAGGTCGATGATGAGGCTTTTTATTTTGTCTATAGTCTTGGTGTTTTTATCATCGATAATGTCAAATCCAAGTCCCTTGAGCCCTTTCAGCAATTCTGCTTTCACTGCGGAGATATCATCTTCTTGAATCCATACTTCACCGAGTTCAACGGAAAGCGGCGTAAGTCCGACTTTCTCGAGCTCATTTCTTACCGCCATAATACAGCGACTACAGACCATGTTTCTTATGTAGAGTTTCATCTGAGTATTAGTTTTACTTTCCATTAAGCTGCGTGGTAGCTAAGCGTAAAGTCCATCTATGTGAACGAGAGCTCAGGGCCAATCCGCATAGGCAATCTCGGGAAATTTCTTCCGGTCACACTTTTCAATTTATGGAATTGTGGTATTAACTCGTATTCCATTTATAAGGTTGAGAGGTGGACAGGAAGATATAGAGTACGAGAAACGACATTTGCGGAAGCTTATATTAAAGATAGGTTAAAATCCCCTCACAAAAGAGCCTCACATTCTTCTTTTAAAACTCCTGGAATGATGCGAGGTGGATTATCCCAGTGCGGAAAATGCGGTGAACGAAGGAAGGGGAAATCCGAGCTATCTCCGCCTGCAGGTGTCGTAGTGCCATAAACGATAGTGCCTACAGCCTTCTGTCGGATGAGATAAGAACACATGAAACAAGGCTCGACTGTCGTGTACATAATCGCATTATGGAACTCGTGATGGCCGAGAGATTCTGCATTCAGGATAGCAATGATCTCCGCATGTGCAAGAGAGGGCTGAAGAAGTTTGTCACCTACTTTTCCTTCTGCGATTATCTTGCCATTTTTTACCAGAATAGCTCCCACAGGTGTATTGCCACTTCCCTTTGTCTCTTGTGCTAGATGGAGGCAATGACGCATAAATTGCACGTGTTTATCTCTTTTTTTCATCGCTTTTTTTTATCGCTGCCAGAGGCAATCAACAAACCACTTGCGATTATCCTGAAACTTTTCAATGACTTTAAAACTACAATTTTCAGCCATTTTATCCGTTTCTTCGAGCTTGTACTTCTGAGATACTTCCATTCTTATCGGTTCATTTTCTTGCAGCGTAACAGTAAATTCATTGCCGATATGCACTTCCTGATCTTTAAGACTTATGAGATAGCTCTTGCAAGTGCCTGTCACCGGATCATAAGTAGGATAATGGTCAAAGAGGAAGGGTTCAAAGTCCCCTCCGAGCTCATGATTAATGCGCTTAAGGAGGTTGAGGTTGAAAAACCGTGTATAGCCAAGGCTGTCATTGTATGCATTGAGTATCATCAATGGGTGCTTCTGCAGATCAAAGCCCATAAAAACTAAATCTCCCGGATTCAGATTGTCGTATAATGCGCGACAGAACTCTATGGCTTCATCCGGGAAATAATTGCCGATATTACTACCGAGAAATAGCACGAGTTTAGGTTTATCGGATTCCTTATTTATCTCCTTGAGCATATTGATATATTCCCCATTAAAGCCTTTGAGTTTTAAATCAGGTATTTTTACCGGAAGTGTTTCTTCCAGATCCTGAATAACGTGGCCCGAAATATCTACAGGATAATATGTATTTAAAATACCTTGAGAAACAAGCTCTTTTATGAGGAAAATAGATTTGCTTGCATCTCCTGCGCCCAGCTCTACGAGGTCGTAATTGTCGGAATAGACTTTTAATGTATCAGTAATTGCAGCAGATTGCTCAGACAAAATATCCTTTTCACTCCTGAAGAGATAATATTCTTGCGTATGCATAATCTTCTGGAAAAGTTGATCCCCCATTTTGTCGTAGAAATACTTGGAGGAAAGATGCTTGGGATTATCACTTAATCCTTGAATGACATCATTGAGGAATAGCTTGTCAATGGGCTTAGGAGATTTTTTCTTATCGATATTTGCCATCTGATATATTTTGTTTCTTTTATAAAGTACTTGTATATTTCTTTTTAATGAGCTAGTCGTATTCCTGTAAATTGCCAGCGGTAATATGGCTGGAAGAAATTCCGATAGCTGGGTCTGCTATGGCCTTCCGAGGTAAAGGAAGAGGCACCTCGGAGTACTTTCTGATTTACCATAAACTTCCCGTTATATTCACCGATTGCACCACTTGCTTTTTCATAGCCGGGATAAGGCAGGTATGCGCTTTCCGTCCATTCCCATCGATTTCCCCAGTGAAAATAAGAAGAAGCTGCCTCCCACTCACCTTCAGTAGGTAGTCGCATTTCTTTCCACGCGGCATAAGCTGCGGATTCATAGTAATTAATATGGCAGAGTGGCATGGCAGGATTTACTTCTCGCAGTCCATTAAGAGTATAATACATCCACTTGCCAGTTACTTTATGCCAGTAGAGGGGAGCTTTTACATCGAGTCCTTCTACCCATGCGCGCCCATCGGAATGCCAATGCTGGAATTGTTCATACCCGCCATCTTCAATAAATTCGAGGAAATCACCATTGGAAACGAGCTTTTTACTGATGGAGTATGCATTGAGATATATTTTATGGCGGCTCAACTCATTATCATAACAGAATCCATCTCCATCATAGCCGATGTCATAAATGCCTGCATCCATTTCGATGAATTCAGGTTCTTCCTTGGATTCAGAAAACTTTTTTTCACCAATTAAGGGTGAATCCGCATATACAGGAAATAGGGGATTGTGTCCGAGGATATATTTGATATCGGAATACAGGAGTTCTTGATGCTGCTGTTCATGATTTAGACCGAGGATAATTAAATCGCTGATTTCTTTTTCCATGCCGGTTTTGATAAGCTTGGACATTGCTGAATCGACATGAGAGCGATAATCGCGGACTTCAGCAACGGTAGGTCGGCTGAGTGTGCCGCGATTGGGGCGGAGAAAATGTGGTCCTACGGATTCATAATAACTGTTGAATAAATAGGTGAATTCCCGCTTAAAGATCCGGTAATTCTCGAGATACGGCTTTAAAATGAATGTCTCGAAGAACCAGCTTGTGTGAGCCAGATGCCACTTGGGTGGACTTACTTGACTGGTCGGCTGAACGACATAATCTTCAATTTCTAGTGGTGCGCAGATTTCCAGCGTTTTACTGCGTACTGCATTGTATTTTTTTAATATTTTCTCTTCATTTATTGCTATCTCACTCATGATGTCCTCTATATTATTTCCATGAAAATCATACTTCTGTGTTCAATAAATGTACTCTGAAGCAGATGTTATATTAACAAGTTATACATAGATAAGTTGAAGAATATAGGGCTGTAATCCCATTCAATCCGGCACAAATTAAAAAAGCAATCTCGCACGCGAGATTGCTTTTTTTATACTGTATGAAATAGAGATTATTCTGCAACAATCGTTCCATTCATTGTATAGAAGTGAGCTGGGAAAGTACATAAGAAAGGATATGTACCCGGTTCCTCCAATGTAAATGTAATTACATCTGCTTCACCTGGTCCGAGCATCTTGGAATGCGCAATGATTTTACTCTTCATTGCATCGTCCAGATTCTGAAGCTCTTTTGCTTTAGCTACAGCTGTTCCGAACTTCTTATAATCACTTCCCTTAGTCAAGATAACAATATCGTGAGACATTGCACTTGCCGGCATTTTACCGATGTTCTTTAAAACGAGTTTAACAGGAACGCCGGCTTTTACGGTAAGCTTGGTCTTGTTGTACTGCATCTTGTCATTACCTGTGAGGCGGAGAACTTGAGCTTTTTCTTTTTTCTCTTTCTTGGCCTCTTTCTTCTCGGCTTTTGCCTTCTGAGAAGACTCTTTTTTTGCTGTTTCTTCAACCTTGGTGTCATTGCTGGAATTGCTATCGCTGCTTCCTGAGCTACATGCAACCATGAATAGACCCACGCTGAGAACCATTAGATATAATAATCTTTTCATAATACTAGTGTTTTTGTTTTGCGCGCAAAGTACGCTAAAAATATTTAAAAAACCATAAATTGCGGACAATATTATCTTAAATTAACCACAATTTCCTTAATTCCATGTATTGATATTATTAAAGAGGGAAATCCCTGTTTTAAATGTATTACAATGTACGTCCACGATATCAGCAATCCTGGGTGAATAGCCTCCTCCCATGCATACTTCAACGGGGACATTATTTTTCTGACAATAGTTAAATACGAGTGTATCTCTACTGATACAATCTTCTTTACTTAATTTAAGTCTTCCGAGTTTATCACTTTCCAGTACATCGGCACCGGCTTGATAAAAAACGAAGTCCGGCTCCAGTCGATCAAATAAATCATTGAGATTTTTATCGAGTATTTCTAGATATTCTTCTCCTTTTGTCCCATCAGCCAGGCCGATATCGAGATCGGATTTTTCCTTTCTAAAGGGGAAATTCTTGGCACCATGCATAGAAAAGGTAAAGACACGCGGCTCATCATTATAAATCTCTGCAGTTCCATTCCCTTGATGGACATCGAGATCAATAATGAGGATTTTTCCCATATTATAAGTTTCTAGGAGGTAATGAGCGGCTATTGCCTGATCATTCAATATACAGAAACCCTCGCCCCAGTTGCTTCCTGCATGATGTGTTCCTCCGGCGCAATTAAAGGCTATTCCGGTATGCATGGCAATTTCAGCTCCGTCGATTGTCCCTTGTGCAAGCCTGAGCTCGCGCTCTATTAAAGCATCGTTGACCGGAAGTCCGATTCTTCTGACTTCTTTTCTGTTTAAATTTAAAGAAAGTACGCGCTTCACATATTCCTCATCATGTACGGGAATAAGATATCTAGTGTCGAGGAAATCGGGCTCAAATATATCCTCCTCGGCTATTACACCTTCATACAGAAGCTGCTCAGGAATGAGTTCATACTTCAACATTGGGTAGCGGTGACCTTCCGGAAGTGGAAGGCGATACGAGGAATGATATGCAATATATGCACTTTCTCCATGCTTCAGTGTTCTGTGCCTTTCAGTAAATTCTATGCTATCTTCTACCTTTTTATGCATATAAAACCGTTGAAATACATCAATTATCTCTTCATTCAATCAACTGTTAATAGAAACTTAACATAGCTATGGCCAGGTAGTTGAACAAGAAAAAAATAATGACGGTATCATGATGATTAATGCTGTTATAAGATGAATAAAATCGAGCGGACTGAGCTGTATCTATTGTAAAAGCTTTGCTTTTACAATAGCAGCAAGGCTTTTGCCATCGACTTTTCCGAGCAACTCAGAAGAAGCAATACCCATTACTTTACCCATATCTTTCATGCCTTCGGCATTTATATCATTGATAATTTTATCCACAGCAGCAGAAATTTCATCTTCAGACAATTGTTCCGGGAGATATTCTTTGATTGTCTGAATTTCAGCTTCTTCCACAGCAGCCAGATCATCCCTGCCTTGTTCTTTATAAATGCTCAGGGAATCTTGACGTTGTTTAATCAGCTTCTGCAGCAAAGCTATTTCGGCCTTTTCATCGAGCTCGCTACCACTGCCATCGGTTTTGGCAAGTTGAATAGCGCTTTTTATAGCACGCAATCCGCGGAGCTTGTCCTTGTCTTTGGATTTCATGGCCTCAATCATGTCTTTCTGTACACGTCGTTCTAATGTCATTTCCATTTTATTTTTGTACCTAACATTCCGTCGCCGGAAATGTTGAATTATTTTTCAGTGAAAGTAGATTATATGATTTAGGCGAGGGGATTACAGGTTAATATCTCGCAGTAATGTGATTTCCCTAGTTTTTAAATCCTTATATGTGAAGTCATACTTATCCTTGTGTTTTAATGTACGGAAGATACTTACGGTCATCACTCCGCTGGGACGGTCAATCACAAATCCTTCTTTGCCATCAACTATAGGCCGGCTTTGCCATTCCCAGAGTTTTTGAGCAATATCGGAATGCGCATTTGCGGAAGCTAATGAGAGGTTGTTGTCGCACCAGGCATTAAACAAATTCTTTTTCCTTGTGTAATCACCTGCGGTATAAAGGCCATGGGAAATCCAGAATTGAGGTCGTCGTGCATCGTAGGTAGATTTCTTCAATTCACGACCATTCCAGCGCCATTCACTTATGGGCGCGTCAGGTTCAGCCGTGTTAATGAGACCGAGGGTAAAATGGTCAAATTCTTTCAGCTGTATCTCCCTGAGATAGTTTTCTCCTTCCGTGAGCAGCTTTATGCATAATTCACCCCTGCTCCTAGCAGCATTAAAATCGGGGTAATAGGAAAAGTCCGCTCCATTGAGGATAAAGGCGTGATGGGTTGCCGATATGGCATTCCAGGTTCCTCCACCTTGTGGATCAAGGGGGGAAATAAGCTTCATCCCTTGAACTGAACGCTCTATAGGCGGCTCGGCACTTACTCGGGATTTCCCTACATCGCGATTCTGAATGAGGAGATAATCCTCTGAATTTAACGGTAAATAGCTGACGGTACACATGAGATATGAATTTCTATTGGCTTGATGCCTTCTTTTTCTTGAAACAGCTTTTTTCCTTGTTTTGTTATGTGGAGCTCTCAGTAGAGAAGCCGGGCACAATATGAATTGTAAATGACTATTTATAATCCCCCAAGGCTCTTATTTTGTAGAAGGAAGTTTATCGATGTGCTCATTTATTCTTAATCAACTTCAGTTCTCAGTCTTTTATAATATTGAGCAAGCTCTTCTATCACCCATTGCGATTCCGGACCGCGATGCATCAGTAAATCAAGGATAGTAACAGGTGATCTGAAGCCATATCTGTCGGTATGCACTTGAGAATAAGCGAAATCGGCAGGGAGGATTGGATGAGTTTTTCCATTGCCGGCAGGCCTGAACTTATCTCTATAATCGGCAATTGAAGAATCGTATTTCATCCGATATGTTTTGCTTTGGTCTATTCTGAGGAGATTTCCCGTTCTGCTATTGATATACCGGAGCAGATTTAAGTTGAGTTCCCACAGACTTGCCGGTTTCTCCTTGTGGATTGCTTCAATTTCCGGATAATAATGATCAAAGAAAGGAGCAGTGCCATAGGCTGTGGAAATAGTTCTTAAGTGTGTCGTAGTCCAATCGGTATTGTAGGATAACTGTACGGAAGTAATCGGTAGATTCCCATGTTTCCCTTTTTTCAGTGGAAGGCTGATGGTCTGTAGGGAATTGGGGCCGGCGATAATGGTTTTATTCCGATAACTACCCTTCTGATAGTGTTCTTGGGATTCAATAATTACCAGCTCATGTGAAGCGAGTAAGCCATAAATCGATAGCAATGGGAGATACTGTAATTCAATAATACATTGCATAATTTATTTTTTGTCTCTACCTGAATTTTTCTTGTGTTTAGCTTGCGCAAATGTGCGGATATTCTCATTAATTTCTGCTCTAATTGCTTGAATATCTGAAACGTCTGATGAAATGTGTCTCAATCTGCCGACTTTTAAGTATGCCTCGGTGTGCCAATGCTTGAAATGTTGATAATATTGGCCTATCAGGCTACGATTAACCCAGATTGCGTCTTTTTCTCGGTAGTGTAGGGTCAATGGGAGTACTGCGCATTTGCTTTCTGCTGCTGCGTGAAAGGAACCTTTGCGGAATTCCAGTGTCGTAGCTGCATCTGAAGTCGTGCCTTCGGGATAAACGAGCACGCTTTTTCCGTCGAGCAGGTATTGTTTAATTGCATTAAAAGCGGCTTTCCTGCTACCTTTGTTCTCTCTTTGGACAAAGACTACCTCGGCTTTCCTGGCAGCATATCCGATAATAGGGTAATCGGCGACCTCCGCCTTGGATAATGGCCTTACATCCAGATATGACACTGCTAGTACGGGATCGAGGAAGGAACGATGGTTGGACATGGCGAGATAAGTGAAATCATCGACCTCAATTTCTCCTTCATTCTCATCGATGATATGTAGTTTTATGCCACCAATGTATAAAACGAGACGACACCAGGATTTTTTGAGTCGTTTCATGACTTTTTCAGGATTTCCGGTAATCTGACCTTCGATAAGGAACACGAGGAGATAAGCGCATAAGGATACGATAATCAAGATTGCTCTTATTGTTGCGAGAATGTAGCCCATAATACCTTTAAACGCTATTGTGTCGCTTTGTTTCTGTGTGCATAATTACTCAATGTAGAGGATATATCAAAAAAACATGGACAAAGTGAATTGACAATGCTGCTATGTAGGATTGCGATTGCTGAGCTTATCAACTTATGTGAAGCAGGACAATTCATTATCCTTATGGATGAAGTACTCGTTAATCAGCAAAGGTTTACCCGGTTTATAGCTTCAGACAATATTAGCTACCTTTGTTATTTTATCGGAATGATTTTATCTTGCAGTTTGTCCGAGACTATGTGGAATATGCAAGGAGGCATACACATTGAGGATAGACATCAGTGAAAAAAGTATAAACAAATGGATTATTTTAAAGAATCGCTATCACTACATAAAAGACTCAGGGGGAAAATACGTGTACAGCCCAAGATAGATGTACGGAATAAGGATGATTTATCCTTGGTTTATTCACCCGGAGTAGCCGAGCCATGCAGGGTTATCCACGAGGATGTGAATAAGGTGTGGGACTACACCATTAAATCCAATACGGTTGCAATTGTCTCCAATGGAACGGCTGTACTAGGCCTTGGGAATATCGGTGCCCATGCTGCGATACCGGTTATGGAGGGGAAGGCGATGTTGTTTAAGAAATTTGGGAATGTTGATGCTTTTCCGATATGCCTGGATACGGAAGATCCGGATGAGGTGATAAAGACGGTGAAATTAATTGCGCCGGTATTCGGTGGGATAAATCTTGAGGATATTTCTGCACCACATAGCTTTAAGATAGAAGAAGAGCTGCAGGATATCGGGATTCCGGTATTTCACGATGACCAACATGGTACGGCAATTGTTGTACTCGGTGGCCTGATTAATGCCGCGCGGCTTGCAGAGAAGCCATTGGACTCGCTGGAGGTAGTTATCAATGGTGCGGGAGCCGCAGGTGTTGCAATAGCCAAGCTCTTGCGTTGTGTCAATGACAGTGACAGTAGTGCTTGTATCCCGGTCAAAGATATCAGAATATGTGATAGCAAAGGGATAATTCATAGTGGTAGGGAGAATCTGAACGCATCTAAGAAAGAATTGCTGTCATTTACCAATCGCGAGGATCGCTCAGGTAGTGTTCACGATGCCTTGAAAGGCGCCGATGTCTTTATCGGTGTATCAGTGGGGAATCTGTTGAAAGCAGAAGATATAGAGCGGATGAATGATAAGCCTATCGTATTTGCACTAGCCAATCCTACTCCGGAAATTATGCCGGATGAAGCATATAAAGGCGGTGCATTCATCGTGGGAACAGGCCGCTCCGACCTCCCCAATCAAGTGAATAATGTCCTTGGCTTTCCTGGGATTTTCCGCGGTGCATTGGATGCGCATGCACGTCGTATTACGGCTGATATGAAGCTTGCTGCTGCACATGCAATCGCCAATTCCATCAGCAAACCCAGTAGAGAATCAATTATTCCGCCTTCCTTGAATCTCGAGGTGGCTTATAAAGTGTCACAAGCGGTGTACAAGGCTGCCAAAGGAGAATATTTTCCGTAATTTACGGTGTATTACAGCAGCAATTTGATGGGAAAAATTGTGTAACTGCCCGATTGAGAAAAGAAGGTGAAATGCTCGATGGAAAATTTTTGAACTGAAAATTCAGTAAGCTAGTTTATTTTCATGAAGGTAAATTCAGCTTGGCTTCTTGTTTTTCTGATATTTCATTAATTTCAGAATTCGAATAAGTCGATTTGTCCTATAAGCTTATAAAGAAAATAGAAACAGATATTTTATGCTAGATACATTTTTACTCGCGATACCTGATTTTGCTTCATTTGATGTATGGATTGCATTGCTTGCCTTGACTTTCCTGCAGATTGTCCTCGGTGTTGACAATATTATTTTTATCATTATTGCAGTAAAGGATCTGAAGGAGAAAAAGCAGCCTATGGTTATCAACGTGGGCTTGATACTTGCAATGGTATTCAGGATTTTACTCTTGATAGGTGCATCTTATCTTATAGCGATGCAAGATCCCTTGTGGGAGATTCACCTTGGCTGGTTGAATGTCGCATTGACGGGGCAGAGTATCATAATGTTTGGTGGTGGCTTGTTCTTATTGTATAAAAGCGTGAGCGAAATAGATTCCAAGCTCGAGGGGGAATCGCATGTTCAGAAGCAGCACTCAGAAAAGAAGAAGAATAAGACCAATGTCACCAGTATCATCATAGAGATTGTTATTATAAACATCGTCTTTTCATTTGACTCGATTCTCACGGCTGTGGGTATGACGGATAGTTTATTTATTATGATAGTTTCCGTGGTGATTTCCGTAGTGATTATGATGGTCTTCACTGTTAAGATCGGCAGATTTATGAATAATAATCCGACATTTCAGATGCTGGGGCTTGCTTTTCTGCTGCTCGTCGGCTTTTTATTGCTGGCAGAAGGGGCACACATGTCTCATCTGGAGATATTTGGCAGTACTGTAGGTGCAATACCTAAAGGCTACTTGTACTTTGCTATAGGATTTGCCCTTTTAGTTGAATTTTTAAATATGCGCTTCCGCAAACGATCAAAGCCGGTTCAACTCAGAGGAATTCAGGAGGAAGCTGAAGAGGAGAAAATCTATGAGGAAGACGGCAGTAAAGATGCTGCATAAGTCTATGTGCATGATTGTATGCCATTGCTGTAATGCAGTGAAGCGGAAGTCTGTTGAGTGTATGAAAGGACAGTCATTTGCCTAAGCTGAAATCGCGAGAAGAATGGGAAGAGGGGAAATGGCGATTATAATGCAGGCCTTGAAATGTGGAGAGCGATAGTTGTGATAGGTTTTATATCCTTTTATGAGAGGGAAGTGGATAGGAAGATATTTTAATGGAGTTTAAAGTGAAAAAATATGAAGATGAAAAATGAATTTAATCTCGATAAGCCAATATGTTTCTTTGATCTCGAGGCAACCGGCTTGCACGTGATACGGGATAGGATAGTGCAGATAGGAATTGTGAAGTATTTGCCCGGCAAGGAGGAGCCGGAGGTGTTGGATATGTTAATTAATCCGGGCATGCCGATTTCTGAAGAAGCAATAGAGGTACATGGAATTACTGCAGCGGATGTAGCTTCGGCGCCGACATTTGCGCAAGCAGCCGAGAAAATAGCAAGCTTTATTGAAGGAGCGGACCTCGCCGGATATAATTCACAGAGATTTGACATCCCTATGTTGATGGAAGAGATGCATCGAGCTGGATATGAACTCGACGTGGAGAATCGCCGATTAATTGATGTACAGCGGATTTTTCACAAGATGGAGCCGAGGACGCTTGAGGCGGCACATCGTTATTATTGCGGGATAGATATGGAAGGCGCTCACGATGCACTAGCTGATGTGGTGGCTACAGCGGCTGTGTTGAAAGGGCAGATTGAAATGTATGCGGAGCGAGATTATAAAGATAAAGAGGGGAATATAGTGAAGAAACCGATTAAGAACGATATGCAGGCACTGCATGAATTTACCAATGACGCTGCGATAATCGATGTGACTAGAAGGGTGAAATACGATAATAAGGGTGATATTGTATTTAACTTTGGGAAGCATAAGGGGAAAAAGGTAGGTGAAGCCCTCCTGCAGGATAAACAGTATTATCACTGGATGCTGGACAAGGAATTTTCCATACAAGTAAAACAAATTATACAGAGTGAATACGAGAAGGCAAAGAAATCGCTGGAGGAGAAATAGCTTGTTTTTTTTATGTCCTATGATCGCTTTTATGCTCCTTATGCAAGCCTGCTATACTCCACAGGAAGGCTGTAGGGATGCTAGTGCGGTGAATTATGATGTCAAGGCAGACATTAATTGTTGTTGTATATATCCCCGGGCGATAGTGGAATTCACTTATCAATATGATACTAGTGATTATCGACAATCTGCAATTTATACGGATGTGAACGGACATCCATATCAGATTAATGGTTTTCAGTTGAATTTACACGGTCTTAAGCTGATTTCCATGGGTGGCGATACTATAGATTTTATGGATAGTTTAAATATTAAGCAAAAGAAGAACGTTATAGAGAAGAATATCCGCGCCGGGCATATAGTATTGAAGGCGGAACTAGGGCTTTTTAATGTAAATGCCAGGTATTCTGAGCTGCAATTTACGCTGGGAGTAGGAGAAGAATTGAAGAATTATACACTTAAAGACCTGAAAAAGGACACGGAAATTATGGCTGTTGTGAAGGACGTTTATGCTTCAGGGCGCTGGTATGATGGCTATTTAAGCTATGTTCCGGATACAGCGAAGACTGATTCAATAATAAGGCGTTATTTTACGGTTCCTGAAGTAAATGTTGCACTTGAAGGGCATTTTATTCCGCAATACGGGCATAATATGTCGCTTCCACTACGTGTTGACTTACATGAGGTGCTCGATGACTTTGCCGTAGAAGCGGATAGCGTAGAACAAGTGAAACAGATATCTTCCGGGTGGAAAAATGCAATAAGACTTGATACATTATAGGGCAAAATGGAATGGGTACGCCAGGGCAATGGTGCTGATCGTTGTCGGTATATGTGTATTTTATGCTTGTAAAGATGACCCGATAGAGCCGGCTGTGGATGGCGTAGACCTCTCGGGGATTCCCTATAATCCTGAACCTTATGAAATAAAAGTGCCGCCCAATTTCCCCCCAATGCCTCAACCGGAGGACAATATAGCTACCATTGCCGGGGTGAAACTCGGCCGATTCTTGTTTTACGATCCGATATTATCTCTGGACAGTACAATCTCTTGCGCAAGCTGTCACAAACAAGAATTGTATTTTACCGATGGCCTCGCTATTGCTGAAGGTATCAATGGACTGAAAGGGAGAAGGTCGTCGATGTCACTGGTAAATGTAGGATATTATAATAATGGATTGTTCTGGGATGGAAGGGTAAGCAGCCTGGAGGAACAAGCACTGCAACCCATTATTGATCCTGTTGAAATGGGCAATACCTGGGAGAATGTCGAGGAGCGTTTACGCAGGCATCCAATGTATCAGAAGTTGTTTAGGAAGGCATTCGGGATTTCATATTCTTCTGAAATAAGTATTGAAATGGTTGCCAAGGCTATTGCACAATTTGAACGGACCATTGTAAGCACCGGAAATTCCAAGTGGGATAGGGTAAAGGCGCCCGGTAGTACGGTGCTTTTTACCGATGATGAGCTGGAAGGGAAATTGATGTACTTTGACGACGTTCCGGAACTGCCCGATGCCGAATGTGGACATTGTCATATCAGTTTTCGCTTCACAACCAATCAGTATAAAAATAACGGAATTGATACCGTTGACAATCTACTTGGTTTTCCTGATCTAGGTAGAGGTGCTGTAACTGGAGATACGCTCGATAATGGCCAGTTCAGGATACCGACCTTGCGCAATGTGTTATTTACAGCACCGTATATGCACGATGGGAGATTTAAAACGATTGAAGATGTGATGAGGCATTATAATTCCGGTGGACATAATGCCTTAAATACCGGTGTCAATATCCATCCATTGGGTTTAAATGAGAAGCAGATAGGCCAGATTATTGCATTTCTGAAGACTTTATCGGATACTTCATTGTTAAATGTAGAGAAATATTCCAATCCTTTTCAATAGTATTTTTCACAATTATCCATGTAAAATGCCTATAAAATAAGCTTATAGAATGTATTAATCATAAATATATGTAACAATTGCGTTTATATGTCCTTGGATGTCGATGTGAAAGGCGCGATACTTGTAATAGTGAAGCGAAGAAATGCTTCGTTAACCAATTTTTTGAAGTGTTGTATTTACTGGAAGGATGGTCTATGTTCATGGGATTATGATTTTGGAAAGTTTTCTTCATTATGAATAGAACTTATGAAAGTTTCGCAGCTTAACTAATCTTTACACAGGTCTTCAGTTTAATTCGTCTATTACATTCTTTCAATAAAGAGATACTTTAACATTGGACATGTTCACGGGATTATAATTTGTTGTTAACCGGTCAATGGAATTTCTGTTGACCGGTTTTTTTATGGTGTGCTGGCGGTGAAGGCGCCATAGGTTATTAATATTAGGAAGCTTGCTAGGATAGCACAATGCAAGCCAAATCATTATTTTCCTACTTCTACATGTTTTTTATATAGAGAATTCTGTCTATTAATTCATCCATACAAGCCACGAGGAAGGTAGAATGGTCTCGCCATCAGATCCTGCCCGTTGCCGGCAGGACGGATAAATAAAAGATCCCGATACTCCTTGTAAAGGCAAGGTATATTTCTGAATAAAATGGACTAGAAATATGGCTGTCCGATATAAAAACATTTAGTGCATTGGGCTATTACCGATGAGCTGTGATGTGTCTTTTATCTGTGTAAGTAGGGGGTCTGCGTCCTCAAATAATCTGTAGAAGTAAAAATTCTTCAGGGGATTTAAGATGCTTATATGTATCGGTTAACTGTAATATTTAACGAGTAAATCAGGTTAACTATAAAATAATGCTACGAAAATTTCTATAGAATAAAAGATAAAGCTATCTTTATATCAAGAAAACCGTATTGGCGGCTTTATAGTGGATAAGGTAGATTTTAAGTTCCATATAAAAGTAAGAATGGAGAATTTAGCTATATTTGCTTGACCTTAGTTGATAAAACTATATAAATAACAGAAGGATAAAGAGAATACCTGGCACGATATAGACACTTAAAAAGATACCAAATATCCATTACAATCTAGCTAGGAAGAACAGAAGAAGATGAAGACCCTACGGATAACGAATGTTACCATAAAATTTCCAGAGATTTTATTTGTAACGATATCATCACTTATGAGTGTAAGTATATTTTCACTCATCTTGGAGGATTTTACGATATATTACTTTGAGCTCAACTTGATTCTCTGCCCATTCCTATATTTTATCTGCCGGATGTTTACAAGCGGTCAGGATTTTCAGATGAAGGGCAGGACATATTTTATATTTCTTGCTCTCCTGGGGATAAGCATTCTAGCAAGTTTTAAATGGAGCTTTTTACCCTATGCAGAATCTCAGTTTATACGGCTTATTACCTATGCGTTATGGGGATTAACGGCCCTTATGCTTATAGGTAGTGTAGTTATTTCGATATATAAAGCGGGTAGTCAATTGTTCAGAAGCTGGAATCACTTGGGAGGGATTATGGTGCTGATTAACCTGGTATTTATGTATATGTTGATTGCGGGGACATTAACCTTTGCGAGCCTTTACTTGGGAATTGAGCCTGACGCTACTGTGAAGTACAGTATATATGCATTTGTCGGGCTCTTATTTGGAGTCTTGGTATTTTATATGTTTATGCTTTTACATAAGATACAGATAGTTGCGGATGAACATATATTATTTATGAAATACTTGGATGCAGAGCTGGAGGATGGAGACCGTGGAAGGATGAAGTCAAGAGAAATGGATAAGCTTGCGACTCGACTTGAAGATTTACTAGAAAGCAATAAATTGTATCTAGAAACAGATTTGTCCCTAGAAATTTTATCTGGCAGACTCAAGACCTCCAGAAAGGCCCTCTCGCATTTATTCAATGCCCATTATAAGAAAGGATTTTATCAATTTATCGGAGAATATCGAGCTCGATATGCGGAGAAGATATTGAAGGAACATAAGCACCTATCATTGGATGCTATATCGGAGATGAGTGGATATACATCCACAAGTACATTTTATAAATATTTCAAGGCGGAGTATCAATGTACACCTCACGAGTATATCGAGAATGAAATTGTAGGGGAAGTAATGAGTAACTGAAGAAGATTATGGTAGTTAAAGGAGTTATGCTTGCTATTACAATAACAATTGCGGTGCTTGCTTTGCTGGGTCAGATTAAGCGATATAAAGAAGCAGGAACAGCATTGAATAAGCTCTTATTGTTAATTCTGGCTTACATGATCTACCATCTAGTCTATATATGGATATGCGACGTTTACTTTCCATGGCGAGGATGGGCGACGGATTCTGCTCCATTTGGTTTAATGTATGGCACTTTTATTTATTTTCTTGTCAGAACTAAATTATCTGATCGATTCCCTCCTAAGGAATTGTTACTGCATAGCACTCCATATATAATATTCAGTATTATCCACCTCGGTTTAATGCTCGGAGGCGTGGGACCGGATGATACTTCAGGGATTATATACATGAACTTGCTCTATATCTTGATTCCTCTTGCATTTCTCGCCTATACACTATGGGGAATACGGATTGTTTTTTATAAACGGGTTGATATCAAGCCAATATATTATCCCTTCTTTTTGGGGAATACCCTTCTCTTATTCATGCTTGGGATGTTTTATTCACTAGCGGCTATTACTGCAGTATTGCAAGGCGATGAATCGAGTATAGGATTTTATTCAAGAGGAACGACGGGGATGATGATTGTGCTGGCGATGCTTGTCTGTGTGAGCTCCATTCTCGTATTTGTTATCCTTAATCCAGAACAAGAACTTGCTATTATAAAGAAGGATGGAGCAAGGGAACAATCTGATAAGATCGCTGGAAAAGACAGCGGGAAATCGCCTAGCGGATCCTATAAAAATTCAAGCCTATCAGAAGCTGATCTCTGTGCCTATGAAGCACAACTTGACGAATTTATGGAATGTGAACAGCCATGGCGTGACTCAAGCTTGAAATTGAAAAGTCTAGCTAATGCAATGAAAATCCCTAAACACCATTTGACGCAAGTCATCAGTACACAGAAAAAGAAGAATTTCAATGAATATATTAATGGAATGCGCGTGAATTATGCACGTAAATTATTAAATGAAGAAAATGATTTACCTATGGAAGAGATAGGTTATCGAAGTGGCTTTAATTCCAAGACCACTTTTTATCGGTGGTTTAAGAAAATTATGCATACTACACCGACGAAATATCAAAAAGTGTAACTTGAAAGAGCGATATGACTCTATTGTGATGTTATACTTTTTTTATTGAGTAATACCAAATATAACACCCAATGCAACTATCAAACATAAAGCTGAGATATTGTGAGCTCCTTTTTATCATAGCATCTGTCCTATGGATTCAACTTTTTGTTTCCTTTTCAAGGCATAGCTATGCCCTCTTTTTTCTGCAGACTGCACTTGTATATTCTGCTTTATTGATTGCAAGTATTACTTACATCTTGGATAAGGAGGATGGTGATAAAGCGTCGATAAGGAATTCTTTTTTAGGTCTCGGTGCAATCTTAAGCATTGGCTTGAGCTTTTTGTGGCAGAAGGATGCCGAAGATCTGCTTGTGATAGCTCAATCCACGGAAAATGTCTTGTGGTGGACAGCCTTGATCGTGTTAAGTACTTGTGTTTTCTGGACTTTATCTAAGCCTATAGATCGTACTGAAGACATAAAATTAATGCCTAAGAGAATGACGATATTGTATATATGCCTTTCTATCTTTCTCACGATAATTATAGGATTGTGTATGGTAACCCAACATTCCACATATAGCGATATATATAATGTTAATACGAGCATTTATCTCTTTAACCTAGTTTTAAATCTAGTAATAACCACGATTGTCTTGAGTAAATTGAGGAACAATGAAGATAATCATGTGAGTAAGGCAAGTGCTGCCGTGAAGGATAAAGAGGATATCAATAAAAGACAGTTGAAAGGATTGATGCAGAGATTTGAGGCATGTATGGACAAGGAACAATTATTTCTTCGAGCTGATCTTTCCCTCGCAGATCTTTCTACGGAAACCGGAATTGCCGAATACAAACTTTCTACGATGTTTAAGTACGCTTATAAGAAAAATTTTTATCAGTTAATTGCCGAATATAGAATAAATTACGCTCGTGAATTAATGAAAAAAGAAGAACATCTTACCTATGAAGCAATTGCTGAGAAAAGCGGCTTTAATTCCTTAAGTACATTTTATAAATATTTTAAAGCAAGGTTTCACTGCACGCCAGATGATTACGAGGCCGATGAAGTTGTGAAAGAAGAAACCGTGCATAGTGGTCAACATATCCATATCCCGAGTACATCGCATTGATACATCTTATCAATGACATTGCTATGCAATATTAAACTCGGTTATGAGGAGAACCATTTTTACACATACCCCATGTACGGAATGCCGATGCTCGACACGACCTTAGCTCGTATTCCACAGGGCGAGTGCCTATATTTACAGGCTTAGATGCCTATCTTCAATATCTATTGGATAATTTGGGTACTAATAGTAAAAAAGTTATATATTGCTTGCCTAAGATCGATTAACTAACTGTTGCTTACATATTCATGATGTCAACTGAAAAGCTGAACTAGATAGGGAACTATAGGGAAATTATGGATTTACTTAGAATTATTATTTTAATTGATTTTGTCCTTGCTTTTATAGGATTAATCATTCCTAAAGCAAAGCGGCTGAATAATGAGGCTTATTGTAAAGTCCTGAATTATTTATTTGGATTCCTACTGTTTCATTTTACCTATGTATTTCTATGTAAAACCTTCTATCCGGGTAATATGTGGATAGAGAACTCAGCTCCATTTGGGCTTATGTATGGCCCTTTCATCTACTTTGCGTCCAAGGCAGGGCTGCGGATGAAAATTTATAAGAAGGAAGTTCTCGTACTATGTGCGCCTTATATCGTATTTGAACTACTTCATATAGCTTTCCTTCTTTTTGGTGTGCAGGGTGATAGCATACTTGGTAAGGTGTACATGGATATTTTATCCTCGTTCATAGCGGCAGGTTTCATCGGTTTCTCTGTCTATAGTATCTGGTTGTATTTTAAGAATGAGCCTGAGCGTATAACAAAATTTTTTATAAACGCAATATTTAGCGGAATCTTAATAATCGGTGTAGGCTTCCTCTTTGTTAAAGCTTTGATACTAGAGCCGGAAACCAATCCCAATATCGTGGATAGTAGTGGCCTCTTAATATATCTGGTGGCTTTTTTAATGATTTTATCTATCTACTTCATGTTGTTTATCTGGAAGCAGAATGATGATGACTTGACTTTAGCTTCCGCAAATGCTCCACCGGCACAAGCTCCATCAACAAGTCCGGATCAGAGCACTAGTTATGCAAATTCAAGTTTGTCTGAAGATGATATTGATCGATATGTGGAGAAGCTTGATAAATATGTAGAATCTGAAGAGCCTTGGAAAAACACAGAACTGAGATTAAAAGACCTGGCAGAAACATTAAAAATGCCGAAGCATCATTTGACGCAAGTCCTCAATACACGCAAAAATAAGACTTTCAATGAATACATCAATGGGATGCGTGTAGAATATGCTCTCGAGTTCCTGAACCGTAAAGATAAGAGCATTTCTATGGAAGATATCGGTTATCGGAGTGGCTTTAATTCCAAGACCTCCTTTTATCGGTGGTTCAAGAAATTGAAAAATATGACCCCGGCAGCATATATGAAAAGCTTAATTGAGGAAGAATAAAGATAAAATAGTTGAGATTTACTATTTATCATCAGCGCATACGGCCCTAGAATACTACGAGCCACAGAATTGAAACTCAAAAACTGCTGCTAGAGTGTGCATGTTTCAGAAGAAAGTTTAGAATATTTTATTTCCGTCGCCCCACATAGTCTATTATAAGATAAATTACATTTTATAAGCTTTATGTTCACGGAGTTCTTCAATTTACTATTACCACCGAACACGGAATAGAACCCTCTTTCTCTACAGATAGAATAGTATTACTATACTTTGTTGTACTCTTATGGCATTCCTGACTGCCCGGAATGTCAATATTCTCCTTAGGGCTGAGAAGACCCTTTTATGATCCTATTAAATAGTCGTCTTAATCGATAAAATGCTCTTGAACTTATACATTGATTGTGTCAATTAATATGTACCACATCCTTGAGATGAAGAGGTTCCCACAGAATTGAAACTGGAAAAGTGCGTGGATATCATAGTTTTGACTCCAGAAAATGAAGAGACGTATAATCAGTTCTTTACTGAGAATAGAATCACTATAACTAAGAATGAAAATTATGAAACCTATTTTACTACAATTGAAGCAAGCCATTAGAATACCAGTTTTATTCCTATTGCTTATTGGGAGCATTTATACAATGAATGCACAACCGACCTTTTTCTGTAACCCAAATGCTTATCTCAATAGTGGAAACTATGAAAATGGGCAGGTACCGACAGATCTATCCTACGATTATATAATAGGACTATATCACTCCACCTTATTGCTGCAAGCAGATGGTACGGCCCTGGTATGGGGAGAGAGTTCTGATCCCAATGGAGGAAGTGATTTTGGAAGTGGACATAGTACCGGTCAATTATTAGTCCCTACAGAGGTCAGCCCTGCCAATGGATATAATTACACCGGCGATATTCTTTTAATCGCTGCCGGTAGTGATAATAATCCAGTTCAGTATTTTATTCTTACCACAGATGGTCTTTATGCATGGGGAAATGAAGGCGAGGTAATCGATGCCAGCCTTACTAATCCCGGGACTGTAAATGCTTTCGCAAAAGTTGAACCTACTGCGACCCATGGCCAGTCAGGAACCAATTCCCAAAGCCTTCCCATAGGAGTGGCACCGAGTGATGTAAAAATGATGTTTGGTACCCATGAGGCCCTGACAATTGTCACCAATTCCGGCGATGCATGGATTTTGACAGTAGATGCTAACCGATTTGGAGATGGCTCCTCCGGAAATACCGATGAATGGCATCGGATATCTACAGCTGCCAATACTCCGCTGACCAATGTGGTGGCAGTCCGGGGGAACGGACTGGCGATGTTTGCACTGACCGGCGGTGGCCAGATTTATACCTGGGGTAGAAACGTATATCTGGGGGACAACACCGGACCCTATAATGAGACTTACGCCACCCTGATGACCCTTCCTGCTATCGCTTCCGGAGACTATGTCAAGATGATCGGGATGACTTCAACGGGAAATTCAAGCAGCAGCCGGAATAGCTACTATCTCCTCACCCTCAACGGAGATTTGTTTACTTTGGGAGAGAATGGATCTCGTCAGTTGGGCGATGGGACGACATCGGATAGGGATGAATGGGTTCACATCAATGGGAGTGGAAGTGGATTACCTCCTTTTGCCTGGATAAGCCCCAATGAACATGACGGAGATTGCCATCCGGCAGTAAGTGCAATAAGTGAGACCGGAAGAATATGGTCCTGGGGTAGTAACAGCGGTGAAATGATAGGTGCAGGATCGGCTAATAGTAGTGACCCCTTCGCTATGGGTAGAGGCTTGGATCCCAATGACGTCTTAATGGCGGTAGAGACCGGTGGACACACCACGGTAGTGATCAGACAGTGTACCACAAAATATGGATATGTAGGACATAAAACACATGGAAGTATGGGCGATGGATCTTCCAGTGGTGGATATGAAAGTGTATTTAATTTTTCACAGACGGCTTCTGTGAATCTATGTGGTGCGCCTACCGCTCCGGCAGTAAAGGACCTTGCAATCTGCCCAGGAGCGACGTCTGCTGACCTAGATAATGCACTGATAAGCACTCCTCCGACCGGATTTACAGTGGAATGGTATCATCAAGATGGCACATCTGTTTCCAATCATCATAGCGTTGGAACCGGAAACTATTATGCCATCTTAAGACCCAATAATTCCGGAAATTGTACCAATCCACCGGAATCAGCTATTGTACATGTCACTGAAGAGTATCCAGGAGTTAAATTGACTAAAACTGGAGTATGGGTAGATGTGGATAATGATGGTATAGCCAGCCTGGGAGATGTTATTGAATATACTTTTACAGTTGAAGATACAAGCGCTGTTTCTTTAAATGAACTGACTTTAGATGATCCAACATTAGGATTGGTGGATTGGTGGGATACCGGTGTGAACGATACACTTCAGAGCGGACAGACAGTTACCTTGAACTACACATATTCAATAAGCAGTACGGACATTACGAATCAACAGATTGCTAATACTGCAACAGTAAACGGGCTTTCAGATTTTGGTTGTCCGGCCGAGTCAACAGATAGTGATATAACTGCTCTACCGACGACTTTCTCCTGTCCTATACCTGCCTTTAACACTATAACTGGTACCATTTATAGATCCGTAGCCGATGGCGGATGGAATACCGCTTCTACCTGGGAAGTAAGTACTGATGGTGGAGCAAATTGGGCTCCGGCTTCAAGCGCACCGTCAAGGAATATTGGTATGGATAATATGGTTTATATTACACACAATATTGAATTCAATAGTACACCCAATCTGAACCCTGATGCAGGCTCCTACCTCATTATTGAAAATGGCGGAGGGCTGACTCTCAGCGGTGTAAACGATGTACAGTTTACGAAAGACGCTACAGTTGTAATCGATCATGGCTATTTATCAAATACGGGTAGTGGAGGTGTATTTATTAAGGAAAGTGCAGCCGGTCTATGTTTTAATCATGTGTGTTTCTACATCGAACAGGGAAATTTCCAGACTAATGACGGAACTATAATCATGCACGATGTAGGAATTATGATTGATAAAGGAGAGGTCCTTAATAAAGCAGTTCTGGTAGATGGGAGTAATATAAATATATGGCTGAAATTTGCTAGTGCAAAAATTAAAAATGGAAATGGTTCTGATTGGGATGTTGCTTCAATTGGAAAATGGTATGCAGGAGGAGGATACCAGAATTTTGATCCTGCAGAGATGGATCCAAAAGAAGCTACTTTGCCTGAGATAGAAAATCTATTCAATAATGGTCCCTGCCGCGGAATAGGTGCAGATCCTGCAATCAGTGTAATCAAGAGCCAAGTAAATAATACAGGCGGAATAGGAGATACTATTAAATATCAGATAGAAGTATTCAACACGGGAAATGTTGATTTGACAAATGTGACAGTAAGTGATGATAGTGCGACAATAAGTGGAGGTAACCCAATACCAACGCTGGCAGTAGGAGATAGTGCAATTGTAACAGCTTTTCATGTAATTACACAAGCAGATATGAACCGCGGATATGTGGAGAATACGGCTGTCGCTACGGGAGAGGCACCTGACGACACCCAAGTGAGTGATGATTCCGATACAGGAACAGATGCAGATGGGAACGGCATACCTGATCCGGAAGGTACAGAGACGCCTAATGGAGAAGGTAATAAGGATGGCGATCCGACAAATGATCCGACGGTAACGACCTTAAATCAAAACCCGGATATGGCCTTAATCAAAGAATTTGCCTGGACGGGAGACAATGATAATGACAACAAGATAAGTGCAGGCGATGAATTAACTTATATATTTACGCTGACCAATACAGGAAATGTAAGCTTGTCAAATGTAGTGTTGAGCGATAACTTGACGAGCCCGACCTACCAAGGTGGAGATACCGATACCGATAATAAATTAGACGTGGACGAAACCTGGGTGTACACAGCGACATATACGGTGACGCAGGCTGATGTAAATGCAGGTGAGATAGTGAATACAGCTACAGTCACAGCAGATGATCCGAGTGGCAACCCTGTAGAAGACACCTCAGATACAGGTACAAATCCTGATGGAAGTGATGTACCGGATCCGGGGAATACGGATAGTGATAATAACGGAAATAACAATGATGATCCGACGGTAACGGAAATCACTCAGAATCCGGAGATAGCGATAGTGAAGACAGGTGTTTATGATGCCGGTACAGGGGTGATAAGCTATACGTACACAGTGACGAATACCGGAGATGTGACCTTATATGACATCGCGGTAACGGAGCAAGCAGGAATGTTTACAGGAACCGGCACCTTACCGAGTCCAGCGTATGTGAGCGGTGGATCAGATATAGACGGTGAAGCAGACGCACAGGATCTGGCGGTAGGTGCGAGCATGACCTTTAGTGCGACATATAGTGTAACGCAAGCCGATATCGATGCAGGAGGAGTAACGAATCAGGCAGAGGCAAGCGGAAGCGATCCGAACGGGGATCCGGTAACGGACGTATCGGATGAGAGTGGAACCTTGCCGACAGATGATGATCCGACGAATACACCGATCAGCCAGAATCCGGAGATAGCGATAGTGAAGACAGGTGTTTATGATGCCGGTACAGGGGTGATAAGCTATACGTACACAGTGACGAATACCGGAGATGTGACCTTATATGACATCGCGGTAACGGAGCAAGCAGGAATGTTTACAGGAACCGGCACCTTACCGAGTCCAGCGTATGTGAGCGGTGGATCAGATATAGACGGTGAAGCAGACGCACAGGATCTGGCGGTAGGTGCGAGCATGACCTTTAGTGCGACATATAGTGTAACGCAAGCCGATATCGATGCAGGAGGAGTAACGAATCAGGCAGAGGCAAGCGGAAGCGATCCGAACGGGGATCCGGTAACGGACGTATCGGATGAGAGTGGAACCTTGCCGACAGATGATGATCCGACGAATACACCGATCAGCCAGAATCCGGAGATAGCGATAGTGAAGACAGGTGTTTATGATGCCGGTACAGGGGTGATAAGCTATACGTACACAGTGACGAATACCGGAGATGTGACCTTATATGACATCGCGGTAACGGAGCAAGCAGGAATGTTTACAGGAACCGGCACCTTACCGAGTCCAGCGTATGTGAGCGGTGGATCAGATATAGACGGTGAAGCAGACGCACAGGATCTGGCGGTAGGCGCGAGCATGACCTTTAGTGCGACATATACAGTAACGCAAGCCGATATAGATGCAGGAGGCGTAACGAATCAAGCGGAGGCAAGCGGAAGCGATCCGAACGGGGATCCGGTAACGGACGTATCGGATGAAAGTGGAACCTTGTCGACAGATGATGATCCGACGGTAACGGATATTACACAGAATCCTGCAATAGAGATATTGAAAGACGGAGCCTATGTTGACACCAATGGCGACGGGATAGCGAATCCAGGCGATGAGATTCACTATACCTTCACGGTAACGAATACCGGAAACGTCACCTTGACGAATGTAACGGTTACAGACCCGAAAGTGACGGTAACAGGCGGACCATTGGCAAGCCTTGCAGTAGGAGCAAGTGATAACACGACCTTCACGGCAGTGTATGTCTTGACACAAGCAGATATAGATGCGGGCGGAGTATATAATGTAGCGACAGCGACGGGACAAGATCCTGAAGGCAATGATGTAACGGATGATTCCGATGATCCGACACCACTTGATCCGAATGATCCGAACTACGATCCGACTTGTCCGAACTGTACCTTTGTACCGGTGGACAACACTCCTGCAATAGAGATATTGAAAGACGGAGCCTATGTTGACACCAATGGCGACGGGATAGCGAATCCAGGCGATGAGATTCACTATACCTTCACGGTAACGAATACCGGAAACGTCACCTTGACGAATGTAACGGTTACAGACCCGAAAGTGACGGTAACAGGCGGACCATTGGCAAGCCTTGCAGTAGGAGCAAGTGATAACACGACCTTCACGGCAGTGTATGTCTTGACACAAGCAGATATAGATGCGGGCGGAGTATATAATGTAGCGACAGCGACGGGACAAGATCCTGAAGGCAATGATGTAACGGATGATTCCGATGATCCGACACCACTTGATCCGAATGATCCGAACTACGATCCGACTTGTCCGAACTGTACCTTTGTACCGGTGGACAACACTCCTGCAATAGAGATATTGAAAGACGGAGCCTATGTTGACACCAATGGCGACGGGATAGCGAATCCAGGCGATGAGATTCACTATACCTTCACGGTAACGAATACCGGAAACGTCACCTTGACGAATGTAACGGTTACAGACCCGAAAGTGACGGTAACAGGCGGACCATTGGCAAGCCTTGCAGTAGGAGCAAGTGATAACACGACCTTCACGGCAGTGTATGTCTTGACACAAGCAGATATAGATGCGGGCGGAGTATATAATGTAGCGACAGCGACGGGACAAGATCCTGAAGGCAATGATGTAACGGATGATTCCGATGATCCGACACCACTTGATCCGAATGATCCGAACTACGATCCGACTTGTCCGAACTGTACCTTTGTACCGGTGGACAACACTCCTGCAATAGAGATATTGAAAGACGGAGCCTATGTTGACACCAATGGCGACGGGATAGCGAATCCAGGCGATGAGATTCACTATACCTTCACGGTAACGAATACCGGAAACGTCACCTTGACGAATGTAACGGTTACAGACCCGAAAGTGACGGTAACAGGCGGACCATTGGCAAGCCTTGCAGTAGGAGCAAGTGATAACACGACCTTCACGGCAGTGTATGTCTTGACACAAGCAGATATAGATGCGGGCGGAGTATATAATGTAGCGACAGCGACGGGACAAGATCCTGAAGGCAATGATGTAACGGATGATTCCGATGATCCGACACCACTTGATCCGAATGATCCGAACTACGATCCGACTTGTCCGAACTGTACCTTTGTACCGGTGGACAACACTCCTGCAATAGAGATATTGAAAGACGGAGCCTATGTTGACACCAATGGCGACGGGATAGCGAATCCAGGCGATGAGATTCACTATACCTTCACGGTAACGAATACCGGAAACGTCACCTTGACGAATGTAACGGTTACAGACCCGAAAGTGACGGTAACAGGCGGACCATTGGCAAGCCTTGCAGTAGGAGCAAGTGATAACACGACCTTCACGGCAGTGTATGTCTTGACACAAGCAGATATAGATGCGGGCGGAGTATATAATGTAGCGACAGCGACGGGACAAGATCCAGATGGAAACGATGTGACGGATGATTCAGAAGATCCGACACCACTCGATCCGAATGATCCGAACTACGATCCGACTTGTCCTAATTGTACGGTAGTACCGATTGATCAGAATCCAGGTTTGAGTGTCATTAAATCTCAAGTAAACATGGCATCAAATGAGGGAGATACTATTTGGTATGATATTGAGGTGTATAATGTAGGTAATGTGAGTCTAAGTAACATAGAGGTAACAGATGCTAATGCAATCATTACAAACGGTAGTCCGATAGCCTTCTTAGCAGTCGGAGATAGCGCAATTGTTACAGCTTACCATGTAGTTACTGCTGGTGATATATCTCAACGTTATGCTGAAAATACAGCTATAGCAACCGGGGATAGCCCGGAAGGTACAGATGATGTAACAGATGTGTCAGATACAGGTACAGATACGGCAGGGAACCCGATCAATGATCCTGAAGGTACAGAGACCCCGGATGGAGATGGAAATACAGATGGGGATGCAACTAATGATCCTACAGTAACCCCATTGAGTCCATTAACTATTACTTGTCCTTCACCTGTTGATATGGCTAGTTGTAGCACGCAAGCAGCAATTGATGCAGCTTTCGCAAATTGGATTGCTGGCTTTAGCTATAGTGGCGGATGCGGAAATGTTACAGCTACAGATTTGAGTGGGTATACTGCTCCTGATGCTTGCACAGGTGGAACCGTGACAATTCAGTATGAGATTACCGACCAATGTGGCCATATTGAGACTTGTACATCCACATTCAGCGTACTGGCAGCACCAACATTAACGGTAAGTTGTCCTGATAATGTCACATTAGGAACTTGCAGTACACAGAACCTTATAGACTATGCTTTCCAACATTGGTTAAATTCATTTGGATACGTTGGAGGTTGTAATGTAAGTGTGACCGACTTAAGTAATTACACAGCACCGAATCGATGCACAGGCGATACGATCACGATTACCTATATCGCCAGTGATGCCTGCGGACAAGCAGATACCTGCACGGCAACATTCAGTGTGGAAGCAGCACCGATCTTGACGGTGAGCTGTCCGGGTGATGTAAATCTGGCATCATGTACAACGCAAGCAGATATCGATGCACAATTTGCAGACTGGTTGGGAAGCTTTGGCTACACAGGAGGCTGTGAGACACAAGCAACGGACTTGAGCAGTTATGTAGCACCGAATCGCTGCACAGGCGATACGATTACGATTACCTATATCGCAAGCGATGCCTGCGGACAAGCAGATACCTGCACGGCAACATTCAGCGTGGAAGCAGCACCATTGACGGTACTGCATTGTCCTGCGCCGATAACAACGCAGTGTGATATCAGTGATGTTCCCCCGTACAGCAGCTGGTCAGATTATGTAGCAGCAGGCGGAAGTGTGAGTAATACATGTGGCATAGATCCATCAAGCTTTACGCTTGTATCGGAAGTATCCAATGGACAGACATGTCCTGAGACAGTAACGCGGACCTATGCTATAACAGATGTATGTGGATATACGGCACAGTGTACGCAGACAATAATTATCAATGATACAGAGGCGCCGATAATGAGTTGTCCGCCAGTACCGACACGAGTATGTGATATCAGTGATGTGCCGGTATATGGAAGTTATGCAGAATTTATACAGGCAGGCGGATCGGCAACAGATAATTGTGGAATCGATGCGAGTAGCTTTGAGCTAGTGAATGAGATAAGTGATGGCGGACATTGTCCGGAGACAATAACCCGTGTGTATGCAGTAAGCGATGCCTGTGGAAATCAGACGACGTGTACGCAGATAATCGTAGTCGATGATATCACAGCGCCGGTATTAGTTCCTGAAGATACGATTCTAGCAGGAATACCGAATGGAGGCATCTATGAGGTACAATGTTATAGTCAAGATGCGGAATGGGAAGTACCGGAATTTGAGCTAGCTGATGTTGCGGCATCGGACAATTGTGAGATAGCGAGCTATGTGATGGATGTAGAAGTGTCGGATAATCTTGATTGCGAGCAATTAGGCTACTATAGAGAAGTGATTTATACATGGACAGCGATAGATGCCTGTGGGAATGAGACGAGCTACAGTATCCGGATGCGCGTAATAGATGAGATAGCACCGATAATTCAAGGCGTACCGAATGATACGGTAGTGAGTTGTGGAACGATAGTCAGCTTGCCGGAATTGAAGCATTGCGATGAAATCCCGGGTTATGGATATGTGAATGTGTATGATGAATGTGAGTGTGCGACAGTAGAAGTGGAGATAGATACGATTTATGGAGCATGTACAGGTGACTATACGGTAATCCGACGTTGGATAGCGCGTGATAACTGTGGGAATACGACGGTAGAGGAACAGCGGATCAAGTATGTAGATGAAGAATCACCGGAGATTGTCGTAACGGCACCGGAACTAGCCGGCATACCGAATGGAGGAAGTTATCAGATAGACTGTTCAACGGGATCATTGCCGGCATGGTATTATGAGCTAGGTGCAGAAGGGGTAACGGTATATGACAATTGTTCAACGGTAGATGAAGGCGATGTAGAGTTTACGAAAGGCTTTGTCGATCGGAACATAGGCTGTAATCAAGCAGAACCTTACTTCAGGCGTTACAAAGTGGAGTGGGCAGTAAGTGATGATTGCGGCAATGCGAGTAGTTATGTCATTTATATAGACATAGTCGATAAGACAGCACCGGTAATAGAAGCACCGCGTTATGTGTGTGGAGGCCATACGGATCCATGGGCAGGCGTAGAAGTAAGTGATGCTTGCGATGCGACAGTAGAGAAGCAAGTGAAAGAGCGTGTAGGTATAGATTCGTGCACGGGCGAGCTTGTGAAGATACGACAGTTGATAGCCTGGGATGATTGTGGCAACCGAGCGGTAAAAGAGCAGATATTGCTACCAGCGGACAATATAGCACCGGTGATACGGATGAGCCGTAGTGGTCTTCAATTTGGAGACACCTTGAGCATAAGCTGTGGTGAGAGTTTACCTGCCTTTGATGAGAGTATGGTAGAGGTGAAAGACAATAGCTGCAGTGCCGGAGTAGAATTGACCTTTGAATATGAGGAGGAGAGTACCAATAGTTGTGCAGAAAGTGGCTACGGACGCTTGTATGCAGCGGTATGGGAAGCAGTAGATCGCTGTGGAAACGTAACGCGAGCGATAGTGTACGTAGGCATGGAAGACAATGAGGCACCGCGCTTCGGGGAATATGCAGAAGAGCTGAGCTTGAGTTGTGGAGATAGTATACCGGAGTTGAAGGCGGAGGATGATTGCGGAATAGTAAGCTATAATGAGAGCTGGGATACCTTGTACTATGTATGTGCAAATAATGCGGCGTATATCCGGATAGTAAAAGCGACGGATGGCTGCGGGAATACGACGGTAGGGAAACAGCACATAGTTTATAGTCCGGATGATGACATAGCATTTATCGGATTGCCTGAGAATAGTTGTGGCAGCTTCGGTGACATAGAAGTACAAGCGATAGACAAGTGTAGTGGAGATACGCTAGCGGTACGCTATACGGACTCAGACACAATAAGCTGTGGTACAGGCGATGCGGAGCTGGTCATCCGAACCTGGTATGCAGAGAGTAGCTGTGGTGGGTTGGATAGTGTGAGCAGGCGCATGATACTGAACGATGAAGAAGCTCCGGAGATAGAGGTTGTCGATCCGACATTGAGTGGTTACGGCAACGGAGAGACAGTGTGGATGAGCTGTGCAGAATACGGAGAGTTACGCTTGAACGGCATCGGAGAAGAGTCTGTGAAAGCAACAGACAGCTGTGATGATAGAGTGAAAGTGAGCTTTGAGGAGAGTCACACAGCGACGGATTGTGCACGTACAGGGGTGAAGGATAAAGTAGTCTACAAGTGGATAGCAACGGATGCCTGTGGCAATGAGACGGAGTATGTGATAACGATCGGCGTGATAGATGAGCAGGCCCCGATATTAATCGGTGTACCGGATGATATCACGGTGTATTGTGCATCAGAGCCGGCGATGCCTGAGGTAATAGGCTACGATGCCTGCGGTCCTGTGGATCTCGTGTATGAAGAGCGCCACGTAGGAGGGGAGACGGAATATGATCTCTATCGCAGCTGGACGGCGATAGATGAGTGTGGCAACAAGACGACGCAGACGCAGCGAGTACACATGGATCTGGAGTCAGATTTCAGTTGTGAGATTCTTGCACCTGAAGATATCAACTGCAATAGTAAGGAAGTGTGGTTGAAAGCCATTGTGCACGAAGGTCATCCATTGTATAAGTATGAGTGGGATGTATTGAAAGGCGTATGTAAGATTATCGAAGGCCAGGGAACAGATCGCGTACATATCTACACAGGCTTCAGCAATAGTGTAGTGAGATTACGCGTGACGGATGCGCACGGTTGTGTAACGGAATGCTTCATAGAGATCGAATGTGAATTTGAAGTACCTGGCGAGGAGAGCTTACGAGAAGGAGGTGAAGTAGAGATAGCCGCATACCCCAATCCGGTATCTAGCGTTCTCCATATCTCCTCCAGTAAGAGCTTGAGCAGCGTCCAGATCGACTTTGTGGATGTCTTGGGACAGAAAGTGAAGACGGTAGAACGAGAAGAGTTGCCACAAGGCGGCTGGAATGCAATCCAGATGAACGGACTAGCCCCCGGCACTTATCTCATGCTCGTACGCCAAGAAGGGAACTTAATCTATCGTCAAATGATAGAGGTAGTTCGCTAGGAAGAATTTTGGTATTGCTTGATAAAGGGTTTTCATTCAAGCGCCCCATCCTGTATTTATATGGGATGGGGTTTTTTATTATTTGCGAAAGCTAAACAATCTTGAATCCATAAGAGATCACTGAAAAGCATGAGAGAATGCTTCAGAGCTGGATAAATGGAAGCGGCCCTCCGGCAAATAGGAAGAATCTGATGCTATGGGGAAGTTTAGGCTTCTATCTCAGAATGGTATATTGTGTAAATAAGCCTAGCAATGAATAAATTATTATTGCGAAAATATGACATTATGAAATCATATATTGAACTAGATTCAATGTTATTTTCAAGAGTGAATAGTTGAACTTTATAGGGGAATGTACTTTTTATTAATAGCCTGAATTTCTAAAAAATACAGGCTAAAAAATTAAAAATCAATTAAACACATATAGATGGCTACTGAGAATAAAACGATAAAAGGAGGAGCATACTTGATTGAGAACCAAGAACCTTCCAATGTATTTGTCCCTGAAGAGGCAAATGAAGAACAACAGTTAATGATTAATGCGGTACGCGATTTTGTTAACCAAGAGGTGAAAAAGAAAGGGGGGAAACTTGAAAATCAAGTTGAACTATTAACTAAGGCTGCAGAGCTTGGCTTATTGGGTGCCGGTATTCCGGAAGAATATGGCGGCATGGAATTAAGTATGAATACCTTGACTTTTATTCTCGATGAACTAGGTCGGGGCGGTGGCTCATTTGATACCTCTTATGCGGCACACACCGGCATAGGAATGTTGCCCATCCTCTACTTCGGTACGGAGGAGCAAAAGAAAAAATACTTGCCTGGCCTATGTTCCGGTGAGTTGAAAGCGTCCTATTGCCTTACGGAGCCGGGATCGGGTTCTGATGCACTTTCTGCCAAGACTAAGGCAATTCTTGATGAATCAGGAGAAAATTATATCCTGGAAGGACAGAAAATGTGGATCTCCAATGCTGGATTCGCAGATCTCTTTATTGTATTTGCACAGGTTGATGGAGATAAATTTACAGGCTTTATCGTTGAAGCTGATTCGCCCAATATAAAGCTCGGTGCTGAGGAGCCTAAGCTTGGGATTAAAGGCTCTTCTACGCGTCAGGTCTTCTTTGAAGGAACACCCGTTCCTGTCGATAATGTCCTCGGAGAAATAGGAAAGGGCCATCTTATAGCATTTAATGTACTGAATATAGGCCGCTTCAAGCTGGGGATTTTGACGACAGGCGGAAGCAAGGAAGCACTTGATATCGCTGTTAAATACGCACAAGAACGAGAGCAGTTTGGGGTCCCTATTGCAACTTTTGGCGCCATTCAATTTAAGCTAGCTGAAATGTTCTTAAAGATATTTACAGCAGAAAGTGCTATTTACCGACTCTCCGATATGATTCAAGATGCTAAGCTGGAAATGATTGAATCCGGAATGTCTGCAGAAATGGCCCTCAGGAAATCTGCTGAAGAATACGCTATCGAATGCGCAATTTTAAAAGTCGCTGGTTCGGAGGCTCTTGATTATGTTGCCGATGAACTCCTCCAGATTCATGGTGGATACGGTTTTTCAGAAGAATACTTAGCTGCGCGTGTATATCGAGATTCTCGTATTAATCGTATCTACGAGGGGACCAATGAAATAAATCGTCTCCTTATCGTTAATATGCTCTTGAAAAAAGCCTTGAAAGGAGAAATTGACATTACAGGTCCGGCTTGGGAAGTCCAGAAAGAACTGACTAAGTTTCCTTCTTCCGAGATGCCTTCCGGCAAATATGGACAAGAAGAAAAAGCACTGGGCGACTTTAAAAAACTAGCTTTAATGGTGGCCGGCGCTGCTGCCAAGTATCAGATGGATGGAAAACTCGACTTGAAAAATGAACAGGAGATCGTCATGAATGTCTCGGATATTCTCATAGAAATATTTATGGCAGAATCATTGCTCCTGCGCATAGAAAAACTCATGGAACTCCATTTGTCGAAAGACGGCGTCCCCTATGACAGCTTGCTCAAGGTGGCATTTCACGATTGCCGCGATAGAGTAGGGAAATCTGCGAGGGATGCTCTTGCTTCATTTGCACTCGGAGATGAGAAGAAAGTTATGATGATGGGCGTAAAACGTTTCCTATCTTATCCTTATATCAATGTAAAGGAACATCGGAGGAATATCTCTGCTTACCTGCTCGATAAAGGCCATTATGTAGTGTAAAATATGGAGTCGACTCCTATTGCATGTATTGGGTAATACCGCAAATCAATGAAAATAGCTCTAGAACTTGTAGGGCTGTTTGTTGATTCCTTATTGCCTATTCCTGAATTCCGTAGAAAGACGAGAACTGGATATTAAAGATGGAATAATTGCAAGGCAAGTTATAACTAAAATTATTTTCCATGCGGAATTGTATCCTCCCCAAAGTGCAATTTCCATGGCAATAAAGCCCAATATGGCGATGAATATAAGCCGGCGTATCATAAGCTTCCGCTTCGATTTTAATTCAACATCGCTCATATTCTCAATGTCTTGACGCGATATAAATGTAAAAAATTTCTTCATAATTACCATTGGAGGTCAATGTCATTAATTTCTTTATTCACCTGCGTTTTATTCTTATGGTCAATACGCCTTAGCTGCCGCTGGATAATTGCATCTGCGAGTTCTTCCACCGGATCGGCTGCGGATAAACAGGCTCTTATCTGTGCTTCTGATACATCCATTCTGTACAGAAAACTAAACAAAAGCTGCTTATTCTTTCCGAGTAATTCTTCAACTCGTTTTACTATTGTCGCTTTTAATGTCCTATAGTCGGTATTTGTTAACTTGTCCATTGATATGAGCTTCCGCAAATGTTGTTCCGAGTTCATTCCTGTATCTATACTGCATAAATTTAAGTAAAATAAATAGATTATCCCAAAAGCCGGATAAAACATCATGGTGAAATGTAGAGGAAGCAGCAATTGTGAAGCAGCTGGAATAGGCTTATAGAATGGAGAATTTGTTAAAGCGGAAATGGAACTTCCCTCGGTTTAAACCAATGGCATCCGGTCAGTGGTATCGGGGAGTACATGCGTAATGCTTATCTTAGATTTCTAAGGTCCATACCTCTGGCGTGTTGCATGGTTTTGGCATTATGATTTTTTAAGTCAACTCTATGAGAAGTAGCCCTCTGAATATAAGTTTTTAATGTATGAAGATTTTAGGAATATTAAATTTATCTGAAAAAATATCGCAATTCTTCAGGCGTTTTGTGGAAAAGTTTATATATTAGCGTCCATAAGAGGAAATAAACCGATTCCTTGATCATATAAACTACAAAATATGAAAAACCCTAACAGTTTTTCGGACAAGGTAGAAAAAAGATGGAAATCATATTCTGATAATAGAGAATATGATAGGCAGTTTCAATTGATACTATTTTCTGATATCCTTATCGGGAAAGCAAAGAGAATCTGCTTTTTATTTACAAAGGACTTAGAATTGTAAGGGTCCAATATGTCCGGATTGATGAAAGGGAATTTATATGGAATAGTTAAATGATTAAGATCATTAATTATTAAAAACCCGAAGAATCATGAAATCCCTAACTAAATTAATTTTGGCATTAATGCCTCTCGTATTATCTATGTCTGTATTTGGACAAGATTTTTTAGAGTTGGATACCTACCTGAAACAATTAAAGCTGAATGAAAGCAATGGCCTTGAGTATGCACAAAATGTAAAATCTCAGCTATTTGATATCCGTTCTACGGTATATATTACGCAAGGAGAAATAAACGAGTATAGCAGTGATGCCTATAAAAAGGAAAACTTTACTCGTCTTGTCACAACCGCTTCTGACCTTCATAGAATAGAGAAGTCATTGAATAAATTTAGACCGAGTTTGAGCGGCATTGAAACTATAATTGTCAAAGTGCAAGATGCAGAATCTCTGGGTTATCTGGAACAAAATGATTTTGAATTCCTAAACAATATGACAGGTCTTCAGCGTGTCTTATTTGTCTTGGAATTTAAAATAAAAAGGAATGAATTAATACGCCTAAAGTCAATAGTTCCTAGATTAAACAATTTAGGCAGCAGACAAGGAGATACCGGCTTAATCTATTTGTACAAAGTCTCTATGCCTTCCTGAAAAAGAGAAATAAAATAAAACCGATTAAAATAACCCTTAACACCCTTAGATATTATGAAAATGTTTACGCTTACTCATTTGTTTTTTAATACATTGAAAAAGCAATATGCTACCGTCCTTCAGCGTAGTATATTCCTATTTGTGGCTACCGTAATATTTGCCTTAAGTGGCAATGCACAGGTCGTTGATTCATTTGAATTGAGACCTTCCGTGCCTGGAATTTATACCATACGGGGAGATTATACGCTATTTGGGAATACCAATCTTACCCTCGCAGATTATGGAAACAATACCCCAAATAATAATAACGATATGAAGTATGTTGATGTGGATAATGATCCCGCAACAATTAATTCGTCTTCAGCTACTCTTGATTTTACCGATGAAAACAACGCTGATCATAATTGTACAAAGGTTATGTATGCAGGCTTATACTGGATGGGAAGAGCTGAGCAAAGCGGTTCAGCCTCCAATACAGTTGAAGTTCCCGTCGATTATTACGGCACAGAAACACAAGTAGTACATCATACTGATGCTGTAAATCATTATCCGGGTGCCGGAATTTTTTGCGACCCGGCATCAATGGAAATTAGTCGCCAGGGTAGTGCAGGGGATAGATTTCCTCGGTATACAATATTTTATGATTGCTTTCCTAATGATGATATTGATTGGGAGTTTGAGTATCTGAATAATGGACAGCTACGTTACAGACAAGGTGACTCCGGTCCTTGGACTGTAGCTACAGGAACGCATAGCCCCAATACTCCTACAGCCGGTCAGAGTACCTTTACATTTACCACTCCCTTTGTAATATGGTCTGCCGGTAGCGAATCTATTGAAATTACAAGCATTGTCCGAGACGATGCGACTAATGGATCCCCAAATGATTATCAGAATAATGGCTGGATGAATTTAACCTATCACGGACAGATCTCCGGCACAAAGACCTATTATAAAAATCAGATGAAACTAAAATATGATGGCCAATCATATATTACTGTAACAGCTGAAAACGGTACCGAGATATTATATCCGGGCGGTACTTATGGCTATGTTTACACCGGCTACGCTGATGTGACATCTTATGTACAACAACATGGTGAGGGGAAATATTTTGGTGCCGATATCGCACTCGTTGAGGGCAATGGTGGTGGAACCGGATATTTCGGTTGCTGGTCACTCATCGTCGTATATAAAAATACGGAGATGGAGTGGAGGAATATTGCGATATTTGATGGATATACGTATAATAGTGATGGTGGTATTGTAGATTTGCCACTTGATGGTTTTCGATCTATTCAAAATGGACATGTAAACGTAAAGCTAGGGTACATGGCAGGTGAAGGTGATGTAAACCTTACCGGTGATTACTTTCACATGGAAAAACAAAATTCAGGCACATACGGTGCTTTAAGTCATAGCAATAATTCTGCAACAAACTTCTTCAATTCTTCTGTTTTTACAGGGGGAAATTCAAGAAACCCAAGCCTTCAAAATAATACCGGTATTGATATTGCCATGTTTAATATCGATAATAGTGGGAATCAATATATAACCAACAATCAGACTTCAACTAGTTTTAAGTTTGGAACTAACCAGGATCTGTATGTAATGCCGCTTATCGCAGTCGGTATAGATGCCTTTGTCCCGATGGCCGATGGTATTATTAATCTTACAGCTATTGATGGACAACCGGTCCAAGATCCCGTGCAAGCTGTTTTGCCTGGACAGACAATGGATTTATGCGTGCAAGTAATTAACTCGGGAGCTGAGGCTATCGATAGTTTTAAAATGAGAGTACCCTTACCACAGACTGCAGATTTTGTCCCTGGTAGTATTAATACTACACTGTCCTCACAACTCCCTTCTCCCAATGACCCAACTCCGGTATATAATCCGGCCACACATACAATAACCTGGGATGTCGGCCATCTCCCTATCCCCACCAATCCCGATGATGTATTGGCTGAATTTTGTTATCAATTAACTGCAACGACCAATTGTGATTTATTATCAAATGCAGAATGTGCTGATGATGTTCCTGTAACTGGTTATAGTAGTGGTATTGGTGAAATGTCAGGGCAAGTTTTTACAGACAAGGAATTTATTCAGGAATATGAATTCCCTCAGCCAGGATGCCCGGGAGTACCTAACCGAACTCCTATATTAGTACCTATCGATGGAGAACAGTATGTACTTAATAATTGTAGTAGTTCAGCAGGACAAGTGGAAATTACAATTCAATTAGATCCCGCTGGTTATCCGGTAAGCAATGTTACCGATTCTTTTCCTCCTTATTCGAGATTTTATAATGAATGTCCAGTAACTACTGGTTCAACTGAATATGACGCTAGCAATCCTTTCCCTGCAGATGCAGTAGGAACATATACTTATTATGCAGTACCTCCTGGATTGGGAGATTGTTGTATCCCACTTATTATTCATGTAGAAGATTGTAACTCTCTAGCATGTAATATTTCAGTTAATAATGATGTAACTTGCCATGGGGGTAGTGACGGCTCGGCAACAGTATCAGCCAGTGGAGGTACGAGTCCATATACATACCTGTGGCCGGATAACAGCACAAATGCGACGAACAGTAATTTAGGTGCAGGTACCTATATAGTAACAACAACGGATGCAAATGGCTGTACAAGTACCTGTACAGTAACGATAACAGAACCAAGTGAATTAACAAGTAGCATAACAGGGACAGATGTGAGCTGTAATGGAGGAAATGATGGAACTGCGACAGTGTCGGCAAGCGGCGGTACAAGCCCATATACTTATCTGTGGTCAGATGGCAGTACGACAGCAACAATAACGAATCTGATTGCCGGTACCTATACGGTTACGATTACAGATGCGAATAACTGTACGAGCACAAATAGTATAACGATCACAGCGCCAAGTGAATTAACAAGCAGCATAACAGGGACAGATGTAAGCTGTTATGGAGGCAATGATGGAACTGCGACAGTGTCAGCAAGCGGCGGTACAAGCCCATATACTTATCTGTGGTCAGATGGCAGTACGACAGCAACAATAACGAATCTGATTGCCGGTACCTATACGGTTACGATTACAGATGCGAATAACTGTACGAGCACAAATAGTATAACGATCACAGCGCCAAGTGAATTAACAAGCAGCATAACAGGGACAGATGTAAGCTGTTATGGAGGCAGTGATGGAACTGCGGCAGTGTCAGCAAGCGGCGGTACAAGTCCATATACTTACTTGTGGTCAGATGGCAGGACGACAGCAACAATAAATAATCTGGCAGCCGGTACCTATACGGTAACGATTACAGATGCGAATAACTGTACGAGCATAAA
>CAYTBT010000011.1:0-86951 GCA_964436125.1 uncultured Saprospiraceae bacterium | reverse complement strand
GACATTTCCACTTTTCTTATAAATATTCTGACTATTTTTTAGTAGACCTTATTTAATACAAGGTCATTTCTACAATAAAATGACAAAGTTCTTATACCATAAGAAAAACTTAATTCCTGTCTTTTGTTTGTCATAGTGAAACCATTCATAAAAAGATACTGATAATGTTTACACAGGATAAAATAAATAACTTTATAGAAGAATCACCTCTTTTAAAGGAAGTACTCAAGCTCAAACCTCTAACCTGGATAAACCCATCCAAGAAATCGATGAAGAATATGCCGGAACTTCCCTTTTCGATGGAAGACATGCACGCAGTTGAGAAATTGTGGGAAAGGTTTGCACCATATCTCGCTACTGTATTTCCGGAAACGGCAGAAGATAATGGTGCAATAAGTTCACCTTTAACTGAGATATCTCAGATGGAGTGCTGGCTAGATGAACACGGTGAGTCATTTGAAGGGAATTTATATCTTAAGCAAGACAGCGATCTTGCCGTAGCCGGTTCCATAAAGGCACGAGGAGGCTTCTATGAAGTGCTTCATTATGCGGAGGAACTTGCTCTGGATGCCGGATTGATTTCAGAACTTGAAGACTATAGGCAATTTGCCTCTGAGAAGTTTCGGAAATTTTTTCAACAATACACCATCGGTGTCGGCTCGACCGGCAATCTGGCATTGAGTATCGGAATACTCAGTGCTCAACTTGGTTTTAATGTCAATGTCTATGTGTCAGGTGATGCCAAAGCATGGAAAAAAGAACTTCTGCGCGAGAAAGGTGCCAATGTCGTTGAATTTGATGGTGATTTCAGCGAGGCAATCAATGCCGGCAGAAAAGAAACAACGGAAAATCCGATGGGCTATTTTGTCGATGATGAGAATTCACAGCAGCTCTACCTTGGCTATAGCATAGGCGCGCTGGAACTGCAAAGAGATCTCGAGAATAAAGGAATAAAGATAAATAAAGATCATCCCTTGATAGTTTATTCACCATGTGGTGTAGGTGGTTCATCCGGAGGAATAGCATTTGGCTTAAAGCAAATTTATGGCGATTCGGTACACAGCTTTTTCGTTGAACCTACTCATGCACCTGCAGTACTCATCGGACTCATGACCGGTGAGATGAGTAAAGTAAGCGTGCATGACTTTGGGATTGACAACATAACGGAAGCAGATGGCCTTGCAGTCGGACGTTCTTCAAGTTTTGCAACAGCGATAAGTAAGCATATTATCAGCGGAGTTTACACAATTGAAGATTACAAACTCTACAATCTTCTAGCTGGTTTATGGGACTCTGAGGAAATATTTCTTGAACCATCAGCTACTGCCGGCCTTATCGGTCCACATCGAGTGTCCATGACAGACTATGCCCACGCACAGGGATTTGAAATGCGGAATGTCACACATGTTGCCTGGGCTACGGGTGGAGCACTTGTTCCTCAAGACGCAAGAAAGAAGTTTTACGAGCGAGGAAAATCGGCTTTGAATACGGTTCAGTAACAAATTTATGTATAAAATAACATACAATCTTGACTATAAAGGGAAATAGAAAGAGCTGGGGTTTATCCATTATCTCTTCTAATTTTTTTTTAATATCACCTTTATGGCTGATTAGTTTTTTCAATTATTTTTGACATTAAATTCCCATTTCCCTCACGGAAAGAATGAACTTTGGCGATCCTCATATACTCGCTAAAACATCAGAAGAATCCGGAGAAACCCATTCTTAATACTATTGACCCACCGGACATCAATGGTCCTAATCCCATATAGTATTTTATTCCCGGCTCCAAAGCTAAATGGTCACCTAGATATAAAGCATAGCCTGCCCCGATGCCGAGTAAAGCTCCCTCTCCACCTAGAAAACGTGTGTAATCAAGCTCCAATGGCGTATTCCCGGAGACATAGTATTTGGCTCCTATACTGACTCGAAAATCCGTACCTTCCATATATGAAGGATTAGAGCTAAATAATTTAGTATAACCGTTTAATCCGAGTCCGGCTTTTATGGCTAGATTCTCAATTACAAAATATCCCACTTCACCACCGAGCGAATAGAGTAACACATCTTCTGTGGTACTGTAAACGAGCGAAATACCCGTAGGAGGGATAGCTCCTCCACCATAGGAAGTTGAAATGTCCGAACTGATTTCAACAAGCCAGATCCCTTGAGCAGTCTGTCCGGCTTCCTGTGCATTGATGCCGGAAATCATGAGTGTCATAATAATAAGTAATAATAGGCGCTTCATAATTCTTGAATTTTAATGAAGAAATTGACCGATATAAAAACCTTTAACATATTTCAGCATTAGAACTAGATGTAGAACTACCGCTCCTATGGGAACAGTAATAAAATTTATCTCATTTAACTCTACTTTAGAAAAGTTCCCTTATATTGAGAATCCATAATTAATAAAAAAGCATAGAAAATGAATAAAATAATCTTGAGTACAACCCCTAGTCTTGAAGGGCATGAAGTAGTTGATTATTTAGGCATAGTCAGCGCTGAGACAATCATCGGTGCCAATTTCCTCCGAGACTTCACCGCCAAGCTCCGTGATTTCCTCGGAGGCCGTTCAGGTTCCTATGAAGAGGTATTAAAGGAAGCCAAATTTACTGCAATGCATGAAATGGAAGAACAAGCGATTGCTCGTGGTGCTGATGCAGTTCTCGGGATAGACCTCGATTATGAAACTGTAGGTAATCAAGGTGGAATGTTAATGGTCGTAGCCACAGGCACTGCGGTAAAACTCAAGTAATACAATATTTTAAAAAGATTATGGTTTTATCCGTACCAAAGATTTGAAGGGATGGTATTTTATGAGAGTAATTACTTGCTTTCTAAGATGAAAGGATTCAGCACTGATATAACTAATTAGCTTCAGCTTATATATCCTGGATAGTTAAGAAGATGAAAGAACTATACAATCCCGATTGAGCTTGAGCTATATAAAGTGTTATTGCTTGACTTTAATTATTGAATCCCTGAAGTAATTAAAATATAGGATTTCATCATCAAAAGATTGAGTATGAAAATAAAATACTTGTGGCAAAGTATTGCCTTACTAGCTTTTCTATCTGTAAGTACATTTATGGAGGCGCAGACTATAAATGGAAAACCTATACAGAGTATAGATTCTAAGTACATTTCAATTGTAAAATATAGCGGCGGAGAAAACTCCGGGTTTAAGGTCAGCGTAGACTTCGGCCAAGACACTAAGCTCTTTGACTTTGGGAAGCATAGCGTTATTCTGGATAAACATGGCAACCGAATGAAATTCAACTCAATGATCGGAGCCTTAAATTTTATGAGTCAATTCGGTTATGAATTTGTGCAAGCTTATTCTGAGTATGACGACATGGGTACTGTGCACTTTATTATGGAAAAGACCGATGATGGCTCCACTGAAGAATAAGAGTATATTACCTAAAGTCTCTCCGTCATAAATTTTTAAAATCATTTATGCTATGCATAAAAGAGTAAAGAAAGATAGCGTGACTTTCTGCCAATGGTGGCACAACTCTTCATCCGGAGATTCAGTGCAAGCAATAGATCGCGACGAAATTGCCCATCAACTAGAGATTTATCCTCAATTTATTGAGCGCTTATCAGAGGCAACGGAGCTTAGTTATGAAGCCTATAAAGTCGATGGAAATCTCTGCTTCGCAGCCAATAATGATGAGCTGCAGAATGCCTTTAAGCTTGTATTTTACCCGAGCGATGTATTGGCGTATATTTATGCGACTTTTTATTCTCCGGAACAGCTCAACAGCATCGGCATGGATCTTTATATTGCATTGTCATCGATTCCTATGCCATCAGACTCAGATGAATTCTGGAAATTGGTTGAATTGGGGAACTCCCTTTTACATATCCATGAAAGAACGCACAACGACAATCACGAAGGTAATTTATCTGTGGGCTTCCCGGGTGATAATATCATCAGAAAGCTCAATTTCCGGCAGTCTATTGATAATATTTCATTGAAGGAAGGCGATGGTGTCCTCTTCTTTAATCAGCAACAAGTCATTTATCCACTTCCGGCAAAAGTCTGGGAATACAAGGTCGGCGCACATCGTCCGGCTGAAGAATTCTTCATCGATCATATAAATTCCACGATTAGCAATCAGCTGATTTCTTCTTATGCCCATATCCTTAATAAAATTTCTGATACACTACATATCCAGGAGCAATTATCGCGATAAGGTAGTTGAATGATAAAGTAAAGTAGAGAAGAATCACAGGCTTATTTTCTTTTGAAGCTCGCAATTGACTATGAAGTAGAAAAGCAAGATATTTATCCTTAATATTGCAACATGAACATTAAAAACATTGAATTTAAGGCACGTGTCCGGCAATTGGAGGATTATGAAGGACATTTGCGGAAGCTAAATCCAAGATATAAGGGGCTTGATCACCAGATTGATACTTACTTTCACGCAAGGCAAGGCAGGTTAAAATTGAGAGAGGGAACGATTGAGAATGCGCTCATAAACTACGATAGAGCGGATACTGCCCAAGCCAAAGAATCGCAGGTTATTTTATATCGTCATGAAAATAATGCTGCTTTGAAAAAGATTTTAACTAAGCAGCTAGGGGTAAAAGTTGTCGTTGATAAGTATCGGAAAATTTATTTTATAGACAATGTAAAATTCCATTTTGATGATGTGAAAAACCTGGGAACCTTCATTGAAGTCGAGGCGCAGGATTTTGACAACAGCCATACTGTACAAGAATTACAGGAGCAATGTGATAAATACTTCGAGTACTTCGACTTGACGGAGGGAGCACTGATAAAGGAATCCTATAGTGATCTTCTCCTTCATAGGGATGCCTAAAGAAAAGATAGCACACTTGTTTTCTTGTATATTCATCCTACAATCCATATCTTGAACACCAATAAAATAAGGCAATTTATCATCCAATAAATATTTATGAACAATACAGTAAAACTTCTTATAGGCATTGTACTCATGGGTGCCGGCCTATTTGGCTTCAGTCTCGACATTGACAACCTGGGACATTACTTCGGGACCGGCATTTTCTTCGGAATAGGTCTCTGCCTCTTCATCTCAAATCTTTACAAGCTCTTAAAAGCCAAGAAAACGGAATGATATATCCGTACCAATGCTCCAGGGCAAGTTCCTATATAAATATAAGGCGACGATGTCTTCAAGAAGCAATATTAAAGAATTTTAGCTTTCGCAAATGTCGTTCCGGGCAAGCATTCATAGCTGCTACTGCTCAGAATAATGTTCAAGGCAGTTTCATATAGCACCTAAAATTTCTACGGATAATCAAGGACTTTAATATCTTTACCATTGAAGGAAATTAAATGGCAAGAAGGCTCATGAAAAATAGGCAGAAGAAGATAAAGACTCGGCAGAAATCTACTATAAAGCGATTGGGTATAGTCTGTATATGTTTTCTGTCAAGTATGAGTTTTTCATGTGTTGAGGCTCCTCAGTTTACCGATACGCCACAGCTTGAGTTCATTGGATTTGAGAAGGATACCGTACAGCAGGAATCAATGACAACTTTTCGCTTTAAATTTACGGATGGTGACGGCGACATCGGCAGCGACCAGACCCCCAATGTTTTTCTCAAGGACCTACGCCAGCCCAATGCCTTGCCTGAACCATTTGTCATGCCTATGCTCCCTGAAGAAGGCTCGGGAAATGGTGTAGAAGGTGTTGCCACTATCCATTATCAAGCAACGCGATGCATATATGCCAATGGCACGACAGGTCTAAGCAACTGGCAAGAGGGTTTTAAGCGTATCGATACGGTGGTATTTGAGTTGTATATCGTGGATCGTGCGGGACATGAAAGCAATCACGTGAAGACTGACACCTTATTTCTTTCTTGTCCACCTTAAGTATTAAATCATCAGCTAAGTAAATAAACATCATTATGACCAAGGCATCGGAGCTTATATTGAACGAGGATGGCTCTGTTTATCATCTTCACCTGAAACCGGAACAAATTGCAGATACGATTATCACCGTAGGTGATCCTAAGCGGGTAGATCGCATAATCGACGCATTTGACACTATTGAACATCAGGTCAGGTACCGTGAATTCTATACTGTTACCGGTAGATATAAAGGCAAAAGAATAAGCGTGATTTCGACCGGAATAGGTCCTGATAATATCGATATAGTCATAAATGAACTAGATGCTCTGCGGAGATTTGAATTGAATTCCGGCAAAGTTCAGGAGAGTTTTCACGCATACACATTTGTAAGAATGGGGACAACAGGCACAGCGCAAGCAGACATAAAACTAGGCTCAATAATTGCATCGGAATATGCTATAGGACTGGATAATTTATTGCACTATTATCTTTACACCGAACCGGAAACGGCCTTTAAGAATCCCTTTAAGGAATACTTTGTAAATCATTTTGGGTCAAGTATTAATCCAGTCATTACTCAAGCGTCTTCAGAGTTGATAAAGCAGCTAGATCCGGCTGTACTCAGAGGGATTACCGTCACTTGTCCCGGCTTTTATGCACCTCAGGGGCGTTCTGTAAGTCTGCAAGCAAAATATGATGATTTTCTAGCTGATTTAAGTACATTCAGGCATGAGGAATACCGCATCACAAATTTTGAAATGGAGACCAATGCCATTTATGGTCTTTCTTCCTTACTCGGTCATAAAGCCATCTCTTTAAACAGCGTCTTGGCCAATCGGGCAACGGGGGAATTCACCGAAGACCCTACAAGAGATGTTGACAATCTCATCGACTATGGCTTATCCTTTATTGAATCTCTATGAGAACAGGAAATGAAGCAGGAATAACAATTGAGTCCGGAAGGATTTATGGATCAGTTCCCTTTTCGGTAATCTTGAAGAAACTTCTCGAGTCCGATGTCGGTCAATGGATGTTTAAGAAGACCTTTGATTGCAGCTAGTGGAGCCGTTACGACATCAGCACCGAGTCGAGCGGCATCGACAATATGTTTGGATGAGCGGATTGAAGCAGCAAGTATTTCTGTCTCAAATCCCTGGATCGCATATATTTCAGCGATATCGTGAATTAATTGCAAGCCATCCCAGCTTATATCATCAATGCGACCGATAAAAGGTGACACATAGCTCGCACCGGCCTTTGCGGCGAGCATTGCTTGACCGGCAGAAAACACGAGAGTACAATTGGTCCTTATTCCGTTTTCATCGAGGTATTTCATTGCCTTTACACCAGCTTCAATCATGGGGATCTTAACTACAATATTCTCCGCAATTCTCGCAAGGGACTTCCCTTCCTTAATCATCCCTTCATAATCCGTGGGAATAACCTCCACGCTTACATCGCCATTGACGACATCGGCAATCTTTTTATAATGAGAACGGATATTCTCTTCACCGCTTATCCCTTCCTTGGCCATCAGGGATGGATTGGTCGTTACGCCATCGAGAAGCCCGAGATCATGGGCTTCTTTAATCTGATCAATATTGGCAGTGTCTAGAAAAAAACGCATCGGTCTAAGCTTAAAATAAAGGATAAAAAAAGGTGAGAAATCATATCGCACCGCTACGACCTCCTACCCTTGCTTCATCTCTGACCTGGGGGAATTCAGAGGGAGCTGGTCGTATGACTCTCACCGATGGCAAAAGTATAAAATTTCCACATCCAATAAAAGAAAATGCTTCCTTTTATGATTTTTTTGTTGAAATTATTCTGCCTCCCTTGAGAAGCATGAATCTAGCTGCTTCTCCATCAAGTAGCTCGACCGACTGAGGCCTCTGCAGATGTAGCCAAATTCTACCCTATTTCTATCGCAATGCCATCTCGTCTCCCATCGGCATAAGCAATAAGACCGGCAGAATTATCTGTAGCCACAGCATTGATTCCACCGAAAAAGAGGCTTTTAGATTGAAATTCATTGATTTCACCGATAAAATCAAGCTCATCGGATATGGGATAGCCAGGTTCAACATGCAGTACGCCATCTTTATAAAAAGCTCGTGCTTCTTCGACTATAGTTTTCAAGGCAGGCATATTTAGATCGCTTTCTTCTGCACATTTGCTCAACTTATATATCATCTGATAAACAACTTGCGGAATCCTTTCTGAACCACCACTTCCAAGTCCAATAGTGGCTTTACCATTCTCAACTATGCAAGGACTCATCATGCTTATTAATTGTTCTCCGGTGCGCCATTCATCGACCTTTCCTGAAAACAAGGCTGGCTCACCCAGCATATTATTCAGGTGAATGCCACTATATGGCGTCATAAAACCACTTCCTTCACCCAGTGAATAAGTTAATGAAAGCATGTTCCCCCTTTCATCCGCAATACTCAAGTGTCCCGTACCACTAAATTTGACGGAAGTCGATTGATGCTTGGCTTGCCACTTCTCCAGAATATTCTGTGTTTCAATCTGCTCAATTGCCTCATAAAGTGATCGCTCTACGCTTCCAGAGTCCATTCCTAGCAAGAATTTGCATATTTCACTTCCCCAGGAAGGAAAATCATGAATAAATACCTGGCTATCATTGTAAGGATATGGCTCAATACGATGGATTTTGCAATTGTAATTCACAAGATCGCCTCTGGAAAGATGTCCTTTATCACCGATAAGTTTATGAATTTCTTCCGGCACATCACCGCGGATAACAAGATCAATGCCTTCGTCTTTCACTGTTGATAGCAGGTCATTAAATCCGGTATTCCTTATCACTGTGCCAGTCTTCAGAACCTCCTTATCTGCATCGCAATACAGTTTATAAAGGCTATCTGATTTAAAAGTGGGCTTCAAATAATTTAGATATTCTACAGAAAATTCGCTGAGAGCCACGCCATGCTTCAACTGCTCGCCACATATATCGATATGCTCCTTGAACGGAAGGCGCGCATGGTTCAAGAAATAGATAATTCCGTGAAAATACCCGGCCGTAGCAATAGTGCCGCGCCCATAATAATACCTATCGATAGAATTTATGAAATCCACATCAAATGCGATGATTTCACTCTCTATATGTCTTTTTCGCTTTGCAGGAGCTTGCGCAAATGCATTTATGTCCCACACTGCAGAATCTGTTGTCTTAAATACGCCCAGCATGCCTGAGGACAGAGAAGCTATACATGGTTCAGCTACGCAGGCAACTAATAAGGCACATATCGCTGCGTCATACGCATTTCCCCCTGAGAGCATAGCGGCATTTGCCGCCCTAGCAGTTGCCGGATGTCCACAACTTATAATTCCCTTCATTTTAACGATAATTTTAGCTCATTTTCTTGTTCTATTCCCAGCTCTATTGTTCCCATATTTTCTTTGCTCGATTGACTCAGGATAGAAATTGACATTCCTCGTGGCACAGATGGGATTACTTTTAATTTTTCAGCTATTTCCCCTTCAATCTGGTGATAAATCTTTCTCTGTATAGGACCTATTTTATTCAAGATATTCAGAAAGCTGTTCTGTAGCTTCATATCTTTCACAGATGCCTTCAAAGCCGATTCACCTTGTGGAGATTCATGAAGACTTAAGGCTACCTGGATATCAATATCGCCGACTACACCGGATATTTCATTCAGATGAAGCTTCACGCCTTCCTCAGAATCCTTAAACCCAGCTATTCTATACCGCATTTCCCCTTGACCTACTTCCGGGACAAATTGTAAGAATTCTTCAGTACATGACAATAATACCGAGCTTTTCAATACTACTCCACTTTCCGGCATGACATTGAATTTCATTCCGGCAATCCGATAATCTCGCGCTGATTGAAGTTTAAAATCACCAATGTAAATGCACAGAGTATCTCTGTATATAGATATTATTATCGGCTCCATAATCTCTATACTCATCGGGGGAAAACCAGATGGCATAGTTGAGGCAAGCCCCATCTTGCTAAGTAGTTCCTTTATCTGATTATCATTAATGTCTTGGAGATCTCGATTAAGCTTGTCATTCAACTTTATCATTTTAGCTTCTGCACGTCGTAGTAAAAATGGTTTTAAAAATTCCAGGACATCTATTCGCCTGCCCAATATGTGAAATTCCCCCATCTCTGTTTCCATATCGAGAAGTTCCACCGCTATCTCGCCAGCGGGCGAGAAGCTTACTTTGGCTCTTGCCTCTACCTGTGATTTTAATTCTTTTTCAAGAAGGATTGTATCGGTAAATAAAACAAGTTCTACAATTGCATCAACATAAAGTGAACTGCCATCGGAGGAAATTTCTTTGATGGAACCTTTTAATACACGCACTGAAAAAGATATACCGGCAATCGTATAATTGCTATCAATGAGCACTTCCGGCATTTTCTCAGCCAAGAAGACCTTTATTTCACCTAGATAAAGCCCAATTCCAAGTTTTCCCGTACTTATAAGTTCAAACATGGTGTAAAAGTACAATTCTCTTCTGACATAAAGTCACTTTCCACAGAAAGCAGGATTCTCGATAGGAAATCGATGATCTTGCAGCAGGCCAAACCCTATATGCAGTTCTGCATTTATCTAGTCACAAGTATCGATTATTGCGATGAATATAAGCCGGTTCCGATTAGATCAGAGAAGACGAAGCATTCAATTATAGGCGAGAAAAAAGAGCATTGAAAGTAAATTTTCTCAGATATTACGTAGCTTTATGTTTTCATAAATAAGATATTCTAAAAATCCCATGTACAAATATTGTTCGATTTTATTTATAAGCCTGTTTTTCATCCCATTTACCCAAGCGCAGTACAATCAAAGTCCGGTTTTACCGGGGCTTGAAGGCGGCGCCCTATACGATGCTCTGGTTGAGGCCTACAAACCTGACAATGTTCTGGATTACGACAGAGCAAGAGACACTTTATTCCGTGTTATATATGGAATGCATGACAGTTTGTTCTGCGTATATACACAGCACGGAGTTTATATGGATCCCGATAGAGACCCGACAAGTTACGTTTACCACAACGGACGGAAAAGTGGTTTAAATACTGAACATACGTATCCACGGAGCAAGGGCGCACGTTATGGCAATGCCAAGTCAGATATGCATCACTTATTTCCGGCTAAAATTAATGTCAATAGCGCACGGAGCAATTATCCATTTGGAGAGATCCGGGATGAAGAGACGGAAGTCTGGTTTTATAAAGAAAAGTCACTAGACCATATACCTACGAAAAACATAGATGCCTTCAGTGAATCAAAGCAGTATTTATTTGAGCCAAGGGAAGCTTTCAAAGGCAATATAGCACGGGCGATGTTTTATTTTTATACGATGTACAGGCAGAAAGCGGACGATGCAGACAATATGTATTTTGATTCACAGCGGAAGACCTTGTGTCAGTGGCATCAAGAAGATCCGGTTGATTCAATGGAATATATAAGGACATTCCGGATTGCAGCATACCAAGATGGGAAGGTTAATCCATTTGTCATCGACTGTACGCTTGCAACGCGCTTATATTGCGATCAACTCACACAGATATGTGAGGTAACGGGCTTAAATGAAGCCGATTATAGCTTGTACAATCTGGTATTTTATGGAAATCCGATGAGGAGCAATGCGATAAAAGTACAGGTCGAGAGTCCGGAGGCAGGCTACTGGACGGTGCGCTTTTTCAACCTCATGGGACAAGAAATAGCAAGGGAAAGCCTGGAATTTGCGACGGATTATTATCGCTGGGACATATCGCAGAAAAATTTGCCGAAAGGCATATACTTCTTACAATTCAGTTATAAGAAGACGCCTTCCGGCAAATCTCTGATACTCCCTACTCAGAAGTTAATTATCCGCTAGGAAATTTTATTACCCAAATCATGCATTAGAAATTGAAGATAAGCACAAAAGCCACAGAAGACAAGCACTTGCCCGGTGGAATACGACCTACGGTCGTGCCGATTCTCGGCATTCCACGGGGCTTGTCCGAGACCGAGTTGACTGAATGTCAAGTCGATGAAGGATCCTCCTACGGCGGACTAAAGACCGAGCTCCTGAGAGCAGCTAGTAGTAAAGCTATTGATAGCCTCGGACAGGAGTCCTCGGTTCCCTCATCAATGGTCGATTAACGACCATTGGTTTCAGCATGCTGAAACTTCATTCAGTCATATTTCTATTGCACGTTTTGGGTATTAATTATCTGCTGCAGGGTCAAATCTAAATGGCATAACCATTGTCACAGGCACATATTCTCCCTCGAATATAGCTGGATACCATTTATCGGCGGATTTAATTACGCGGATTGCCTCTGCATCACACTTAGGGTGTAAACTCTGGACGACGTGCACATCCTTTACCTTTCCTTTTTCATCAACGGTAAATTCAACTTTTACGATACCGGTAATGCCGCGATCGAGAAGAGAAGGCGGATACACTACGGCGTGAAACACCTCTTGAAAATAACCCTTAGTTCCATCGGGATACATCGGGTATTGATCAGGCAATACCTGGTCATCAATGGCAATTTCCTTCACTTCCTCATAATTCAATCGTTCCAAATCTTGCTTAGATAGTTTCTTGGGTGCGCCGCAAGCAGCGATAAAAGTCCCCATTAAAACAAATAATACTAGTTTTCTCATTATGCTATAATTAAGTTTTAATAAAATAGTAGCCAAAATTAATCTTGTTTAACAATAAACACGGCGATATCGACAACTTCTCACACGCAGTAGATCACGCTAGCGTTCAACAAGTCTATTTTTTATATAGTTGTCTATGAAATTATCTTTATAGGTTTTCCCTATGGGAATTTCTTCACCTTGTATAATAACGGAGCTCTGTGATGCCTCATCGATATAGTTGATATTAATGACATAAGACTTAGCGACTCTGACAAAAATTTCATTATTCAGCTGCTTTTTAATCGTCTTGACATTCATTGCCGTCATGATGCGCCCTTCCTTGGTATAAACCATGACATAATCCTTCATCCCCTTGATATACAGGATATCATTGAGATAGACTCTGACATATTTTCTATCGGACTTCAGAAATATGTAATCATCGCCTATTGCCATAGCCGTGTTTTCACTTTTCTCTTTCAAGTCGTAGTAGTACTTGGCTTTATTGGCGGCTTTCATAAATCTATCCATTTTGACCGGCTTCACGAGATAATCAATAACGCCCAGTTCATATCCTTCCAGGGAATATTCTGAATATGCGGTAGTGAGTATTGTGAGTGGTTGATTCTCGATTGAACGCAAGAATTCAATCCCGGTCATTTCCGGCATTTCAACATCGAGAAACATAAGATCCACCTCATTATCCACCAAATAGTTATTGGCTTCAATCGGACTTGAGAACTGACCTACGAGCTCGAGAAAACTCACTTCTTCAATATTCATTTCCATTCCTTCCCTTGCTAGAGGTTCATCATCAACAATAATACACTTCATATTAGTTTAAATTTAATTTAAGGTAAACCTGATAAAAATCTGCTTGATTAATAATATCAAGCTTATGTTTCTTTGGGTACATCAGTTCAAGTCGTCTTTTAACGTTTTTTAAACCTATTCCACCCGGTTGTTTCTGTCCTTTTTTCTTCTTGGCGACGGAATTCCGTATTTTAAACTCTACTTCTTTATCTTTAACATCAAACAAGATATCGATGTAAGAGTTCTTTTTATTGGAAAGTCCGTGTTTCACCGCATTTTCTACAAAGGTATTAAAAAGATACGGAGCGACCATCTGATTCTGTACCTGTCCTTTCACAGAGAAGTTTAACTCTGTTTCAGACTTTCTTATTCTATCAAGCTCGAGATAATTTTTCAGATAATTTATTTCTTTTTCCAGGCGCACTTCTTCTTGTGCACAATCGTAAAGCTGGTATCGCAAGATATCTGAAAGCAATAAAATAGACTCGGAGGCTTCCTTGGGGCGCTTTCTGGTCTGGACGTATATATTATTCAAGGAATTAAAGAGGAAATGGGGGTTGATCTGGTCTTTCAAGAACTTGAGTTCCGTTCTGAGATTGGTATTTTCCATGTCTTTAATCTTCTCCTGGCTGATGATGAATCTCCGGAGTGAATTTGCTCCGATTGCGGTAGCGAGCATAAACATTGTATAAATAAGGTCTGTCAGCAACATTGAGACCGTTGATTGTGTGGGGAGCTCGAGATATTGTGCAGAAGAGGAATAGACTTTTACTAGAAAACTCCCTTCCACATTCAATAAAATTGTAATAATGGTGAAAGTAACGTATTGAAATAGCTTGTTCTGCAGAAAAAAAGCCGGAATAAGAACGTACAGATTAAAATATACCGTTATCACATCAATGATAAAGAGGAGCAAAAGCTTATTGCCATTTAACTTAGGGGAATCAGTCAAACCCAACAAGGCAAATATTTCATCGATATATATAAAAAACCAGAAGGCGAGATGAAACCACCATCTATACTTTTCATCGGCTATCCAGTGTAGCCGATTCAGTGCTATCTTTTCATTCTGATAAGTAATTGCCATAACTTCTACTGGGTAAAATATCCGGTATTTTTTCGCGATAAAGTTGCATAAACGATATTCACTGCTCTTTTATCTCAATAGACATCTCCGGTATTTTAATAATATTCTGTCTATTTCCCCCATAAATATATACCTATTAAAAAACACTTTCTTCCTGTATTGTTGCCTGACTATGTATTCATAGTCCTACAAGTAATATAAAATATCATAGTTATTCTATGAAGTACTGGCAAATAGCTCATTTTTTAGGTCATTTGCAGGAAATGCGCTCATAATCACCGCACAATATCACAATATTTGTATATTTGGCCCTATCAAATAAAAAGGAGTTGAATATGAATTTACATGAATATCAAGGAAAATCTTTATTGGAAAAGTATGGCGTTCAAGTACAGAATGGCTATGTAGCAGAAAGTATTGAAGAAGCACTTGCCAATTTTGACAAGTTACAAGATGAAACAGGAACAAAATACGCTGTTGTTAAAGCGCAGATTTACGCTGGTGGACGCGGTAAAGGCGGTGGAGTAAAAGTTGCCAAAAACCGGGATGAAGTCAAGGAATATGCTGACGACATCCTCGGAATGATGTTAAAAACACCACAGACACCCGGTGGTCTTGAAGGTCCGGGAAAACTGGTGCGCAAGATCTTTGTCGCAGAAGATTCTTATGCGCCGGACTTTGATGCATGTAATGAAATGTATATATCCATTCTCATGGATCGCGAAGCCAAGCGCAACGTAATAATTTATTCATCTGAAGGTGGTATGGATATTGAAAAAGTTGCTGAGGAAACACCGGACAAGGTTTTCCATGAACATATTCATCCAGAGCAAGGCTTGCAAGGATTCCAGGCAAGGAAAATTGCCTTTAACCTAGGCTTGACAGGAAAGGCATTCAAAGGGATGGTGAAGTTTATCTCCAATCTCTACACGGCATTTGTGCAATCGGATGCTTCTTTATTTGAGATAAATCCATGCTTGCAGAATGGCGACAAGATTATCGCTGTAGATTGTAAGGTAAGCATTGATGACAATGCCCTTTTCAGGCATCCGGATCTTGCCGAAATGCGTGATAAACTTGAAGAAGACCCGGCAGAGGTAGAAGCAAAGTCCTATGGATTAAATTATGTTAAACTCGACGGAAATGTCGGCTGTATGGTTAATGGTGCGGGACTTGCTATGGCAACAATGGATATTATTAAATTAAGCGGCGGTTCACCGGCCAATTTTCTCGATGTAGGTGGTACGGCAGATGCTGAACGCGTTGAACAAGCCTTCAGAATCATCTTAAAAGATCCCAATGTAGAGGCAATTCTCGTCAATATCTTCGGTGGTATTGTACGCTGTGACCGCGTAGCCAATGGCATTGTCCAGGCATATAAAAATATGGGGAATATCGATGTACCGATTATTGTCCGCCTACAAGGAACCAATGCTGACATAGCTAAGGATATCATCGACAATTCCGGTCTCAAGGTGCAGTCGGCTATTCTACTGCAAGATGCTGCTGACCTTGTCCGCGATGCGTTAAAATAAATTCCTTTTCAACACGGATATTTCTCAACCCTGTAAGACACTTGCCTTATGGATAATCAGTTGTATAGCTTATCGGCACTTAATAACCTTGTGAGTAGTGTCTTAAAGAATGCCTTCCCGCAGAAAATCTGGTTGGAAGCAGAAATATCTAGAGTTTACGAAAAAAGTGGACATTTTTATCTCGAGCTTGTAGAAAAAGAGGGAAATAACGTCCTCGCCAAGTCCTCGGCAGTAATATGGCGTAATATTTCTTATGTCATACGGCAGAAACTCCGTGGTCGGTTCAATGAGCTCATTCAGGTAGGAATTAATGTAAAAGTCCTGGTGGATATCAGCTTCCATCCGCTTTATGGGTATAAACTTATTATCCATGATCTCGATCCGGATTATACGATGGGAAAAATGGAGATGAAACGCCGTGAAACCCTGGCGAAGATTAAAAAAGCTGGCTTATTGAAGAAAAATAGCACTATCCCACTCCCTCTTGTCTTTCAACGTATCGCAGTAATAAGCTCTGCTTCTGCTGCGGGCTACAAGGACTTTATGAATCAGCTTACGCAAAATTTATATGGATACCATTTTCATACAGAATTGTTTCAGGCTAGCATGCAAGGAATTCATTTGAAGCCCGAGGTGATAAAGCAATTGCACAAAGTTCAAGAACAAGGAAGCTGGGACCTTATTTGTCTTGTCCGCGGAGGTGGCAGTAGAGTTGATCTGGCGTGGTTTGATGATTATGATCTCGCGCTTGAAATCGCGGAGTGCAGTGTTCCTGTTATTACGGGGATAGGTCATGAGATTGACACATCGGTAGCCGATATTGTCGCACATACAGGTGTTAAAACTCCTACTGCAGCAGCTGAATTTATTGTTCAGCACAATGCAAGATTTGAGACCGATATCCTCGATCTGGGAGCACGTATCAACCAATATGCTGAAAGACTCCTCGATCAACAAGATAGGCGGCTTCACAACATGGAGCAAGAACTTTATCATTTCTCCGAAGCCATTCTAGAAAGATCAAGGACAGAGCTGCGCATTTGCGAAAGCGAAATAAAAAATGCATTATCAAGCTATCTCGAGAAGCAAAGTCAAGGGCTAGAAAATATTGCGGTTTTTCTTGAAGCAGCTTCACCGGAATCCGTGTTAAAAAGAGGCTATGCGATAGTCAAGCAAGATGATAGGATATTAAGCGATGCGGAGCAATATTCTGAAGAAAAACCCATTCACCTCCAATTTTATAAATCTGAACTATTACTTAAGTCAGAGATATGGAAGAATTAAGTTACGAGAAGGCATACCAAGAGCTACAAAGCATATTAACAGAGCTTAAAGCACATAAAATCCCGCTTGAAAAACTTCAGGGAAAAATTCTCCGTGCAAAGGAGCTGCTAGAATACTGCAAAGATAACTTACGGGAAACGAGTAAATCGGTTCAATCATTGCTCGAGGAAGAATAGTCTCCGGCGCGATAGCGTCGTATAAATTCAGGGAGTGAACATCGGAGATCTCGAGCATAAAACCGTTTATACAGATAATAAACAAATAGTCCGATAAAAAGACCTATTATCGATCCCACTAGTACATCTTCTACAAAGTGCTGTGCAAGATATACGCGAGATATGGCCACCAAGATAGCAATGACCATACTGTAAAATGCTATCCATTTATTGCGTACAAGCATCGCCAGGAAAGTATATATCCCAAATGCCGCTGCCGTATGTGCTGAAGGAAAGCTATTATAACCTCTGAGTACTTCCCAGCCTGATATGAGGTAATTTTCCAGAGAAAAATCCTTCAGATAAATGCTGGGTCGTGGATGGCCAAAATAAAATTTCAACAAGAACACGCAGCTCAGCAATACAGCACCGAGGATTGTGAGCCATAAGGATTTATTCAGATCGTAAAAAAGAAAAATAAGGATTGCTAGCGTGTAGATAATCCCCTCTCCCATTGTCGTCGCATACATCATAAAATAATTGCTTACTGTACTGCGATAACCGACAAAAAAGTCTATCACTTTCCCCTGGTGGGTCAGATACATGACGATACAGCACAGCAGCCAGAACAAGCCTATCAAGGCAAAGGCGGATCGCCTCTGTAAGACATGTTGATATAATTCTTTTATGCTGTACTCTTTCATGTTGTCTCTTCTGCTTTCCCAAATATACGTTTAAAAAATGCTTGTATTGCATCCAGATTGATGAATTTGCTGTCTTTACTCGCTTTATATGTCAGGAAGACACCGATCGGAAATAAAATAAGGCATCCTAGCCATGCACCGAGAAGTGCATTAAGCTTAGCTTTATCGACCATCGTCTCACTGAACAGTGTAATTACAAGAAAAATCATGAAAAAGACGATCGCAACAAGCATCGGATAGCCAAATCCTCCTTTACGGACAATAGCGCCCATAGGCGCACCGATAAAAAGAAATATTACGCAGACCACAGCAAGCGCATATTTGTTGTGCTTCTGGTATTTATACTTCGATATTTTTTCTGTACCGTGTTGAATAGTGTATTCAAGGTTCTGTGCATTGGTCACATAAAAGTTCATTGAACCGACTGCCTTGGAAACAATCATCGATCGATACTTTTCCTTGAAGCGATGTAAAAAATCGCTTGATGTAGAAAAACTGTCGAGTAGCAGTTCCTTGTTTTGAGCAATGGGGTTCACTCGTTGCTGTTGAACTTCACTTGTATCCCTACGTATTTCCATGCCGGCAACATTTTCAGTTTTCACTTTCAGCAGCATAGATTCAAGGGAGTCGACCATATTGCTGAGTTGACTGACATTCAACATATTCTCATGCTTTTTAAACACCTCGTCATTGGTCTTGCTGAAGGCAAATTGAGAAAGGTCGAATACCTTGGTATAAGTCTTAAACTGCGTCCTCATCACCGGATAGGTTTTCTGAGCATAGTTATCTGCCATTTCTTGATACTGAAAACCGTTATGGAGCTCCATAATAAGGTATTTCTCATTGGGAGTCGTGTACATTCTGCCGCTATCAGCTGTGATAACGCTTACCACATTCCGCCTAGCCTGACTGTGATCATAGATAAATACATCCTTTAGATTCTGTCCATTTGCTCCTTTACTCCCTATTTTTATTGCATATCCATCAAAGTCGTAGTTATAAACGCCCTCTTGCAAGTTCAATGCAGGTTTCTGCTTCCTGATATCGTAGAGCTGGGTCATAAACTTAAGATTGGTGTAAGGGATAAGATTATTGGAGCAATAGAAGGAAAATAAGCCGAGACCCACACAAGCAACAATTAATGGTAACATTGTCCTGAACAGGGAAACACCGGCAGATTTTATTCCTGCGAGTTCATATTTTTCACCGAGATTACCGAATAACATGACCGATGAAATAAGAATTCCTATAGGCAATCCCAAAGGCAGGAAGGATACCGACATATAACTGAGCATCTGCGATATTTCCCAGAAAGAGACGCCTTTCCCCATTATCTCGTCGATATAAAGCCATAAACGTTGCATAACGAGTACAAATACCGCTATCACCGTCGCCATAATCATCGGCGGAATAAAGGTTCTAATAAGGTACTTATCGAGTATCTTTATCACTTATGCTACAGCATTTATTGCCCGGAACCGGAGCTTGCTTTATCAGGCCTTGATGTTGACTCTTCCTTAGCTTCAGAGATAAAGTGCTGTACTACATCATCAAACTGCCCGATAGCAAATTTTTTCATAATAATCTTCTTGTTCTCATCCAGGAGAAAGAACTTAGGCGTTGCCCAGACTTTATATTTGCTCTTAAATCGGCTTTTCATCATAGGGTCTGTCACATTGATAAAATCCTGCATCAATGGATGTTCATTGATAAAGGACCAGCAGGTATCTGCTTCCTCGCCGACCTCCGTACACACAGCATAAATCTTAACACCTTTCTTCTTGTACTGCTTATATTTTTGCGCAAGCTCGGGAATTGCCTCGCGACAATGTCCACACTCAGGTGTCCAGAAAACAAGTACGGTGAACTTACTCGGAATTTCATACAATGCTTTCTGCTCCCCGGCTTGATTGTTCATCCTCAAGGGTGGTGCTTGTTTTCCTATCAGAATATTCTCCACCTGAGAAGCATCTCTTACCATTTTGGCAATCTGTTTATTGGAAACCCATGGTGCATATCCTTGCGAGTAATATTTATTCACAAGATGTACGTAAATCTCATCCATTCCTATGATTTTGGAAACCGCATATTTATTCAGCACATCGATAAGCAAGTACTTGAAGTTCTCATTGTGGTAACCCGTTTTTTCCAGTAAATTATCAATTGCAACAATTAATGTATCAGGGTCTTGTACAATATAGTCATCGAGGTAGGCATCGACCTTTTTAATAAATCCAGGTGTATAAATCAGCCTGTCATCCTTAAAATTCAGATTGTCGAAGTAATGCTTGATGAAGTATTGATACTGTAGTTTCTGTCTCTTTTCACCAGCTTTCGCAAATTCCGGTATATCCACGCTTCTATTTAGATTTATCAAGACACTCAAGAGGGAATCTCTATACTCTTCTAAAACGTTATTCTGATAATCTTCAACCGCCTTATTAATATCCTCACGGTATTTAACCAGCTGAGCAGAATCAATTCCACCACGCTTGAGATTGGCTATTGCACCGCGTTCCTTGTTCAGGAATGCTATATAGGCATTGAAAGCCGTATTCTGCGGAGAATGCTCAAATATAAGACTGGAATCTTTCCCGATTTTAACATGAAATGTCCGCTGCTTATCAAGAATAATCTGCTTGAAAAAGCCGGCCTCTTGTGAATAAAAGAAATAAAGTCCATCGTGGACTTCAGCACTATCAACAAAGGTATATTTCCCATCCTGGACTAGCGCGGTATCCAAGATGAATTGATTCTTTCCATAAAAATACCCGAGAAACATTGTATCTATGCCGAGTTCCGGCGCGGTTAATTCGATGTTATACTGCGCTTTTCCTTGAAATGCACAGAGAAAAAATAAGAGTAAATATGCGACTTTCTTCATTCTTTTCAGTTCAATTTACATTTAACTAGGCTTAGAACGGCACAATACATTGAAATGTTGAATAGAGACAAAGAAAACTCTGCCCTTTTCCTTTTCCAGCTTATCCCTCTTTATTCCTTACCATACACAATCAAGCACATTGCATTACTGTTTACATAGGCCTTACAAGAGATTGTGCAAGTTGATGCAGTATTCCCTTTCCTTTTTCAATTCCGGCGCTTTCCAGGGTGAGAAGGTAATTAATAATACCGTATCAACGCTTCATATAATTCCTCTTCAGACATATCTCTGATCAATTGGCCTGAGCGAGCATAAGATATCTTTCCGGTTTCTTCAGATACGACGAATGCAGTTGCATTGGTCCCTTCTGTTGATCCTACAGCTGATCTGTGCCTTAAACCTACCGACTGTGGCAAATTTCTATTATCGGAAACAGGCAGTATGCAAGATGCAGAATGAATCCTTGAATTATGAATAATCACCGCTCCGTCATGCAGAGGACTATTTTTAAAAAAGATACTGAGTAAGATTGACTGAGATATTTCAGAATCGAGTTTTACGCCCATCGAAGCAAAGTTTTGCAAACTTAATTCGTGAACAAAGACTATCAACGCACCGGTACGCTGAGCCGACATCCGCATTATTGCCGATTTAATTGCCATTACCTCCTTCCGCTTGCCTCTTTCATCTTCATCCTTGACAGTCTTGTTGAATAAAGTCTGAATAACACCGCCACCCCATCGTTTCATCGTCGTATTTCCCAGAAGTAAGAGAAAACGCCTCACTTCCGGCTGGAATATAATTATCACGACAATCACACCCACACTGACAAACTGCCCAAATATCATTGAAAGCAAGCTCATGTTGAGCAATTGCACAACCCAATATAAGATATAGATAATAATAATACCGATAAACACAGGGAAGGCTAAGCTACCGCGGAGTACTCGATATACTGTAAATATCAAAAGCCCCGTTATAACTATATCCAGAATATCCCATATTGAAATGGTAAAAAAGCCTATGTCGATTAAAAAACTGGACAATTCTATAAGTTTTTATACATTTCCCCTTAAACTTGCTTATAATTGATGATTCTCTCGTATCTTGAATCGATAATTGTTCTTATTATGTTTACTATATTCACCATAAAAACTATGAAATCAATATACTTCTATCCCATTTTGTTCTTATTGGCTATTCCCTTCAACAGCTTTAGTCAGACTGTTACAACCAATGAACGGGGAGAACGTATCGTAAAATTTCCCGATGGTTCTTGGCGGTATTTTGTCCCTGCTGATACTGCTCTGCTTAAAATGGATCACAAGACAGAGAAAATTGACAATCCGTCATCTTCTGATAATGCAATAAATGTGCCGACTATTAAAGAAAAGTTAATCAATGTATTTATCTCCCGACTACAAGATGAAGGAAATACACTCGATAAAAAACTCCTTGATCTCACTGATGAACGGCTCAAAGTTCAAGAAGACTTTAAGCAAGCTCAGAGCTCAGTAGAACAGAATCAACAAGCATTGAGTATTTTAAGTAATAAGTTAAAAATCATTAATCAGTCAATCTCCCAGGTCAGGCAGTTAAAAACAGAGAATGATGCCTTTCTCAATGAACTCCTACGAGTACGCTCATTGAATTCAGAAGCACAAGCAGCAACATTGAGAGAATATCGCATAAACACAATAGGTGTGAAGGACATGAACGACGTGCATAAAGTAGTCAATGAATATTTTTTAAATCGAAAAACCGAGCTTCCCGAGTTACCGGATGCAGTTTCTGATGACATAGCGTCGCAGGATGCAATAAACAATCCGCAAACCGACATCACTAGTGGAAGAAGCAAGCCCACTATAATCAACTATAGCAAGCAACTTTTAAGGGATAATTGCTCCTTAAAAAAGCAAGGAAGCACGGTGAATAGCTCTGCGATAAGCACAATAATAGATAAAGAGCTCTTATTCCGCTATACACCGGAAAAAAGAGCCAAGTATTTTGCTCATAAAGACTTAATTCAATGTTTTTCCTTTTTCTCTTATCAAAAAGGAATTTATTACTTGCATCTCGTTTTTTACATCGATTCACCGCGTGCTGATCTTGCCTTCGGCGGCATAAAAAAGAATAGCCAATTGACCATAAGAACTTTAAATGGTGATTTATATGCTTTTTTTGCCTACAATAATGCCCGGGAAATGAGCGATCCACGTTCTGACAAGAAAATATACCACGCTATTTATCAGATGAGCAATCGCGATGCCAGGAGATTAAAGAAAAGCCCCATCGATAAAGTACGCGTTGTGTGGGCGACGGGATATGAAGATTACAATATCTTTAAAGTAGATCTTTTAAGAAAGCAATTGCAGTGTATCGATAGCTTCTTTTAATTATTCACATAGAAATTAATTTACTTGTGTTACGATTAAAATTACCGACAGACCCCCGATGGGTTGACCTTGCTCAGATGAGTTTACAAGAAATTTTAACCGACCATGCTTATTGTGAGTTGAAAGCAGCGAGTTCCTGCATTTCCCTCATTCAATTATTTCCGGATAAAACACGAATGGTTGATGAAGTAAGCCCTGTTGTAACAGAAGAATGGGGGCATTTCCGGATGGTCTTAAAAGAAATAAAGGATCGTGGATTATCCCTCGGCAGTCAACGCAAAGATGAATATGTACTACAGCTGAGAAAATTTGAAAAGAAGGGCGGTGCAAGAGACGACCGTTTCACAGAAAGACTCCTCAGTTGTGCCCTCGTCGAGGCGCGTAGTTGTGAACGATTTCGCCTGCTTTCACAAGAACTTGCCGATCCCGATCTCAGAGAATTTTATCATAAATTTATGGTATCTGAAGCCGGTCATTATCACATGTTCCTCGAGCTTGCCAGATTTTATAATCAGAGAGAAAAAGTGGATAAACGGTGGCATGAATTTCTGGAATATGAAGCACAGATTATGAAGAAGCTTGAATTAAGAGGCGACAGAATGCATTAAATGTATATTAATATCAAAACTTTAAATTGTGGATAACTCGTATAGAATTTTTAAACCGGGGGAATTTGACCCGTCCGCTCACTGGTATGACAAGGCTTTAAATGCTACCATTCACCCCATGGTCAATTATTTTCTGAATCTGAATCTCGAGAATATCGTTATCAGATATTGCCATCTGCATCCCAAGGTCGATTCCAATGCCTTAAAGAATCTCCTTCAGGCTGAAATGAAATACTTCAAGTGGGCCGGCGCAGACTTGATTCATGTCACTACTGCCAATGGCGTAGGAAAAATGGTTATTATTGAAAATAACAGCTGTCCTTCCGGACAGAAATCAATGCCTCTCCAAGATGACCACAAGGAAATGGGAAGCTATGAAAAGTTAATTATAAACACCTTCATACCCTATCTTAAATCCAAGCGCAGTAAATTAAAAGGCGGCCTCGCGCTCCTCTACGATAAAAATCCTATGGAAGCAAGCGGCTATGCTGCGACTATCGCTGAATTGATGGAAGAACCGGTCCATCTGGTAAGCTTCTACAATGCCGAAGCAAAGCCTAGAGTCCAATGGAAAGAAGGTGTCCTCTACATTCAAGATGAAAATAAGGAGTGGATTCCCATCCGGGCAGCAATGCGTTATCTCACCCAAAAACCATGGAATAGGTTGCCGCTCCATAGCAAAACCGTTATTCTGAATCCTATAATAGCTTGTCTCGCAGGAGGAAGAAACAAAATGATGGCTTCCAAGGCATACAATTTTTTCAATGCCGAAATAGAAGAAACAGGCCTTTCCATCCAGACGCCGGCAACAATCTGGGATATATCCAAGCAAGAAGTTCCATTATGGGTAGAAAAACTCGGTGGACATGCCGTAATTAAAGTTCCATACAGCAACGCCGGCCAGGGTGTTTACACGATTGTAAATGAAGACGAGCTCAAGGATTTTATGAAACTTGATTTCACCTACGATCGCTTCATCGTGCAATCCCTTATCGGTAATTACAACTGGAGTTCCAGCACTTCCAAAGGGAAATTTTATCATGTAGGTACTATTCCCGATAAAAAGCAGAATACTTATGTTGCAGATATCAGATTAATGGTTTCATCGACTAAGCAAGGTATTCTCCCACTCGGCGTTTATGCACGTCGTGCTGAGAAGCCACTAGTAGATCATCTCAATCCGGATGATGATTCCTGGAGTATCCTCGGCACCAATCTTTCCTACAAAGACAAAGATGGGAACTGGGCTTCCGATACCCGCAGGCTTCTCCTCGCCGATAGACGTGATTTCAATAAACTAGGGCTGGCACTCGATGACCTTATTGAAGCATATATTCAGACTGTTCTATCGATGACTGCTATTGACAGGATGTGCAACAACCTCTACAACTCCAATCGCAAGTTCCGTAAGCGCCTATTTGCTTCCATGAATGATGATAATGCACTTTTACAAGAAATTATGCTATGAGGGAAATACGCTTGCTTGTTCTTACTGATCACCGGAAACATTCCGACCAGAACTCATTATATGCGCTCGTCCGTGCACTGCATTCACTCGAGGTATTTGCAGATATTGATATCGCCAGCCGAGGAAACAAGGAAAACGAAAATGCGCTCATTAGATTGAATTCACAGATTCTTTCAGTTCATAGTTCAGCTCCGGATTTTTATTTTTCGACAATTAATCCACCTCTTGAGCAAGGCTTGCATAAAGCGAAGCTTTCCGATTATGATTTTATCTTCCTCCGTATTCCGAGACCACTGCCCGATGGATTTTTTAAGTATTTGTTAAATTGCCTTCCGGCAAATAGAATTTTTAACAATCCACTGGGCATTGAAAAGACCGGCTCCAAGGACTATCTGCTCAACTTCCCCGAGCTTATTCCACCCTCGAGAATCTGCCACTCGCCTGAGGATATTCAAGCATTTGCGAAAGCTTACGACACCGTAATTAAACCCCTCAAGGACTATGGTGGCCACGGTATCGTACGTCTGAACAAATCCGGCTTCTGGAACGGCAATAAACAACTGGAACGCTCTATGGCGACAGAATACTTTGCTTCTATTGACTATCCGGTACTAGCGATGAAATTCCTTGAAAACGTGCATAAAGGAGATAAACGGATCGTCATGGCAGGTGACAAATTACTCCTCAGTACACTCCGCATACCGGGTGAAGATAATTGGTTATGCAATGTAGCCCAAGGTGGCAAGGCAGTCTCCACCACGGTTACAGATCGAGAAAGAGAAATAATCAGAAAAATAAGCGAGGCTGTCACAGATGAAGGTATTGTCCTCTACGGCATAGATACACTTGAAGATGCTGATGGGTTGCGATATCTCAGCGAGATAAACACATTAAGTATCGGAGGTATAGGACCAGCTGAAGAGCTCACGGGGAAGCCGGTTGCGCGGATTGCTGCCGTGGAGTTATGGAATGCAATGCAATCAACGATTAAATAAACTATGAAAGAATATCCGATTATTAATGAAATCAACATAAATGCCATCCCTGCTGCTGGAAAATATTACTTCTGGCTTAATTTTATCAGCGATGCACTAGGGATGCCGTCTCGCGTTCCGGTAATGATTGCCAAAGGTAGGAAACCAGGTAAAACCATCGGCATCACAGCCGCTGTACACGGAAATGAAATTAATGGCATTCCCGTTATCCACAGATTGTTCCGCAAGCTCGACCCGGAAAAGCTTTCCGGCGCTATCATTGCCGTCCCTGTTGTCAATATCCCTGCATATATGAATAAAGAAAGAAGGTTTATCGATAGCGTCGATCTCAACCATATTATGCCGGGGAAAAAAGATGGTAATGTGAGCGAAGTATATGCCCATCTTATCTGTGAAAAGATTATTCATAATTTTGATTATTTAATTGACCTGCATACCGCTAGTTTTGGACGGATTAACTCATATTACATCAGGGCAGATATGGAAGAATCCGTCACGGCGGAAATAACGCGTTTAATGAATGCGGAAATCGTCGTCCATAATCCGCCGCATGATGGCACATTGCGTGGCGCAGCGTCGGCGATTAATATTCCATCGATTACACTTGAACTAGGCAACCCCAATGTCTTTCAGCGTAGAATCATTATCAGAGCTTATCAGGGCTTGAAAAATGTGCTTTCTCATCTCGGATTTATTGATTATCGCACTATGACAGAAGGTCGGCGCACGATATATTGCAGTGATAGTGAATGGATTTATACTTCAGGTGGCGGAATCCTCCGCGTACATCCAGGCGTGACTGATATTATAAAAAAAGGCACAGAAATCGCCAATCTCCAAGACATCTTCGGTATGACTTTACACAATTACTATGCTCCTTACAATGCAATTGTCATCGGAAAAAGTACGAGCCCTATCAACCAAACCGGAGGGAGAATTATTCATTTAGGTAAAATAAAGAAAAAATGACAGACTCTATAGATAAACGTATTAAAGATTCTATAACCTCCCTATCCAAAGCCGTCTTCCCCAATACCACCAATCACTACGACACCTTATTCGGTGGGAAGGCTCTCCAGCTCATGGATGAAGTCGCTTTTATCTGCGCTACAAGATTTTCCAAGAAAAGAATGGTAACCATCAATTCAAGTAGTATAGATTTTTTAAAACCTATTCCTGCAGGAACCATTATTGAACTTATTGCAGAAGTTGTGGAGGTGGGAAATACTTCTCTGAAAGTTCAGGTAGATATCTTTCTGGAGGAAATGTATGACTTCCACCGCTTTAAAGCCATAGACGGTATTTTCACCTTCGTTGCTATTGATGAAAATAAAAATCCAATATCAATACTGTAGTTTCTATCGGAACTGTTTTTGCCCAAAATAGACAATAGGGCATTTCCGATTATCTGTTGCCGGTTATGGATAAGTACTTACGTATTGAAGAAAACACTATCATTAATGTAGTATTCAACCTAATCCCATTCCAATACCGGTTCAAGCACTTCCACCAGCTCAGATAAATATTGATTGTAGCTGTAGCCTTACTCCCATTGTATAAAATTAGGTCGAGATTTTATCGTCCGTGACAAGCGAATTCTGGATAATAAAAATTTGAACTAGGCATAAAAATAAAAAGATGAGAAAAATCCCATCTTTTTATCGTTGAGTAGTGTCATTCTTAAAAAAACTCCTTTCTACAGATTAAAACTACTTCTCTCCTACTTTATTGTGCATAAATACTCCATAAGAGTAAATTGCTCCTATACTCCCATCAATCCTACTCTCCGAGGAATGGATATCTATAGTCGCGTGGAGGAACAAAGTTCTCTTTTATGGTACGTTGAGAAATCCATCGATGGAGATTTAATACAGAACCGGCCTTATCATTTGTTCCGGATTTTCTTGAGCCACCAAATGGTTGTTTACCTACCACAGCCCCCGTAGGTTTATCATTGATATAATAGTTTCCGGCAGCATGGCGCAATTTTTCTGTAGCCTGAGCTACCGCTGCCCTATCGCGAGAAAATACTGCACCGGTAAGAGCATAAGGCGATGTGCTATCAACAAGATCCAGCATTTCTTCCCATTCAGCATCTTCATATACGTACACGGTCAAGACCGGCCCAAAGATCTCTTCAACCATTGTCTTAAAGCTAGGAGACTTAGCGAGAATTACTGTAGGCTCGATAAAATAACCTTCATCTTTGCTGTAATTTCCTCCTATAAGTATCTCCGCATCATCAGACTTTGCAGCTTCAGAAATATAAGAGGAAATCTTATCAAATGCCTTTTCATCAATTACGGCATTGATAAAGTTCCCAAAGTTTTCCGGACTTCCCATTTTCATGGATTCGATGTCTGTAAACAGTTTATCCTTGACAGAATCCCACATTGAAGCCGGGATATAGGCTCTTGAAGAAGCACTACATTTCTGCCCTTGGAACTCATAAGAACCGCGCGCGAGAGCAGTAGCAACCTCAATCGGATTGGCACTGGGATGGGCAATAACAAAGTCTTTTCCACCTGTTTCACCTACTAGGCGTGGATAAGACTTATAAGTGGAAATATTATTTCCTATCGTACGCCATAAAGTCTGAAATACCTGAGTGCTTCCCGTAAAATGCAAGCCTGCAAAGTCCTCATGCGTAAAGACTACATCGCCTACTACAGGACCATCCACAAATATCATATTTACCACACCATCAGGCAATCCTGCTTCCTGGAGTATCTCCATGATTACAGCAGCCGAATAAATCTGAGACTCCGCTACTTTCCATACTACTGTGTTACCGAGCATAGCCGGTGCAGTAGGAAGATTACCTGCTATTGAAGTAAAATTAAAGGGCGTAATTGCGAGAACAAATCCCTCGAGTGGTCTATGCTCAGTTCTATTCCATGTAAGGTCCGAGCTCTCCGGTTGCTCGTTGTATATTTCAGACATATACTGCACATTATAGCGGAAAAAGTCGGCAAGTTCACATACTGCATCAATTTCCGCTTGAAACACATTCTTGCTTTGACAGAGCATCGTTGCCGCATTCATCTTGCTTCTATATGGTCCGGATAGTAGATCAGCCGCTTTTAAGAAAATAGCAGCTCTTTCTTGCCAGGCCATGTTCTCCCATTCTTTCTTGGCATCCAACGCAGCATTAACAGCTTGAACTGCGTGCTTCTTAGTCCCTTTATTAAAGGTTCCGAGAGTATGTTTACGCTCGTGCGGCGGATGAATAGAAACTTTGTCATCGGTAAAAACGTTTTTGCCATTTATTACCATTGGTATATCAATATTCCTATGCTTTAGGTCTTGGATTGCCTCAATTAAAGCCTCCCTTTCCCGGCTTCCCGGTGCATAGGAAAGTACCGGTTCATTCTCCGCTATAGGTGGAATATAATAAGCATTTGCCATATCGTTTATCAATTTTCTCGTGAGTTAATATATTCGATCGTTTATAAATTCTGACTACAATAGTTCATAATCGATATCACCACAATATACCTTGTGTTATCATCTATTACCCAAATCATGCAATAGAAATTGAAGATAAGCACAAAAGCCTGTGAATACAAGCACTTGCTCGAATTTGGTTCTCACCGTAGTCTTACTACGATTCCGAGCCAAATTCTTGCGCGAGCCCTTGCCTTCTGTGGCTTTTGCACTTCCTTTTGCATTTCTATTGCATGGTTTGGGTATTAAAACTATAGTCATCGCATATTTTCGTTAATTTTTATATCCGTTTATTATATCTCTTCATCCTTCTCGTCGCTTATACCCATTCATCAGCACTCTCCATTCTCACAATCAAAAGGCAGAAGCAGATCTCTACACTTGATTACATTTTCTGTCCACTTTCGTTCAAATTGCCGGCTATTTCCTGCAATATATCCTGTCTATGCACACATTCCCCTACCGGTAAAACTTATTCATCCCATTCTCTGCCCTTTTCAGCCACTTGAAGTATTCACGCTGAGGCTAAATATAATGCCTATGCAATCTCTCCATTATAGGGCTGAACACCTTCAGGCAGAAGTTTACTTGCATCTCCCTCGCCTCTGATAATTTCCCTCACAATTGTAGAGCTTATATACGAGTACTTGGGATGTGAGATAAGGAATACGGTTTCAATATTATCACCGATTATATTGTTCAACTGAGAGATAGTTTTTTCATAATTGAAATCCGCTGCATTCCTTATCCCCCTTAAAAGAAAGCCCGCATTTACTTCTCTGCAGAAATTAACAGTAAGACCGGTGAAATGTTGAACTTCTACTTGATTTTCATCCTGAAAGACCTTTTCTAGCCACCGCAGGCGCTGCTCGAGAGAAAACAGTGTCTTTTTCTGGGCATTTACTCCGAGAGCGACAATAATTTTATCAAATAGCGGTAAAGCCCGTTTGACAATTTCTACATGTCCTAAGGTAATAGGATCAAATGATCCGGGAAAGACTGCGATTTTGTCCATTTCATTCTTATTTGGTCAGTTTAATAGCATATTTTTCTTGAGATTGCAAGGTAAGCAAAAATCTATTATCTGGCTTCCCGTGGAGCATTAATACCAGATCATTCACCATCTTAAGTCATTATCGGTTATCAGGCATAAAATGAAATGAATCAAAGTAATCAACCTTTATTTCTGTGTACTCTATCGCACTAGGAGCAGAGAATTGTAGTAGAAAAAAGGTATTTTCTTTCAATATACCTAGATTATCAATCCGTTGATTTTCATCATAGCTTATCTTCCAGGTATAAGCAGGCCATGCTTGAACTTTCCTTTCAGAGCTGAACAGAATCGTACCATCAACAGATTCCTTTGACTGGTTCATCGTCGCTTTCCAGAAGTCATCAAAAAGCGCTGTACTGTCGGAATGAATTGTCGCTTCCGGATAACTTGTCCATGAAACAACTGTGTAGATTTGATTACTGCTTATAGAACTTTTATTCATAACTTTGTGATAATATAGGGGGCCTATCGCCGTCGATACAGTATCTATCTGGTGTGTAATTTCTCCCTCGGGAAAGGAGACGACAAAGCTCGAGTCAGCCGGATAAAACGTATTCCAGTTGATATCCTGTGCGTGGACACGCGATTGAGGTATAATCATAATAATTAAAATAAGCAGAATGCATATATCAATAATCAAGGCTTTACCGCTTGTATTTTTTGCGCTTTTCATCATCGGGATAAGTTCTTGTACTGATGAAGAAACGAAGATACAGGAAGAAGGATTGCAATATCTGCAAGATTATATCAGCCCAACTCACAAATGGGGATTACTTAACTTGCAAAATGAGGTAGTATATGAGCCAAGGCTTGATGAAATCAGGCCATTTCACGATGGAGCTGCTGCGATTAATGTTCGCGGGCAGTGGGGATTTATAGATACGAGTCTGCAGGTGTTTATAAAACCGAGTTATCGTTCAGCATGGAATTTTTACAATGGTTATGCTCGCGTTCAGCTACCCGATGGCAGCTATAATTTTATCAATAAGCAGAATGATCTCCTCTCCGATGTAAACTTCCTCTATACGCACGATTTTAGAGCGGGATTTGCGACAGCTAAAATAGGCATAGATTCCTTTATCATCCTCGATACGATGGGAAACGTTTCATCTGTCATCAAAGCTAAAGACCTATTGCCGGCAGATTATGGATATATTATTGCAAGCCAATCACAAGCTGAAACAATCTATAGTCATAAGGGGAAACCATACAGGCAATTGAGCTACGATCGTATTACGGTGATTGATTCAACACATTTCAGGGTAAGAAAAGATATGTTTTATGGTGTGGTAGACATCGACGGGGCAACTATCATACCGATTCAATATCGCAAATTAAGGCATGACTCTAGTAAGTGGATTATCGGCATAAATGAAGGAGGCGTTAAGGTGTATCGGAATTATAAACAGGTAAAAACTTTACAGGATATACGCGATTTACGCTACGCCGGTTATCATCGATTTATCTATTATGCTCAGAGAAAATGGGGCATTATGGACACTGCTTTTCATAAGATTACACCGCCTAAATACGATCAACTGTATAATTTTAACCAAGGTATTGCGCCATTCAGGAAAGGAGAATTATGGGCTTATGTAAATGTTAATGGCATTGAATTATCCAAGCCACAATATGGACTTGCATGGCCGTTTCACGAGGCTTATGCAAGAGTTATGTATTATGAAGGCATGGCAATCATCGATAAGTTTCAGAACATAAAAATTCCACCTGCTCATAGAACATATCGCGACCTAAGTGCGTCATATATTCCATTCAAAGGACGATAATATTTTATCCTTTGGTCAATCTCATTATATTTACGCTCTCAAAGTAAATCAAAGAAACATGAAATACGATATTATTATTATTGGAAGTGGGCCGGGCGGTTACGTTGCGGCTATCCGAGCTTCTCAACTCGGTAAAAAAGTTGCTATTGTTGAAAAAGAGAATCTCGGCGGAATCTGCTTAAACTGGGGATGTATTCCCACTAAGGCACTCTTGAAGAGTGCTCAAGTATTTGAGTACATGAACCATGCAGAAGATTACGGTATTACCGTGGATAATTCTTCGGTAGATTTTGACAAGGTGATCAAGCGCAGTAGAACTGTAGCTGCCGGCATGAATAAAGGCGTTCAATTTCTCATGAAAAAAAATAAAATTGATGTCTTAAAAGGTTATGGAAAGCTTTTACGCGGCAAAAAAGTTGAGGTTGAAGGTGAAGATGGCAAGAAAACCTATGAAGCTGAGAGCATTATCATTGCTACGGGGTCTAGGGCCAAGGAACTTCCCAATATTGATATCGATGGTAAAAATGTTATCGGTTACCGCGAGGCGATGTCCTTAAAAAAACAACCTAAGTCTCTCGTAATTGTCGGTGCGGGTGCCATCGGCGTAGAATTTGGGTATTTTTATAATGCCATAGGTACTGAAGTAACTATTGTAGAGTACAATGAACAAGGACTTGTCCCCAATGAAGACAAAGATATCAGCAAGGAACTGAATAAAATCTTCAAAAAGAAGGGAATTGAAGTACTCGCCGGGTCTGCGGTTGAAAAAGTTGATGTTAAATCCGGAGATTGTACTGTGACAATTAAAAACAACAAAACCGGAAAGACCAGCACCAAGAAATGTGATGTCGTCCTTTCCGCTGTAGGAGTAAGCTCAAATATTGAAAACATTGGCCTTGAAACACTCGGTATTAAAACGGAAAAGGGGAAAATCGTCGTCGATGAATTCTATAATACCAATGTCAATGGCATTTATGCTATAGGTGATGTCAGCCCCGGGCCTGCACTTGCGCATGTCGCTAGTGCCGAAGGGATCATCTGCGTCGAAAAAATCGCCGGTGAAAATCCTAAGCCACTTGACTATAATAACCTCCCGGGCTGCACTTATTGTTCTCCGGAAATCGCATCAGTAGGTTATACCGAAGATGAAGCAAAAAAAGCGGGTTATGATATTAAAGTCGGCAAATTCCCTTTTTCTGCCAGTGGGAAAGCAAAGGCAGCCGGTAGTCCGGAGGGTTTCGTGAAGGTTATTTACGATAAGAAATATGGTGAATGGCTCGGCGCTCACATGATCGGTGCCAATGTTACTGAAATGATCGCTGAGGTTGTTGCTGCCAGAAAGCTGGAAACAACCGGTCATGTTATTATAAAATCAGTACATCCACATCCGACGATGAGCGAGGCTACAATGGAAGCTTCAGCAGCCGCTTATGGTGAGGTAATTCATCTCTAATCAAGAACCGGCGAGCTAGAACTTGTTCCAGTCCACTCCATTTACTCTTGGTTAATTGTTGTGCAGGATTTGTATTGAGCCGCCATTGAGAATTATGAATTATAATGCCACTGATACATCCAAGTTTCAGTGGCTTCTTTTATGTATTATCCATAGCATGTTTTAAACAAAACAGCCAATAGAAATATGACATAGAGCAGTTCCGGCAAGCCGGAACTGCTCTATGCTTGCCCACGCAAAACATCTCTATCAATGCGCCTCCGGCGCGATGCGTGATATGGGTATTACTCAAGTTTAATTAAGAGCTCGGTTCTCTCTTCTTATTGGGCATCTTTACCTAAGTCAACATATCCTGGCTCAGGAACAATAAACCTATCGTGGGACTCAAGAGAGAGATTGGAATAAATTTTATCTCTTGTAGTTTCAGGTCGATAAATCAACACATATTCTGTTATCGCATCAATATGTTGTGGTCCTCCTTCTTTCTCGAGAAATTCAGCTACGATATCGCGTATTGTACCGCCTTTAAAACTCTCTTTTTCGTCCTCCCATCGAGTTAATGCGTACATACTTTTTCTCCCTACATGAATAAATGCATCATTATTAATCATTGAACTCCTGATTGAATCCGTATTAAAACTCCTCAGTGGATATAAAACTTTCAGTTCATCTTGAATTTCATTCAGGTAGGAAGGTTTATCAAGACTCTCGAGTGCAGCATATACATATTCCCATAAAAGCCACATCGTATTCCTCTCTATAGTCACTGTTCCTGACTCGCTTATCTGAAGAGATAATTCAATATTCAATATTGTCTTCAATACTTTAATAATCCGCGCTCTCATCGTATCCGTCATCGACTCTGTCAAGCAGAATTCTTCCATTGCTTCTTTAATATCGAGCTCATAATCTTCAGTTACCCGTGCATTTATCCGCGTGTAAATAGAATTGACAAAGCCTTCAAAATTAAATACCTCAACCATCAGACTACTTACAAGATAAAGACAATTCCAGGTATTGCGATTGCTGTACTCTATCCCGAGAAAATAATTCTTATATCCACCTACAAGGCTATAATCTTCCAGGTGATATGAAAGAATAAATGTGATAAAATTGGGATTAAATTGATAAAGACTTTTTATATCTTTCTTGTCAATGGAATCATAGTCATAGTAGATTACATCTCTGTTTTTGACCAGCTCATTTTCATAGAGGTCAAGACCAAGTTGATCTACTTCTTTAAATTTCTCACCGATAAGCTTGAAAAAATGATGCCCAAGTTGCCGCACACGTTCAGTTGTAATCCCAAACTTTTTAGCTAGTTCCGGATAGTGCAAAAGTTCATCAACGTCAGAAAATATCCACAATAATTCCAAGTAAATACGCGTATCTCTCAGTGAGAAAAAGATAGGATTACGCAATCCAAATGCTACAAAGTCATAATATGAATTACTCCATATCACATCTTCCGGAATATCAAATTGACCAAACAGCTTTTCTATCATCTGCCGCTTATACTCTATTAGCTTTTCTTGTAATGGAAGCTCGTAAAACTCCATGATTTTACTCGATATCTCATTGTAAAATTTACGGCATGTTTCTTCGGAACGCTCACCTATTTGTTTCAATTGAGTAAAATTGTATTCCGGATTTAAATAGCCCTTTTCCAGGACAGCAAATATATTCACTTCTGATCCCAGCTTCCTCTTTGTGTTCATTATAGGCCATAAATCCGTAGCCTTATATCTGTTATTTAAGAGAAGATTGGAATATTTTCTATTAAACTCAGCTCTGTGTCCTTCTGTTACAACCTCATAGATAACAACTTCTATATCACTACTCATGTTTAGCTTCTTATTTTTCTTCAATTTTAATTTAACCGATACCTACACTCCTCCATCCATTGCCGTGTTCTTACAATGAAATATTATAAGTGTTACGTATAACATTTCCCTCAGCTGTAAACAGCTCAGCTCCTAAACTTTTATTTGGTATTGACTTAAGTGTATGTACTTAACAGAGTTTTCTATATGCTGTAATTACAAATCTATGATATTTGTTCATTAATCACTAATTAATTTAACATAAATTTAAAATCTAGTCACCTTCAGCTATTAAAAACCGTTTCTTCTCAAGCTCAAACATAGGTTCTATCCTCATATCCGTAGAAATTCGCAACTCCACCTCTCCTAAAATTCAAAGACAAATCCCATAAATTCCCGGATATTGCCTGATTTCATGCATATATTCGTCCACAATACTATGGCTGAGAAGGCTTCACCGGCAGAAGATCGAGGAAAGAAAAATAGGATCCATTTTCGCCATGGATAATAATCTACCTTATAGAATCTCTTCAGCGGAATGAGAGAAAAAAGACTACATTCCGGTAGAAGTGATTATTTTATAAAAATATTCAATTAAACGATGTTAAGTTTACAACTAATCAAAGAGGCCTCGCTCCAGGATCAACAACAAGTGCATGTCGGATGACCAAATCATATAAATACTCTTTCTCATAAAACAAATATTTTTTTTACCGGTAAATGAAGAGAATCAGTAATTTTCTCTATCTTCGAGGAAAAGATATAGCTTATGTATAACATTATGTTGCACGCACATTCAGGATTAAGGTGGCTAGTACTCCTTCTCCTCGCGATTACCGCCATCACGGCGATTATCCAATGGATCGGATCGACTAAGTGGAATAAAACCATCAAGTTGCTCGCTTTAATAAGCCTTATCCTCTGCCACGTCCAGCTTTTAACCGGGATAGTTTTATACTTTATATCACCAAAAGTCAACTTTAAATTGGCCGGGGAAAATTCCGTCATACGATTTTTTACCTATGAGCACAGCATTATCATGATTCTAGCTATCGCTCTAGTCACAATCGGGCATTCTCTCGCAAAGCGACGGAACGGCATTGCCAAGGTGAGGTCAATTGCACTGTACTATTCTCTTGCTCTTGCACTTATCCTTTATATGATACCGTGGTAATGGCAATTGAGCTTGTCTTGTGTTCTTATATGTATTATTGAGACTTATGTCAAATGCTCTTCCCACACCATCGTCGGAAGATATACTCTCCTAGGCGAGGCAATGAAAGGGACTATTACGCTTCATCACTATTATATATGTGGCTCGTTTAACAGGCTAGTGTGATGCTATAATTTCTACATGAGTCTTTATATAAGAATTCCATCATAAATTATGCGCCGGAACCACATTTGCGGAAGCTTATAGAGTCTCAAAATAGAAGACAAAACAATGAAATTAACAAAGATTCAGGAAGCGGTAGGAATATTTAAAGACTACCTCACCTCAGAAAGAGCATACCATAACCTACATATATATGAAGGGATACAGAACTTTCAAGAAAATTGGAATCTGGGGAGTGATGAATTAAGTAGAATGTATCTCAATTCTACCGAGAATACAACTTCGCTACGCTTATGGAGGCGGAATGATGCACATCCGAGAGACATAATGAGTGCCTTCTTTCACTACGATCCCGTATATACCAAATTTATGTTTAAAGACCTCTTCAATGAAGATCTTGATATCGCAAGCAGATTGGATCGCTTTACATTCCACTCAGATGAACTGTTTAAGGCCCTTGAAATTCATTTTATCGATGGGCCATATAATAGTCATTTCCATGATAAGCGGATAGCAAGCATTTATCTCGCCTATCATAAACCATCGAATTATCTCTTTTATGACTGGGATGTATTTGCAGAATTCCTCCCATTTCTAGAAGTATCTGAGCCTGCAACTTATGAAGATCCGGAACGATATTACAAGGTGAGCAAGGTTCTGTACAATTTCCTCTGTAAGGACAAAGATATTCCCACACTTCACCAGGACAGGCTTAAGGCGGGAAAGCACTATACAGAGATGTCATATTCAATGGTATATGAGCTTATGGAAGCTGTCAATCATCGTCCCAATTCTTGAGTCCCTTGGCTCGATATTTAATCTTAATACTTTCAGCTGTAGTGAGATTGGATGATAGTTTTAGGCGGTGTGGCGTCAGGCCATCATCAATTAAAATCGCAGCTGTATTAGGTGGTATCTGTCCATTATTATGTGCGTATAAAACCAGCTCAGTCTCAAATCCTCGCAGAGTGTAGTGCATCACTTTTTTCTCGCGTACAACCGGATACCCGGACAATAACCAGTCTTTCCCTATTTTCAGTGAAATTGTATCACCATCAATAACATTATCATCCCATATCGAAATTTCAAGCTTCCTTGAATGGACAAAGATCGTTTTTTCTTGATTGATATTAATATCGGAGACATTTATCACCGGCGGAGCAACATACTGCGTTAAAGACCATGAAAGCAAATCGTGATTGGCTGTGGCGGATGAAGTCGCTGCGGTGAAGCCCACCCATGCATGTCCATCAGGTGCATTCACTAGAGAATCCAGATTTATTGCTACCGTAAGTATGGGAAAAATGTAACTGTCCAGATAAAACACAATTTCTCCTTCCTTGTATTCCATTCTTGCATAGTGAGAATTCCCATCATTTACTTCCGGGATTTCATGGACAGTGGCATAAGGAATGTATTCTCCGGTAGCGGTATCGTAGATTGAAAGCGTAACATTATTCTTACTCCCTTCCTCATTATTATAGGTATCAATTTCTATCGCGAGAGCATAGGGTATATTCTGATATCCCAGCTTATCCCCTATACCACCAAATGTATCAAGAGCCTGATTCTGTATCACAAGTGCAAATCCATCTCCACCGCCGTGCTGTAGATCTCTTCCACTTATCCTGAACTCAAAGTCCATGTAAAATCCTTGACTCAGGTCTATCTTTTGTGCCTTAAACCAGCAAGCACCGGCTTTATCCTTTTCACTAGGCGTCAATCTTAAGATATTGTTCTCATAAGTAGCTGAACCGAGTAGTTGCAAATCATCAGAATGTGCATTGAAATTATTAATTTCAAATATTGTCTGAGACACAATTCCCTCATTTGCAAGACTTGCAATGAGAACAACAAGCGTTACAGTAAAAATCTTCCCTAATCTACCTTCCATATTTATAATAATCGCCTTACCTTAGAATTATCTTGCTTTATGCAAGGTAAACTTATTCTCTGAATAATAGTTTATAAACTAAAAATAATACCCAATGGCTATATATATAACTGATGATTGTATTAACTGCGGTGCTTGCGAACCAGAATGCCCCAATAACGCAATTTATGAAGGCATGATGGACTGGGCCATAGCCGATGGAACCGGCGTCACCGGAGATTATACGCTCAAGAATGGGAAGATTGTTCATGCCGATGAACGGCAGGATGCAATTGAAGATGATTACTATTATATCGTTCCGGATAAATGTACAGAATGCAATGGTTTTCATGAAGAACCTCAATGCGCCGCCGTATGTCCGGTAGATTGTTGTCTTCCCGATCCGAATCACGTTGAAACAGAAGAAGAACTACTGGAAAGGAAAGCACGTCTTCATGTATAACATTTAACTTATACGAGAAGCGAGTTCAGATCTTTCCATAGACCTATGATTGCTCTTTTATGTGATCTCCAGGAATTCATCCGTTAATTCCTCAAGGTGAAGATTGCCAAATTTTCCGGAACTCATAAATAACAATACGGTTTTCCCTTCTCCATTCTCACGGATAAAATCTTGAATATCACCTGCTACATGACCGACTTTCAAGCCGGGAAAATCAAACTCTTTTTTGATATCATCCGGTGATATCGGACTGAGCTTTTTCATCTCGATTGTATGTGGGCTATAAAAAACCATTGCCTCTCCTATTCCATCAAGAGTATTTTTATAATGACTTAAAAATTCTTTACTCAAGCTACTATATGTGTGGAGTTCTAGGCAGGCAATGATATTCTCCCCGCCATAACGCTCAATCATGGCACTACTTGTCGCTCTGACCTTGGAAGGTGCATGTGCAAAATCCAGATAGGCAATCTTATTCCCCTTTTTCCCGAGTATTTGTTGTCTTTTCATCGCTCCCTTAAAACTAGACATACTCTCAACAAATGAATCATAACTTATTCCCAATTCCGCACATGCTTTCTGTGCTGCAGCAAGATTGGAAATATTGAAACTCCCGAATATGCTTATAGGCACCTCTTCTCCGGAGGTTTTCAATAATTTCACCCCTTGTTCATCTTCTCGATAATTTATCGTATCATAAGCTTCAGCCTGAATATTTACTGCTACCTTTTCAACCAGGTTCTTGAGCAATTCATCCTTCTCATCATAAAATAACAAGCCACCCTCAACAATGCTTTCAATAAATAGCCGAAATTGCTTTACATAATCCTCAAATTCAGGAAAGACGTTAATGTGATCCCAGGCTATGCCGGTAAGCGTCGCAATATGGGGTTTATAATGCAGGAATTTTGACCGTCGATCCAGTGCAGAACTCGGATATTCATCACCTTCGATAATAATAATTTCCGCGTCGCTGAGCTTCACCATATTGGTAAATCCTTCCAATTGAGCACCGACGAGATAGTCAATATCGATATTATTCTGCACGCAAGCATGCATAATCATTGATGTTGTTGTGGTTTTGCCATGTGAACCACCCACAACGACCCGCTTTTTGTCTTTAGACATTTCATATATAAACTCCGGAAAAGAACTCACGGGAATACCCAGTTCTACGGCCCGATCTATCTCAGGATTGCCCTTCCTGGCATGCATCCCCAAGATAACTTTATCAATATCCTTACTGATACGAGAAGCATCCCAGCCTACCTTGTCCGGAAGAAGCCCGGCTTTCTCCAGCCGATCCCTTGAAGGATTATATATCTCATCATCACTGCCGCTCACCTCGTGTCCTGCAGCTTGTAAGGCAAGTGCAAGATTGTGCATAACAGCTCCACCTATTGCAATTAAATGAATACGCATACCTTTATTTTAAAATTCTGATAGCCCAATATATTAAAGTTATTTCAATAAATTCATCAAATCTCGGAAATTAAATACATGTTTTAAGAAATAAGTATTACCTTTGAGCGTTCTTAAAGCATAATTAATAGGACATTTAAGCTTATACAAATTATCGTAGATTTATGAATAAAGTAAAATTGAGCGCACTGCTTATCCTTGTTGTTTTAACTCTAAGTGCTTGTAACCGTGGTTATGGTTGCCCTTATGGCATGAGCACAGACTTTACCGACTTTATTGCCGCTTTAATCCCATTTTTCTAGGAAAAACTCAATGATATCACTTCAGCAGACAAGAGATGGATCGCCCACTCTCTATTCTTCTATGTATGATTCTAGCTACCATTCCATGAATGGTGCATTGAGTGAAAGCCGTCATGTGTATATACAGAATGGCCTTATTGAGTACCTTGATGAACAAGATGTAAAGAAGGAAATATCTGTCTTGGAAATGGGGCTCGGTAGTGGATTGAATGCATACCTCACTGCAGAATATGCCATTGAGCACCACCAAGCATTAAACTACACAGCTATTGAAAAACACCCACTTCCCTCCGATGCATGGAAGCGCTATGCAGGCGATGAAGGTTTTGTAAATCTCGCTCATCGCAATATCTATCACTCTATTATCGATGCACAATGGAATCAAGACATTAAGCTTCACCCATATTTTAGCTTGCGCAAATGCCATATTGATTTCCTCCATTTTACGAGCAACAATCTTTATGATGTACTGTACTACGATGCATTTGATCCGGGGACTCAAGCAGAATTATGGGACCTGAATGCTTGTCGTAAAATATTCAAACTCTTAAAAACCGGCGGAATAATGACGACTTATTGCGCACAAGGACAATTTAAGCGCAACCTGAAAAAAGTCGGCTTCCGGGTAAATACTCTAGAAGGCGCGCCCGGCAAACGGGAAATGGTACAAGCTATTAAATAGCCCTTCAATTAAAATCTTTCCAATCTTTTAAATTCCTTATGCAACTTTCAATTTAACAAATCCATTTACTATCTTAGAGGCAAGCGTAAATAAAGCATAAGCTATGCAAGAAAAAGACTTAGAACAGATATTTCAATCTCGGATAGACAATGAAGAAAAAATTGAGCCCAGAGATTGGATGCCGGAGAAGTATAGACAGACACTTATCAGGCAGATGTCACAACATGCTCATTCAGAAGTAGTGGGGATGTTGCCTGAAGGAAATTGGATAACGAGAGCCCCGAGCCTGCGCAGGAAATCTATCCTACTCGCCAAGGTGCAAGACGAAGCCGGTCACGGTCTTTACCTTTATTCGGCTACTGAAACACTGGGAATATCACGTGATGAGATGATAGATCAACTGCTTACCGGAAAAGCCAAATACAGTTCAATATTTAATTATCCCACATTGACATGGGCAGATATGGGAGCTATAGGCTGGTTGGTTGATGGTGCAGCAATAATGAATCAAGTTCCACTGTGTAGGTGTTCATTCGGCCCTTATGCCCGTGCAATGGTAAGAATCTGTAAAGAAGAAAGTTTCCATCAACGACAAGGCTATGAAATACTGCTTTCCCTGGTAAAAGGAAGTAAAGAGCAGAAAGAAATGGCACAAGATGCGCTGAATAGATGGTGGTGGCCTTCCTTAATGATGTTTGGTCCGAGCGATAAAGATTCAAAGCATACGGCTCAATCCATGAACTGGAAGATTAAACGCTTTACCAATGATGAACTACGTCAAAAATTTATCGATATGACAGTTCCTCAAGCAGATTATCTTGGCTTGAAAATTCCGGATGAGGATTTAAAATGGAATGAAGAAACCCAACATTATGAACACGGTGAAATCGACTGGGATGAATTCTGGCGAGTAGTTAAAGGCGATGGACCTTGCAATAAAGATAGATTAAATGCACGCCGTAAAGCGCATGAAGATGGACAATGGGTCAGAGAAGCCGCAAGGGCTTATGCAGAAAAACAAAGAAACACAAGAAGTAAATCACAAGTAGCATGAAACCTGAAATAGATAACAATAAAGATAATTGGCCCTTGTATGAAGTTTTCATACGTTCTTCCAATGGAATGGCACATAAACACGTCGGCAGCTTGCATGCAGCAGATGCACAGATGGCGATAGAGAATGCCCGCGACGTTTATACTAGAAGAATGGAAGGAGAAAGTATCTGGGTGGTTCCATCCAAAGAAATCACCGCCTCCAATCCGGCAAATAGTGATGCGTATTATTCTCCGGCTAAAGATAAAATCTACCGTCATCCCACATTTTATCACATACCCGATGAAGTTGAGCACATTTAAATCAAGCCAATTTATCAGCCTTTGATCAGAAAAAAATGCAGAAAGAACATAAAATAAAATATATCCTCAGGCAGGCAGATAATACATTTATTCTCGGTCATCGCCTTTCTGAATGGTGCGGTCACGGTCCCATTCTCGAGCAAGATATCGCATTGACCAATATTGCCCTCGACCTCATAGGACAATGTAGATTATACTATCAATACGCTGCACAACTACACGGTCACGGCATTGATGAAGATGACCTAGCCTATCTGCGCCCGGGACGTAAATATTATAATACACTGCTCGTAGAAAGACCTAATGGGCACTGGGGCGAGACCATTATGAGGCAGGCAATATTTGACTCATATCACTATCTTTTTCTAGAAAAATTGCAAGAATCACAAGACGAACAGCTTGCAGCGATTGCAAAAAAAGCGATAAAAGAAGTTGAATATCACTCTACGTATTCCTCAGAATGGGTAAAAAGATTGAGTCTAGGGACTGAAGAAGGAAACAAGAAAATGCAAGAAGCCATCAATAAACTCTATCATTATTCCGGGGAACTCGTAAGCCCTGATGAGCTCGATATTGAAGCACATGAGAGCAACATAGGCGTAGATCTATCTGAAATTCACGATTTCTACTTCCATAGGCTGAATAAGCTCATTAAGGATTCAGATCTTATTATTCCGGAAGTCAATTATATGCAAGTCGGCGGAAAAACAGGCGTCCATACTGAGCATCTCGGATACATTCTTGCAGAGCTGCAGTATATGCAACGCACATATCCAGGTCAGAAATGGTAAACGATACGACATATACAGAAAACGATATCTGGCAACTCCTCGGTGAAATAAAAGACCCGGAGATTCCGGTCCTCACTGTCCATGATCTCGGAATCATCAGAAATGTGGAGCTTAAGGATAATAAATGTATCGTAACGATTACTCCGACTTATTCCGGTTGTCCGGCCATGAATGTTATTGCAGTAAATATTTACAATACACTCAGCAAGAAAGGCATTAAAAATATCCGGGTCAACACTGTACTCACCCCGGCATGGACAACGGATTGGATGAGCGATGAAGCCAAGGCAAAGCTTCAAAAATATGGAATTGCTCCTCCGCAAGGAAATAAAGGTGGCCTTCTGAATAAAGAGACTTCCGTCAAATGTCCCCACTGCGGCTCTGAAAATACGGAATTGAAATCCCAGTTCGGCTCAACGGCATGCAAGGCTCTATTCCACTGTCGAGATTGCCATGAACCATTTGAATATTTTAAGTGTCATTAATCTCATGAACAATGGTGCCCGGAGCAAATGCTATGAATTTCCCCTTGATGAATTTCCTATGAGGATTTACCTGGATTCAATTGATATTTATGCAAGTTACCGCAAGACTATCACGTTTCCCTGCAGTATTCTTTGTTCTCCGTGACAGATATGCACAATGCGGTAGAGATAATTACCCGCTGAAACATATTTCCCTTTGTATTTGCCATTCCAGCCCACCGATGGATCGGCAGTCTGAAAAATCAATCCTCCATTCCTATCAAATATCTGAAAGCGCACGAGTTCCTCTACAATAAATGGATTACTGATTTTATACACATCATTTAAACCATCCTCATTAGGCGTAAAAGCAGATGGCATCACCAAGCTCTCACAACTTACATTTCCCGGATCAACTACGCGGATGTGCAAGGTATCCGTAACACTACAGAATTCCTCATTAAAAGTCAATACATAAGTGTATTCCCCTTCTTCCGGATTGTGAATTATAGTATTCCCTTTATCCGGATTACTGACATTCTGAAATGGAAACCAGGAATATGAATCTGTACAATCATCGGAAACGTGGACTGGCGCATCCATATTCACATATACCAGCGTATCATTCATCGTAAGAATTGAGTTCACATTTTTAAACAAGTAAAAAAGCTCTTCTTCATTTAATGGCCGATTATACAAGCGTACTTCATCAATAAATCCCTCAAATTTTGAAGCGCGTTGTGGAATGCAGATACTCTGTGAAACAGAAAAGAAACCGGCATTGGAAAAATCGATACGCACTTCCCTTTCCGACCGTTTGACAAGCTTGTGATTTACATAAATTAAAGTTACCGGTCCGCCTCTTACGATGTCAACATGGTACCAGCATCTATTGGGATCCAGGGGAATTTTATAATCGATGCGCTCATCAAATGTTTCCGACATCACCACTCCCAGACTATGTGTAGTCGGGGTATAAGAAATCTCAAAGTCCTTGGCACCTATGCACTCAGTTGACTTGGCAAATAGGATCTGTTTTCCCGCTGTACCAGTCGGCTTAAAATCAAAGCTCAAGGTGAAGTTCCCCTTAAAGTATGTATTAAAATCACTGAGAAACTCAATACTCGTCGTACCGTCAAAATATGCAGCATCACCGAAAACACCACAACCAAATCCGGCGGGATTGGTGACCAGCACATCGTTTTTCAGCTCCGATACATCCATGATCGTATCGTTCTCCATATTTAAATATGCGACGAGCGCCTCTGTCGATTGTCCATACAATACCGAGCACAAGCAAGTGCTTAGGAAAAGGAAAAAGTATTTCATTGTGCAATTTTACCAGTATAAGTGAAATATTACCCAAAGAGGCCTGAAAGCCCTCCCGGCATTAAGCTATTCAGTGATTTTCTCGTTTCTTCTTCCTGTGCTTTTAAGGCAAGTTTCATTACGCGATTGGTAGCTATGAGAAGTGTATCCTCCAGAGCTTCCGTGTCAGTCACATCTATTTTCTCGGGATCGAGAGTAATATTGAGTACTTCACACTTGGCATTGGCTTCTATCTTTACAGCTCCTGAACCGGCATCAGCGACAACTTTTATCTCCTTCAGCCTTTCTGCTACTTGTTGCTGATTTTCCATTAAATTCCTCATCATGTCATTCATAATATTCTATCTTTATGCTTTACTTCTTATAATGCTTCTAGAGCTCAATATAGTATTTATGCGACCATACATTTTACATCACCTCTAGAATATGGACAAAAGTAGCAGTAAATATAATAACTTACTGTATATGAGCTCATTTATTTCATGCTTATCCCCTGAATTACTCATTATGTGGCGACTACCTTCATTTGATACGCGAATTGCAGCGTCCCTATGTCTCTGCCTTCCGAATGATTGAAAAAATCTGTATAAAATTTCTCTGAAACTCGCTATAAAATCTGTACAATTACTTAAATACAGTTGGCATACAGGACAACAATCAGTCTAGCCTCAAAATTCCGGGAAAATCCAGGTGAATCGAGGAAATTCTTACAATATAAGGATAATTGCAGTCAGAGAATTCATACTTTTGCATTCTCATTGACAGAAAAGGTATTATGCCATTAGATCAGATAGACATAGACGAGTATAATAAGGAATCAGAAATGTCCTTTCTCGACCACCTTGAGGAATTCCGCTGGCATCTCATCCGTAGCCTTATTGCTATAGGTGTGGCGGCTATCGTCATATTCCTTGCCAAGGACTATGTCTTTCAGTACCTACTTCTCGGGCCTACAAAGTCGTGGTTTCCGACCTACAGATTTCTCTGCGATGTCGTGCACGTCGTGTGTATGGAACCGGATAAATTAACCTTGATCACACGTGATCTAGGGGAGCAATTTATAACACACATGATCAGTTCATTTTGGCTGGGTCTTGTCGTTGCATTTCCTTATGTCCTGTGGGAATTCTGGAGGTTCATAAAGCCGGGTTTATATCCGTCGGAACAGAAAGCAAGTCGAGGCATTGTGCTTGCTTGTAGTTTACTCTTTTTCACAGGTGTGCTCTTTGGTTATTTTGTTATAAGTCCATTTGCCGTCAGCTTCTTAGGTTCTTATACTGTTGACCCATCCGTAGAGCACACAGTGACGCTCCGTTCATACATCAATTACCTCGTTATGTTTACGGTTCCTGCAGGCCTAATATTTGAATTGCCTATGGTTATGTATTTCCTGGCAAAGCTGGGATTGATTGATTATAAATTTTTAAAAAAATACAGGCGTTATGCCATCGTCATTATATTTATCGTAGCTGCCGTTGTTACACCACCTGATGTTGTCACGCAGACTTGTATTGCCATTCCTCTACTTCTTCTCTATGAGGTGAGCATACTTATTACCAAGCGAGTACATCGGAAAAGAGAAAAATAAGCTATATACCATGCACAGAATATCTACCAATACAAGCCTTTTCTGGAAGATTTTCCTTCCGACCTTCTGGTTCAGTTTTTATGGTATTTTTACCATTGTAGTATGGGCTTATAGTCAGACTGGCGGAGGTATTGTATTTGGCTTTAATTTCAGGATTGCAGTAACCTTATTTTACATTATTGGTTCCTTCCTTATTTATTTTACCATAATGACGATTAAACGCGTCGAATACAAGGAAGAATATCTCTACGTAAGTAATTATTTCCGCACAATACGGATTCCATTTGCATTGATAAAACGTATTGACATCAAAGATTATACTATATTTCGCCGTGGGAAAATTTATTTACACAAGGACACGCCATTTGGTAAAAAGCTTGTTTTCCTCGTCTCTACCAGGGCTGTAAAGCAGATGAAGATAGACTTCCCACAGTTTTTTGACGAAAGTCAGATTCCCTATACAACTGAACCCGATATGGAGGATTTCATCAATCCCGCAGAAAGCGATGGTGAGGAATCAGCTGAATCCTAAGGTCAATCAATCTCCCACCGCGTAAATTTACTTTGTCTCCAGAGTTATTATCGGACAGATCATCTCTTCAAGAGAGATCCCTCCATGCTGAAAGGTATTCCTGTAATAATTATTATAATAGCTATAATTATTGGGGTAAAGGAAATATTTATCCTGGATAGCAAATATATAGGTCGAGCTCACATTGATAGATGGCAAGCCGGCTTTCTCCGGATCGGTAAAATCAAGCACATCTTCCTTATTGTAATCCAGATTCTTACCTACTTTATAGCGAAGATTGGGCGTTGTCTCCCGATCGCCGATTACTTTGCTCGGATCTTGTACTCTTATCGTTCCGTGATCTGTCGTCACGATAAGCTTAAATTCTCTTTCGGATATCTTGCGTAAAGCTTCCCATAATGGGGAATGTATGAACCAGGAGCGCGTGAGGCTTCGATATGCTCTTTCATCACCCGCAAGCTCTTTTAGCACTTCCATCTCAGTCCGCGCATGGGAAAGCATGTCAATAAAATTATAGACAATTACGGTGAGGTCATTATTGAGGAAATTCTGAGCATTATTCACGAGTTCTTGGCCGAGTTCTTGATTAGTTACCTTGAAGTACTCATGCTTGATATCCCGATGAATGAGTCGTTTAATCTGCTCATTCAATAAGTCTGCTTCAAATTGATTCTTCCCTCCTTCCTCATTATCATTTCTCCACCATTTCCTATAATGCTGGGCAATTTCAGCGGGAAACAGACCTGAAAAGATGGAATTTCTGCTGTATTGGGTAGTTGTAGGCAGAATTGAGACAAATGTATCTTCGGAAAGCAGATTAAATTCCTCGAGAATCAATGGCTCAATAACCTTCCACTGATCGTAACGACAATTATCGAGGAGCAGCATTATCGTCGGTTTATCATCACTCAATTCAGGAAAGACCTTTCTACGCATCAAGTTGTCGGACATCACCGGCCTTTCTTCTTGATTTTCATCAATCCAATCCATGTAATTACGCTTGACAAATTTGGAGAATTCTCCATTGGCCTCCTCTTTCTGCATCGCAAGAATATCTCCCATCTGCGAGGCTTCTGTGGCATCCAGCTTTAATTCCCAATGAATGATATTCTTGTAAACATCTTTCCATTCATCGAGGTCCAGCCCGGAATTAATCCGCATTAAAATTTCTCTGAACTGACTATGATATTCCGTAGCTGCTTTTTCCTGGACAAGCCGTTTATTATCGATAATTTTCTTTAAAGACAGGAGAATCTGATTTGGATTCACGGGTTTTATGAGATAATCGGCAATCTCTGAGCCTATCGCCTCTTCCATTAAATCTTCTTCTTCATTCTTGGTAATCATCACTACGGGAACGCGTTCATCGATGCCCCGTAATCGATCAAGGGTCTCCAGGCCGGTAAGTCCAGGCATGGATTCATCGAGAAAAACAACATCAAATTTATTTTGCTCTATTTCCTCAAGCGCATCGTGGCCATTGGTGACAGTTGTTATCGCATATCCTTTCTCCTCAAGAAAAAGGAGTTGCGGTTTCAACATATCAATTTCATCATCTACCCAGAGTATTTTAATTTTATCCATATTTTCATTTCCTTTAAATTCTCAACACAATAACAGCGAGAAAGCAAATTATGTTATTGTGTTATGCATATAAATTTTTACAGATGGCATCACACAAGATAATCAACGACCCTGTTTACGGTTTCATTACACTGCCCTATGGCCTACATTACGACATCGTAGAGCATCCTATATTTCAACGCTTGAGGCGTATAAAACAATTGGGTTTATCAGATTATGTCTATCCCGGTGCTACCAATACGCGTTTTCTTCACGCTTTAGGTGCTTTTCACTTAATGCGACAAGCTATTCACACACTCCGAGAAAAAGGAATTTCTATCAGCGATGCGGAAGCCGAGGCGACCGAGATTGCAATTCTTCTACACGATATCGGACACGGACCCTATTCCCATGCGCTGGAAGGCTTAATAATTCCCATCCACCACGAGGAATTGTCTCTTGCACTTATGGAGCGCCTGAATATGGAGATGGACGGGGCGCTAGATCTTGCAATTGCCATTTTTAAAGATGAATATCACAAGCCTTTCTTACATCGGCTTATCTCGGGACAGCTCGACATGGATCGGCTCGATTATTTGATGCGAGACAGTTATTTTACAGGTGTAGCAGAAGGCGTAATCGGTTATGATAGAATTATAAAAATGCTCAATGTCGTGGACAATCGTCTTGTCGTTGAAGAAAAAGGGATTTATTCCATTGAAAAATTCCTTCTCTCGCGTCGCCTGATGTACTGGCAGGTATATTTTCATAAAACCGTAGTGAGTGCTGAGAAAATGCTCTCCAAGCTTCTTGAATTATTAAAGCTTAATCCGTCGTATTTAAAGGATTGCTTTATTTCGCCCGCTTTCGCAAATGCCCTTTCCATTACCAAGCATGCAAGCAGCTCACAGAGAGCTGAAGCACTCGATGCTTTTATCCATATTGATGATACCGATGTGATAAATCTGGTAAAATCTGCTATGCATCTCGACGACAAGGTAATCAGACTTCTCGCCGGTGGATTGCTCAATCGCCATTTATTCAAAATACACTTGTCCAAGGAGCCATTTGCGCAAGCAGATATCAAGAAAGCGTATAAATCAGTGCTTCATCTTGATGGAGTCGATGAATCCAGTGCAGCAAAACTCGTTCTCCACGGCCAGGAATCCAATGACTTGTACCGCATCAATTCCGAGGAAATATATGTCCTGCAAAAAAGTGGCGAGGTCGTCCCTTTCTCGGAACTCAGCGACAATGCACTGGAATTGCGTGAAAGCAGGCGATACTATTTATGTTACCCGCGGAAGTTCAGTGGATAATAAATTCAGAAAGAGCGGTTAAAGACCTTCTGAGAGTATATGTCGCCATTTCTCGTATATAAAAGCACAATGTGCATTCCCGGATTATCGAGATTTATCGTCCGATTATTTCCGTTCTCAGTCTGAATTAATATGCCTTGCATATTATATATCTCATATTTTATTATCGGGTCTACCGATTGATCAAGATGAAGAATACCGGAGGCGGGATTGGGATAGAGGAGATTATTTTTCTCCATGACCGCATATTCAGTTGCTGTATTCTCATCAATAAAAATATTATCTATCCAGATATTGGAGAGGTATCGGCATCCATATCCGTCACTACCGGTCGCCGCAGCGCCATAGATTTCAATATACACAGAGTCAATCTGAAAATGTGGAAAGGGAATCTGTTGTAGTGTAAACTCGGCTATCGGATGATAATGTGGATGGAATTCCAATTTCACGCGGCTTCCTTCACGATAAAATTCAACTTTTACCGTCACAATGGCCGTATCGCTATTATAGAGTGCTTCACTTTTCAGATAATAATAGAGACTCTTCTCATGTCCCACCGGATTAGCCAATGAAAAGCCTGCTTCTACGATTGATTTACATACGTGACTGAAGCCTGATATGCTATCGTCCGGAACTAGCTTCAGTGAATAGTTGCCATCGACACTTTCATCACTTTTCTCAATGCGATTGGTCTCGCTATCTTGGTTGCTCTGCCAGTGAAGTGGAATTTCATAATTATCTATCGTTTCCCATTGTTCAAAGCTCGCATTCAGAATCTGTGCATTGCTTACTGTAGTGAGCAAGGAGGACAGGATAATGAAGCTGATAATTTTTATCTGTAAATGTACTTGCATAAATAATAATTAAGGGTTATTGAATACGTTATGCGAGTAAGATAACATTAAATCTATTAATAAGCAATCCGTCTTCTGATTTCTATAGATTATATGCAATCTAATATATCAATTTAGCTTAATTAAAGCTTATTATCACACCTGTGACAATAACCTTATTCATCGACATAGCAGCATATAATTCCTTTGCATACAATATCTTCCGAAACTGCTGCCAGACACTTAATCCATTATGCCTGACTGAAATGGCTTAGACGACTATATCTAGGTGAAGCTCTGAACCTATTATAGTAGTTTATGAAGGACAATCCGATTAAAAAAACAATCCGAGTGATGCAGATTATTTGCGGAAGCAACAATAAATACCATGTACCTACACAGAAATTTACATAAAGTAGGTAAAACTTCTGCGTGGATTAAAGGATATGTTTTATCTTCATAGTTCAATAATTTTAAAATACAGGCATTTCTGTGCGGAAGATTGAACTTTCTTATTTTTACCGGCAAGGAACAGAAAGAGGTAAAAAGAAGCACAAAGCTGACAGGAAGCAGAAGAACTAAAGTAAAATATTTAAACCCGATATGATATGAATGATAAAGCAATATTTAAACTGATAAAGCAAGAAGAACAGAGACAGAGAGAAGGGATAGAGCTCATTGCCAGTGAAAATTTCACCTCGTCAGAAGTTTTAAAAGCAATGGGAAGTTGTCTAACCAATAAATATGCTGAGGGTTATCCAAGGCGGAGATATTACGGCGGTTGTCAATATATAGATGAGGTAGAACAACTCGCTATCGACCGCCTGAAAAAGCTCTTCGGTGCCAAATATGCCAATGTACAGCCTCATTCAGGTGCACAGGCCAATGCTTCCGTGTATCTTGCTTGTTTAAATCCGGGGGACAGAATTCTAGGATTTAACCTTTCCCACGGCGGGCACCTCACCCATGGCTCACCTGTCAACTACTCCGGTAAAACTTTCAAGCCAAAGTTCTATGGAGTTGATAAAGAAACAGGCCTTGTCAATATGGATAAAGTAGCTGAGATTGCAGAATCCTATAAACCAAAGTTGATAATCTGCGGCGCATCTGCTTATGCCAGAGACTGGGACTATAAACGCTTCCGTGAAATTGCTGACAATGTGGGAGCTCTTCTTATGGCAGATATTGCACATCCGGCCGGTTTAATAGCAACAGGATATCTTAAAGACCCGATGGAACATTGTCATATCATCACATCAACGACGCATAAAACACTGCGTGGTCCTCGCGGAGGTGTTATTATGATGGGTAAAAACTTCCCCAATCCTATGGGGTTAAAAACCCGGAAAGGGAAAATCCGTTCTATGGGAAGTGTGCTCAATTCCGGTGTATTTCCGGGAATGCAGGGCGGTCCGCTTGAACATGTCATTGCAGCTAAAGCAGTCGCCTTCTATGAGGATCTCCAAGATGACTATAAAACCTACTGTGGGCAAGTCATCAAAAATGCTCAAGCAATGGCTGAAGAGTTTAATGCGCGTGGCTATAATCTCGTTTCCGGTGGAACAGATAATCACCTAATGCTTATCGATCTCCGGAGCAAAGGCCTGACAGGCAAACTCGCTGAAGACACTCTGATTAAGGCAGACATTACAGTGAATAAAAATATGGTTCCTTTTGATACTGAGTCCCCGATGGTTACTTCAGGTATGCGTATCGGTACTCCGGCTATTACTACGCGTGGATTGAAAGAAGATGATTGTCGTCAGATTGTCGCATGGATTGACGAAATCCTAAGGGATCCTGACAATGCTACTCTACAGAAGAATATGAAGGAGAAAATCAATACATTTATGTCTGATTACCCCTTGTATAACAATGCATAAGTGTACTGTGCCTGAACGATTGCTTTATCTGCGGATACGTTGACTTATTGCTGTGCATAAATGCATTACAGGAGCCTCTCAGAATATTCTTACGATTATAGTTGCAGATTTTTAAAGCATTTAGAATAAAGGTGCAATAAGGATAGAGAAAGTGTTAAAGTAACTGGCAGCGAAGCTACCAGTTACTTTATAGAGCTTACATTATTTATTTTACAGAAGGAAAGGTCGGATATGTATATCGCTGAAAATCAGATCAACATATCTGTAAATATGAAGCAATAGCTACGTATATTTCCATTATACTGAAGCACAGAGGCTCAGATTTCTGAAATAAAGAGAACTAAAAGATATCCTGAAGCAATTTCAATACCTTCGATAAGCTTAAACTATACAATTCTATCTGAAAAATCCTTGTTGTTGGTCTTCTTCCTTTTTCTCAAAAACCTTTTCGTCCGGGCTTGTTGAATTATTGTGACTATAAAGATCGCAATCGGTTTCAATGCCCAGATCACCCGGTGGTTTATAGAAACGTTCATTCACATCGTAATCTAGTTTTTCATCGCGTTCAACATCGTGTAGAAACTTATAAAATATAGGGCGTGCCAAAGTTGCGCCTTGGCCATAAGTGATTCTACGGAAGCGTATCCAACGATCTTCACCGCCTACCCATGTCCCTACGACGAGATCCGGCGTAATTCCCATATACCAGCCATCTGTCTGATTATTGGTAGTACCGGTTTTCCCGCCGACATCACTTTTAATATGATGGCGTCTTGCGGCAGGATGGTGTTGTGCTGTATAGCGGAGCATTTCCACCATTACGTAATTCACGGTACTATTGAGAGCAACTTGAGTATGTGGGATGGCTTGATACAAGATTTTCCCATTCTTATCGATGATTTTAGTAACAAAAATTGGCTTGGAATATTTCCCATTATTGGCAAATGTCGTGTATGCCCCTGTCATCTCCATAACGGACAAATCTGCTGCTCCCAGCGCAATTGACGGTTGTTTAGGGATAAGGTAACGTCCATTGGGTAATTTCTCTGTCTTACTTAAGCCCATATTATCGATAATATCTCTTAAAGGCTCTGTGCTTCCCAGCTGTTTCATTAAATAGACCGCAATTGAATTCTTGGAGTGACTTAAGCCATCAAATAAGGTCATTTTTTTATGGGAAAACTCTCCTTCTGCATTATCCGGTTTCCACGGTTCAAGTAAATCAAAACTTCCCTCGCCGGGTTGGATCGTATATTGAATATCCAATACCGGGAAGCAGGGCGAAAAGCCCATTACCGATATTGCAGCACTGTATAAAAACGGTTTAAAAGTCGAGCCGACTTGTCGGCGTGCATTAACGTGGTCATATTTGAAATATTTATGATCTACACCACCTACCCACGCCTTAATGTGACCATTCTTGGGATTCATCGCAATAGAGCCTACTTGAAGAATCATCCGATAATACTTGATGGAATCCATCGGTGTCATTACAGTATCTTTCTCCATTTTATCATTATAAGCAAATACCGTCATTTCCACGGGAGTAGCAAACTGTTCTTTGACCTGTGCTTGCATCTGGTCCCAACCCGACTTAAATGCCGGCCAGTAATCACTTGCGAGAATGGAGCGCAATATATCGGCCTTTTTCTCACTGATATAGTTCTTTTCCTCAAGATTATCGAGGTATTCTGGATCTTTATCCGTTTTGATAAGTCTTTCAAGATCATAATCGCGCAGAGAAATATCAAATTCTTTCTGTATTATGCTGATATTATCAGCGAGAAAATGAGCTTGAATAAGTTTGTACCTTCTCGATTGTCGCACCAGTCTATGCAGGGATTCTTTCTTAAGATCGACAGAATACGGTCCATATTTATATTCCCATATATCCTTTCCTTTCCAGGCCCTTAAAAATCTTTCTTGGTTCACTTCCATGTGTTCCCGGACGGCATCCTGAAGGTGGTCTTGCATTCTCCGGTTAATCGTCGTGAATATTTTCAATCCATCGGTATAAATATTGTATAAGGTTCCATCAGGCTTTTCAATATCGTGCTTCTGAATGAGGTCTTGTGTCCATTCAGCAACAAAAGCCCGGAAGTAGGTAGCATCTCCGGTGTAATTGGTTAAACGATGGAAACCGGATACGTCTAACTTTTTGCTAGAAAGTGTATCTACTTGTTCTTCTGTAAGATAGTGCGCATCCAACATCCGTTGTAAGACTAAATTTCTTCTGTTAATACAATTCTGTGGATATTTTATCGGGTTGTACAATACAGAATTCTTCAACATTCCTATTAAAGTAGCCGATTCTACAATATTCAACTCGGATTGTGGCTTCCCAAAATATGTTCTAGCTGCCGCTTCCACGCCATGTGAGCTGTAGATAAAGTCATATTTGCTTAAATACATAGCAATTATCTCTTCCTTGGTATATGATTTTTCAAGGAGAACTGCTGTAATCCATTCTTTAAACTTATAGTAAAATAAGGCGAGGACTTGCTCAACTTTATTCATCCCGGAGAAGTCCCGGAAGCGGAATAACTGCTTGGCAAGTTGTTGTGTTATTGTACTTCCTCCTCCAGCATTATCTTTCCCCAGCAATATTGTTTTCACAATGACTCTACCGACCGCCCTGAAGTCAATTCCACTGTGATTATAATACCTTATATCTTCGGTTGCAATCAATGCATTTACTAGATGGGGATTCAAACTATCATAAGGCACCGCAACCCTATTTTCAGCAAAGAAGCGACCGAGTTCCTTTCCCTGATCATCATAAACAATCGATGCATAATCAATCTCCGGGTTCTCAAGCTCTTCAAATGATGGGATTCCCTGAAAAGAAATAAAAATAAAAATAAGAGCCACACACAAGATTTCCGCACCCGCTATAATCCACATCCACCGCGCCAGCTTCTTATGAATAGCTCGTTTATTATTATTCTCAGCTTGTTGTTGTGCAACCTTCCGTCTTGCCATAACACAATGTTTAACGCACAAAGATGTAAATTATTTATATATTCTCCTATTTGTCTCAATAGATAATGGCCCTATCTTTCTTTCTCAATTTCTGCTTTTTTAACTAAATACCTATCAATCAGCATCCTATAAACTATATCTTACTTTACCTAAGAAATGCACGGCAGGCTTTGGGTATGAATAACGAGTATTTACAAAGGCAGTGAAAACTCACAAAACAAAGCGTAAGAAAGGCATTATATCTGCAAATTCTCCTGCTCTTATAAACGATATCCATCAATACATAGCAATCCCGTGCCTCAGAATTGCTTTTATGGTAGTGCTTTAATTACTTCCGTGGACCATGCCATAGCTCGATCGGCAAATAAGCTTTTCAAAGCAGGCGACACAATGCCAAATAATTCCGAATTACGATAATTCTGTAGTGCTTCATCGTTTTCCCATAAGCTATAAGTAAAAAAGACTGAATTTCCTACTTCAGCTTGTAATCGTAAGCTTTTGCAGCCCGGGAAATGTCTTATTTTCTCACAATGAGCGTTAAAGGTTTCAATAAACGTCTCTCGTTCCTCTTCTCTGATGTTCAGTTTAACAATTCTATGTATCATCAATAAAAATCTATCTTAATTAAGTCATTGAGTTTGAGGTTCAGGTAATCGATTGCCCGCTCCTGATTTATAGCAATCTCGAGGAGGTCCATGCTGTTAAAACGCGCCAGCACACCACCTACTTCTACCTCAGCATATTGGCCGCTGATAAAAGTGATCGGGTTATGATGTTGATAGTGTATTGCAATCCTCCTATTATTCCGCGCTCTTTCAAATGTCTCTTTCTTAAGGTTGAGAATGAGATTTCCGTATCGATCGATTTTTTTAATCGTCGCTCTTATTGAATCGTTTTTCACGATAGGCGACATCGGAAATATCTCCGTATAATCCTTGTACCTTTCGCCCAGTTGTCTGTATGGGAATCCCAGTGTAAGTTTGGCACAAGCTTCCGCAAATATTCTTCCGGGCCAGTTTCCATATTCGGAATTCCCCAGCTTGTACACCTCGATTTCTTCTCTTCCCAGACTCAAGGGAATTATTCCATTGTCGGGAGCGAGAAAAAAGCGCTTATTTGCGTAAGCTAATATATATTCTGCGGGATCTTTATAATAACAATCGACATAGGTAATAATAATTGCTTTCTCAGGGAGATCTTGTAGGGTATTGCGCAAAATAAAGCCGCCATCCGGCACATCGTATTCTTGTATCTCGTGATTGATATCAATGATACGCGCCTGAGGATTGTCTTTCAAAATCAAGCCTTTTATCCTCGCTATGGAGGCATTCCCGTTTCCGAGGTCCGATAAGAAGAAAATGTGTGCCATTCCTTACTGATTATTAAATCAAATATAAGGAGCTTTCACTGGTTTTACTAATTGCATCACTATTCTTCATGAAAGATTCCGGTTATCTTCATAGCTGCATAAATATACTGCCCTTCCTTCTGTTTCAGAAGGATTTTCTATCAAGTACAACACAAGAATAAATGATAGAAGTTCAATCTCATTCCTCACTGCCCTAATGTTAAATTATTGTACTTATAGCGGCGTGAAAGCATAAAACTCCCAATTTTTATCTTATCTTTCGCTTCAGAATATAGTGGTTTCCGTCAGAGGCAGATAACACTTTCATTGAGAAATTTAAAGATATAGTTATTAATAAGAAGAAAAATATAAGCCAGATTGTCTTATCTATCGGAGATCTTGATCCTCTTGCATTTTTTGGAGAGCAGAACAAGAAATTCAATCTATTTAAAGCCGCATATCCCGAGCTTAAAATCACTTCTAGAGGAACGACGATAAAGATATATGGCGATAAAAAGGAAGCGCAACGAGCTAAGCGACACCTGGAAACGATGTTGCGCTACCTGAGGCAAAATAAGGAGTTGACAACGCAGTCAATAAAAGATGTGCTCGCAGGAGAAAATCCTATGGAAAACATAATTCCCAAGGGAGAGAACAATACGACGATTGTATATGGGCGCAATGGGAAACCGATTAAAGCCAAAACCCTTAATCAGAAGCGCCTCGTTGAATCAACGCGTAAGAACGACATAGTATTTGCTGTCGGGCCGGCCGGTACGGGTAAGACATATACAGCTGTCGCGATTGCTGTTCAGGCATTGCGCAACAAGATAGTAAAGAAAATAATTTTAACGCGTCCGGCCGTAGAAGCCGGTGAAAACCTTGGTTTTCTTCCCGGTGACTTGAAGGAAAAAGTCGATCCGTATCTCCGTCCGCTCTACGATGCGCTGGACGACATGCTGCCACTCGACAAGCTGAATTACTTTATGTCCAATCGCATTATAGAAATTGCTCCGCTTGCGTTTATGCGCGGTCGGACTCTTGACAATGCATTTGTAATATTGGATGAAGCACAGAATGCTACGCTGGGTCAGATAAAAATGTTTCTTACAAGGTTGGGGCCTTCTGCCAAGTATATTGTAACAGGAGATTTATCCCAGATTGACTTGCCGCATTATCAGAAATCCGGTCTTCACCATGCTATCAAGCTACTCGGCAATCTCGATGGAATAGATACGGTGCGTCTTACGGCGGCTGACGTAGTCAGGCATCGACTTGTGAAGCAGATTATCAGGAGATTTGAGAAGTATGATGCCGGCCATGGCCGATCTGCAAAGGGAAAAAGGAAAGACGAAGAAGAATAGCTCTTTTCTCATTGCCCTCTGATGATATTTATTTTTGATATGCTGCTATAAAAGTAATCATTGTACTATTTGCTTATATGAAATCCCGGGCACGATGGTTTACATCAACCGTTCTTACCGGAAGCACCTATACTGACGATTTTTATCTCACATCGTTGATTTTTCTTGCGGCCTTCGGGCGTATCATTATTGGCTATAGGATTACTTTTTCCATATCCCTTATAACTTATTCTGGAGCTATCAATGCCCATATCGATTAAGTAATCAGCGACAGCTTTTGCCCTTGCTTTGGATAAGCGCTTACAATAAAATTCCGGCGGACGGCCATTGGTATGGCCACCGATTTCTATTGCAACATCTTTATTTTCCTTTAAGAAGTGATAAATTTCCTTCAGCACAGGAATAGATTGAGGGGTAATATTGGATGAGTCCGCCTTGAAGTGCAGGTTCTTAATTTTAATCACCTGTCCTTCTTCAAGTTCATCGTGTTTCAATTCTTGCATATACTTGGGCTGAAACTCCTTGCTCGGAGCACTTGCAACCTCCTGCTTGTTTATGTTTCCATCTGTAGAATTCTGTGCGACGGTCTCAGACTCTTTTATCTTATGTTCCTCAGCATTTTTGGATTGAACTTCTTCCTGTTTATCATTATTTACGACTGCAATGAGAGCTTCATCGCAAGGTATCATTTTAATCGGCTGAATATTATCGATAAGGAGGTTTCCATTGGTAGGAATCAAAACCGGCACGTCATAAAACGCTTCAAAAATGATATAGGAATAATCTCCATGCGGCTCGAGTTTAAAGGTATATTTCTCCCAGCTCGTGTGATTAACCGGTTCGGATTCTGCAAGGAGTTGAGCTCTATCGCAGACACTTGTGCCGCCGTAAATTTTCAATACTGTAGGCGCATTATAATTCACCTCCTGGCTTGTCAATTTACTCGTCGAAATATAATAATCTTCCGAAGCGAGATACAGGGAAATCGTATAGCACTTATCGGCTTTCAATGGGACCACAAGGCGCTGGGAAACGCGTTCCCAGGTATCATTATCTCGTGTCACCAAGCCTAGATAAGTTTTTCCATCTTGTGCGGGAATATCCACATACCAGCTTCCGGGTTGCACATCGGGAGCGGATTCACCGAAAAACCCACAATCATTCCATCCATTTACAATCAATGAACGCTGAGGATCATCTTCAAAGGACGGGTTATATAAATTAATAACTTCTTGTGCGTTACCTACATAACTACTCAAGAGTAATAAACATAGTATTACAAGCTTGTACTCATGTACTCTCATTTCATTAAGTTCTTGCCTCGTTATCAAATTAATTTTAAAACTGCTACATTACAAACGACGGCATTCCCAATATGTTTTATCTGAATGCATTATTTAAATGCAGACAAGCCGGTCACATCACCACCCGTGATAAGGAGGTGTATGTCGTGCGTTCCTTCATACGTAATAACCGTTTCGAGGTTCATGAGGTGGCGCATAACCGGAAACTCATTGGTAATTCCCATTCCACCGTGAATCTGTCGAGCCTCACGTGCGACATTTAAGGCCATGTGCACATTATTTCTTTTTGCCATGGAAATCTGGGAGCCGGTCGCTTTTCCATCATTGGCAAGTGTGCCAAGTCTCCAGCAGAGTAATTGGGCCTTGGTAATTTCGGTAATCATCTCCGCAAGCTTTTTTTGCGTAAGCTGAAACTGCCCTATCGGCTTTCCAAACTGGATTCTTTCCTGGCTATATCTCAAGGCAGAATCGTAACAATCCAATGCCGCGCCTATTGCTCCCCATGCAATTCCGTAGCGCGCTTTGTCAAGGCAAGAAAGTGGTCCACGCAATCCTTTAATCTCGGGGAAAACATTCTCCTTGGGCACGCGGACATTGTCAAATACGAGTTCGCCGGTTACCGATGCTCTCAGTGACCATTTACCATGAATTTCCGGAGCAGAAAAGCCGTCCGAATCCGCTTCTACAACCATACCACGTATCTTACCGCTTTCATCCTTGGCCCATACGACAGCGATATCTGCCAAAGGAGAATTGGTAATCCACATTTTTGCTCCATTAAGTACATAAGCATCGCCATCATCGACGATCTTGGATTCCATTCCACCGGGATTGGAACCGTGATCAGGTTCCGTCAAGCCAAAACAACCAATCAATTCCCCCGATGCAAGCTTAGGGAGGTATTTCATCTTCTGTTCTTCCGAGGCAAATCTATATATCGGATACATCACAAGTGAACCTTGTACACTCGCCATAGAGCGCACGCCTGAATCACCGCGTTCAAGCTCCTGCATCATTATCCCATAAGCAATTTCATCCAGTCCACCGCCGCCGTACTTTGTAGGAAGATTGGGACCAAATGCGCCTATTTCCGCCAGCCCTTGAAATAAATGCGTAGGGCATTCCGCTTTTTCTGCGTATTCCTCAATAATCGGACTCACCTCTTGCTTTACCCAATCGCGTACAGCTTGACGTACAATGCGATGCTCATCATCGAGCATATCTTCCACATTATAATAATCGTGGAACTGAAATCTATCTTCTGAATTACCTTGTTGTGCCATAGTTTACTTTATTTTAAGAAGCTGCAAGTTTACAATTTTTTTTAAAATCCTCCCTATTTTGCCCTTCATCGTGAAAATAGTCCAGGCATTTTATTTCCATAAGCATTAAATATCAGCTCAAGGCAAATGTTTAATCGTATCCATAAGAAAAGATAATCTATCAAGGGCATTAACTATATATTTAGCTTTGATTCTCGAGCATTAAGCCTTTCATGGCTTCTAGATAAAATCTTTATATTGCCTTAAAAGGAATTCTCAATTCAAGATAAATATTATGCATGAAAACAGCCTGTGTTCACAACAATTAAACCACAGAAATCCTTTAAACCACAGAAATAACCATAAATCAATTACTATGATACGCAACCGACTTTCTATTTTGTCTATGATTCTCATTACGAGCTTCATCTTACCGATGAGTTCTTGCGATCAATTGCAACAATTTATCAATGAATCCGGAGGGACAAGCTTATCAACCGCAGATATCGCACGTGGCCTGAAGGAAGCTCTTGAAAAGGGAGCACTTGAAGGTGCTAAGTCTCTTTCAGCAAAGAATGGATATCTCGTAAGTCCGTATAAGATTCTTCTACCGGAAAAAGCACAAAAAGTTGTTTCTCGGGTATCGTCAATTCCCGGTTTCAACAATATTGAAGACCAGATTATAACGAAGATTAATCGCGCAGCAGAAGATGCCGCGAAGGCTGCAGGGCCTATTTTTATCAGTGCAATTAAACAGATGACAGTCAGAGATGCATGGAATATTTTACGTGGCGCGGATAATGCTGCAACTACTTATCTCAAGCGCACGACATCACAGAAACTCTACAATTCCTTTCAGCCGGAAATCAAGCGCTCATTGAATAAATTCGGCGCACTAGATTTATGGCATGATGTAGTCACAAAATACAATAGCATACCACTCGTGGAAAATCTAAACCCCGACCTGGATGATTATATTACAGATCGTGCACTGGATGGGCTTTATGCTGAAATTGCCAAGAAGGAGAAAGCAATCCGCGAGAATCCGGTAGAAAGGACTTCAGCACTCTTGAGGAGAGTATTTGCGCAGCAAGATTAAAAAACGCATATTGAAAGCGATCCAGCCTTGCATTCAACTCTTGATTTTCTTACCTTACACTTTTATATTGTGGCTAGAGAAGGCGGAGAATGAAAGCGGGGCATTGCGATAGTTCACACAACGTAATAACTCATATATGTCAGACAAAGATATTGATTACAACAAGAATGAAGATGCTATGATGCTTGCTATATCCAAGCTACAACATAAGCTGGATAAGGTTTACCTCGGGGGTGGACAGAAGCGCATAGATAAACATCATAAGAAAGGTAAACTCACGGCCAGAGAAAGGATACATACGCTCATCGATAAAGGCAGCACTTTTATTGAAATAGGCGCATTTGCCGGTGATGAAATGTATGAAGAATACGGTGGTTGTCCCTCAGGTGGTGTCGTCGTGGGGATCGGTTATGTAGAAGGCCGTCAATGTGTCATTGTAGCCAATGACGCTACCGTAAAAGCCGGTGCTTGGTTCCCGATTACCGCCAAGCTCAACCTCAGGGCACAAGAAATCGCAATGGAACATGAGTTGCCGATTCTTTATCTCGTCGATAGTGCCGGTGTTTTTCTGCCTATGCAAGATGAAGTATTTCCGGATAAAGAACACTTTGGGAGGATTTTCCGCAATAATGCAATTATGTCTTCCCGAGGTATCCCACAGATTGCAGCAATAATGGGCGCTTGTGTCGCCGGTGGAGCTTATCTCCCGATAATGTCCGATGAAGCTTTAATAGTTGATGGAACCGGTTCTATTTTTCTCGCCGGCCCCTATCTGGTAAAAGCAGCTATAGGTGAAGATGTCGATAAAGAAACACTCGGAGGTGCGACAACTCAATCAGAGATATCCGGCGTCACGGATTATAAATGCTCCGATGATAAAGAAGCGCTACTGAAAATCAGAGATCTCGTCTCCAAAATGGGAAATCCCGCACCTTCGCAATTTAATCGCATTGAAGCTATTGAACCGGAGAGACCTGCCAATGATATTATGGGGCTCTTCCCCCGCGATTCATCCAAGCCTTATAATAGCCTTGAAGTATTAAAATGTATTGTCGATAAAGACAGCATCACTCAATATAAAAAAGGATACGGCAAAACAATCATCTGTGCCTATGCAAGGATCGATGGTTGGTCCGTAGGTATCGTGATGAATAACCGGGAAGTCGTTAAAACTGCAAAGAAAGAAATGCAATTCGGTGGTGTAATTTACTCAGATTCAGCCGATAAAGCTACTCGATTTATCATGAATTGCAACCAGAAGAAAATCCCGCTGGTTTTTATGCATGACGTAACCGGCTTCATGGTCGGTACTCGATCAGAACACGGTGGAATTATCAAGGACGGAGCCAAGATGGTTAATGCCGTCTCCAATTCGACCGTGCCTAAATTCACCATCGTGATGGGAAATTCTTTCGGTGCCGGCAATTATGCTATGTGTGGAAAAGCCTACGACCCCAATCTTATCTTTGCATGGCCTACAGCCAAACTCGCTGTTATGGGCGGCAACCAAGCTGCCAAGGTCCTCACCCAGATTAAAGCTTCCTCGATGAAGAAAAAAGGCAATGAAAACTTCGATGAAGAAGCACTTTATGAAAAAATCAAAAGTCGGTATGAAAAACAGACAAGTCCTTATTACGCAGCAGCTCGACTATGGGTCGATGGTATTATCGATCCACGAGACACCAGAAAATATCTAAGTGAAGGGATTAAAGCCGCTTCACATCTTGAAATTAAACCCTTTAATGTAGGCGTTTTACAAACTTAAACTGTGCGAATAATTGTTAAGACTTTGCAGGGGCTTGAAGAAGCACTTGCTGCAGAAATGAAAGAACTCGGATTAAATAAAATCCAAGTTCACAAACGAGCCGTCAGTGGCGATGGATTCCTCAACCACATTTATCGGCTCAATATGTGCCTCCAGACAGGGATACGTGTACTACTGCCACTTGCAGAATTCAAATTGTACAATCCGGACAACCTCTATTACGCAGGGCTGGATATTCCATGGGAAGATTACTTTACCCTCGACGATACATTTGCAATTTATGCCAAGGGAAGACACCACAAAATAAATCACAGCGGCTATGCCGGCTTGAGAATTAAAGATGCAATAGCCGATAGATTCCGGCGTAAATTCAGAAAACGCCCCAATGTCGATACTGATAATCCCGACATACGCATCGAGTTGCAATTCAATAATCGCAATGCACGCATTCTACTCGATGCCTCCGGCGATTCCCTGCATAAACGAGGATATAAAGTAGAACAAGGGAGAGCGCCCATAAGTGAGGTGCTCGGTGCCGGCTTACTGCACATCCTGGGATGGAAAGACAACGCCGCTCTACTCGACCCTATGGCCGGATCCGGCACTTTCAGTGTAGAAGCAGCTATAAAAGCAAGCAATAGTATGCCACAATTTTACAGGAAAGACTTTACCTGTAGAAACTGGCGAAATTACAAGAAAAGAAAGTGGCAGAATGAACGAGACAGAGGAATCCGTCTCCGTAGTAATTGTAAATGCCCCATCTATTGCTCTGATAGAAATTCAGAAAACGTAGCCATGGCGCGTGCCAATGCCCGCAAAGCCGGCGTCTCCAAGTGGATCGATTTTAACACAACAGATTTCTTCAATTTGGAACCTCCGGAATCACGTGGTTTTATGATCTTAAACCCGCCGTATGGTGAACGACTGCCACAACGAGACATTCCCGCTTTTTATAAAGAATTAAGCGACAAATTGAAGAAGGATTTTGCCGGTTGGCGTGTAGGCCTGCTCAGTGGAAGTGAGGAAGGAACCAAGGCATTTGCACTGCGTCCATCTAAGTCTGTCGATGTCAGAAACGGCGATATCGATTGTAAATTCCAGGTATTCGACTTATATGAAGGTAGCAAATAGCGGATTAAGTAAGACATTCCTAGCTGATACAACTGCAATTAATTGATTTGAAGGACTTGGGAACTGCTATATTGTATTTATTTCCTGGAAATCTTGTTTTTCTTGGATAGAAACACTTCTGCAGAACACATCGTGCATAATGAATTCCTGGGATTACCGGCTTGTGCTATATGCCTTCAAGCTTGTACAATCAAGCCTATTTTATCTTCTTAGTTCCTTTTTTCTCGCCCGCTTTCTTCGGCCGTTCTTTATCGAGAAGATAATTATATATTTTATCAACCTTCTCATTGAGCTCTTTCAATCTATCTTCCATCATTGCATCGACGACATCTTTGCCATTATTAAAGCTTAAATGCGCGTGATAAGCCCACAATTCCTGCACTTCCTCATAGGGAATCTCGTAGGCTTTATAAAGTGGATTATCAGAACACAAGAGCAATGAATGCTTCTTCTCATCTTTATAAACGCGCTTGTAAACAAGCCCGTCCTTACTTACGATTATATAGGTCTCCCCATCCTTAATATGACTTAATTTTTCTACATATTGACTGATAATAATAGAGCCCGACTCCACCGGAAGCATAGAATCACCCACAATCTCAAATCCTCGATAATTCCCGTGTGAAAGATTGGGAAATGAAAAACGCGGCAGTTCTTTGATGTATTCCGGATCTTGAAAACCTCCTAGATAACCAGCCTCTGCCTTGGACTCCACTAGTTCAACATTGGGCCTTTCCAGCTCATCCAGTGTAAGTGCCAGCACCTTTACCCCATTGTCATAATCACCCTTCTGCAAGTACTCAATATTATCCTCTATCAGATCGCCGACCGACACATCAAAATATTCTGCTAGTTTTATGATACTCTCAAGTTTCGGTTCAGAACTTCCTCGCTCCCAATTATTCAAGGTTGATCGCGGAATTTCCAAACTTTCTGCCAGTTCCTTCTGTGATATTTTCTCCAGCTTGCGCAAATGTCGAATATTCTCCGAGAGATGTATCCTGCTCATATCACTGAATATTTTAGCCTGTACTGATTGTTCAATTTCACCATTAAAAGTTTATTTAATCTATCAATCTCTTGTCGATTTCATACTTCCTTCTTCACCCTCGAGCCAATTATGAAATTTTCAATCCTTTTCATAAATAGCGCAGACGCTTCTTATTCCATTAATTTATAATACTTACAAGAATAAGATAATTTGAGTTCATTTTTCAATCATTTAATGAGCATAAAATAGTCATCGCGGCGTCCATCGGCAAAACAATCTCCGAACCGTATTCCTGTTCTCCCCTAATCTTATCCAATCGCTCTACAGAGATACCAAAGTGATCTGCTTTCAAGTAATCCTTGCTTACCACAATTGATGAGAATAGCATTATCACCTGTCGTCTATGCGCATACACTTCATGAGTCTAAATATTCAGCCCTTATTCCATCCACTTCACGCATTATATCATCGACAGTATGCTCTTTCATGCACCTGAAATGGCCTTCAGGGCAAGTAGCTCGTCCCATCTTGGTACAAGGCCTGCAATAAAGCCCTACCCGCTCTACATTGCGATGTTTCAATCCGGAATTAACGCCATAGTATGGATACATCCCAAATGCCGGATGCGTACTTCCCCAGATAAGAATAATCGGCTTTTGCAATGCTGCAGAAATATGCATCATGCCGGTATCCGGCGCAATCACCATCGACGTTCTATTCAGGATATATGCACTTTCATCAATACTGTGTTTCCCTGCAAAATTCCTTATTCGATTGCCATATCGACTTGCAAGTTCTTCTCCTTTAGCTTGTTCTGCCGGTCCTCCGATCAAGGCTATTTTTCCCGGATAACTCTCACAAAAATCACGATACAATTGAATGGGTGGAATCTTGGTAAAATGGGCTGCACCGAGGACGAGTCCCACACTTTCTTCACTTGCATTATTGAGAAAGCTATCGGCTTCCGGTAATTGATTAGTTTTAATGAAGTAATCCAATCCTGTCCCATCATTCTCTACATTCCATTGCGATAAAGTGTCCATGTATCTATCGACGATATGTATATCAGGCAGGTAATTAAGCTTAAATTTCACAAAGAGCCACTTCTTGAAATTAAGTTTGTCCAGCCTATATGCTCCTTTTTTCAATAGCCAGGACAATTGCCAGGACCGCAAGCTTTTATGTAAGTCAACGACAGCATCGTATTGAGCCGCTATCAATTCTCGTTTAAGTTCATAGATATCGGATTGGATTGTCCATAGTTTATCGATATAGGGATTCCCCTTAAGGAGATCTGAGAAAATTTCCTTGGTGATATAGTGAACTTCGCAATTCAATTGCTGCTTCAGGCATCGCACAACAGGCGTTGTGAGAATAATATCTCCCATCGAACTGAATCGGACAATAAGTACCTTCCGTGGTTTTTCCTGCAAATTTACTTCTACTTTGTCATTAAACATATCCTGTTAAGGAGCTGTATTCCCGGATTGTGCACCGCATCATTTGCGTAAGCTAATCGATTATCGCTATCCGGAAACTACAACATTTAACAGATTTCCTAAGGCATTGTACAGGCCAAGATACAAATTATTGTTTACTGCTTTATCACCTTCTCCGTAGTGTTAAGCACGGAGTTCCTGACATGAATAAAATAAGTGCCGGATGGATATTCAAGCATCGGCAATTTTAAACTCTGCTTGCCTGCAGGGAGCACATAAGAGGCCATTAAAGTCCCATCAGTAGCATATATTTTCACCTTGGAATCCACACTAAAAACCTCCTGAAAAGTAAGTGTCGTCGTGCCTTCAAGAGGATTGGGATAAATAGTAAAAGCTTGAAGATGCTCCGGGTTCACGTCAGCTGTTCGCCGTTGCCCATCGGCAAACCAGGTCGCAATGCTTCCATAGCTAAAGGCCTCTGAGCTACTCATTTCCTGCATATTGCCTTTCAAGGAGACCAATACGATAATCTCATTCCCTGAATTATCTGTCGATGAAGCGATAATCTTATTGTCCAGGCGATTAAAACTCGGGTAAGAGATCTTGGAATTTTCAGCGAGAATATAGGCGGCATTATCAAAGATATGTATAATCCCCAGATAATATTTGCCGGCATTATTATCCAAGATATCCACAGCGAGATATTTATTGGAATTGGTTGATTGGGCAGGGTTCCCTATACTTACGCCTTCGGGAAGCGCACCGAGAAGATAATGTATTTCACCATTTCCCCAGCTACCGTTCTGCGTGACATTAATGACACCGACATTCCAGTATGTAATATCATCCCCCATGGATTTATTAATCACATTATATGCATCGTAGTAAAGGTGTTGATTATCGTGATCAAATTCCAGTGCATCGGCATATTTCACAGCACCTGTTTTCACACCTTGGGTATTGGTCGGATTATATAATTCAAATACTTTCCCATCGCTCTTCAGAATATCGACAACATAGATTGATTTATCGGCATAATTACTCACAAATGCCACGTATCGACCATCGTCTGAAATGCATGCATTGCCCCAGTCACCTTGGCTATTATCAAGAATAACGCCCTGATCGACGATTTTTACCTGATTGCCAAATTCTAAGGCAAAAGCATAGATCTCATTATTCTGTGTGACAAATACCACCAGCCTGCCATCATCGGTCACGCTAGGCTTGGATTTCACATAAACATTATTGCTGAGCACGCCTAAGGAATTGCCATTGCCATCGTACAATTCAAGATTACCGTAGTCATTGACCACATACACCCAATCATTGCCTGGATTGGTCTCATAGTCATTGCCATCGTTTCCTCCGACATTTCCACCGCCTCCTATTCCCACTTGTGCAAATGCATCGCTCGCTGCCTTTTTAACCGTGTTATTGTATAAATCCAGACAAGCTTGTTCTACCGAAGCTCGCAGATCAGAGAAATCAGATTGCACACCGAGATAGTTCACAAGGGTATAATAAAAGACTTGCTCAGCTTTTTTCTTTCCTACCTTCTTAGCAAATAAATAATAAGCATGATTCACTATACCGCTGTTAATATGGACACCTCCATTGTCGCGACTTCCGGTATATCTTTCACTATAATGAGCAGGCTGATATCCTAGGTCATTGAAACTATGTCCACCATTATGCGGGTCAGCCATATCTCGCAATGCCGGAGAACCAAAAGCAGGATTAACAACGGTCTCTCCTATCTGCCAGTCATTTCTGTCAATCATCGCCCCAAATATATCGGCATAAGATTCATTGATAGCACCGCTTTCTCCGCGGTATTGAAGATTGGCTGTTGCCGTGATGACTCCATGTGTCATTTCATGCCCTGCAACATCAAGCCCACCTGCGAGTGGCTTAAAATATTTATCCCCATTACCATACCACATAACTCTACCGTTCCAAAAGGCATTGCCAAAAGAGTTTCCATATTCATCCGTTATATTGATCACGGATATAATAGTACCGCCTTGTCCATCTATAGAATTCCTATCAAATGTATTTCTGTAGTATTCATAACTCTGAGCCGCATTATAATGTGCCGATACAGCAGTTCTATTTTCCCAGTTATTATCCGGAGTGCTTAAATGAAATACTTCAAAGTCTGCATCGGAAGGAAATTTATAATTCCCATCAAGTGTCCATATAGCACCTATCGGGTTATTCATTACGTCAGATCCCGGATTAAACATAGGCCTGGACGCGTCGAGGAGATAGAAATCACCATTCATTTCATAGGTATGAATCGTTCTATCCACGCCATTCAGATCCTTGGCGACTGCGGTTGTCGGACCATTACGTCTCATAAGATTACATAAAGTGCTCCACTTATCCACCACTTCACCCGTCCGTGCATCAATGAATATCTGCCACGCTTGATTAAAAGCAGGATGAATATGCAACATATAACAGAGGCGTAATTCCCGTCCATTTGCTGGTGTATAATATACCAGCTCAGCTACATCGTCCTCGACATATAAATCTCCGAGTTTTGCAGGGCTTCCATGGACGGCATCATAAGCTTTATCCATAGCTTCCTCTGATGTCAATTTTGCTTGAATCGCTTCAACGGGATGATAGGTTCTCCCATTGATTGCATACACTTCATTTCCTTTCAGATGTACTTTAATCATGCCTCCATACACCGGAATATTATCGATATATTGCCTATATGTAAAGTGCGTATTCCCATGTGCATCTCGATTTTCCTTCATGTATTTAAGTCCGGCCAATTGAATCCCATAATATTGCAGATTGAGCTTATTATTCTCTTCCAGCTTCCGCAAATGTCTCATCACGCTTTCACCATCATGTCCCGCCTGAATCCCTGAAGGAAGTTGTACAATTGTACCGCCTATAAAAGTAGGTCGGCCTTTTTCATCACGCGATAAAACTTTTATGCCGCCATAATTCATAAGTTCGACATCGATCTTATCATAGTTTACCGCATTGGTAGCCATTGACCGCCGGTGTTCTGTCGTCAGATAATCTTGTAAAAAATCTACATTGAGCTCAACCTTGGAAAAATCGATTGAGCCCTTCTGTTTCACAGTCTTGCCCGGCATCTGAGCATAAGATTGCAATGAAAATACGATTAAAGTCAGTAAAATTATACACTTTCTCATCTCAATTATTTTACTATGTTATTATTCACAAATCCCTTAAAGTTCTTAAACAAGATCGTCAGTTTACTCTTCTCGGGATCAAATGCTGAAAACACCCACTCCGTCTTTCCTTTTTTGTCCACATATTCAATAGACCTGTATAAGTTCCCCGGTTTATCCACAGGTGGAACATTCTCTTGAATCTTCTGGAGATTGGTGAAAAGGTTTCTAGCGAGTTGTTTATCGATAGCTCCTATATATTGCGCTGTGTCGGCTGTTTTAACAAGTTTATACACTCTTCCATCAGGTGTAATCGCCCAGCTGTCATAAGCTGCAGAAAATCCTCCTCCTTCAGTAAATACTGCGTAGTTATCAGGCGGATTAGTCAGGGTAAACTGTGGCGTCTTGCAAGCATATACAAGGAATGGAATCAGTGCGACACAGAACAATTTAAGATATCTTATCATAATTATATTTTCTTATAACCCAAATCATGCATTAGAAATTGAAGATAAGCACAAAACCCTGTGAATACAAGCACTTGCTCGAATTTGGTTCTCATCATGACTGAATGAAGTCTCGGCTTGCCCGGTGGAATACGACCTTCGGTCGTGCCGATTCTCGGCATTCCACGGGGCTTGCCCGAGACCGAGTTGACTGAATGTCAAGTCGATGAAGGAACCGAGGGCTCCTGCCCGAGGAACTACTCTTACTACGATTCCGAGCCAAATTCTTGCGCGAGCCCTTGTCTTCTGTGGCTTTTGCACTTCCTTTTGCATTTCTTTTGCATGTTTTGGGTATAATTCTTCAATAAAGTTAGTTTTTTCTCCACAATGTACTCTCCCCAATCCATGTAAATTATAGCTATTATATATGATTTTATACATATTCGGAATTGCCTTGCACCTTATTCAGAGTCTTTATAAGTGTGCAATGCTACATTACCGTCACATAGACTCTACAACAAGGTATAGTATAAATTCAGACACTACTGTAATCGTTTTGGGATAGTATGAGAATAATTCTATTTTTGTAACCATGATATGCATATAAAGCATATCCGGATTCATAGTGCAATTTAATAAAAATTAACTATTTTTCCTGAGAAACAGCGAATTGACAATAAAAAGCCACTCTTATATATGAGATAAGGGATTTTATCAAGCACAATATGAGGCAGAACCAAGAAAAATAAATCTGAGAATATGAGTGAATTACAGGAGTTTCAAGCAAGTATTGTCGGCGGTATTCCGGATAGTTTACCGGAGCCGGCAAGTCTCTCGGACAGCGTTTCACATGCACCGAAGCGCGTTATCGACAATCTATTGACAGATAAGGAAAAAAGACTCGCAATTGAGAATGCCCTGCGATATTTCCCTGCGCACATGCACGAGGTACTTGCAGAAGAGTTCAATGAAGAGCTGAAGCAATACGGTAGAATATATATGTATAGGTTTAAGCCTACTTATGCCATGAAAGCCCGTCCGATCGAAGACTATCCTGCACAATCAAAGGAAGCAGCAGCAATAATGCTCATGATTCAGAACAATCTCGACCCTAAGGTAGCGAAATACCCCGAAGAGCTCATCACCTACGGCGGTAATGGAGCTGTTTTTCAGAATTGGGCACAATATCTTCTCTGCATGCAATATCTCAGCCAGGTAAAAGACGACCAAACGCTCGTTCTCTACAGTGGTCACCCCATGGGTATCTTTCCTTCCGATCGCAATGCCCCACGTGTCGTAGTAAGTAATGGAATGATGATCCCCAATTACTCGAGTCCGGACGACTGGAACAAGTACAATGCGCTCGGCGTAACACAGTACGGGCAGATGACTGCCGGCTCTTTTATGTATATCGGACCACAAGGAATTGTGCATGGTACAACAATCACGCTTCTGAATGCCGGACAATTGAATAATCTGGGAGACTCCGATCTTCAAGGAAGAACATTTGTCACCTCGGGCCTCGGTGGCATGTCTGGTGCTCAAGCTCTCGCAGCTGAGATCACAGGAGTAACCGGTGTGATTGCAGAAATAGATCCTGCAGCTATTCAACAACGAATTAACGACGGCTATATACACAAAGAAAATATCTATTCCGACCTTGACAAACTAGTTGAAGCAATCGAAGCATCCAAGCAGAAAGCACAGAGCAATACGCTCGTTTACGCCGGGAATGTCGTGGACTTGTGGGAATATCTCGCAAGCCATAATGTGAAGGTAGATCTGGGTTCGGACCAGACTTCATGCCACAATATCCAAGGCATGGGCTATGTTCCTGCCGGATACACATTTGCGGAAGCTAAAGAACTTTTATACGCAGACAAAAAGAAATTTCTCGCCGAGGTAAATAAAACTCTCCGGAGACATGTAGAAGCAATCAATAAACTTTCAGCAGATGGCATGTATTTCTGGGACTACGGCAATGCTTTTCTCAAGGTAGCCGGGGAAGCCGGAGCCGATATCTGGAAATCCAAGGAGGGCCATATTTATCGCTACAAATCCTATGTAGAAGAAATTATGGGACCTATGTGCTTCGACTATGGATTCGGACCATTCCGATGGGTCTGCACGAGTGGCTTACAAGAAGATTTAAGGAAGACGGATCATATCGCCGGTAAGATATTGAAAGAAATGCTTGATGAAGCCGGGAAGCGTATCAGTGGGCAGCTACGGGATAATATACGGTGGATAGAAAATGCCGAAGAGAATATCCCGATAGTAGGTTCTATGTGTCGTATCCTTTATGCCAATGCCGATGGCCGCATCAAGATTGCCGACGCTTTTAACAAAGCAATTAAAGCCGGTGAATTAAAAGGACCTGTAGTTCTCGGAAGGGATCACCACGATGTATCCGGAACAGATTCCCCATTCAGAGAAACTTCCAATATCTATGATGGATCCAAGTTTACCGCTGATATGGCTATACAAAATGTTATCGGAGATAGCTTCCGTGGGGCTACTTGGGTTTCTATACACAATGGTGGTGGTGTAGGCTGGGGAGAAGTGATCAACGGAGGATTTGGATTGGTGCTCGATGGAAGTGAACGTTCTCAGATAAATCTACAGTCCATGCTTTATTGGGATGTCAATAATGGCATTGCACGGCGTAGCTGGGCAAGAAATGAGCCTGCAATGTACACAATACAACAAGCAATGAAAGAAAATCCCGACTTGAAAGTCACAATGCCGAATCTCGTTGATAAAGATATTTTGAAGAATTTACCATAATTTAGGTTTTTCGTTTTAAATACGTATATTTAATGCAGAACTTGTACCTTCTAGAAAAATGAAGGGGACAAAATTAAGACCAATTTATTCATAAACCATAAAGACTATTAGATATGATGAATGCGCCCGTTTCTACGATTATGACAAAAGAACTCCTTACCATTGCTCCGGATGAGACAATGGATAAAGTTCTCAAGATTTTCAAAGAAAATAGAATACACCACCTGCCCGTAGTAAAAGATGATAAAATCGTCGGATTGATTACTACCTCCGATTTGCTCTGGTTGAACAGAAGTTTTGATCATTATGATGAACTTCTTGTCTCTGATGTGATGTCCAAAAATCTTGCGAGACTTGACGCGGATGCCAAGATAGGCACCGCAGCACAGATCTTCCTCAAGAACTGGTTCCACGCTTTACCGGTTGTAGATCATGCAGGAAATCTTGTAGGAATGGTCACTTCATTTGATGTGTTGCGGTACAGCTATACAGAAGCTTATCCAAATGAGGATTGGGACTGGTTATAATTTCCCATAATATATCTCTCAGTAAATATTTAATCTATTCTACTGCGGCTTACAAAAGCTTAGGCAGAAAATAAGCGTGTATATTATATACTGTTTATCAGACATTTGCGCAAGTTTATTTAAATATAAATTAAGGGCCTGCTCATGGCATTGAATTGAACTTAATCTACTGTGTTCAATGTCTTGGTTTCCCCTAAATGCAAGCTGCTTATGCCTATAGCTTATTCATCGCTTCTGCCGGCTGAAGAATCGCTCGGTCGGCTGCTACCAGGCTATCGATGGAATCAATCATACTGAATATACTGGATATTGATGCCCTAGAATTTCCGTAAAATCATGAATTGTTCTGCAATCACACAGCACTGAATCAAGCCCTCAGTGCTAAATAATCCATCTCATTTCATAAAATATTATATTACAATTTTCATTTATATGTAAATTTTGTACCTTCGTAAACAAGTAGTAAGAAAATTCCACGTTAAGGTATCATCCAGTGGGGTTAAATGAAAGGTCTCAAAGGTAAAACGCATGGCAAGAAGGAAAAAACGCACATCAAAGAAAAAGAAAAAGACACAAGAGCGACGCAGGAAGATCCTCGGTCTCAGTATATTTTTACTGACCTTATTCCTATTTATAGCTTGTTTTTCGTACTTTTTTACATGGAAGGTCGATCAAGACAAGGTTATGCCCTTCCATCTGAGCATGTTATGGGAAGGAGATTTACACGTTTCCAATTGGCTTGGGAGGCTTGGTGCCCTAGCCTCGCATGGATTAATATTTTTTGGATTTGGAATCTCTTCCCTGCTTATACTTTACAATTTATTTGATCTGGGAAAGCGCATATACCAAGGTACAGGAATGAAAGGTTATGGAAATACGCTCTTGTACTGCGTCTTGATCATGTTATTCAGTGCAGTAACTTTTTCTTTTGTTACAGAAGGAAGTGCTTTTCCATGGGGAGGTGCATACGGTGATGCAATCCATATATGGCTCTCCAATTTCATCGGAGAAATCGGTCTCTTTTTTCTATTATTTTTTATCACCGTGGCCTATCTGGTCTGGTTGTTCAATCCACGCTGGGATTCTTTCAGCATGGACAAGCTCAAGTCCATTGTGAACTTTAAAGCTGAACCCGCCTTTGCAGATGGCAATAATTATAGGGCGGAAAATCTTTCAGATATCACTGATGAGGACAATAAGGAGAGCACTAGTAAACCTGAGGTGCAAGCCTCGGAATCAGGGAATAATACTGAATCCACTCCAGAGAGTACTATCATTGAGCCGGGTGAAGCGGGTATTGAAGAAGGGGAATTAATCGATCTCTCCACGGAGAATATACCCGATAATCAAGAAGAAAATGGGAATCCGGATGATAATTTAACTGTAGAGCTCAGCAATTCCATCGAAAAGGATGAACTCAGCATCACACAAGAGGACGATGACGATTCCAATCCCTATGACCCGACCCTAGAGCTTTCCCGTTACTCCGGTCCACCGGTAAAACTCCTCATTGACTATCAGAAAGGCAATGTAAAAATTGATCGGAAAGAACTTGAAGAGAATAAAAATCAGATCGTACAGACATTGCGTAATTATAAAATCGAGATTACCAAAATCCGAGCTACCGTGGGACCTACGGTGACTCTGTATGAAATTGTTCCCGCTCCGGGAATCCGCATCTCCAAAATTAAAAACCTAGAGGACGATATAGCTTTAAGTTTAGCCGCCCTGGGAATACGCATCATTGCTCCCCTACCTGGTCGCGGCACAATAGGTATTGAAGTACCGAATAAAAATGAACAAACGGTTTCATTGAAAGAGATTATCTCAAGCAAGAAGTTCACACATGCCAAAAAAGAACTCCCGATTGCACTCGGAAAAACAATCTCCAATGAACCTCTCGTCGCCGACCTGGCCAAGATGCCACACCTCCTCATTGCAGGAGCTACGGGGCAAGGTAAATCCGTAGGGATTAATTCGATTTTAACCTCCCTTCTCTATAAGAAACATCCATCGCAATTAAAGCTCGTTCTCGTCGATCCCAAGAAGGTGGAATTATTCCCTTATTCACACCTGGAGAAACATTTCCTGGCTTGTCTGCCTGATAGTGACGAGGCTATTATTACCGAGACGACCAAGGTTGTCCATACCTTGAATTCACTCTGTATTGAAATGGATAATCGATATGACCTCTTGAAAACCGCTCGGACAAGAAATATCAAAGAATACAACCAGAAATTTATATCCAGGAAACTCAACCCGGAGAAAGGCCATAAATTTTTGCCCTACATCGTCTTAGTCGTAGATGAATTTGCCGATTTAATTATGACGGCGGGTAAAGAAGTAGAAGCGCCGATAGCAAGACTCGCACAACTTGCACGGGCTGTCGGGATACATTTAATTATTGCAACGCAGCGCCCTTCGGTAAATATCATAACGGGTAGCATCAAAGCCAATTTCCCTGCTCGTATTGCCTTCAAGGTTACCTCCAAGGTGGACTCGCGCACCATTCTCGATACCGGTGGCGCGGAACAGCTTATCGGACGTGGAGACATGCTTCTCAGCGATGGATCCGAGATCAAGCGTCTCCAGGGAGCATTTGTCGATACCGAGGAACTAGAAGGTGTCATCGACTATATTCATGAACAACCCGGATACAGTGAGCCGTACTATCTACCGGAATACGAGGATCCGGACGAAGATGATTCAAGCCCGCTTGCAATTACGGTGGACGATCTCGATGCATACTTTGACGATGCGGCTAAGCTGGTTGTCTCCTCACAGTCCGGCTCAACCTCGATGATTCAACGGAAATTCAGAGTTGGATATAATCGCGCAGGAAGTATCATGGATCAGCTGGAGCACTTCGGCATTGTCTCTGAACAGAATGGCAATAAAGCCCGCGATGTACTCGTCTATAGCGAGGATGAGTTGCTCGTCCTCCTCGACTCCCTGCACGCACAGCAGTCGGCTTCATAGATTGTTACTTCAACTGCTTATTCTCAAGATCTGGCTCATTGAAAATTAGCTTTCGCAAATATTTTAGCGAAATTTTAACGTTCTCCTTGAAACATGAAGGACTGAGGCTCGTTTTACCAGCATGAAACGGATAATATCTTATTTCTTATTGGGGTTTATTATACATGTCGGAGCTGTACTCAATGCACAGTCCCCGGGGCTTAATTTATTGGAGGATATCGAGTCCAAACTTATCAATGCTGATGCACTCAGCGTTAAACTGCGTCTTGAAGTTTTTATCCCTAACAATCCCACGCATACTATCGACGGAACTTTTTACAAGTCCGGTGAAAAGTATTTTCTTAGTTCGTCGGAAATAGACAAAATATCCGACGGTACAACCGTATGGTCCATTGACAAGACTCAAGATATCGCCTATATCACATCGGCTCAAGACAAGGCATCTGTCTCTCCCCTAGAATTGATTCAACAATACGACAAATCAGCATACATTTATACAATTGTTCCGGAATATTCATCAGAAGGAAAAACATATAAAGCCGTTGTCCTGAAACCCAAAGACAGAAACGCCGATTACACCAAGGTGCGTTTCCTCATCGATAAACAGGGAAATCTGAAGCAATTCTTTCTCCTAAGCAGAAATGGTATGCGACGCGTTCTCACAATCAATTCAATCAAGTATTCACTCCCTGAATTCCTTCCTACTTTCAGTTTCAACAAGGCCGATTATCCGGGCATAAAAGTCGAAGATCTACGATTGTAAATACCGGCTATCCAGTTCATCCGGAAGTGGGAACCCCGCTTCGGGATATAGTGCAAAGGAATAGTGAGTTAAAGTCGTTTACGAGAAAAAGCCGCACAACTTGGATTGAAGATGGCAGAAAAAGCAAACTCCAGGGAATTTTCCATAGAAATAGTCGTCTGAAAAGTGAAACTATTACTCCAAGGTTGCTCAGGATGTGAGGATATACATAAAATAACCTGTTATACAGACTAAGTTCCATCTATTCACGCCAGACTATCCATTATATACAATGAAAACATCAGAAACGTGTCTTCACTCTCCTATTATCGAGTAATCTCTTCACACTATACCGTCCACTTCCATTCACTATAATGAACAAGAGTCCACCACAAATTCCAAGATTTTTCATAAACATGATAGAATTCATACGGCGCACTTCTACGGGATCATTCCAGAAACTATAGACAATAAAAGTTAATGGCACCCAATACAAAAGGAGGAAAAAAGCCGCCATCTTGGCACGATAGCCTATAAGGAGAAATATACCACCTATGCAGAGGAAAAAAAGCGACAGAATGAGCCAAAATTCGGGATACCAAGTAATGCCATAGGATATCATCTTGGCCTTCGTTGCTTTATAAAAGGCAAATGAATCATAAGCTTCAAAGACAAATATAACGGATATCAATAATCGTCCTAGGAGATCTAGTATGTCATTCATATTTTTCATTCCGAAACCTTCTTTAATGCTTTAACAACGCGACTCCCGTCCATTGCTGCAGAGATAATACCACCTGCATAACCTGCACCTTCACCACAAGGATAAAGATTCTCTATCTCCAGATGGGTGAATTTCTTTCTATCTCGCGGTATCCTAATCGGAGAGCTCGTTCTACTTTCTGTACCGACGGCAATAGCCTCCTCGGTAATATATTGAGGTAGATATCGGGTAAATTCTCGTATTCCTGACCGCAATCTATCATAGACAAATGTAGGTAATAATTGGCTGAATTCAGCAGAAATTAAGCCGGGAATATAGGAAGAATCAGGGAGGCTTGCAGAAAGTTTTCCCGCCAGGAAGTCAGGTAGTCGCGTAGCTGGAGCCTTCTGGCTACCATCACTGGATGCGTACATTTTCTGTTCAATACTGCGTTGAAAAGCAAGTCCTTGAAATGGAGATAAATCGGCATAATCACCGAGATCTTCCAGTGCTATTTCCGTGACTATCCCACTATTTGCGTAAGCGGAATTACGTCGAGACAGGGACATTCCATTTACGACAATCTCCCCCGGAGCGGTTGCTGCCGGCACAATTAATCCTCCCGGGCACATACAGAAGGAAAAAACACCTTTCTTATGCACCTGCACAGCAAGTTGATACGGAGCAGCCGGCAAGTGCAAGTCATGTCTATTCCCTCCATATTGCATCTCGTCGATCAGAGCCTGTGGATGTTCAATACGCACTCCGAGGGCAAATGGTTTGGCTTCAATATGTATATTCTTCTCGTGAAGCAATCGGAAAATATCCCGTGCAGAGTGCCCCGTAGCAAGTATGAGTTTATCCACGTGCACGAGCATATTGTCATTCAAGGTAATCGCTGTAATCCTCCGGCCTTGCAAGGTGATATCCGTCAATTTATGCTTAAAATGAATCTCCCCGCCATATTCGATAATTCTTTCCCGTATCGCCTGAATAATCTTGGGCAGCTTATTTGAACCAATATGGGGATGCGCATCCCAGCCGATTTCCTCCGGTGCGCCATGCGCAATAAGCAGCTCGAGGAGTGGCTTAATCTCCTTGCGTTTATAAGACCGAGTATATAACTTCCCATCGGAATAGGTTCCCGCACCACCTTCGCCGAAGCAATAATTGGAATCGGGATTTACGACACCTTCCTGTTGAATAGCGCGCAAGTCGCGTCTCCTGTTCCTGACGGTTTTTCCGCGGTCATAAATTACAGGTTTCAAGCCTTCCATTATGCATTGCAGAGCTGCAAAATATCCTGCCGGGCCAGCGCCGATAATATGAACTTCCCTCCTCTTGCTCACATCAGGCCAATCTTTAATAATTTCTTTCTTCCGGACTTCTTTCAGATGTGGGTAAGCAAGTATTTTAAGGCGATAAACAGGTTTTCTAGGTCGTGCATCCAGGGATTTGCGGTCGAGGACAATAGCACAGTCTTCATCTTTTCTCAGGTTCAGTTTTTGTTTAACCTGACTTCTTAAATATTCCCAATCATCGACATGCAGCGGCTTTACCGAGAGGTGAACTTCCTTCATATCAATCTCGATTTATCGCATCATAAATCTTGCACAATTTATCAAGAAGTTCTTCCATACGGTCCAGAGCCAGCATATTCTTCCCATCGGAGAGCGCCTCTTCAGGACGCGGATGGGTTTCAATAAATAAACCATTGACACCGGCAGCTATGCCGGCACTTGCAATCGTGTTTATAAGCTCAGGTTGCCCACCGGTTACACCTCCGGATTGATTGGGCTGTTGTAGGCTGTGTGTACAGTCTAGGACAACCGGATAACCATAGGCTTGCATTGTAGGAATCGACCTATAGTCAACGACAAGATCCCCATATCCAAATGATGTCCCGCGCTCAATAAACATAATCTGCTTATTTCCCACCGCTTCAATTTTTTCTGCAGCGTACTTCATGACGGAAGGTGCTGCAAATTGTCCTTTCTTCACACTCACTACCTTTCCTGTTTTTCCCGCTGCTTGCAACAGTGCTGTCTGCCGGCAGAGAAACGCAGGAATCTGTAGGACATCCACATATTCTGCTGCCATTTCCGCCTCGGAAGGCAGATGAATATCTGTTGTCACGCGGAGATTAAATTCCCGCTTTATATTTGCGAGGATTCCGAGTGCTTTTTCGTCGCCTATACCAGTGAAAGAATCTTCACGTGTGCGATTGGCTTTACGGTAGGAACTTTTAAAAATATATGGAATATTGCGTTCAGCGCAGAGTCTGGAAACATGTTCCGCCACCTCGCGCGGTGTTTCTTCATTCTCGATTGCACACGGACCGGCAATGAGAAAAAATCGCGATTTATTCAGTTGGCTCATCTTAATTTCCTTTTAAAATCCAGGCATTGGGTTCAATCGTGTGCTGCAATTTATCCAGCGCATTGTGCAATCCTGCATTATCACAAGGCACATAGGCACCGATTTTTGTCAGTTTGTACGGTTGCTTGCTATAGACTTTCCAGCCAAGTCCTTCTAGCCGTTTTATCATCCGCTTCACGTTCCTTTGATCACCGAATGCACCGACAATAATAACACAATCACCACTAGGTTTCTGCATGGAAGAAGTCGCGGTGGAATTCCTTGTCTCATTTCCTATCGAGGCTTGATTATCGGATTGTTTAAGATTCTTTTTTACCTCCTGTTTGTCCTGACTTTCGTCAAATGTCGTTCCCTGCTCATCATTACTGTCCGGATAATCATCTTGGGTAATAGTTGCAGAAGAACCTGTCTCATTATCGGATTTTTTACCGGTCGTAGAACTCTCTTCCCCTTGAGTCGGAAGCGCATCGGCAGTAGTTCCTGCTTGTTCATCACCCATCGTATTGCTTTCATCTCCCTCATGCGCCGTTCCATCTTCCGTAGCAGAGTCGGAAATTTCCCCATCAGCAGAATTTCCATCAGTGGGAACAGTAGCATTTTCTTCATATTTGGCTGTAGAATTGGATTCTTCAAGGGCGGTTGCAACATTCTCGCTGCCTTTATCCGTTCCGTTATCTCGAGAGATAAAATATGTGATTAGACCTATGATAGCCGCAAGTATAAATAAAATCAATACGATTCTTCTCCACTGAGAATTTTCGTCTTTATCCTCTATGTCCATTTCCCCGGCATCATCTTCACGCGCATCACTTACATCATCAGCAAGCTGCTTAGCTGTCACAGCGGTTGCGCCTGCGGTAACGCCTTGAGCAGCAGCTGCAGCAGATTTCTTTTCATTCTCAGGAACCTCAATCGGTTCAATATGCAATGTAGGAAGTGGAGACAACTGGTTCTTTAATGTCGGGGCTTCTTTAAAGACAATCCCGTTCTCTGTATTCTCTAGTGCGCCTATTTCATCGAGCACGACGACATCATTCAGGAGAGCGGTTTTCAATTCATCGGTAAAACGTTGTGAAATCCGTTCAGCATTAACTTCCGTCATCTGAGCCCATAGAAGGAGTTGCTCCTTGAGATTGGCCTTGCTGATTCTATCGGAATGGATAAAATGCACATCATAAGATGGAGGAGAAATTGTGTGATCTCCCCTATGTATATCTGCAGCAACAGGTACAAGATGCAGTAATCCTATACCGGGCAGATAAGCGCGCTTTTGCGTAAGCAAAAGTTGTCTCGTGTAAAATGATATCGTCTCCTTTGCCATAAATAAGTTTCAAGGGACAAAAGTACAAAATCGTGCGGAGATACCGACATGAATAGTGCACCTAAAGTATTTTTTGAACTAATATGACAAAGCAAAAGCATGAAAAAGCCATAAAAGAGCCAAAAAAACCTCATATTAGCAGCTGTATTGACCGATATGTCACCTGTTTAAAAAGTCGTAGTGCATAGTTGAATATAGTCGAGGAAACAGTAAACTATATAGCTTGTCTTATCCGAGATGAAGTATCATCGGTAAAAGGCTATAAAACGAGCTCCATTGCAAGCGATAAAAAGACTTCAAGCAGAAGAGGTAGGCTTCAGGCATTGTTGCAGGTAATTCTATGATCACTCCTGAAAGCCAGACAGGGAATTATAAAGGGAACCATGAATTTTAAACAGATATTCAGACATTATTCATTGAAGAGCAACTTGATGTTAAGGCTATTAACATGGCTAGTCATCGGTTATATGCTCTTGATATTTGGATGGTGGTCGATATTGCTTTTTACCAAGAACTCCGACGCATTTGAAGCCAATGTCGAACAGTTGCGCATTGTCATGGCTGCTCAAGGGATGTATAGCGACGAGGCAAGTTTTCAGAAGAGTACGGCATACATCAAGCTCCACGATGAATATATGGATCAGCAATGGATGATATTCGGTGAAGGGACTTTCTTTGTTATTTCATTGATCATTGCCATTTATTTCATCAATAATGGCTATAATCAACTCGTGGAATCATCCCAGCAACAACGGAATTTTCTTTTATCTATCACCCATGAGCTCAAGAGTCCGATTGCGTCTATCCGATTAAGTCTGGAGACAATTGCGCGGCGCAAGTTAAGTCCTGAAAATATCCAAGACATCTCGGAAGATGCTATAAGGGAAACGGACAGGCTACACAATCTTGTAAAAAATCTCCTCATGGCGGCCAAGCTTGAAAGTAATTATAAGCCCGCATTCGAATCCCTGGACATCAAGACATTTGTCAGGGAGAAGTATCAGGATATTGAAAATCGATTGCCTGATGCAGTCGTTCATTTTCATTTGCCGGAAGGCAAAATAAAAGCTGACATTGATCCTTCAGGAATGACTTCATTGTTCAATAATCTGGTAGAAAATGCCTATAAATACTCCGGAGAAGAAAAAATAATTGACATCAGCATCAAAGATCTCGATGAAAACTGGCAATTGATTGTTGCCGATCAAGGGCTCGGTGTAGATAAGAAGGAAAAATTGAAGATCACACAGAAATTTTATCGTATAGGTTCAGAGGATACCCGTCGAACAAAAGGCACGGGTCTGGGTTTGTACATTGTCGATACCGTGGTAAAAGAACATCACGGCCTTATAGAAATCGTCAATAACGAGCCGCAAGGCACCAAGTTTATTATTACATTACCAAAAATCCAAGCGCATGCGTATTCTACTCGTAGAGGATGAAACAAGTTTATTAAAGATGATTAAAATGAATCTCGAACTCGAAGGGTACGAGGTTATTGCCGTTGACAATGGCAAGGATGCAATAAAAAAATTCAATGAGCAATACTTCGATTTATTGCTCCTCGACATTATGCTCCCGGATATGGATGGATTACAGATCTGTCAACATGTCCGCTTGACGAATACCGAGGTCCCGGTTCTCTTCCTCACTGCCAAGGATAGTCCACAAGATCGCGTCGAAGGTTTAAAACGCGGTGGTGATGATTATCTGACAAAGCCCTTCAATCTCGAAGAGCTTTTACTACGTATAAAGAATCTATTGAAACGTTCTGCCCCTGAAAATGGGAATTCAATGGACAAATATCAATTTGGAGACAATCACGTCAACTTTAATACCTACGAAGCTTCCAATAAAGAGGATTCCTTCTCATTGACCAAGAAAGAAGTCATGCTTCTCAAGCTCTTAATCGACAGAGAAGGAGACGTAGTATCGCGGAACGAGATCCTCCAATCCGTCTGGGGATATGACATTTACCCTTCGACGAGGACAATCGACAACTTCATCTTGTCTTTCCGAAAATACTTTGAAGAGGATTCAAGAAATCCAAAGTATTTTAAATCAATACGCGGTGTGGGATATAAATTTGTCAATCCGGATGCTTAAATAGCTCCGGATCCTCTCGGGAATAAGGTCTATTCCCTGCCTAGGCCCCGGCTATGTCCTGAATGGTTCTTTTTAGGAAAATCCCTTCATATCATGTATATTTACAATCTTTGGATGAAGGTAAATAGCTTAAATATGAGGAATTCCTTCATCTCAATCGCCATAAAATACTAGCTTATGCAAATAAATATGGAAGGGAACTATGAAATTCTCCCAAATTATACAGCTCTAGACGAAAATCTGCAAGTACTTGTCAACAAGGCAATTGAAGCAGTCAAGGACTCATATTCACCTTACTCACAATTTGCCATAGGTTGTGCCGTAAAACTTGACAATGGAGAAATTATTTCCGGCAGCAATCAAGAGAATATCTCCTTTCCTGCAGGAATCTGCGCTGAACGCGTTACTCTACATGCTGCACTACAGCAATTTCCGCATGGAAAGATAGAAGCACTAGGCATCATAGCACGTTCACAAGGGAAATGGGTTGAAGAACCGATTACACCATGTGGAATATGCCGGCAGACAATGCTGGAGATAGTCCGACGGCAGAAGCAGAGCTTCCCGATTTACCTGGCATCCAAAAACAAGGGGACAATTTTCATCCCAAAGGCGGAATATCTTATGCCTTTATCATTTACCCATGAGGATTTAACAAAATAGCCCGGTATGCAATATACCAGGCTATTAATTCTATGTATTCGCTGGATTCTTAAATCCGAATCCTATTTCTTACCTAGTTCTAGGTCGAGCCTTTTTAACTACAATGTTTCTTCCATCAAGTGAAGTATCATTCAAGTTTTCAATAGCCTCAAGTGCTTCAGAGTCATTGGGCATTTCAACGAAACCAAATCCTTTTGAACGTCCAGACTCGCGATCCATTATTATCTTAGCTGAATCTACATCTCCAAATTCCTCAAATGCGTCTCTCAATGTACTTTCTACTGTAGAGTAATCGAGCTTAGCAACAAAAATATTCATAAATTAAATTAAAACGTGAAAAAATATAAGTAAACGCCTCTGAGAATGTCGAAATAGTACAATCACTGGCTGGCTTAACGGAGGATAGAATCACTGTCGGAAAGAGCATTAATCGTAGTTCTGCAATTGCAGAGGTTTTCCTTACTTAGGGACAAAGGTATATAATTTTTCTTTTATAAACCAATTTTTCTTGTTTTTACTCAATTTTGACCACAAAAATACGTGGAAAATAAAAGAAAGCCGCTGGATAATCAGGAAATTCTGACTTGCAACGGCTTTCCGGGGCTTTCTTCAAGCACCAATACTTTTATGTCCTCATTTTTCAGTTAATCCTTAGCGGATAACAATCATCTTCTTGGTAGCAGTGTACTCACCACTCTTCAATGTGTAGTACTTCACTC